>NZ_JBHVHP010000001.1:2316378-2477874 GCF_042799955.1 Isoptericola sp. NPDC057653 | reverse complement strand
TGACTATCAAACACACTGTTGAGTTCTCAAACAACCGACGCACACCCACAAGACCAGAACCCTTCGATTCCGACCCCGCCGGGGCAACCCCTCAACCTTACTCGGTTCGTCCTGCCCCGTCAACTTCCGGCCGAAGCCTTGAAGTGCTGGTTCGAACGACCCGTTCCCGAACGAGGGCGCACTCGGCGTCCTCGTGAAGAAGGATTCGGGTTGTCCGCCCCGGGCCGGCCACCGGTACCCAGCCTCTCGGCTGTCTCCTCGGTGTCCGTTCTCCCTGTCGGGCGAACGACCAGAACATTACACACAGTTCCGGGGAGGTGCCAAATCGCGCTCTGACCTGCACGAATGTCCGCGGTGCGACCGTGCGGGGCGACCAGCGGAACGACCGAGGGCCCGGACAGGAGCACGTGCGCTCCCCTCCGGGCCCCGGTCACGGCGCTCCGCGCCGGCCCGTCACTCCGCCACGGCCACCGCGAGGGTCCGCTTGCCCCGACGCAGCACCGCGTACCGGCCGTGCAGCAGGTCCTCGGGTGCGAGCGCGGCGTCCTCGGACGCGACCTTCGCGTTGTTCACGTAGGCGCCGCCCTCACCGATGGCCCGGCGCGCGGCTGCCTTCGACGCGACGAGGCCCGACCCGACGAGCGCGTCGACCACGAGGTCGCCCGCCTTCGCCGTCGTCCGCGGCAGCTCGGCCACCGCGGCGCCGAGCGTGCCGGCGTCCAGGCCCCGGAGCTCTCCGCGGCCGAAGAGCGCCTGGCTCGCCGAGATCACCGCGTCGGTGGCGCCCTGCCCGTGCACGAGCGTCGTGAGGTCGCCGGCCAGGGTGCGCTGCGCCTCGCGGGCGAAGGGCCGCTCGGCCACCTCTCCCTCGAGCGCCTCGATCTCCTCGCGCGAGCGGAAGGTGAACACCTTGAGGTACTTGACGACGTCCGCGTCCGCCGTGTTGAGCCAGAACTGGTAGAAGGCGTACGGGCTCGTCAGCTCCGGGTCGAGCCACACGGCCCCGCCCTCGGACTTGCCCATCTTGGTGCCGTCCGCCTTGGTGATGAGCGGCGAGGTGAGGGCGTGCACGGACGCGCCGTGCGCCTTGCGGATCAGCTCGACGCCGGACAGCAGGTTGCCCCACTGGTCGTTGCCGCCGAGCTGCAGGGTGCAGCCGTCCCGCTCGTACAGCTCCCGGTAGTCCATGCCCTGCAGCACCTGGTAGCTGAACTCGGTGAAGCTGATGCCCTCGTCCGAGCGCAGGCGCCGCGCCACGATGTCCTTGGACAGCATGGTGCCCACGCGGAAGTGCTTGCCGACGTCGCGCAGGAAGTCGATCGCCGACATCGAGCCGGTCCAGTCGAGGTTGTTCACCATCCGGGCCGCGGCCGGGCCCTCGAAGTCGAGGAACGGCTCGATCTGCGCGCGGATGCGGTCCACCCAGCCGGCCACGACGTCGCGCGACTGCATCGAGCGCTCCGTGGTGGGTCGCGGGTCGCCGATCAGCCCCGTGGCGCCGCCCACCAGCGCGAGGGG
Source organism: Isoptericola sp. NPDC057653 (assembly GCF_042799955.1). Classification (NCBI taxonomy): domain Bacteria; kingdom Bacillati; phylum Actinomycetota; class Actinomycetes; order Micrococcales; family Promicromonosporaceae; genus Isoptericola; species Isoptericola sp. NPDC057653. The sequence continues at coordinate 2,476,356 of NZ_JBHVHP010000001.1, read as the reverse complement.
CCGGTGCCCCGCGAGCTGCAGGCGGCGCATGTTCAGCAGCTGGACCATGTGCCCGACGTGCAGGCTCTGCGCCGTCGGGTCGAAGCCCGCGTAATAGGTGACGGGGCCCTCGGCCAGCGCAGAACGCAGCGCGGCCTCGTCGGTGGACTGCGCCACCAGGCCTCGCCAGTGCAGCTCGTCGAGAACGTCGGTCACCGTGTGCTCCTCGGGAAAAGGGGGTCGCGACCCGGCCGGGTCGCCCTCCTAGTGTGCCCGACCGCTACCGCGACCGGCGCCGCGGTCCCGCGGCGCGGTACGGCGAGACCGTGGGCTCGCCGGCCAGCCAGACCCGCCACGGGAACAGGTCCGCGCGGCCCCCGTCGCCGCTCACGCCCACCCGCGGACCGGCGGCGACCTCGGCGTCACCCCGGTCGGCCGTCACGGGCACGCGCAGGACGAGGTCGCCCGCGGGGTCGGTCAGGTCCCGCCCGTCGTCGTCGCGCGTGACCGCGAGCGCCACCGTGAGTCGCGCCGGGCCGCGGGCCAGGTCCAGGTCCGCACGGGTCACGCCCGCGGCCGCGCGACGCTCGCGCGCCAGGTCCGCGCCCTCGACCACCTCGCCGGCCCGCAGCAGCACGGCCGACGCCTCGCCCGGCGGGCTGCACACGACGTTCATGCAGTGGTGCAGCCCCAGGTGCCGGTACACGTAGACCCGCCCGGCCTCGCCGAACATCGTGCGGTTGCGCGCCGTCTCCCCGCGGAACGCGTGCGAGCCCGGGTCGGCCGGGCCCGCGTACGCCTCGACCTCGGTGATCCGCAGGGTGACGGCGCCGTCGGAGGTGCGGCGGGTGAGGAGCGCGCCGAGCAGGTCCCGCGCCACGACGTGCACGTCGCGCTCGAACCACGCGCGGTCCCGCACGACGGCGGCCCCGGGCGCGGGGGCGACGTCCCGCTCGCCCCGCACGGTCAGATCCCGTGCGCGGGCCACGTGACCCGCCCCCAGCCGTCCAGGCGCACGTCCGCCCGGCGCGCGGTCCGGTGCGCCGCGTAGAGCGCGTTCTCGGCCGCCATCCAGGCCTTCCAGTGCCCGCGCGCGTCCTCGCCGTCGCGCGCCAGGCCGCGCGTGAGCCGGAGCGCGTCGTCGGTCTCGACCCAGACCAGCAGGGCGCAGAGGTCGTCGACCCGCGGGTCGCCGGCGCCGCAGCCCTCCACGACGAGGTACTCGGCGCGGGGGACGTCGTGCCACTCGGCGTACCGACCGGTGCCCCAGTCGTAGCGCTCGTAGCGACCGTCCTCGCCGCGGGCGAGCGGCGCGAGGACCTGCTCGTGCAGCCGCTCGACGCCCGCGGCCAGCCCCGACCAGCCGTCGTAGAGGTCGTCCATGTGGACCACCTGCGCGGGCAGCGCCTCCGCGAGCTGGGCGGCCAGCGTGGACTTGCCCGAGCCCGCCGGGCCGTCCACGACCACGAGCCGCGTCCCGCCGGCCGGCCGGTCGGCCGCCGTCCCGTCCGGGCCCGCCGCCGGCAGCCGCGGCGCTGCCGCGCGCACGCGCGCCACCAGGCGGTCCAGCACTCCCTGGGGCACGGTCACGCCCGCTCCCCCTTCGCCGGGTCCGTCGTCGTCACGTCGGCCATTCTGCCTGCCGGCGGTCGCCGCGGACGCCGACGGCCGCGCCCCCCGTGGGGAGGCGCGGCCGTCGCCGTGCGGTGTGGCTCAGCCCTCCGCCCAGGAGCGGAACTCCGCGGAGCGGCCCGCGGCCTCCTCGAGCTGCTCGGCGACGCGCACCGGGGCCGTGCCGCCGACGCCGTCGCGCGACGCCACCGAGCCCTCGACGCTCAGCACGTCGCGCACACCCGGCGTCAGGTGCTCCGAGATCGCCGCGAGGTCGGCGTCCGACAGGTCCCACAGCTCGATGCCGCGCTCCTCGCAGACGCGCACGCAGGCGCCCGCGACCTCGTGCGCGACGCGGAACGGCACCCCCGAGCGGACCAGCCACTCGGCGACGTCCGTGGCCAGCGAGAAGCCCTGCGGCGCGAGCTCGGCCATCCGGTCGGTGTCGAACGTCAGGGTGCGCACCATGCCGGCGAACGCGGGCAGCAGCACCGTGAGCGTCGCGACCTGGTCGAACACCGGCTCCTTGTCCTCCTGGAGGTCCCGGTTGTACGCCAGCGGCAGGCCCTTGAGCGTGGTGAGCAGGCCGGTGAGGTCGCCGACGAGTCGCCCCGCCTTGCCGCGGGCGAGCTCGGCGATGTCCGGGTTCTTCTTCTGCGGCATGATGCTCGACCCCGTCGACCACGAGTCGTCCAGCCGCACGAAGCCGAACTCCTTCGTGTTCCAGAGGATGATCTCCTCGCTCAGCCGCGACAGGTCGATGCCGACCATCGCCGCGACGAACGCGAACTCCGCCACGACGTCGCGCGCCGCGGTGCCGTCGATGGAGTTCTCCACCGGGCCGTCGAAGCCGAGCTCGGCCGCCACCGCGGCCGGGTCCAGCCCGAGCGACGAGCCCGCGAGCGCCCCCGAGCCGTACGGCGAGCGCGCCGCGCGCACGTCCCAGTCGAGGATGCGGTCGACGTCGCGCAGCAGGGGCCACGCGTGCGCGAGGAGCTGGTGCGCCACGAGGACCGGCTGGGCGTGCTGCAGGTGGGTGCGCCCGGGCATGACGGCGTCGCCCGCCGCCTGCGCCTGCCCGACGAGCGCGTCCACGACGTCGAGCACCTGGCCCACGACCGTCTTCGCCTGGTCGCGCAGGTAGAGCCGCACGAGCGTGGCGATCTGGTCGTTGCGCGACCGGCCGGCGCGCAGCTTGCCGCCGAGCTCGGGGCCGGCGCGCTCGATGAGGCCGCGTTCCAGGGCCGTGTGCACGTCCTCGTCGCCGAGCACGGGCAGGAACGCCCCGGACTGGACGTCGGCGAGCAGGACGTCCAGCGCCTCGAGCATGCCCGCCAGCTCGTCGTCGGTGAGCAGGCCCGCGGCGTGCAGCACGCGGGCGTGCGCCCGCGACCCGCGGATGTCGTACGGGGCGAGCACCCAGTCGAAGTGCGTGGACTGCGACAGCGCCTGCAGCTCCGGCGACGGGCCGCCGGCGAACCGGCCGCCCCACAGGGACACGTTGTCGGACTGCCGGCTCACGGTCCCGTCGGGACCGCCGGGCGTGACCTCGGACCCCACGTCAGAACTCCCCGGTGCCGAAGTCCACGCCGTTGCCGAACTTCTCGTCGCGGGCCGCGGCCTGCTTGGCGGCGAGGCCGTAGATCTCGATGAAGCCCCGGGCGTGCGACTGGTCGAACGAGTCGCCCTCGTCGTACGTGGCGAGGTTGAAGTCGTACAGGCTCGACTCCGAGCGGCGGCCCGTGACGGTGGCCCGGCCGCCGTGCAGCACCATGCGGATCTCGCCGGAGACGTACTTCTGGGTCTCGTCGACGAAGGTGTCGAGGTTCTTCTTCAGCGGGGAGAACCACATGCCGTCGTAGACCAGCTCGGACCAGCGCTGCTCGACCTGGCGCTTGAAGCGGGCCTGCTCGCGCTCGAGCGTGACGTTCTCCAGCTCCTGGTGCGCGGCGATGAGCGCGATGGCGCCGGGCGCCTCGTAGATCTCGCGGGACTTGATGCCCACCAGGCGGTCCTCGACGATGTCGATGCGGCCCACGCCCTGCGCGCCGGCGCGGCGGTTCATCTCCTGGATGGCCTGCAGCGGCGTCACGGCCACGCCGTCCAGCGCGACGGGCACGCCCTGGTCGAAGGTGATGACGACCTCGTCGGCGACCGGCGGGAACGTCGGGTCGTCGGTGTAGGAGTAGACGTCCTTGGTGGGCTCGTTCCAGATGTCCTCGAGGAAGCCGGTCTCCACGGCGCGGCCCCACACGTTCTGGTCGATCGAGAACGGGTTCTTCTTCGTGGTCGCGATCGGCAGGTCGTGACGCTCGGCGTAGTCGATGGCCTTCTCGCGGGTCAGGGCGAGGTCGCGCACCGGGGCGATGGACTTCAGGTCGGGGGCGAGCGAGGTCGTCGCGACCTCGAAGCGGACCTGGTCGTTGCCCTTGCCGGTGCAGCCGTGCGCGACCGTCGTCGCGCCGAACTGGCGGGCGGCGCGCACGAGGTGCTTGACGATCACCGGGCGGGAGATCGCCGAGACCAGCGGGTAGCGGTCCAGGTACATCCCGTTCGCCTTGAGCGCGGGCATGCAGTACTCCGCCGCGAACTCGTCGCGGGCGTCCGCGACGTACGCCTCGACGGCGCCGCAGTCGAGGGCGCGCTTGCGGATGACGTTCATGTCCTCGCCGCCCTGGCCGACGTCGACGGCCACGGCCACGACCTCGGCCCCGGTGGCCTCGGCGATCCAGCCGATGGCCACGGAGGTGTCCAGGCCGCCCGAGTAGGCGAGCACGACGCGATCAGTCATCACAGTTCTCTTTCTGGCGTGGGGTCAGGTCAAGTCTGGCAGGGGTCTCCCCGCGGGCACGAGCCCCCGGGGGCGTGGGTTCAGGGCACGGTGGGCTCAAGGCCCGGTGAGCTCGAGGAAGCGGCGTGCGACCTCGTCGCCGCCGAGGGGGTCGCGGGCGATCACGAGGATCGTGTCGTCGCCGGCGATGGAGCCGAGGACGCCCGGGAACACGGAGTGGTCGATCGCCGACGCCAGGTAGTTCGCGGCGCCGGGCGGGGTGCGCAGCACCACGAGGTTCCCGGACGCCTCCGCCGACACGAGCAGGTCGTTGCACAGCCGGGCGAGCCGCGCGGCGACGTAGCCGACCTCGCTCTCCCCCTCGCCGGCCGCCTGGACGCTGCGGTCGCCGCCCTCGCCGGGCACCGCGTAGACGAGCGAGCCCGCCGCGTTGCGCACCTTCTCGGCGCGCAGCTCGATGAGGTCGCGCGACAGCGTGCCCTGGGTGACGCTGACGCCCGCGTCGGCGAGCTCGCGGGCCAGCTCGGCCTGCGAGTGGATCGGCGTGCGGCGCACGATCTCGACGATCCGCGCGTGGCGCGCGGCCTTCGTCGCCGGCCCCGTGGCGACCTGGCCCGACGACGAGGCGCCGTCCGGGGCGCTCACCGGTGCTCCAGCAGCCAGGTCAGCAGCGCCTTCTGCGCGTGCAGGCGGTTCTCCGCCTCGTCCCACACGACCGACGCGGGCCCGTCGATCACCGACGCGGCGACCTCCTTGCCGCGGTAGGCGGGCAGGCAGTGCAGGAAGATCGCGTCGTCGGCCGCGCCGGCCATGAGGGCGTCGTCGACGCCGTACCCGGCGAGGTCGGCGAGCCGGTCGGCCGCCTCCTCCTCGTCGCCCATCGACACCCAGGTGTCCGCGGCGACGACGTCGGCCCCGGCCACCGCGGCGCGCACGTCGGTGGTCACGGTGACGGAGCCGCCCGTCGTGGCAGCGATCTCGCGGGCGCGGGCGACGACGTCCTCGGGCGGGAGGTAGCCCTCGGGGCCGGCGACGGCGACGTGCAGGCCGGCGGTGACGCCGCCGAGCAGGTAGGACGCCGCCATGTTGTTCGCGGCGTCGCCGACGTAGGCGAGGCGCTGGCCGGCGAGCGCACCGATCCCGCCCCGGTGCTGCGCGACCGTGAGCAGGTCGGCCAGGATCTGGCACGGGTGGAAGCCGTCCGTGAGGGCGTTCACCACCGGCACCCGGGACACGGCCGCCATCTCCTCGATGCGGTCCTGCCCGAAGGTGCGCCACACGATGGCGGACACCTGGCGGTCCAGCACCCGGGTGACGTCCGCGACCGACTCCCGCACGCCCACCTGGGCGAGGCGGCCGTCGACGATCACGGGGAACCCGCCCAGCTCCGCGACGCCCGTGGAGAAGGACACCTGGGTGCGCAGCGTCGGCTTGTCGAAGAGGACGGCGACGCCCTGCGGCCCGGCCAGCGGGGCGCGCACGAACCGGTCCTCGCGGAACGCCATGCCGAGCTCGAGCACCTCCCGCTGCTCCTCGGGGGTGAGGTCGTCGTCACGCAGGAAGTGGCGGGGCATCAGTGCTCGCTCTCGGAGGTGTCGGGGACGGTGACGGCCGCGAAGAAGCCGGCGGCGTCGCGCGCCTGGTCGGCGGTCAGGACGAGCGGCGGGGCGAGGCGGATCGCGTCGGGTGCGACGGCGTTCACGACGAACCCGGCCTCGAGCGCCGCGGCGGCGACCTCGGCCGCGACGGGCCGGGTGAGCTGCACCGCGAGCAGGAGGCCGCGGCCCCGCACGCCCGCGACGAGCGGGTTGCCGGCGGCCTCGATCCCGGTGCGCAGGAGGTCGCCCACGCGGCGGACGTTCTCCAGCAGCCCGTCGCGCTCGATCACGCCCAGCGTCGCGAGGCCCGCGGCCGCCGCGACGGGGTTCCCGCCGAACGTGGTGCCGTGCTGCCCGCGGCCCAGCAGGGTCGCCGCGTTCTCGCCGAAGGCGATCGCCGCGCCGACCGGGAAGCCGCCGCCGAGCCCCTTGGCCACGGTGACGACGTCGGGCACGACGCCGCCGCCGACCTCGGGCTGCTGGAACGCGAACCACGAGCCGGTGCGGCCGACGCCGGTCTGCACCTCGTCGAGCACGAGCAGCGCGCCCGCCTCGGTGGTGAGGCGGCGGGCGTGCGCCAGGTAGCCCGGGGGCAGGGCCCGGACGCCGGCCTCGCCCTGGAGCGGCTCGAGGACGAGGGCCGCGACGCCGCCGCGCTCCGCGACCGCGGCCGGGGAGAACGCCTCCTCGAGCGCGGCCGTGTCGCCGAAGGGGACGTGCTCGACGCCGCCGGGCAGCGGCTCGAACGGCTCGCGGTACGCGGCCTTCGCCGTGAGCGCGAGCGCGCCCATCGACCGTCCGTGGAAGCCGCCCTCGAGGGCGAGGACCCGCGTGCGGGACCCGTCCTCGCCGCGGTTGCGGCGCGCCATCTTGAACGCCGCCTCGACGGCCTCGGTGCCCGAGTTGGTGAAGAACACCCGCGAGCCGGCCGGGGCGCCCGCGAGGTGCAGCAGCCGCTCGGCCAGCCCGATCTGCGTGGGCGTGGCGAAGAAGTTCGACACGTGTCCGAGCGTGCCCAGCTGCGCGCTGATCGCCGCCGTGAGGGTGGGGTGCGCGTGGCCGAGGGCGTTGACCGCGATCCCGGCGAGCAGGTCGAGGTACCGGCGGCCGTCCGCGTCCCACACGTACGCGCCCTCGCCGCGCACCAGCACGCGCTGCGGCGGGCCGAAGGTGTCCATCACGGCGTGGGTGTAGCGCTCGGTCCAGGCGGCGTTCGAGGCGTCGGCGAGCGCGCCGCCGCTCACGGCCTGCAGGGTGTCGCTCACGCGGAGGCCTCCTTGCTCGGGGTGGTTCCGGACTGGTCGGCCGACGTGCGCGCAGGGACGACCATCGTGCCGTTGCCGCGGGTGGTGAAGACCTCCAGCAGCACGGAGTGCGGCTGGCGCCCGTCGATCACCGTGGCACGCGGCACGCCGCCCTGCACGGCCCGCAGGCACGCCTCCATCTTGGGCACCATGCCTGCGGTCAGGCTCGGCAGCAGCGTCGCGAGGTCGGGCGCCGAGATCTCCTCGACGAGCGAGTCCTTGTCGGGCCACGAGGTGTACAGGCCCTCGACGTCGGTGAGCACGATGAGCTTCGTGGCGCCGAGCGCGACCGCGAGCGCCGCGGCGGCCGTGTCGGCGTTCACGTTGAGCACCTGGGTCGGGTCGTCCACGTCGGGGGCCACCGTCGAGACGACGGGGATGCGGCCGGCGTCCAGCAGGTCCTGGACGGCGGACGGGTGCACCTGCACGACGTCTCCCACCAGGCCGACGTCGACCGGCTCGCCGTCGACGACCGCGTGCCGGCGCACCGCGCCGAACAGGCCGCCGTCCTCGCCGGAGAGCCCGACGGCGTGCGGGCCGTGCGCGTTGATGAGGCCCACGAGCTCGCGCGACACCTGGCCGGTGAGCACCATGCGCACCACGTCCATCGCCTCGGGCGTGGTGACGCGCAGCCCGCCGCGGAACTCGCTGTGGATGTCGAGCCGCTCCAGCATCGCGTTGATCTGCGGGCCCCCGCCGTGCACGACGACCGGGCGCAGCCCCACCTGGCGCAGGAAGACCATGTCCTGCGCGAACGCGGCCTTGAGCCCGTCGTCGATCATCGCGTTGCCGCCGTACTTGACGACGACCAGCGCGCCGGCGAACTCCTGCAGCCACGGCAGCGCCTCGACGAGCACCTCCGCCTTCTGCTCGGGCGCGAGCCCGTTCACGACGTCGCTGCTCATGAGCTGTACGCGCTGTTCTCGTGCACGTAGTCGTGCGTGAGGTCGTTGGTCCACACGGTGGCGGACGCGCCCCCGGCGTGCAGGTCGACCACGACGGTGACCTCGCGGGACGCCGCGAGGTCGACGAGCTCGCGCGGCTCCCCCACCCCCTGGGCCCGGCACACCTGCACGCCGTTGACCGTGACGTCGAGCGCCAGCGGGTCGAAGGGCGCGACGTCCTCGGGCACGGTGCCGACGGCGGACACGATGCGGCCCCAGTTCGGGTCGTTGCCGAAGATCGCCGCCTTGAAGAGGTTGGAGCGCGTGACGGCCCGGGCGACGAGGACGGCCGCCTCCTCGGTGGTGGCGCCGGTGACGGTGACCGCGACGTCGTGGCTGGCGCCCTCGGCGTCCGCGACGAGCTGGCGCGCGAGCGAGGCCGTCACCTCGGTGACCGCGGCCGTCAGGTCCTCGAGCCCCACCTCGACGCCCGACGCGCCGCTGGCCAGCAGGATCACGGTGTCGTTCGTCGACATGCAGCCGTCCGAGTCCACCCGGTCGAACGTCGCGGCCGTGGCGGCACGGAGCGCGGCGTCGGCCACGGCGGCGTCGACCACGGCGTCGGACGTGACCACCGAGAGCATCGTCGCGAGGCCCGGCGCGAGCATGCCCGCGCCCTTCGCCATCCCGCCGACGCTCCAGCCGTCGCGCTGCGCGAGGGCCTGCTTGGAGACGGTGTCGGTGGTGCGGATCGCGTCCGCGGCGGCGTCGCCGCCGTCGCCCCCGAGCGCGGCCGCCGCGGCGTCGACGCCCCCGAGCAGGGCGTCCATGTCGAGGCGCAGGCCGATGAGGCCGGTGCTGCACACGAGCACGTCGCCGGCGCCGACCTCGTCCTCGGGCGTCGCGGCGCCCGCGGACAGCGCGGCGGCCACGTGCTCCGCCGTGCGGTGGGTGTCGCCGAAGCCCTCGGGGCCGGTGCACGCGTTGGCGCCGCCGGAGTTGAGGACGACCGCGCGCGCGGCGCCGTCGCTCACCGCCTGGCGCGTCCAGACGACGGGCGCGGCCTGCACGCGGTTGGTCGTGAGCACCGCCGCTGCCGTACGTCGCGGGCCGTCGTTGACGACGAGCGCGACGTCGCGCCCGCCCGACGCCTTGAGGCCGGCGGCGACGCCGGCGGCCCGGAACCCGGCCGGTGCGGTGATGCTCATGGAGCGACTCCTTCGGTGACGAGGCCGGCCGTCTCCGGCAGGCCGAGGGCAAGATTCATGGCCTGGACCGCCTGGCCGGCGGTGCCCTTGACCAGGTTGTCGATGGCGGTGACGGTCACCACCCGCCCGGCGGCCGCGTCGAGCGCGACCTGCACGAGGGCGGTGTTCGCGCCGAGCGTGGCGGCCGTCGTGGGCCACTGCCCCTCGGGCAGCAGCTCGACGAACGGCTCGTCGGCGTAGGCGTCGGCCCAGGCCGCGCGCACGTCGGCGGCGGTGGCGCCCTCGTGGCCGGGCGCGAGCCGGGCCGTGACGGTGGCGAGGATGCCGCGCGACATGGGCACGAGGGTGGGCGTGAAGCTGATCGTCACGGCCGGGGCGCCGGCGGTGCGCAGGTTCTGCGTGATCTCGGGGATGTGCCGGTGCGTGCCGCCCACCGCGTAGGGCGCGGCGGAGCCGAGGCCCTCGGCCGCGAGCAGGTGGGGCTTGAGCGACCTGCCCGCCCCCGAGTAGCCGTTGGCGAGCACGGCGACGACGTCGGCCGGGCTGACCAGCCCCGTCGCGACCCCGGGCTGGAGGCCGAGGGTGACGGCGGTGACGTTGCAGCCGGGCACCGCGATCCGGCGGGCGCCGGCGAGGTGGTCGCGCTGGGCGCCGGTGACGTGGCCCGCGCCGTCCGCGTGGAGCAGCTCCGGCAGGCCGTAGGGCCAGGTGCCCGCGTGCGGGGAGCCGTAGAACTGCTCCCAGTCGGCGGCCGAGGCGAGCCGGTGGTCGGCGCCGAGGTCGAGCACGAGGACGTCGTCCGGCAGCTGCGCGGCGATCTCGCCCGAGGCCCCGTGCGGGAGTCCGAGGACGACGACGTCGTGGCCCGCGAGCGCCTCGGGCGTGGTCGGCTCCAGGACGCGGTCGGCGAGCGAGCGCAGGTGCGGCTGCAGCGCGCCCAGGGCTGCGCCGGCGTTCGAGTGGGCCGTGAGCGCTCCGACCTCCAGCGCGGGGTGACGCGCCGCGAGGCGCAGGAACTCGCCCCCGGCGTACCCGGAGGCACCGGCGACGGCGACACGGAACGTGCGCGACTCAGTGCTGACCATATGCAGCACTATACATACGTATGCAGCGCGCGGGGACCCCCCTTCCAGGAGCCGGGCACGACCCCGGCGGGGAGCCCGCGCGGGGGGGTCAGCCGGCCAGCGGCAGGTACATCACGTGCAGCCCGACGTACCCGTGCGCCGCGCTGCGGAAGGCGCCCGGCACCGTGCCCACGACCTCGAACCCGAGCGAGCGCCACAGCCGCACCGCGGCCTCGTTCGTCTCGACCACCGCGTTGAACTGGATCCCCCGGTAGCCCTGCTCCCGGTGCCAGGCGACGACGTGCTCGCCGAGGGCCCGGCCCACCCCGCGACCCCGCGCGGCGGGCGAGACCATGAACGACGCCGTGCCCACGTGGTCACCGCGACCGGGGCGGTTCGGGCCCATCTTGGCCGTGCCGAGGAGGGCGCCGTCCGCGCCCTCCGCGACGACGGTCGCGCCTGGCGCCCGCTCCAGCCACAGCGCGCGACCCTGGTCGCTCGTGAGGTCGGACGGGTAGGCGTAGCTCTCCCCCGCCCGCACGACGCCGTCGACGATCGGCCACAGCGCCGGCCAGTCGTCGTCGGTCGTGGGGCGGATCGTCAGCGGGGCGCGAGTGTCTCCGGTCACCCGCGAAGCATAGGGTCGGGCCGTGACCTCGACCCCCACCCACGACGCCGTCTCGGCCGCGGTCGCGGCGGCCTACGACGCCCGCGCCGCCACCTACGACGAGAGCGCCAGGCACCGCGAGCCGGCCGCCGAGGTCGCCGCGTCCTGCGCGCTCGACGACCGCTCCGCGGATTCCGCCGGGGCGGCGTCGTGACCCCCGCCGCCGCCCTCGAGCTCGCGGACTGGCGCCGCCGCGTCGCGGAGCTGTACGCGGCGGTGCGGGCCGCGCCGGACCCGGTGGAGGGCCACGCGACATGGCGGCAGGGGCGCGACGACCTGTTCCGCACCCACCCCCAGAGCCCGCTGCCGGCGGGCGACCCGCTGCGCGCGTCGGGCCTGCCCTTCTGGCCCTACGACCCCGCGCTGCGCTTCGAGCTGCCCCTGCGGCCGGCCGCCCCGGCCACCCTCGACGTCGACACCGGCGCGGACGGCACGACCGCGATGGAGCGGGTCGGCGTGCTCGAGCTGCCTGGCCTCGGCACGCTCGACGTCTGGTGGCTGGCCCAGTACGGCGGCGGGCTGTTCGTGCCCCTGCGGGACGGGACGGCCGGGGCCGGGTCGTACGGCGGGGGCCGCTACCTGCTCGACACGACCAAGGGCGCGGACCTCGGCGGGACGGGCGGGCGGATGGTCGTGGACCTCAACTTCGCCTACCACCCGTCGTGCCGCTACGACCCGGCGTGGACCTGCCCGCTCGCGCCCGCCGGCAACCGGGTCGGCGCGCCCGTGCGCGCCGGGGAGCGGATGGCCTGACGGGACGCGCCCGACCTGCCCCGACCGGCAGCCGGTCGACGGTGCGTAGGCTCGGAGCCATGCACGCAGTGGTGGCCCGCGCGGCGGGTGGTCCCGAGGTCCTGGAGTACGTCGAGCGGCCCGACCCGTCGCCCGGCCCGGGAGGCCTGCTGGTCCGCGTCGCGGCAGCGGGGGTCAACTTCATCGACACGTACCGCCGCGCCGGCGTGTACGCGGTGGACTACCCGCACGTCGTCGGGGTCGAGGGCGCCGGCACGGTCGAGGCGCTCGGCGACGGAGTCACGGGATTCGCCGTGGGCGACCGCGTGGCCTGGAACGAGGCGCCCGGCTCGTACGCCGAGCTGGCGGTCGTGCCCGCCGCGAACGCCGTGCGCGTCCCCGCGGGCCTCGACCTCGTCACGGCGGCGGCGCTGCCGCTGCAGGGCATGACGGCGCACTACCTGGTGGCGTCCACCTTCGAGGTCGGCCCCGGCCACGACGTCCTGCTCACCGCCGGCGCGGGCGGCGTGGGCCTGCTCGCCACGCAGCTCGCCGTGGCGCGCGGCGGCCGCGTCATCACGACGGTCTCCTCGCCCGAGAAGGCGGCACTGTCGTCGGCGGCGGGTGCCGCCCACACGGTGGACTACGCGGCCATGGGCGACATCGCCACGGAGCTGCCCGCCGTCGTGCGCGACCTCACCGACGGCAGGGGCGTGCACGTGGCGTACGACGGTGTGGGGCGCGCGACGTTCGACGCCTCCCTCGCCTCCCTGCGCCCGCGCGGCACGCTGGTGCTGTTCGGCGGCGCGTCCGGCCAGGTGCCCCCGTTCGACCCGCAGCGGCTCAACTCGGGAGGCTCGCTGTACCTCACCCGGCCCACCCTGGCGCACTACACCCTGACCCGCGGGGAGCTGGAGTGGCGCGCGTCCGAGGTGCTGGGCGCCGCGGCGTCGGGCGACCTCGACGTCCGCGTGGGGGCCACCCTCCCGCTCGCCGCGGCGGGGGACGCGCACCGCGCCCTCGAGGCGCGAGCCACCACGGGCAAGGTGCTCCTGGTCCCCTGACCGGCGCAGCGCCGGGCCCGCCCGCCCGGCGTCAGCGCGCCGCCGGGCCCGACACGTGCCAGCGGTGGCCGTAGGGGTCCACCACCCAGGCGTTCCGCCACCCCTCCTGGGGCCCGTCGTCGACGCCGCGCTCGAGCCGCACCCCGGCATCCACCAGGTGCGCGACGAACGCGTCGGCGTCGTCGACCTCGATCGCCAGCGACACCGACCAGCCACCGAGCGTGAGGGGGCTGAGCACGCGCATCGACTCCCACTCGTCGGCGAGGTAGACCGTCGCGCCGCCGATGCGGAGCTCGGCATGGCCGACCACGCCGTCGTCCTCGATCCGAAACTGCTCCTGCGCGCCGAAGGCCCGCCGGTAGAAGTCGATGGCCTCGGCCGCACCGCGCACGGCCAGGTAGGGCACGACGGCGGCGGGGCTGCCCGGTGAGCGGCCGGGCGGGATGGTGGTGGCGTCGGGTTCCATGCCGACAGCCTGGTGCGTGGCGTCCGCGCCCGCTAGTCTCTCGACATCAAGAGACTTGACGTCGAGAGGAATTGCCGTGGCCGACTGGTCCCCCACCGCGTACCTGCGCTACACCGACGAGCGCTCCCGCCCCTTCGGCGAGCTCGTCGCCCGCGTGCTGCGCGAGCCGGCGAGCGTCGTCGACCTCGGCTGCGGCCCGGGCCACCTCACCCCGGTGCTGCGCGAGCGCTGGCCGCACGCCTCGTTCGTCGGCCTCGACGCGTCGCCCGCGATGATCGAGCGCGCCCGGGCCGCCGACCCCTCGGGACGGTACGAGCTCGCCGACGTGCGCGACCACGCCGCCGGCCGCGGCCCCGCTCCCGAGGCCGACCTCGTGATCAGCAACGCCACGCTCCAGTGGGTGCCCGGGCACCTCGACCTGCTCCCGGCGCTCGCCGCGACCGCCCGCCAGACCTTCGCGTTCTCGGTCCCCGGCAACCACGACGCCCCCAGCCACCGGCTGCTGCGCGAGGTCGCGGGCCGCGAGCCCTACGCCGACGCCGTCGGGACCGTGGAGCGCCGCGCCGTCGCCGACCCCGCGGAGTACCTCGAGATCCTCGCCGCGCCCGGCTGGTCGGTCGACACCTGGGAGACCACCTACACGCACGTGCTCGACGGCGAGGACCCGGTGCTGCGCTGGATCTCGGCCACGGGCGCGCAGCCGGTGCTGCACTCCCTCGACGCCCACGACGCCGCGCACGGTACGGGCCTGCGCGCGCGGTTCGACGCCGAGTTCGGCGCTGAGCTGCGGGCGGCCTACCCGCGGCGCCCGTTCGGCACCCCGCTGGCCTTCCGCCGCGTGTTCGCGGTCGCCACGCGGACGGCATGACCCGGGCTCCGTCCGGCGGTCGTAGGCTCGGGCACGTGACCGACACCACCCACCCGATCCGCATCGGGGTCCAGCTCCAGCCGCAGCACGCCGACTACGCCCAGATGCGCGACGCCGTCCGGCGCGCCGAGGACGCCGGCGTGGACGTGATCTTCAACTGGGACCACTTCTTCCCGCTCTCGGGCGACCCCGACGGCAAGCACTTCGAGTGCTGGACGATGCTCGGCGCCTGGGCCGAGCAGACCGAGCGCGTGCAGATCGGCGCGCTCGTCTCGTGCAACTCCTACCGCAACCCCGAGCTCCTCGCGGACATGGCCCGCACGGTCGACCACATCAGCGGCGGCCGGCTGATCCTCGGCATCGGCGCGGGCTGGTTCGCCAAGGACTACGAGCAGTTCGGGTACGAGTTCGGCACCGCGGGCTCGCGCATCGCCGACCTGGGCGAGGCGCTCCCCCGCATCAAGGCGCGGCTCGCGGCGGGCAACCCCGCCCCGACGCGGGAGATCCCTGTCCTGATCGGCGGCGGGGGCGAGAAGAAGACGCTGCGCCTCGTGGCCGAGCACGCCGACGTCTGGCACTCGTTCGGCGACGTCGACACCCTGACCCGCAAGTCCGCGATCCTCGACGAGCACGGCGCGGCCGTCGGGCGCGACACCGCCGCGCTCGTGGAGCGCTCGGTCGGCGTGGGTGCCCCGCCGGAGGAGGTCGGGCAGAAGCTGCTCGACGCCGGCGCCACCCTGTTCACGATCGGCACGAGCGGGCCCGACTACGACCTGTCCCTCGTCGAGCAGTGGATCCGCTGGCGCGACGAGCGCCACTGACCCGTCCGCCCTGGGCCCGCCGGCCGCCGGTCAGCGACCGGTGAGCACGTCAACGACCGACGAGCATCGGGCCGAGCGGGTCGTCGTCCGCCGCCGGCTGCACCCGCAGCCGGCGTGCGGCCGGCGCCGTCGCGGCGCGCGCGAGCCGCGACAGCGAGTCCGGGGTGTCGTGCGAGGCGCGGACGAACCACCCGGAGCAGGCGTCCAGGTCGCCGCGCGCGAACGCCGTCACCAGGTCCACGGTCCGCTCGACCGGCGTCCACTCGGTCCGCCCCACGTGCGCGCGCATCGCGCCCGTCATGTCCGTGCGCACCACCCCGGGCGCGACCTCCAGGACCCGCAGGCCGCGCGAGTGGCCGGCGTCGTGGAGGCCGGCGCCGAGGCGCATCAGCGCCGTCTTGCTCGCGTTGTAGGCCGTCGCGTCCGCGTTGTCGTGCGAGCCCGCGCCGCTGTTGAGGTCGACGACGCGCCCGCCGCCCCGGGCGAGCATCCCCGGCACCGCGTGCCGGGCCAGCAGGAACGGCCCGCGGACGTTGGTCTCGACCACCGCCCACCACTCGTCGGGGTCGGCCTCCCACAGCGGCACCTCGGCGTCGATGCGGCCCGCGTTGTTCACGAGCAGGTCCACCGAGCCGAGCCCGCCGTCTGCCGGTGCCGCCTCGGCGGACCGCACGGCGGCCGCCACGGCGGCCACGTCGGTCACGTCGGTCGGGAGCTGGAGGGCGACCCGGCCGAGAGCGCGCACCTCGGCCGCCACCTCCGCGAGGCGGCCGGGGTCGCGCGCGACGAGGGCGACGTCCAGGCCCGCCGCCGCGAGCCCGAGCGCGACGGCGCGGCCGATGCCCCGGCTCGCGCCGGTGACGAGCGCGGTCCGGGCCGCGGGGACCGTCGTGGGGACGACCTCCCGCGGCCCGGGGCCGACGCGCGACCCGGCCTGCTCAGCCACGCAGCACGGCCCCCACGCGCTCCGCGGCCGCCGCGACGACGCCCTCGCGGACGGCACGCACGTCGTCCGCGGTGAGGGTGCGGTCCGCGGCGCGCAGCCGCACCGAGTAGGCGAGAGACTTCTTGCCCTCCCCCACCTGGTCGCCGGTGAAGACGTCGAACAGGCGCGCGTCCTCCAGCAGCGAGCCGGCGCCCGCCACGACGGCGGCCTGCACGTCCGCGGCGGGCACCGCGGCGTCGACGACGAACGCGAAGTCCTCCTTCGCGGCCGGGAACGCCGACACCGGGGACGCCGTGACCGGCTCGTCCCCGCCCGCGGCGATCAGCGCACCGAGGTCGAGCTCGAACGCCGCCGCGCGGGCCGGCAGGGCGAGCGCCTCGACGACCTTCGGGTGCAGCTCGCCCGCGTGCCCGACGACGGTGCCGTCGGCGAGCGTGAGCGCCGCGCAGCGCCCGGGGTGCCACGGCATGGTGACCGCGTCGGCCACGACCGTGACCTCGGCCCCGGTCCGCTCGGCCACCAGGCGGGCGGCCGCGAGCGCGTCCGTCCAGTCGGCCGCGCGGCCGTCGCCCCACCAGCCGGCCGGGCGCGCCCTGCCGGTGAGCACCCCCGCGACGTGCCGCGGCTGGGCGGGCACCGCGGTGACCAGCGCCGTGAGGTCCTCGTCGGACGGTCGGACGCCGACGGGCAGCTGCGGCGGCGCGGGCGTGCCCGGCACCGGCCGCGTGACCAGGCCGACCTCGAACACCGCGACGTCCGGCAGCCCGCGCGACACGTTCCGGCGCGCGGTCTCGAGCAGCGTCGAGAGCAGGTCGGCGCGCAGGAACGGGCGGTCGTCGGCCAGCGGGTTGGCCAGCCGCAGCGTCTCGCGGCGGACGTCGTCGGCGGGCAGGCCGAGCGCGTCCAGGTCCGCCTGCCCGACGAACGGGTAGGACAGCACCTCGACGAGCCCTGCCTCCGCGAGGGCGCGCGCCACCGAGCGGCGCGCGCGCTGCTCGGTGGTCAGGCCGCGCCCGCCGGGCGCGGCCGGGAGCACCGACGGGATCTGGTCGTAGCCCGCGATGCGCACGACCTCCTCGACCAGCGCCGCCGGCTCGGTGAGGTCGGGACGCCACGACGGCGGCGTCACGCGCACCGCGTCCACGGCGGCACCCGCCACCGCGTCGGTCACGGTGCAGCCGATCTGGACGAGGATGCCCACCACCTGCGCCCGGTCGTACTCGACGCCCGACAGCCGGGTGGGCAGCGTCACGTCGAGCCGCACGGGCTTGGGCGGCGTCGTCGCGTCCAGGTCGCTCACGGCCGGGTCGGCGGTGCCGCCGCCCAGCTCGACCAGCAGGTCGACCACGCGCTGCGCCGCGACGGCGGGCAGCAGCGGGTCCACGCCGCGCTCGAACCGCTTGGCCGCCTCGGACGGCAGCCGGTGGCGGCGCGCCGTGCGGGCCACGGTGATCGGGTCGAAGTGCGCGGCCTCGACGAGCACGTCGGTGGTCGCGTCGCCCACCTCGGACGACGCCCCGCCCATGACGCCGGCCAGGCCGAGCACCCGCGCGCCGCGCCCGCCCGCGGGCGAGTCGGTGATGAGCAGGTCCTCGGCGTCCAGCGCGCGGTCCACGTCGTCGAGCGTCGTGAGGCGCTCCCCCGGAGCCGCCCGGCGGACGACGATCGGCGCGGCGACCCCGGCCAGGTCGTAGGCGTGCAGCGGCTGTCCCAGGTCGAGCATCACGTAGTTGGTGACGTCGACGGCCAGGGAGATCGAGCGCATGCCCGAGCCCTCCAGGCGCCGCTTCATCCAGTCCGGGGTCGGGGCGGCGGGGTCGATGCCGCGCACGACGCGGGTGACGAACCGGTCGCAACCCACCTGGCCGTGGATCGGCGCCGCGTCGTCGACCTCGACCGCGAACCCGTCGGCCGTGGCGGCCGGCGGGGGCACGGGGAGGTTCGCGGCGAGCCCCCGGTCCGTGAAGCGCGCGCCCGTGGAGTGGGAGTACTCGCGCGCCACGCCGCGGTAGCTGAACGCGTACCCGCGGTCCGGGGTCACGTTGATCTCGAGCACCTCGTCGCCGAGCCCCAGCAGGGCGATCGCGTCCTGGCCCGGGGTGAGGTCCGCGGCGTCGAAGCCGGCGCGGGTGAGCACGAGGATGCCGTCGTGGTCCTCGCCGATGCCCAGCTCGCGCACGGAGCAGATCATGCCGTCCGAGACGTGGCCGTAGGTCTTGCGCGCCGCGATCGCGAAGCCGCCGGGCAGCACCGTGCCCGGCAGCGACACCACGACGAGGTCGCCCACGCCGAAGTTGTGCGCACCGCAGATGACGCCGCGCGCGCCGCCGGCGGGGACGTCGGCGTCGTCGACGCCCTTGATCTGCGTGGCGTTGTGCTCCGGGCCGACGTCGACCAGGCACCAGTTGACGGTCTTGCCGTTCTTCTGCGGCTCGGGCGTCTGCGCGAGCACGCGGCCCACGACGAGCGGGCCGGTGACGGCGGCGGGGTGGATCTCCTCCTCCTCCAGGCCGACCTTCACCAGCGCCGCCGCGAGCTGCTCCGCGGTGAGGTCCGCCGGCAGCTCGACGTGGTCGCCGAGCCAGTCAGTGACGATGCGAGGCATCAGATCTCCGTCCCGAACTGGGTGGAGAAGCGCACGTCGCCCTCCACGATGTCGTGCATGTCCGCGATCGTGTGACGCAGCATGAGCGTGCGCTCGATGCCCATCCCGAAGGCGAAGCCCTGGTACTCCTCGGGGTCGATCCCGGCCGCCCGCAGCACGTTCGGGTTGACCATGCCGCAGCCGCCCCACTCGATCCAGCCGGCCCCGCCCTTCTTCTGCGGGAACCACAGGTCCATCTCGGCGCTGGGCTCGGTGAAGGGGAAGAAGCTCGGGCGCAGCCGCGTGCGCGCCTCCGGGCCGAACATGGCGCGCGCGAACGCGTCGAGCGTGCCGACCAGGTTCGCCATCGTCAGGCCCTTGTCGACCGCGAGGCCCTCGACCTGGTGGAAGACCGGGGTGTGCGTGGCGTCCAGCGCGTCGGTGCGGAACACCTTGCCCGGGCACGCGACGTACAGCGGCACGCCGCGGGAGAGCAGCGAGCGCGACTGCACCGGCGACGTGTGCGTGCGCAGCACGAGGTTGGACGGCTTGCCGCCCTCGCCCTCCACGTAGAACGTGTCCTGCATCTGCCGGGCCGGGTGGTCCGGGTCGAAGTTCAGGGCGTCGAAGTTGAACCACTCCGCCTCGACCTCGGGCCCGTCGGCGATCTCCCAGCCCATCCCGACGAAGAAGTCCGCGACGCGCTCCTGGACCAGCTCGATCGGGTGCCGCGCCCCGAGCGGTCGCCGGTCGGTCGGCAGCGTGACGTCGACGGCCTCGTCGACGAGGACGCGCTCGTCCCGCTCGGCCTCGAGCTCGGCCTGGCGCGCGGCGATCGCCTGGTTCACGCGGCCGCGGCGGGGGCCGACGTTCTTGCCGGCGGCGGCCTTGTCGGCGCCGGGGAGGGCTCCGATGGCGCGGTTCGCCTGCGCGAGCGGGCTCTTGTCCCCGGTGTGGGCGCTGCGGACGGCCTTGAGCTCGTCGAGGTCGCTCGCCGCGGCGACGGCGGCGAGGGCGTCGTCGACCGCGGCGTCGAGGGCCGGGACGTCGAGCGGGTCGGGGCCGAGGTCTGAGGGGGGTGCGGGCGTGGACATGCGTGCCTTCCTGAGAGGGTCCCTGCGAAGGGGTGTGGCGGCGGGGTCAGTTTAGGTGCCCGCCAGGGCCTGTCAGGTCGGCGTCCGCGGTGCCGCGCGCGCTCAGCGCGCGGGCGCAGCCGGGACCGGGCCCGTGGCGGGCCCGGTAAATCGACGGTCGCGGTGTGTCACGCCCCCCATCATGGCACGGGAGGCTCGGCGCCGTCGTGGCCCGCGAGCGGGACGACCGCGACGTCCTCGTGCAGCGGGCCACCGGAGCGCCCCTCGCCGAGCCGCGAGGCGACCACGTGGACGGTGTCCACCTCCCAGGTGGGCCCGCGGTAGACGGCGAGGGCCTGCGCCCACGGCACCAGCGGCGAGGCCTCCGGCTCACGGCCGCGCGGGCGCCGCGAGCCGCCGCGCGCGCCGGCCACGGCCCGGCCGCCGTCCCCGGCGCGCAGGGTGGCCCGCGCGACGGTGAGGTGCGGGCGGCCCGAGGCGCGGTCGGAGGCGGGCAGGCCGGCAGCGCCGACCGCGGCGTCCTGCGCGAGCCCGGCCGCGCGGCGCAGGTCGTCGACCGCCCCCGCCACCCCCACCCAGAGCGTCCGGCCGCCGAAGGACCCGCTCCCGGCCAGGACCAGCCCGAACGGCGGCACGTCGGCCAGCGCGAGCCGCAGCGCCTCCACGTAGCCGGGCACGGCGCCGTCGGGTACCTCGCCGTGGAAGACGAGCGTCACGTGGCGCTGCTCGGGCGGCACCCAGCGCAGGCCGCGGCCCGGGTCCGAGCGCGCGCCGCCGCCCACCCCCGCGAGGGCGAGCTCGAGGTGGCTTCCGGCGGCGGCGGACGGGTACACGGCCGTGAAGAGGCGCATGGCGCGATGCTAGGCCCGCACCGGGCGACCGGGCAGGTCCGCGCCCGTTCCCGCGCGCCCCGCCCCGGGTGACGGCAGGCTGAGCTCATGCCCTCGTCCAGACGTGTCTTCGCCGCGACGACCCTGGCCGCCCTCGGGGTCGGGGCAGCCCTCCTGACGCGACGGATGACGCAGACCTGGGGCACGTCGGCCCTGGAGGCCGACCTCCCGCTGCCCGGCGACGACCTCGTGCCGGCGGCCGACGTCGTCGCGACCCGCGCCGTCGGCATCGGCACGCCGCCGTCCGAGGTGTGGCCCTGGCTCGTCCAGCTCGGGTACGGACGCGGGGGGTTCTACTCCCACGACCGCCTGGAGCGGATGGTCGGGCTGGACATCCGCTCCGCGGACCGCGTGGAGGCGGCGTGGCAGGACCTCGCGGTGGGCGACCAGGTCGACCTCGCCGACGGGTTCGGGCTCCGGGTGGCGGCCATGCAGCAAGGGCGCCACCTCGTCCTGCACGGCGGCGGTCCCGGGCCTGGTGGGCCGGCGGCAGGTCCGCCGCCGTTCGACTTCTCGTGGGCGTTCGTGCTGCTCCCGTGGGAGGGGCGCGCCGTCGGGACGCGGCTGCTGGTGCGCGAGCGCTACCGGGCGCGGGGCGCGGCCGGACGCCTGGTCGTGGAGGCCACCCAGCTGGTGAGCTGGGTGATGTCGGCCGCGATGCTGCGCGGCATCCGCGACCGGGCGGAGGGGCGCCTCGCGCGACCCGTGGGCTAGCGCTGGGCGCGGCCGCTGGCGTGGAGTCAGTCGGAGCGGACCGCGCGCTGCGCGCGCCCGCTCGCGTAGAGGCAGACCGTGGCGGCGGTGGCCAGGTTGAGCGACTCGGCGCGGCCGCGGATGGGCACGCGCACGACGGCGTCCGCCAGGGCGCGGTCCGCCTCGGGCAGACCCCACGCCTCGTTGCCGAAGACCCAGGCCGTGGAGCCGGCGAGGTCTGGCTGCCCGGCCGGCGCGGAGCCGGCCACGTCGAGCAGGTCGTCGAGGTCGTGGACGCCCGTGCCGTCGGCGGCGAGGACGACGCAGCCCGCGTCGTGCACCGCGCCGACGACGTCGGCCAGGGGCACCCCCGTCACGACCGGCAGGTGGAAGAGCGAGCCGGCCGTGGAGCGCACGACCTTCGGGTTGTGCACGTCGACGCTCTCGCCGGCGAGCACCACGAGGTCCGCCCCGGCGGCGTCGGACGCGCGGATGACGGTGCCGGCGTTGCCCGGGTCGCGGACGTTCGCGAGCACGGAGACCAGCAGGGGCCGCGCGTCGAGCCCGCGCAGGGCGTCGTCGAGCGCGAGCGGGCGGGCCCGCACGACCGCGAGCACGCCCTGGGCGTCGGGGCTCATCGCCTCGAGCACCTCGGGCGTGCCCACGTGCAGGCGCAGCCCGGCGTCGTCGGCCGCCGCCACGATCTCGTCGTAGCGCTCGGCCGCCGCCGGGGTGAGGTACAGGTCCCGGACGTCGGCGGGCGCGTGGCGCACCGCCTCGCGCACGCCCTGCGGTCCCTCGACGAGGAACTGTCCGTGCCGGGAACGCGCAGGACGCCCGGACAGCGCCCTGACCTGCTTGACCCGGTCGGCTCGCGGGTTGGCGAGCGTCACGTCGGGGATGCGGGGCATCGACAGATCAGGGGTGTCCGGGCGTCCGGGGTGCTGAGCGGTCGGCTCAGGCGGCCTTGGGCGCGTTGACGTCGGCCGGCAGCGCGTCCTTGGCGACCTGGACGAGCGCGTTGAACGCCGCCACGTCGTTGACCGCGAGCTCGGCGAGCATGCGACGGTCGACCTCGACACCAGCGGCCTTCAGGCCCTGGATGAGGCGGTTGTAGGTCAGCCCCTGCGCGCGGGACGCAGCGTTGATGCGCTGGATCCACAGCTTGCGGAAGTCGCCCTTCTTCGCCTTGCGGTCGCGGTACGAGTAGACGAGGGAGTGGGTGACCTGCTCCTTCGCCTTCCGGTACAGGCGCGAACGCTGGCCGCGGTAGCCGCTGGCGCGCTCGAGGGTCGTACGGCGCTTCTTGTGGGCGTTGACCGCCCGCTTCACGCGTGCCACGTGATGCTCCTTGCAGTGTCGGGACCGGAAGTGGACCCGGCGGTCGAGCTCGCCGGTGTGGTACCGGAGAGCGGGTGACCGCCGAGGGCGTCACATACCGAGCAGCTTCTTGATGGTCTTGACGTCGGCGGCCGAGACCACCTGGTCCTGGGCCAGACGGCGGGTACGGCGGCTGGACTTGTGCTCGAGGTAGTGGCGAGCGTTCGTCTGCTCACGCATGACCTTGCCGCTGCCGGTGACCCGGAAACGCTTCTTGGCGCCGGAGTGCGTCTTGTTCTTCGGCATGACTGCCGTCTCTCCTCGTGTCGGTCACCCGCCGGGTGGCGGGGACGTGGTGCGGACCGGGGCCGGCGAGCGGCCCGGTGCCAGATGGTCGGTATGAGGCCTCAGCGCCCCGCGCGGGGGGTCGGCTTCGGACGCGGGGCCGGCGGCCGCGGGGTGCCGGGCTTCGGCGTCGCGGGCTTCGGCGTCGCGGCCGCAGCCGGCTTGGCCGGGGTCGCGGGCTTCGGCGCAGCGGCGGGCTTGGCCGGCGCCGCCGCAGCGGCCTTGGCCGGAGCAGCCTTCGCCGGAGCGGCCTTGGCCGGGGCGGGCGCCTTCTTCTCGGCCACCTTCCGGGGCTCCGGAGCCGGCTCGGCGACGGGCGCCTCCTCGACGACGGGCGTCTCGGGGGCCTCGTCGACGACGGGAGTCTCGGGAGCCTCGTCGACGACGGGCGCCTGCTCGACCGCGGGCGCCTCCTCGACGACGGGCGTCTCGGGGGCCTCGTCGACGACGGGCTCGGCGGAGACCGGCGTGGTGTCGCCCTCGGCGCGCGCACGCGCCTCGGCCTTGACCTCCGACTTGGTCTTGCGCTGCGCGTTGATCTCGCTGGACCGCTTGCGCTGCTCGACCTTGGCGTCGGCCTTCTTCTTCACCGGGCCGAGCACCATGGTCATGTTGCGGCCGTCCTGCTTCGGCATCGACTCGACGAAGCCGAGGTCCGACACCTCTTCCGCGAGGCGCTGCAGCAGGCGCACGCCCATCTCCGGGCGCGACTGCTCGCGACCGCGGAACATGATCATGACCTTGACCTTGTCCCCCGCCTCGAGGAAGCGGACGACGTGGCCCTTCTTGGTGCCGTAGTCGTGCGGGTCGATCTTCAGGCGGAACCGGATCTCCTTGAGGACCGTGTTCGCCTGGTTGCGCCGCGCCTCGCGCGCCTTCATGTCCGACTCGTACTTGAACTTGCCGAAGTCCATGAGCTTGGCGACGGGCGGACGGGCGTCCGGGGCCACCTCGACGAGGTCGAGGTCGGCGTCCTGGGCAAGCTTCAGGGCGACTCCCGTGGCGACCACGCCGACCTGCTCCCCGCCCGGGCCGATGAGTCGGACCTCGGGGACGCGGATCCGATCGTTGATGCGAGGCTCGCTGATGGTGATGCTCCTAGGAACTCGTCGGTAGACCGCCAGGGACGGGAAAGGCCCCCGACCTGAGCACAGGTGGAGGCCATCTACCGACGCCGGGGCGCGAACGCTCCGGCGACCGAGGCGGACGCCCACGACGAGCGTCCGACCGGGACCCGGCCCCTGTCGGCGCCATGGGCGCTCGGTCGGTGCTCGGGTGGGATGGAATCCACTTGATGCACCTGGACCCGGCGACGGCGGCTCGCTCGGAGCACCGTGCGCACGGATACAGGTCGGTCAGCCATCGAGACTAGCACGAGATCGGCGCCGGCACGGTCTCGGCCCCGGCCCGCCGGGTGTGACGTGCGGCTCCCGCGCGCCCCCGACGCCACCCCGCGGACTTTACTGGAATCGTTCCAGAATGTGTGGCAGGGTCGCCGTCATGACCACGGCAGGGACGGACGACGTGCTGCTCCGGGAGCGCGGACTGCGCGTCACCGGCTCGCGGCTCGCCGTCCTGCGCGCGCTCTCCGAGCACCAGCACGCCACCGCGGACGACGTCGTGCGCGCGGTGCGCGCCGACTTCGGCTCGGTGTCCGTGCAGGCCGTCTACGACTGCCTGCACGCGCTCACGTCCGTCGGCCTGCTGCGCCGCATGGAGCCGGCGGGCCACCCCGCGCGGTACGAGCGCCGCACCGGCGACAACCACCACCACGTGGTGTGCCGCTCCTGCGGCACGGTCGCCGACGTCGACTGCACGGTGGGGCACGCGCCCTGCCTGACGCCGAGCGCGTCCCACGGCTTCGCCGTCGACCTCGCCGAGGTCACCTTCTGGGGCCTGTGCCCCACCTGTGCCGGCGGCACCGCTGCCGACCCCGTCCCGGCGGCCGGGTCCACCGGCACGACCATCTGAACCGGAACCCCCCTGAGAGAGGACGTCATCACATGACGACGCCGTTCACGACGACGCAGACCGGTACCCCGGTCGCGAGCGACGCGCACTCCCTGACCGTGGGTGCGGACGGGCCCACCGTCCTGCACGACCGCTACCTGGTCGAGAAGCTCGCCTCCTTCAACCGCGAGCGCGTGCCCGAGCGCAACCCGCACGCGAAGGGCGGCGGCGCCTTCGGCGAGCTCGTCGTCACCGAGGACGTCTCGCGCTACACCCGCGCCGCCGTCTTCCAGAAGGGCGCGACGAGCGAGACGCTCCTGCGCTTCTCCTCCGTCGCGGGCGAGCAGGGCTCCCCCGACACCTGGCGCGACGTGCGCGGCTTCTCGCTGCGCTTCTACACGACCGAGGGCAACCTCGACATCGTCGGCAACAACACCCCGGTGTTCTTCCTCCGCGACGCGATGAAGTTCCCCGACTTCATCCACTCCCAGAAGCGCCTCGGCGCCTCGGGCCTGCGGGACGCCGACATGCAGTGGGACTTCTGGACCCTCTCCCCCGAGACGGCCCACCAGGTCACCTACGTCATGGGCGACCGCGGCCTGTCGAAGTCGTGGCGCCACCTCAACGGCTACGGCTCGCACACCTACCAGTGGGTCAACGCCGAGGGCGAGCGCTTCTGGGTGAAGTACCACTTCATCTCCGCCCAGGGCGTGGAGCACATGTCGGCCGAGGACGGCGAGCGCATCGCGGGCGAGGACGCGGACTACTACCGCCGCGACCTGTACGAGGCCATCGACCGCGGCGACTTCCCCTCGTGGGACGTCAAGGTCCAGGTCATGCCGTACGAGGACGCCAAGGACTACCGCTTCAACCCCTTCGACATGACGAAGGTCTGGCCGCACGCGGACTACCCGCTCATCAAGGTCGGCACGTTCACGCTGAACCGCAACCCGCGCAACTTCTTCGCGGAGATCGAGCAGGCCGCGTTCTCGCCGGGCAACCAGGTGCCGGGCACCGGCATCTCGCCCGACAAGATGCTCATGGCCCGCGTGTTCGCCTACAACGACGCGCACCGCCACCGCATCGGCGCCAACTTCAACCAGCTGCCGGTGAACCAGGCGCACGCCGCGCCCGTGGCGAACTACATGCACCAGGGCCCGATGCAGTACCACTTCAACGGCCCGGAGCACCGCGTCTACACGCCGAACTCCTTCGGCACCGAGGGCGGCCCCGTGGCCGACCCGGCCCGCGGCGCCGAGGCGGCGTGGGAGTCGGACGGCGCCCTGCTGCGCTCCGCCCAGACCCTGCGCTCCGAGGACTCCGACTTCGGCCAGGCGGGCACCCTCTACCGCGAGGTCTTCGACGACGGCGCCAAGGCGCGCTTCCTCGAGACCCTCACGGGCCAGGGCCTCGCGATCACGATCGACGAGATCCGCGAGCGCTTCTTCGGCTACTGGACGAGCGTCGACGCCGAGCTCGGCGCCAAGCTGCGCGCCGAGGTCGAGGCCGGCCGTGCCCCCCGCCCCACGGCGGTCGGCTCCGGCCCCGACGTGGAGCCCGTCGGCATCTGACCGTCGCACCACGCGCAGCCGAGGCCGGGTCCCCGCCGGGGGCCCGGCCTCGGCCGTCGTCGCCCGCCCGCCCCGATGCGAAGATGGTCCCCATGAGCACCACGCCCGACGCGACCCCCACCACCACCGAAGACTCCGCGACGCGCGACATCGCCGATGTCGCCGCCGTCGAGGTGATCACCGCCGCCGCGGTGCACCTCATGAGCGCCGCCGCCGTGAAGTGCGGCCTGGCGGAGGACGCCGAGGCGCAGGATCACCTCGACCTCGACGAGGCCCGCAAGCTCATCACCGCGCTGGCCGCGCTCGTCACGGCCAGCGCCCCCGACATCGGCAACCAGCACGCCCGCTCCCTGCGCGACGGGCTCAAGTCGCTGCAGCTCGCGTTCCGCGAGGCGTCGGTCGTGCCGGACGCCCCGGGCGAGGGCCCCGGCGAGAAGTACACGGGCTCCGTCGTCTGACATGTCCGCCCCGTCCGCCTGGCCGCCGCCTCCGTCGCCGGACCCGGCACCGGACCCGGCGACGCCGGCCGGCGCCGGGCCGGCGCGACGCCGCGACCGGCGGACGGCGGTCGTCGTGCTCGCCCTGCTCCTCGCCGGCGCGCTCGGCGTCGGCGCGTACCTGTGGGTCACCACGGCGCGCTGGCAGGCCCACAGCGACACCTGGGAGGGCGAGGCCCGTGGGTACGCCGACCGCGTCGCGGCCCTCGACGCGGAGCTGAACGCCACCGACGCCGAGCTCGTCGCCGCCCGCGAGCAGCTCGCCACCGCGACCGCCCGCATCACCGACCTCGCCAACGAGAAGGCCCAGCTCGGCGACGAGAACGTGGCCTCGCAGCAGTACGTGGACTACCAGCGCCGCGTGAGCGAGGCGGCGGGCGTCGTGACGACCGCCCTGGGGGACTGCGTCGACGCGCAGTCCCAGCTCATCTCCGCGCTGGAGGACCGCGACGCCTACGACGCGAAGGACCTCGACCGGTTCGCGTCCGACGTCGGCACGCTGTGCAAGCAGGCCTCCAAGGCGAGCGACCAGCTCCAGCGGGAGCTCGATCAGTGACCCGGCCGCCCGGCCGCCGGGCCGAACGGGCGCTGCGGCCGGCGCCCGTCCTGCTCCTCGCCGCGGCCCTCGCCGGGTGCGGGGTGCTGCCCTCGTTGCCCGACCCGGTGCCGAGCGACGTCGTGCCGACCGGCGTGGCCCCCAGCGCCGCCCCGTCGCTCGACCCGAGCGGCGCCGAGGGCCTCTCCCCCGACGGCTTCGACGCCGTCCAGCGGATGGCCGTGCGGATCCGCAACGTCGGCTGCAGCGGGCTGTCGACAGGCTCGGGCTTCGCGGTCGACGAGCACACCCTGATCACCAACCGGCACGTGGTGGCCGACTCGGAGACGCTCGAGGTCAGCACGTACGACGGCCGTGACCTCACGGTCGCGGCCGCGGGAAGCGCGTCGCTCGCCGACCTCGCCCTCGTGCGTACCGCCGACCCGCTGCCCAGCCACCCGACCCTCGCCGACGCCGACCCGGCACCGGGCGACGCCGTGACCGTGGTCGGCTACCCGGAGGGCGGCCGTCTCACGATCACGGCCGGGGAGGTCATCGGGCCCACGACGGACCCGTTGCACGAGAACCTGGGCGAGGTGCTGCTCACCGACGCGACCGTCGAGCCCGGGTCGTCCGGGTCCGCCGCCCTCGACGAGGACGGCCGGGTGATCGGCGTCGTGTACGCGAAGACCTCCGACGACCGGTCCCTGCTGGTGCCCGTGTCCACGCTCGAGCGCGTGCTGGACGACACCGACGGCTTCCGGGCGCTGCCGCCCTGCGCCGAGCCGACCGACCAGCCCACGGACCCGCCCTCGGGCGAGGCGACGGACCGCCCCTCCGGCACCGCGACCGACGAGCCGTAGCCGCGCCGGGCGCGCGGTCAGCGAGCGGCGCCGACGCGCAGCTCGAGGGAGTCGACGCGCGAGGAGATCACCGCCGAGGCGCCCAGCCGGGCGTTCACCTGGGCGAGCACGCGGTCCAGCCCCGCCCGGTCCAGGCCGGGGTCGAGCGCCAGGACGACGGCGATCTCCGCGCGCCGGCCGCGCTCGGCGTGCGCGCGCACGACGTGCTGCACGGGGGCCGCGGCGTCCGCCACGGCCGTGGCGACCTCCGCGTCGACCTCGGGGGCACCCTCCGGGCCGTCCACGAGGGCGGGCAGCCACTCGTGCCCCTGCGCGAGCGCCCACACCGCGGGCCGCGGCACGAGGGCGGTGGCCGGGCCGGCGGGGTCGACCACGAGCAACGACCAGTCCTCGCTGACCGCCGACAGCGCCGCGCGGGGCGCCTCGACGGGCACGGGGCGCGCATCGGCGCGCCAGGCCCGCATCGCGTCGACCGACGTGAAGACGGGCAGGGCGCGGCGTCCGTCGGGCGCCTCGATCGCCACGACGCCGGCCGCGGCCTCCTTGTCGACGTGCAGCTCCTGCGTCCCGGACGGGCCCTCGTGCTCGACGACGTCCGCCACCGCGAGCTCGGCCAGCACGGGCACCAGCACGCGGGTGGCGGCGAGACGGCGGACGACGTCCCGGAGCGACCCGGCGCCGTCGGCGTGCGCCCGGAGCAGCCGGGCGAGCTCCGGGTCGGCGGTGCCGTCGTCGCCCGCGAACTGCGAGGTGGGCTGGATCGACTTCAGGTGGCCCGGCAGGGCCCGCCCCTCGTCGGCCTCGCCGGTGCCGCCGGCGGGGGTCGTCACGGCCGGCCCGCCACGTCGAGCGCCTCGGGGAGCGTGAACGCCCCGGCGTACAGCGCCTTGCCCACGACGGCGCCCTCGACGCCGTCCGGCACCAGGGCGCGCAGCGCCTCCAGGTCGGCGAGGGACGAGATCCCGCCCGACGCGACCACCTTGGCGGGCGTGCGCGACGCGACCTCGCGCAGCAGGTCGACGTTGGGGCCGCGCAGCGTGCCGTCCTTGGTCACGTCGGTGACGACGTAGCGCGCGCACCCGGCGTCGTCGAGCCGCGCGAGCACCTCCCACAGGTCGCCGCCCTCCTGCGTCCAGCCTCGGGCGGCGAGCGTCGTGCCGCGCACGTCGAGGCCCACCGCGACGGCGTCGCCGTGCTCGGCGATGACGCGGGCGGTCCACTCCGGGTCCTCGAGCGCCGCGGTGCCGATGTTGACGCGGCGCGCGCCGGTCGCGAGGGCGCGCTCGAGGGACGCGTCGTCACGGATGCCGCCGGACAGCTCGACCTGCACGTCGAGCTCGGCCACGACCTGCGCGAGGAGCTCGGCGTTCGACCCGCGGCCGAAGGCGGCGTCGAGGTCGACGAGGTGGATCCACTCGGCGCCGCCGGCCTGCCAGTCGCGGGCGGCGGCCAGCGGGTCGCCGTAGGACGTCTCGGAGCCGGCCTCCCCCTGCACGAGGCGGACGGCCTGGCCGTCGGCGACGTCGACGGCGGGCAGGAGCACGAGGCGGTCGGTCACGGGGTTCTCTCCATCGGTCGGTGAGGTCGGGGTGCCCCCGGCGCTGCGCGGGCCGGGCGGCGGGGGTCAGAGCGAGCGCACCCAGTTCTCCAGCAGGGTGGCGCCGGCGTCGCCGGACTTCTCGGGGTGGAACTGCGTGGCGGCCAGCGGACCGCTCTCGACGGCGGCGACGAACCGCGCCTCGGAGCCGGGCGCGCCGTGCCGGGCCCACGTCACCAGCGGCGGCGTGTACCGCGGGTCCGCGTCGCCGTCGTGCCCCTGGGTGAACTCCTGCGCGGCGTAGGAGTGCACGAAGTAGAACCGCTCGTGCTCGACGCCGGCGAACAGGCGCGACCCGTCGGGCACCTCGACCGGCGACCAGCCCATGTGCGGCACGACCGGGGCCTCGAGGCGCTCGACGACGCCGGGCCACTCGCCCAGCCCTTCGGCGCGCTCGCCGTGCTCCACTCCGGCGTCGAACATGACCTGCATGCCGACGCAGATGCCGAGGACGGGTCGCCCGCCGGCGAGGCGACGGTCGACCACCTGGTCGCCGCGCACCGCGCGCAGGCCGGCCATGCAGGCCGCGAAGGCACCCACGCCGGGGACGACGAGCCCGTCCGCTTCTGCGGCGCGCGCGAGGTCGGCGGTGAGCTCCACCTCCGCGCCGACGCGCTCGAGCGCGCGCACGGCCGAGCGGACGTTGCCGAAGCCGTAGTCGAGCACCACCACGCGGCGGCGCCCGGCCGACGGCGTGGTGGGCGCGGGGTTCAGGTCGGCGGCGGCGCCACCGTGCGGCAGCAGCGGGGAGATCCCCGCGGCGGCCTGCACGGCGGCCAGGTCGGCCCCCTCGCGAGGCGTGTCGGGCATCCGTCCCCCTACTGCTGCTTCTTGCGGGCCTTGCGCGCGGCGCCCGTGAGCATCCGCATCGCCTTGAACCGGCCGATGCTCGCCGACGGCACGACGCCCGGCAGGTCGGCCACGGTGATCTGACCGGTGACGAGGTCCTCGAGCGCCTCCGGCGCGCCGCCGAGCACCAGCCCCGGCGGCAGCTCGCCCTCGGCGGCGCCGTCGACATAGCGCACGCAGGTGAGCTGCTCCCCCTGGCGGGTCACGAGGACGAGCGGCACCCCGGCCACGAGCTTCGAGATCGCGGCGGCGGCCTGCGCGGGCGCGTCGTCGCCGGTGGAGCGCAGCACGGCGAGCGCGCCGACCGGCGTGGGCGCGGCGTCGACGTCGAGCTCGGCGAGCGCGCAGGCGGCCGCCAGGGGCTCCGCCCCCGCGATCTGCGTGATCAGGACGGCCAGGTCCGGGTCGGCCGACGTGCCGTCGAGGCCCGAGAGGTCGTCGGGGACCTCGAAGCCCTCGGGCAGCTCGTCCGGCAGGCCCGGCTGCTGGTCAGGGTGCTGGTCGGGATCGGTGGTCATGCTTCTACAGCGCACCCTTCGTGGACGGGACGCCCTCGACCCTCGGGTCGGGGGCGACGGCGGCGCGCAGCGCACGGGCCAGCGCCTTGAACTGGGCCTCGACGATGTGGTGCGGGTCGCGGCCGGCGAGGACGCGCACGTGCACGCAGATGCCCGCGTGGTGCGCGATCGACTCGAGCACGTGCCGCGTGAGCGACCCGGTGAAGTGCCCGCCGATGAGGTGGTACTCCTGCCCCTCCGGCTCCCCCGAGTGCACCAGGTACGGGCGGCCCGAGACGTCGACCACGGCGAGCGCGAGCGCCTCGTCGAGCGGCACCGTCGCGTCGCCGAAGCGGGAGATGCCGCGCTTGTCCCCGAGCGCCTCGCGCAGGGCCTCCCCGAGCACGATGGCGACGTCCTCGACGGTGTGGTGCGCGTCGATGTGGGTGTCGCCCGTGGCGCGCACGGTGAGGTCGATCAGCGAGTGCTTGCCCAGCGCCGTGAGCATGTGGTCGTAGAAGGGCACGGTGGTCGAGACCTCCGTGCGCCCCGTGCCGTCGAGGTCGAGCTCGACGACGACGCTCGACTCGCTCGTCGTGCGCTCCACGCGGGCCGTGCGGTGCTGCATCAGTCCTCCTTCTCGGGCGCCTCAGCGCCGGTGACGACCTCGGTGAAGGCGGCCCGGAACGCGGCGTTCTCCGAGGGCGTGCCCACGGAGACCCGGAGCCAGCCGTCGGGGCCGGTCTCGCGGATGAGGACGCCGCGGTCGAGCAGGCCCTGCCAGACCGCGTGCCGGTCGCCGAACGTGCCGAACAGCACGAAGTTCGCGTCGGAGTCGGCCACCTGCAGGGGCCGGCCCGCGACCCGCTGCTCCCGCAGCCAGCCCACGAGCGCGTCGCGCTCGCCGCGCAGGTCGCGCACCTGGGCGCGCAGCTCCTCGTGGTGGGCGAGCGCGCCCCGCGCGGCCGCCTGCGTCACGGCGGACAGGTGGTACGGCAGGCGCACGACCCGCAGCGCGTCGACGAGCGCGGGCGACGCCGCGAGGTAGCCGAGCCGCAGCCCGGCCGCGGCGAAGGCCTTCGACATCGTGCGCGTCACCGCGAGGTGCGGGTGCGCGGCGAGCAGCTCGAGCGCCGACGGCGTGCCCGGGCGGCGGAACTCGGCGTAGGCCTCGTCCACGACGACGACGGCGCCCGCGCGGCGGCCGGCGTGCGCCGGGGCGTCCGGCACCTCGACCCGGGCCGCGGCGGCGAGGATCGCCTCCACCGTCGCGAGCGGGAGCGCCGTCCCGGTCGGGTTGTTGGGGCTCGCCAGGAGGATCACCGACGGGCGGACCTCCTCGATCGTCGCGACCGCGTGGTCGACGTCGAGCGTGAAGTCGCTCTCCCGCCGGCCGGTGACCCAGCGCGTGTGGGTGTCCCGCGCGTACTCGGGGTACATCGAGTAGGTGGGCGCGAACGACACCGCCGTGCGTCCGGGGCCGCCGAACGCCTGCAGGAGGTGCAGCATGACCTCGTTGGACCCGTTCGCGGCCCAGACCTGCTCGGGCGCGAGGCGGACCCCGGACTCGAGCTCCAGGTAGTCGGCCAGGTCGCCGCGGAGGGCGGCGAAGTCGCGGTCCGGGTAGCGGTTGAGCCCGCGCGCCGCGTCGGCCACGTAGCGGGCGATCGTCGCGACGACGGCCTCGGACGGCGCGTACGGGTTCTCGTTCACGTTCAGCAGCACGGGGACGTCGAGCTGCGGGGCGCCGTAGGGCGCCTCGTCGGCGAGCTCCGGGCGCAGCGGCAGCCGCGCGCCGTCGACCCCGCCCGCGGGCGCGGGGGCGGACAGAGGGGTGGTCACCTCGTCAGTCTACGGAACCGGCGGGACGCCGGGAGCGCCGTCCGCCCCTCGGCCGCGTGCCCTGTCGCACACCCCCGCCCCGACGTCGCCCCGCACCCCCGGATGCCGCTCCGCGTCCCACGCCCGATCGCTTGTGAATGCCTTCACATGCCACGACGGGCCGGATCCTGCGGCTTGTGATGGTCTTCACAAGCCGCTCCCGGTGCGACGGCGGTGCTCTGCGCCTACCGTCGAGATATCAGCAGCACGCCGTGTGGGCCGCCCGTCGCGCGGCCCGTGAAGGGAGAAGCAGATGAGCACCATGCAGGCCGCGGTCGTCCACTCGTTCACCGAGCCCCTCGTCGTCGAGGACCGAGAGATCCCCGCCCCCGGACCCCACGAGGCCCTCGTCAAGGTGGACTACACCGGCGTCTGCCACACCGACCTGCACGCGGCCCACGGCGACTGGCCGGTCAAGCCGGCCCCGCCGTTCGTCCCCGGGCACGAGGGCGTGGGCCACGTCGTCGCCGTGGGCGACCAGGTGACGCGCGTCAAGGTCGGCGACACCGTCGGCAACGCCTGGCTGTGGAGCGCCTGCGGCGAGTGCGAGTACTGCGAGACCGGGTGGGAGACGCTCTGCCCGAACCAGAAGAACGGCGGCTACTCGGTCGACGGCTCCTTCGGCCAGTACATGCTCGTCGACTCCCGCTACGCGCCGATCGTCCCCGAGGGCGTCGACCTGTCCGCCGTCGGGCCGATCCTCTGCGCCGGCGTCACCGTCTACAAGGGCCTCAAGGTCACCGACACCAAGCCCGGCGAGTGGGTGCTGATCTCCGGCATCGGCGGGCTCGGGCACATCGCCGTCCAGTACGCGGTCGCGATGGGTCGCCGCGTGGCCGCGGTCGACGTGGACGACGCGAAGCTGGAGCTGGCGCGCAAGCACGGCGCCGAGGTGACGGTCAACGCGGCGACGTCGGCCGACGCGGCCGCCGAGCTCCAGGAGAAGACGGGCGGCGGCGTGCACGGCGCGCTCGTCACGGCGGTCAACGCGCACGCCTTCCCCCAGGCCGTCGGGGCCCTGCGCCGCGGCGGCACGGTCTCGCTCGTCGGCCTGCCCCCCGAGAAGTTCCCGCTCGACATCTTCACCACCGTCCTGTTCGGCCTCACCGTCCGCGGCTCGATCGTCGGCACGCGCAAGGACATGGCCGAGGCCCTGGACTTCTTCGCCCGCGGCAAGGTCGACCCGACCTACACCGTCCGCCCGCTCGGCGACATCAACGCGATCTTCGACGAGATGATCGCCGGCAAGATCGACGGCCGCGTCGTCATGGACATGCGGAGCTGACGCTCCCCGGTCCGCGACGCGACGAGGCCCGGCGGCGCGTGCCGCCGGGCCTCGTCGCGTCACCGGACCTGCCGCACGCCCCGGGCGCTCAGGCGAGGACGACGTCCGACCCCGACACCTCGACCTGGATCGCCGGCAGCGGCTCGGGAGCCGGCCCGCCCAGCACCGCGGCGTCCGTGAGCGCGTACCGCGACTGGTGGCACGGGCACACGAGCTCGCCGTCGCCGGGCGCCACGGTGCACCCCGCGTGCGTGCAGATCGCGCTGAACGCGTGCACCTCCCCCTCGGTCGGCCGGGTGACCAGCACGTCCTGGCCCGCCACCTTCGCGGACACCGCACCGCCCACGGGCACGTCCGCGAGCGCCACGACGACGGTCCCCGCCCCCGCGGCGCTCGCGGAGGCCGCGGCCTGCTGCGGGGTGGGCTTCTGCTCGACGCAGGCGGCGAGCACCCCCGCGCCGGCGACCGCGCCCGCCAGCACGCCGGTGCCGCGCAGCAGCTGCCGGCGGGTCGGCCCGCAGGCGCAGGCGCGCACCGCCTCGGCGGTCGGCGTGGGCGACGGCGTGCGGGGCATCGTCGAGCTGGGCAAGGGCGTGGTGGGCATGGGGCCTCCGGGCTGGTCGGTCCCCGGACGACGCCGCGTGCGCGTCCCGCTCCGGAGACGGCGGGCCCGAGGAGTGGGAGCATCATCATCATGGACTCGTCCCACGGCGCGGTGCCACCCAGCCCCCGGGCCACGGGTGGTGCACGGCCGCCCTTCGCCCGTGGATGGCGGCTGGCCGCGGCCGCCGCGGCGCTCGTGTCGGCGATCGTGCACGTGCTGCTGTACGTCGACGGCTACGACGCCATCGCGGTCGTCGGGCCGCTGTTCCTGCTCAACGCCGTGGCGGGGCTCGTGCTCGCCGTGCTCCTGGTGGTCTGGCGGCACTGGCTGCCCCTCGTCGGCGGCATCGGGTTCGGCGGCCTGACCCTGCTGGCGTTCGTGCTGTCGACGACGGTCGGCTTCTACGGTGTGAACGAGACCTTCGCGGGGACGAACGAGCTCCTCGCGGCGGTGTCCGAGGTCGTGGCGGTGGTGGCGTCGGCGGTCGCGCTGCTGCGCGAGTACGTGCGCTGACCGACCCCCCGGCAGGTCGCGGCACGCTGTGGAGGACGGCCGCCCGCCGTGGGCGGCGCCCCCTACGATCGGGAGCGTGAGCCATCCCGACGACCCGTACGCCGACCTCGTCTTCGACCCGACCGACGACGACGCCCCGCCGCCGGACGACCAGGCTCCCGAGCCCGAGGCCCGCCGGGCGGTGCGTCCCGCGCCGCCCGCGGACGCGCCTCCCGCCCCGGCGCCGGTCGCCCCGGCCTCCGAGGCTCCGGAGCCGCCTGCCGCCCCGGGGCCGGCGGCCGGGGACGCCGACCCCACGAAGCGCGCGAAGCTCGCCATGCTGCGCGGCCTCCTCGACAGCGCGGGCGAGGGCGGCGGCACGCTGCGCGAGCAGGCGGAGGAGTCGCTCCGGGCGCTCGTCGGCCGCGAGGACGCCGCCCTGCGCGACGACCAGTGGCGTGCGATCGAGGCGCTGGTCGCCTTCCGGAGGCGCGCCCTGGTCGTGCAGCGCACCGGGTGGGGCAAGTCCGCGGTCTACTTCGTGGCCACCTCCCTGCTGCGTTCCCGGGGTGCCGGGCCGACCGTCATCGTGTCCCCGCTGCTCGCGCTGATGCGCGACCAGATCGCGGCGGCCGCCCGGGCCGGGATCCGGGCCGTGACGATCAACTCCTCGAACGTCACCGAGTGGGACCAGGTGCACGCCTCGATCGCCGCCGGCGAGGTGGACGTGCTGCTCTGCTCGCCGGAGCGGCTCAACAACCCGGCCTTCCGCGACGAGGTGCTCCCCCGGCTCGCCGCCGACGCCGGCCTGGTCGTGATCGACGAGGCCCACTGCATCTCCGACTGGGGCCACGACTTCCGCCCGGACTACCGCCGCATCCGCACCCTGCTCGCCGACCTGCCCCCGGGCATCCCCGTGCTCGCGACCACCGCGACCGCGAACGCCCGCGTCACGGCCGACGTCGCCGAGCAGCTCGCCGTGCACGGGTCGCTGCCGGCCGCCGAGGGCGCCGAGGGCACCGGTGGCCCCGCCGGCGGGGACGAGGTCCTCGTGCTGCGCGGCGGGCTCGACCGCGAGTCGCTGCACCTGGCCGTCCTCGAGCTGCCGGACCAGCCGACGCGCGTCGCGTGGCTCGTCGAGGCGCTGCAGGACGTGGACGGCTCCGGGATCGTGTACTGCCTCACGGTCTCCGCGGCCGAGCAGGTGGCCGAGCAGCTGCGCGGGGCCGGGCTCGCCGTCGCCGCGTACACCGGGCGCACGGACCCCACGCAGCGGGAGCAGCTCGAGGAGGACCTCAAGGAGAACCGGGTCAAGGCCCTCGTCGCCACGTCGGCACTCGGCATGGGCTTCGACAAGCCGGACCTGGCGTTCGTCGTGCACCTGGGCGCACCGTCGTCGCCCATCGCCTACTACCAGCAGGTGGGCCGCGCGGGCCGCGGCGTCGACGACGCCGTCGTCGTCCTGCTGCCCGGGCAGGAGGACCGCGCCATCTGGGACTGGTTCGGGTCGCAGGCGTTCCCGGCCGAGCCCCAGGTGCGCGCGACGCTCGGCGCCCTGTCCGCGTCCGAGGGCGCGCAGAGCACCGCGGCGCTCGAGACCCAGGTGGACCTCAAGCGCTCCCGCCTGGAGACGATGCTCAAGGTGCTGGACGTCGACGGGGCGGTGCGGCGCGTGCAGGGCGGCTGGGTCGCCACGGGCACGCCGTGGGCCTACGACGCCGAGCGGTACGCCCGCGTGGAGGCCACCCGGCACGCCGAGCAGCAGGCGATGGTCGACTACGTCGCCACCGACGGGTGCCGGATGGCGTACCTGCGGGCGCAGCTGGACGACCCGGAGCTCCCGCAGGGCTGGACCTGCGGCCGCTGCGACCGGTGCGGCGGCGTCACGCTGCCCGCCGTCCCCGACGCCGAGGCCGTCGCCTCGGCGCGCGCCGAGATGGACCGGCCGGGGGTCGAGGTCGGCCCCCGCGCGATGTGGCCGTCGGGCCTGGCCGCGCTCGGGCTCGACCTCAAGGGCAAGATCGCGCCCGAGGAGCGCGCCGCCCCGGGCCGCGCCGTCGCCCGGCTCGACGGGCTGGGCTGGTCCGGGCCGCTGCGCGACCTCTTCGCGCCCGGCGCCCCCGACGGCGAGGTGCCGGTGCCCCTGCGCCGCGCCGCGGCACGGGTGCTGGACGACTGGGAAGCCGTCCGCGGTCCCGCCGAGGGAACGTCGTCCGACGACGGTGCCGAGGGTGCGCGCCGCACCCTCGTCGACGGCGTCGTCGCCGTCCGTTCCACCACCCGGCCGCAGCTGTCCTACCACCTGGCGTCGGGCCTGGCCGCCTACCTCGGCGTGCCCCTCATCGGTGCGGTGGGCCCCGCCCAGGGCGCCGAGGAGCCGGCCCGGCACGACGTGAACTCGGCGATGCGCCTCGCCGGGGTGGCTCGGCGGCTCCGGCTCGAGCTGAACGACGCCGCCCTGCGCGGGCTGCCCGGGCGCTCGGTGCTCCTGGTCGACGACTGGACCGAGTCGGGCTGGACGCTCACCGTCGCCGCCCGTCTGCTGCGCCAGGCGGGGGCGACGGCCGTGCACCCGTTCGTGCTGGGCGTGCGCTGACCCCACCGGCCGTACGGGACCGCCGCGGAGCCCTCGCTCCGGCGGCGGTCCCGCATGTTTCGGGAATGTGAGCCTCGGGCACAAAACCGTAACGATCCGAGTCCGCGCGGCGCAGATGTGTCGGAGGCCACTCCGGACGCCTGTAATCTCACGGCACCGCCATCGTCCCTGAAGAAAGCCCCTCCGACATTGACCCGATATCTGCTGCGCCGCACCACAGGCTGGTTGCTCATGGTCGTGGCCGTCACGAACCTGACGTACTTCCTCGCCTGGGCCTACCTCGACCCCCGGAGCAACTACGTGGGGAGGCGGCCCCCGCTCAGCGAGGAGCAGATCCACAACCTGCTCGAGCCGCGCAACCTGGACGACCAGACGCCGCTCCTCGTGCGGTGGTGGAACTGGTTCAGCGGAATCCTCTTCCACTGGGACTGGGGCGTCAGCCCCACGGGTCAGTCGGTCAACGAGCAGGTCTCGTACCGCATGTGGGTGTCGGCTGAGCTGATGCTCGGCGCCACGATCCTCCTCACCCTCATCGGGATCGCGCTGGGCGTCTACAGCGCCTCGCGCCAGTACCGCGTCGGTGACCGGATCGCCCAGGGCACGTCGATCATCACGATGAACATCCCGATCGTCGTGGCGGCGCTCGGCCTGGTGCTGCTCGCGATCGCCTTCAACGGCGCCGTCGGCACCACGGTCTTCTACGTCACCGGATCATCGAGTCCCGGGGTGAGCGGGTTCTTCCCCACCCTGGTCGACACGATCCAGCACCTGACGTTGCCCACGCTGGCCCTGATCATCGTCGGCTACGCGCAGTACCACTTCCTGCAGCGCTCCCTGCTGCTCGACAACATCAAGTCCGACTACGTGCGCATGGCGCGGGCCAAGGGCCTGACCAAGCAGCAGGCGATCCGCAAGCACGCGCTGCGCACGTCGCTGATCCCCGTCACCACCCAGGTCGCGTTCTCGATCCCCGGCATCTTCACCGGCGCCGTGCTGACCGAGTCGATCTTCGCCTGGAAGGGCATGGGGCAGTACTTCATCGACACGATCTCCAAGAACGACATCAACGGTGTGGTCGCGGTCGCGGCGTTCGGCGCGGTCATGACCGCGATCGGCGCGATCCTGGCGGACATCGCCGTCGTCGCCCTCGACCCCCGAGTGCGGGTGAGCTGACATGGCAACCGATCCCTCCATGGTCGACCCTCTGGCCGAGGCCGAGACCGTGCCCCCCGTCGCCGAGACCGGCGAGCGCAAGCGCCTGTCGAAGTGGCGGCTGTACAGCCGCCGGTTCGCGCGCAACCGTCCCGCCCTCGTGGGCGTGGTCATCTTCGTGCTGCTGGTGCTGTTCGCCCTGTTCGGCTCGCTGTTCCAGAAGTACGACCACGTCGAGCTCGACTTCCTCGCGCTGTCCGACCCGCCCAGCCCCGAGCACTGGTTCGGCACCAACAACGCGGGCAACGACCTCTACGCGATGGTCGTCGTGGGCCTGCAGCGCTCGCTGCTCATCGCCGTCGTGGTCGCCACGGGCACGACGGTCCTGTCCGCCGTCATCGGCACCGCGGCCGCCTACTTCGGGGGCCGCATCGAACGGGTCGCGCTGTTCATCATCCACTTCCTGATGGTGGCGCCCACGTTCCTGCTGCTCGCCATGATGTCGAACGACTCCGGCGGCGACTGGAAGGTCATCGCGCTCGTCCTGATCCTGGTCAGCTGGTTCTTCCAGGCCCGCACGATCTGGACGCTGTCCCTGTCGCTGCGCGAGCGGGAGTACGTCCACGCCGCGCGGTACATGGGCGTCCCCGGTCTGCGGATCGTGATGCGCCACCTGATCCCGAACATCGGGTCGCTGCTCGTCATCAACTTCACGCTCGGCGTCGTCGGCGCGGTCATGGCCGAGACCGGCCTGTCCTTCCTCGGCTTCGGCGTCAAGCTGCCCGACGTGTCGCTCGGGTCCCTCATCGGCATCGGCGCCTCGAGCATCTCGAGCGCCCCGTGGATGTTCTACTTCCCGGCCGCCGCCCTGACCCTGCTGACCGTCTCGATGGCGCTCGTCGCCGACGGCCTGCGCGACGCCCTCGATCCCACCTCCGCTGCGGGAGGCCGCGCATGACCACCCCTGTTCTCTCCGTCCGCGACCTCACCGTCTCCTTCCCGTCCGAGGCGGGGCGCGTCGACGCCGTCCGCGGCGTCTCCTTCGACGTCGCCGAGGGGCGCACCCTCGGGATCGTCGGCGAGTCCGGCTCCGGCAAGTCGGTCACGTCGCTGGCCGTCATGGGCCTGCTGGACGACAACGCCCGCATCGGCGGCTCGGTGATGTTCGAGGGCCAGGAGCTGCTCGGCAAGAGCGACTCCCAGATGTCCAAGATCCGCGGCAACGGCATCGCGATGATCTTCCAGGACCCCCTGACGTCGCTGACGCCGG
The DNA here is from genome assembly GCF_042799955.1 of Isoptericola sp. NPDC057653. Lineage (NCBI taxonomy): Bacteria > Bacillati > Actinomycetota > Actinomycetes > Micrococcales > Promicromonosporaceae > Isoptericola > Isoptericola sp. NPDC057653. The sequence continues at coordinate 2,435,788 of NZ_JBHVHP010000001.1, read as the reverse complement.
TGTTCACCGTCGGCGACCAGCTGGTCGAGGCCCTGACGATCCACAACGCCCGCATGTCGCGCCGCGCGGCCTGGGACCGGGCCGTGGAGCTGCTGCGCCTCGTCGGGATCCCCCGGCCGCAGGAGCGCGTGAAGTCGTTCCCGCACGAGTTCTCGGGCGGCATGCGCCAGCGCGTGGTCATCGCCATCGCGATGGCGAACAACCCGAAGCTGATCATCGCGGACGAGCCGACCACCGCCCTCGACGTGACGATCCAGGCGCAGATCCTGGACCTCATCAAGACGGCCCAGCACGAGACCGGCGCCGCGGTCATGATGATCACGCACGACATGGGCGTGGTCGCCAACATCGCGGACGACGTGGTCGTGATGTACGCCGGCCGCGCCATCGAGCAGGCCCCCGTCGAGACGCTGTTCGCGGACACGCGCATGCCGTACTCGATCGGCCTCCTCGGCGCGATCCCCCGCGTGGACAAGTCCGTGAAGCAGCCGCTCGTGCCCATCAAGGGCAGCCCGCCGCTGCTGGTCGACCTCCCGGACGCCTGCCCCTTCGCGGCGCGCTGCCCGATCGTCACCGACGCCTGCCGCACCGCCGAGCCGGAGCTCCTCGCCGTGGCCGGGCAGCCGGACCACCGCGCCGCCTGCATCCGCGCGGAGGAGATCCGTGCCGGCCGCATCGACGACAGCCCGGTGTACCCGGTCCCGGAGATCCCCGCGTCGACGCTCGAGGAGGTGCCGCGCGACCTGCGCAAGCCCACCCTCGAGGTCGAGAACCTCACGAAGTCGTTCCCGCTCCTCAAGGGCTCCTTCCGCAAGAAGAAGGTCGGCGAGGTGCACGCCGTCAAGGGCGTCAGCTTCGACATCCGCGAGGGCGAGACGATGGCGATCGTCGGCGAGTCCGGGTCGGGCAAGACCACCACGCTGCTGCAGATCATGGACTTCGCCGCGCAGGACGACGGCGACATCCGGATCGTCGGCACCAGCGTCTCCGACATCAAGGGCGGGCGCGAGGAGCGGCAGCTGCGTCGCGACGTCCAGATCGTCTTCCAGGACCCGGTCGGCTCGCTCGACCCGCGCATGACCGTCTTCGACGTCATCGCCGAGCCGCTGCGCACCGTCGGGACCCCGCACGCCGAGGTCGGCCCCCGGGTGGACGAGCTCATGGGCCTGGTCGGGCTGGACCCCGCCCACAGCGACCGCTTCCCCGCGGCGTTCTCCGGCGGCCAGCGGCAGCGCATCGGCATCGCGCGCGCCCTGGCGACCAACCCGAAGCTGGTCGTGCTCGACGAGCCGGTGTCCGCGCTCGACGTCTCCGTCCAGGCCGGCGTGATCAACCTGCTCGACGAGCTCAAGGTCCGCCTCGGGCTGTCGTACCTCTTCGTCGCGCACGACCTGTCCGTCGTGCGGCACATCGCGGACCGCGTCGCCGTGATGTACCTCGGCAGCTTCGTCGAGCACGGCGAGGTCGACGCGGTGTTCGACGACCCCCAGCACCCGTACACGCAGGCGCTCCTGTCGGCGATCCCGGTGCCGGACCCGGTGGTGGAGCGAGGCCGCGAGCACATCGTGCTCAAGGGCGACCTCCCGAGCCCGACGGACACCATCCAGGGCTGCGCCTTCGTCTCGCGGTGCCCGCTCTACCAGACGCTCGACGACCCCGAGCGGGTCGCCTGCGACACGAAGGTGCCCGCACTCAGCGGACGGACGGGCGTCCACGTGAACGCCTGCCACCACCGCTGACCATGCTTCTCCATCCATCGCTCACTCCCAACCATCAAGTCAGCGCCCACGAGGCGCGAAAGGAGCACCCATGAGGCTGCAGAAGAGACTGGCCGGCAGCGTCGCCGTCGCCGGCGTGCTTGCCCTGGCCCTCACCGCCTGCGGCGGTGGCGGCAACGACGGCGGCGGCGACAAGCCGACGGCCGAGGCCCAGACGATCCAGGGCGCGGACTACAACCCGCAGCCCCGCGAGAACCTCGAGCAGGGTGGCGAGGTGACCTTCCCGCTGACGGAGATCACCCCGCAGATGAACCCGAACCACTCCGACGGCTCGGTCGACACCGCGCGGATCTGGGAGTGGTACAACCCGCAGATGATCCTCATGTCCCCGGAGGGCGAGGCGTCGGCGAACCCGAACTACCTGTCCGACTGGACCACCGAGGTCAAGGACGGCAAGACGGTCGTGACCTACACGATCAACCCCAAGGCGGTCTGGAACGACGGCAGCCCGATCACCTGGAAGTCGTACGAGGAGCTCTGGAAGGCCAACCGTTCGACGGAGGAGGGCTACGTCCCCAGCTCCACCGACGGCTACTCGCAGATCGAGTCGGTCGAGCAGGGCGCGGACGAGCGCCAGGCCGTCGTCACCTTCAAGACCGAGTTCCCGTGGACCGACGGCCTGTTCTGGCACATCATGAACCCGGCCGTGAACTCCCCGAAGGCCTTCAACGAGGGCTACATCGAGGACGCGCACGCCGACTGGGGTGCCGGCCCGTACAAGATCGAGGACTTCGACCTCAACGGCGGCGTCATCTCGTTCGTGCCGAACGACAAGTGGTGGGGCGACAAGCCCATGCTCGACAAGGTCACGTTCCGCGTGCTCGAGCCCACCGCGGCGGTCAACGGCTTCCAGAACGGTGAGGTCAACTACGTCGACAACCTGTCGGCGGACAACCTCGAGCAGCTCAAGGACGTCGACAACGCCGAGACGTACCGCGCGCAGCGCACGTCGACCAACCTCCTCGAGCTCAACGCCGAGCGGCCGCAGTTCAAGGACCTCAAGGTCCGCGAGGCGCTCTTCAAGGCCGTGAACCGCGACCAGATCAAGGAGGTCGTCTGGAACGGCCTCAACTACACCGAGCCCGACGCCGGCTCGCTGAACCTGTTCCCGTTCCAGGAGGGCTACGTCGACGCTCTCGCCAACGCGGGCTACAAGTTCGACGTCGAGGGCGCCAACAAGCTGCTCGACGAGGCCGGCTGGACCAAGAACGGCGACGTCCGCGAGAAGGACGGCGAGAAGTTCGAGGGCCGTCTGCCCATCTTCGGCGACGAGCCGATCACCGAGGCCCGCGCCAAGGTCGTCCAGCAGCAGCTCGCCGCGATCGGCTTCAAGCTCGACATCGACAAGCGCCCCGCGAGCGACTTCTCGACCGTCCTGTCCACCAAGGACTGGGACCTGGTCATCCTCGGCTTCTCGTCGAGCGACCCGTACGGCGTGGCGTACATGTGCCAGCTGTACTGCTCGGACTCCGGCCTGAACCTGTCGGCGACCGGCACCAAGGAGATCGACAAGAAGATCGCCGACCAGGTGTCCGCGCTGCCCACGGCCGAGGAGCAGACCGCGGCCGGCATGAAGCTCGAGTCGGAGATCATCTCCGAGACCTGGGGCATCCTGCCGCTGTACAACGGCCCGTGGATCTCCATGGCCACGAAGGGCCTCGCCAACCTCACGCCCGAGACCTACACCGGTCTCGACCTCTTCGGCCTGCAGCCGGTGGAGAACGTGGGTTGGGAGAAGGGCACCAACCCCGCGAAGTGAGGCCCGTCGGCTGAGCCGACGCCTCTCGCACGGAGAGCCCCCGGTCCTGGTGGTCACGACCACCGGGACCGGGGGCTCTCGTGTGCCCGGACATGCCCTACGGCTCGAGCAGCCCCCGGACGTCGTCGGCCGCGAGCGCTCCCGCGAAGGCGCCGGACGCGTCGTCGAGGACGGCGTCGAACAGGGCCGCCTTGCGCCGGGCCAGCGCCATCACCTTCTCCTCGATGGTGTCCTGGGCCACGAGGCGCGTGACCACGACGTGCCGGGTCTGCCCGATGCGGTGGGTGCGGTCGACGGCCTGGGCCTCGGCGGCGGGGTTCCACCAGGGGTCCAGCAGGTAGACGTAGTCCGCCTCGGTGAGGTTGAGGCCCACCCCGCCCGCCTTGAGGCTGACGAGGAACACGGGTTGGTCGCCCTCCTTCCAGCCGCGGATCACGTCCGCGCGGCGGCGGGTGGCGCCGTCGAGGTAGGCGACGGGCAGCCCGGCCTCGGCGCAGCGCGTCTCCACGCGGCGCAGGAACGACGTGAACTGGGAGAACACCAGGGCACGATGTCCCTCGGCGGCGATCTCGACCAGCTCGTCGGTCACCACGTCCAGCTTGGCCGATCCGACCCCGGCGTACGCGTCGTCGACGAGGGAGGCGTCGAGCGCCAGGCGCCGGAGCGTGGTCAGCGAGCGGAAGATGGCCACGCGGTTCGCCTCGAAGTCCTCCAGCAGCCCGAGCAGCCGCTGCCGCTCGCGCTGGAGATGGGTGTCGTACACCTTGCGGTGGTCCGCGGTGAGCGGCACCCGCAGCACGCGCTCCTGGCGCTCGGGCAGCTCGGGGGCCACCTGATCCTTGGTCCGGCGCAGCACGAGCGGGCGGATCCGGCGCTTGAGCCGCGCGAGCGCCCGGTTGCCGGCCGCCACCACCTGCGGGTCGTCGTCGGTGGCGGCGGCGTCGACGAGGCGGGCCGTCTCCGCGCGGAAGCGGTGCATCGACGGGTAGAGGCCGGGCGCGACGACGGCGAGCAGCGCCCACAGCTCCAGCAGGTTGTTCTCGAGCGGCGTGCCCGTGATCGCGAGCTTGAACGGGGCGTCGAGCAGGCGTGCCGTCTCGTGCGCCCTCGTGCGCGGGTTCTTCGCCACCTGCGCCTCGTCGAGGATCAGCCCGCTCCAGGCGTGGGCGTCGAAGGCGTCGAACTCGAGCCGGAAGACGGCGTAGGACGTGACGACGACGTCCGCGTCCGCCGCGAGCTCCGCCACGCCCGAGCCCAGGGTGCGCGCCGTCGCCGGCATCGACGCCACGCGCAGCCCGGGGGTGAAGCGTGCGGCCTCGTCCACCCAGTTCCCCACGACGGACGCCGGCGCCACGACGACGAACGGCGGTGCGTCCGGCGCGGCGGCGCGGGCGTGCGCGAGGAACGTGAGCGCCTCGACCGTCTTGCCCAGCCCCATGTCGTCGGCCAGGATCCCGCCGAGCCCGTGGCTCCACAGGAAGGCCAGCCACTCGAACGCCTCCCGCTGGTAGGGGCGCAGCTCCGCGCGCACCCCCGCCGGCACCGCGGTCGGCTCCGGCACGCTCTGCCCGGCGGCGAACGACCGCAGCCCGGCCAGCGAGCGGCGCCACGCCTCGGCCGCCTCCACGACGTCGGCGACGTCCTCGAGCTCGCCCCACAGGTGCGCGTCGTACCGGCTCACCCGGGCGCGGCCGGGCCGGTCGCTCAGCGCGTTGGCCTCCGCGATGAGGTCCCGCAGCCGACCCAGCACGGGCTGGTCGAGGCGCAGCCACGAGCCGTCGACGAGCAGGAGGCGCTTGTCACCGCGCGCGAGGGCGGTGAACAGGCGGGCGAAGGGCAGCTCCTTGCCGGCCACGGTCACCGCGATGCCGAGGTCGAGCCAGTCGGAGTCGCCCGAGGGGGCGCCGGACACCACCACCCGCGGGGCCGCGTCGAGGTGCAGGTAGTGCGGGACGTCGGAGGACTCGACGCGGACGTCGGCCTCCGCCGCGAGCACGGGGAGCACGCCGTGCGCGAGGTCGAGGGCGTCCAGCCCCCGCAGCTCCGTCCGGGCGGCGAGGTCGAACCGCTCGAAGCCGGGCACGCCGCGCACGGCGGCCTGTGCCTTGGCGCGGATCTCCTCCTCGACGTCCGGCTCGCGCAGGGGGTCCGACGCCGCGCCCTCGAGCGGGACACGGCGCGGCGGCGCGGACGGGGCGAGGTGCGGGGGCGCGGGGTACTCGTAGGCCCACGCGAGCCGTGCGTGCTCGGGGGACGCGAACCCCACCTCCGCGACGAGCACGGGGCGTGGCGGGTCGGGGAGGGTCACCGACCCGTCCGAGAGCACGCGCACCGCGCGGCGCAGCACCGGGACGTGCTCCGCGAACAGCTCGCCGACGTCGTCGGCCGGCACCTCCACCCGGCCGACGGCCACGAGCTCCCGCGCCGCGTCGGACAACCGCCGCGCCGTGGGCCCGAGCCGCAGCACCGTGCGCTTCCCCTCCGTCTCGACGGCGTACAGCCCCGTGTCGCCGACGGCGCCCAGCGCGGCGCCCTCGGGGGCGTCCGTGCCGTCGAACGCCACCACGGGGTCGAGCCGCACGCCGTCGTCGGCGGCGCCGACCAGGAGCCGCGCCTCGGCCCCCCGCGCCAGGTGGACCTCGTCACGCGAGCCGTGCGCGACCAGGGGGATGTCCAGGTCCGCGGCCTCGGCGAGGAGCGCCCAGAGGCCGCGCCCCCCGGCGGCGAGCGGTCGCCACGCCTGCCGCCCGCGGCCGAAGCCGCCGTCGGCGAGGGCGGAGCCCAGGTCGGCGAACCAGCGGCGCACGGCGGGTGCGGGCGTGGCGCGGACGTCGGCGAAGGCGTAGAGCCCCGTGGCCAGGGCCTCCCAGCTCGCCTCGGGCGCCACCTTCCAGCCCGTGCGGCCGCGCACCACCGGGCGCACGGACAGCTGGGCCGGCAGGTCGCCGAACGCCTCGTCCAGGCGGAAGCGCAGCGCGACGGGCAGGATCCCGCCGCCGGACGCGACCGGCGGCTCCCCCGCCCCGTGCCCCCGGGTCCCTCCGGTCACCGCCGCGAGCCGGCCCCGCCAGCCGGTCGCCGCCACGGGCCCGTCGCCCGCGGAGCCGTCGAGCTCGGCCGCCTCGGCACGGCGTCCCACGTGCAGGAGCGTGGCCGCGACATGCTTGCACTCCTCGCGGACGGGGCAGGTGCACGACGAGCCGACGTAGGCGTACCGGCCCTCGGCGTCGACCTCGAACGTCACCCGGCACGTGTACGGCTGCGACCCGCTCCCCGCGACCCGCGAGGTCAGGACCAGCCCGTCGGGGTCCCACCGCCACGTCGAGACCATCCCCGAGCGCTCGTACCCCTGGGCGCGCCGGAACGTGGCGGTGCCGACGATGCCTCCCACGACGACGGGGTCGAGGCGGGGCGGCGGGGCGGGCATGCGTCCATGCTCGCACGCGCCTCCGACGCGGCGGGCGGGTCGACGCCCGCCGCTTGGCACACTATTCGTCGCCGGCGATCACGGTCGCGGGCGGCGGGAGGGCGACACCGGCGTCAGAGGAAGCGGCCGCGCACGGCCTCGCCGTGCGCGGGCAGGTCCTCGTCGTCCGCGACGGCGACGATCCGGTCCGCGAGCTCCTCGAGCGCGTCCCGGGTGTACTCGATGACCTGGACCGAGCGCAGGTACGCGTGCACCCCGAGGCCGCTCGAGAAGTGCGCGGAACCCCCGGTGGGCAGGACGTGGTTGCTGCCGGCCATGTAGTCGCCGAGGGACACCGGGGACCAGGGCCCGACGAAGATCGCGCCGGCCGACCGCACCCGCTCCGCGAGCGCGGCGGCGTCCTCCGTCTGGATCTCGAGGTGCTCGGCGCCGTAGGCGTCGACGACCGCGAGACCACGCTCCAGGTCGTCCACCAGCACGACCGCCGACTGCGGGCCCCTCAGCGCCTGCAGCACCCGCGCGGAGTGCTTCGTGGCGCCGACCAGGTCGCTCAGCCGCGCCTCGACCGCGCCGGCCAGCTCCACGGACGGCGTCACGAGGACGGACGCCGCCATCGGGTCGTGCTCGGCCTGGCTGATGAGGTCGAGCGCGACGTGCCCCGGGTCGGCCGTCTCGTCGGCCAGCACGGCGATCTCGGTGGGCCCGGCCTCCGCGTCGATGCCGACCACACCCCGCACGAGCCGCTTGGCGGCCGCGACGTAGACGTTGCCCGGCCCGGTCACGACGTCCACCGGCTCGCACAGCACGGTGCCGTCCTGCGGCTCGGTGCCCGCGGCCCCGTAGGCGAACATCCCCACGGCCTGGGCCCCGCCCACGCCGTACACCTCGTCGACGCCGAGCAGCGCGCATGCGGCGAGGATCGTCGGGTGCGGCAGCCCGCCGGACTCCTTCTGCGGCGGCGACGCGACGGCGAGACCGGGCACGCCGGCCTCCTGCGCCGCGACCACGTTCATGATCACGGACGACGGGTAGACGGCGAGGCCGCCGGGCGCGTAGAGCCCCACCCGCTGGACCGGGATCCAGCGCTGGCGGACCACGGCGCCCGGACCGAGCTGCGTCGTGTGCTCCGTGGGCACCTGGGCCGCGTGCACGGCGCGGACGCGGCGGATCGCCTCCTCGAGCCCCGCCCGCACCTGCGGGTCGAGCTGCTCCAGGGCCTCCGCCAGCGCGGCCGTCGGCACCCGCAGATGCTCCGGCCGCACCCCGTCGAACTGCTCGGCCAGGTCGCGCAGCGCGGCGGCGCCCCGGGTCCGGACGTCGGCGAGGATCGGGGCGACGGCGGCGGTCGCCTGGTCCACCCCGATCTCGGGGCGCGGCAGCACCCCGAGCAGCTCGGTGCGGGACAGCTCCTGCCCGCGGAGGTCGATGCGTCGGATCACCGGGCCAGTCTAGGCAGCGCAGGTCGGGATCCGGGGCCGGTTGCCGGAGAATGGACGCATGAGCGCCGCCACCGACGTCCCCATCCGCGACGACATGATCCGCCTCGGGCAGTTCCTCAAGCTCGCCGGCCTCGCCGAGTCCGGCACCCACGCCCGCGACCTCGTGGCGGACGGCGAGGTGCAGGTCAACGGCGACGTCGAGACGCGACGGGGCCGCCAGCTCGTGCGCGGCGACCGTGTCACCGTCTCCCTCCCCGAGGGCGACGAGTCCGTCGTCGTCGCCTGACGAGGCGCTCCCGCGGCCCGCGACGACGCTCAGGCCATGTAGGTCGACGCCATCGCGCGGTCCGGGGTGAGGCGCAGCACCACGCGGTCCGGGTCGTGCTCGAGCGGCCGGTACCGCTTCGTGTACCGCGCCACCGCGTCGGCCACCTCCGCGGGATCCTCGCTCACCTCGAGCGTGCCCTCGAGCGTGAGCCACCGGCCCCCGTCCACCTGGCACAGCGCGGCCCGCGGGCGCGAGCCGTCCGCGGCCGACCGGCGGGCGTTCGCGACCTTGACGGACGTGCGACGCGCGGTGGTGCGGGCCACCCCGGCGTCGGCGTCCCAGGTGAAGGCGACGGGCACGACGTGCGGGCTGCCGTCGGCGCGGAGCGTGGTCAGGGTGGCGAGATGGCGCTCGGTGACGAACACGAGCTGCTCGGGGTTGAGGCGGAACACGCCACGAGCCTACGGCGGACGCCGATGAGTCCGGGACGGGCCGCCGGTCTCATCCGCGACCGGTCCGCCCTGCCGAGGAGCCACGCCATGCCCTCCGAGCCCACCCCCGCCAGCCGCCCCGCGCAGTCCCCCGCCCCGGGCGGCGCGCCCGTGCCCGCCGCCGTCGACCGCGCCAGGTGGCTGCGCGAGCGCTCGGCGCTCCGCGACCGCGAGAAGGCCCACACCCGCGAGGGCGACGCGATCGCCGCCGCGCGCCGCCGCCTGCCGATGACGGAGGTCGACGCCGGCGCCGTCCTCGTCGGGCCCCACGGGCCGACGCCGCTCCTCGAGGTGTTCGAGGGCCGCGACCAGCTCGTCGCGTACAAGCACATGTGGCACGCCGGGCAGCCGGTCGAGGGCCAGTGCGAGGGGTGCACCGCGAGCATCTGGAGCGTCCAGGACGCCGCCTACCTCCACCATCGCGGGGCCACGTTCGCCGTCTTCTGCGAGGGTCCGTGGGAGGAGGTGGCACCGTACGTCGCGTTCATGGGCTACGAGGTCCCGTGGTACTCGATGCAGGGGGTGACGGACGAGGCGGTCGGCGGCGGGCTCAGCGACGACCGCGGCCTCATCTCCTGCTACCTGCGCGTCGGCGACCGGGTCTTCCTCACGAACGAGACGACGCACCGCGGGGTCGAGGCGATCATGGCGCAGGCGCAGCTGCTCGACATGACCGTCTACGGGCGCCAGGAGCGGTGGGAGGACTCCCCGGCCGGCTGGCCGCAGCACCCCACCGCGACCTGGTGGAAGGACCGCGGCCGCCCCGTCCCGCAGTGGGCCCGGCCCGGCGCCGCGCCGTACGACCCGCACGCGGCGCTCGGGCACCATCACTGAGGGGCGCTCCCGCAGGCGGCGGAGTCAGCGCCCGTCGCCGCCCGTCAGAACCCGTCGGAGAGGATCGGCGGCACCCGGGTGCCGTGCCTGCCCTCGTCGTGCAGGGCGCGCAGCACGGTCAGCTCGTGCGGCACCACCAGGTCGGGCAGCGTCACGAACGGGAACCACCGCAGGTCCGCGACCTTGCCCGGCTCCCGGATCTCCGGGCTGCCCGACCACCGGGTGGCGGTGAAGAAGAAGTCGACCCGCTGCTCCAGGGCCGGCCCGCCGGGCAGCCCGCGATGCATCGTCGTGACGGGGACCAGGTCCGCGGCGTCGACGACGACGCCGAGCTCCTCCCGGGCCTCCCGCACGGCCGCCTCCTGCACGGATTCCCCCGCCTCGACGTGCCCGGCCGCCGCGGCGGCCCAGTGCCCGTCCATGAAGCCCGTGCCCTGGCGCAGCTGCAGCAGGACCTGCCCCTCCCGGCGCAGGTACAGGTAGGCCGCGGGCACCACCCGGAAGCGGTGATCGGCGGAGCCGTCGTCCCAGCCCGCCGTCGCGGGAGCGGACCCGGTCACGAGAGGCACGCCGGGCCGAGGAGAGCCTTCAGGTCGCCGAACAGCGCGGGCGACTTCTCCACCCGCAGCGTGTCGGCGGCCCGGACGATCGTGCGCTTGCCCGGCTCCGCGACGCTCACGTGCACCTCCGCCGAGCCCGGGTGCGAGGCGAGCACCTCGCGCAGCCGCGCCATGACCGGCTCGACGCACCGCGTGTGCGGCACGGTCACCAGGACGGGCGCGTCGGCCACGGCGGACGTGTCGGGCAGCGACACCTCCATGGCCTGCAGCTGCATCTGGTCGTCGCGGCGCCGCACGCGACCGCGCAGCGTGACCACCTGGTCCTCCGCGAGGATCGTCGAGTAGGCCAGGTACGTCTCGCCGAAGAACATCACCTCGACGCCGCCCTCGAGGTCCTCGACCGTGACCGCGGCCCACGGGTTGCCGTTCTTGCTCATCTTGCGCTGCACGCTGGTGAGCAGGCCGGCCACCGTGACGGTGGACCCGTCCGGGCGACCCTCGTCGGCCATCAGGGCGGCGATCGAGGTGTCCGCCGCGCGCGCGAGCACGTGCTCCAGCCCGGACAGCGGGTGGTCGGACACGTACAGGCCGAGCATCTCCCGCTCGAACGCGAGCCGCTGCTTCTTGTCCCAGTCCGGCAGGTCCGGGACGTCGACGGCGAACGTCATCGCCGCGTCGTCGTCCGCGCCGCCGAAGCCGGCGAAGAGGTCGAACTGGCCCTCCGCCTCCTTGCGCTTGACCGAGATGACCGAGTCCACCGCCTGCTCGTGCACCACGAGCAGCGCACGTCGCGGGTGCCCGAGCGAGTCGAACGCGCCCGCCTTGATGAGCGACTCGATGGTCCGCTTGTTGCAGACGACGGCGGGCACCTTGTCGAGGAAGTCCGTGAACGAGGTGAAGGCGCCCTTCTCCTCGCGGGCGGCGATGATCGCGTCCACCACGTTGGCGCCGACGTTGCGGATCGCCGTGAGGCCGAACCGGATGTCCTTCCCCACGGCGGTGAACTTGGCCGCGGAGTCGTTGACGTCGGGCGGCAGCACCGTGATGTGCATGCGACGGCACTCGCCCAGGTAGAGCGCCATCTTGTCCTTGTCGTCCCGCACGCTCTGGAGCAGGCCGGCCATGTACTCGGTCGGGTAGTTCGCCTTGAGGTAGGCCGTCCAGTAGGAGACCACGCCGTAGCCGGCGGAGTGCGCCTTGTTGAACGCGTACCCGGCGAACGGGACGAGCACGTCCCACACCGCCTGGATCGCCGCGTCGGAGTAGCCGCGCTCCCGGCAGCCCGCCTGGAACGGGACGAACTCCTTGTCGAGGATCTCCTTCTTCTTCTTGCCCATCGCGCGGCGCAGCAGGTCGGCCTGGCCGAGCGAGTAGCCGGCGAGGATCTGCGCGGCGCGCTGCACCTGCTCCTGGTAGACGATGAGGCCGTAGGTCTCGCCGAGCACCTCCGCGAGCGGCTCCTCCAGCTCGGGGTGGATCGGCTCGATCTTCTGCATGCCGTTCTTGCGCAGCGCGTAGTTGATGTGCGAGTTCATGCCCATCGGCCCCGGCCGGTACAGGGCGATGACGGCGGAGACGTCCTCGAAGTTGTCGGGCCGCATCTGGCGCAGCAGCGAGCGCATCGCGCCGCCGTCGAGCTGGAACACGCCGAGCGTGTCGCCGCGGGCCAGCAGGTCGTAGGTGGGCTTGTCGTCGAGCTCGACCGTCTCGATCGCCACCGGGTCCTTGCCGTTCATCACGATGTTCTCGAGCGCGTCGTCGAGGATCGTGAGGTTGCGCAGGCCCAGGAAGTCCATCTTGATGAGGCCGAGGCCCTCGGACGTCGGGTAGTCGAACTGCGTGATGACCGCGCCGTCCTGCGGGCGCCGCATGATCGGGATGATGTCGATCAGCGGGTGGCTGGACATGATGACGCCCGCGGCGTGCACGCCCCACTGACGCTTCAGGCCCTCGATGCCGCGCGCCGTCTCGACGACGCGCTGCGCCTCGGGGTCGGCGTCGTGCACGGCGCGGAACTCGGCGGCCTCGGCGTACCGCTCGTGCTTCGGGTCGAAGATCCCGGACAGCGGGATGTCCTTGCCCATCACGGCCGGCGGCATCGCCTTGGTGAGCTTCTCCCCCATCGCGAAGGGGAAGCCCAGCACGCGGGACCCGTCCTTGAGCGCCTGCTTCGCCTTGATCGAGCCGTAGGTGACGATCATGGCCACGCGGTCGTCGCCGTACTTCTCGGTGACGTACCGGATGACCTCGGCGCGCCGGCGCTCGTCGAAGTCCACGTCGACGTCGGGCATCGAGATGCGCTCCGGGTTGAGGAAGCGCTCGAAGATCAGGCCGTGCTTGAGCGGGTCGAGCTCCGTGATGCCCATGACGTAGGACACCATCGAGCCCGCCGCCGAGCCACGGCCCGGCCCCACGCGGATGCCCTGGTCCTTGGCCCAGTTGATGAAGTCGGCCACCACGAGGAAGTACCCCGGGAAGCCCATCTGGATGATGACCTCGACCTCGTAGTTCGCCTGCTTGCGGACGTCGCCGCCGATGCCGTCCGGGTAGCGGCGGCGCAGGCCCGCCTCGACCTCCTTGACGAACCAGCTGACCTCGTCCTCCCCCTCGGGCACGGGGAACCGCGGCATGTAGTTCGCCTTGGTGTCGAACGAGACGTCGCAGCGCTCCGCGATGAGCAGGGTGTTGTCGACCGCCTCCGGGTGCTCGGAGAACAGCCGGCGCATCTCCGCGCCCGAGCGCACGTAGAACGTGTCGCCGCTGAACGCGAACCGGCTGCCGCCCTGGTCGTAGGTCGGCTCGTCGAGCGTCGACCCCGAGTTCACCGCGAGCAGGACCTCGTGGGAGTGCGCGTCCTCCTGCTTCGTGTAGTGCAGGTCGTTCGTGGCCACCAGCGGCGCGTCGATCGTCTCCGCCAGCCGCAGCAGGTCCTTCGTCACCCGGGACTCGATGTCGATCCCGTGGTCCATCAGCTCGACGAAGAAGTTCTCCTTGCCCAGGATGTCCTGCAGCTCGCCCGCAGCCCGCACGGCCTCGTCCCACTGGCCCAGCCGGAGCCGCGTCTGCACCTCGCCCGACGGGCAGCCGGAGGTGCCCATGAGGCCCTTGCCGTAGGTCTCGAGCAGCTCCCGGTCCATGCGCGGCCACTTGCCCATCTGGCCGTCCAGGGACGCGAGCGACGACGCGCGGAAGAGGTTGTGCATCCCCTCGTTGTCCCGCGCCCACAGGGTCATGTGCGTGTACGCGCCGCCCGCGGAGACGTCGTCGCGCCGCTGGTGCTGCTCGCCCCACAGCACCTTGGTGCGGTCCTTGCGGCTGGTGCCGGGCGTGACGTAGGCCTCGACGCCGATGATCGGCTTCACGCCGTACTTCTGCGCGGTGCTCCAGAAGTCGAAGGCGCCGAACAGGTAGCCGTGGTCGGTGATCGCGATGGCCTTCTGGCCCAGGCGCTGCACCTCGCTGAACAGCTCGTTCATCCGCGCCGCGCCGTCGAGCATCGAGTACTCGGTGTGGACGTGCAGATGGACGAAGTCGTCAGTCTCGGCCGGCATGTCGACGAGTCTAGGAGGCGCCACCGACGCCCCCGGACGCACGCGCCGAGAGCCGCCTCACACCGGTGTCACCAGCGCACGAGGAGGCGCAGCACGCGCAGCCCGTCCTCCGTGCCCGGCCAGTGGCGGCGCACGACGTCGGGCCCGGCGCTGCGCACCACCGCCCGGAGGACGAGCACGACCACGACGACGTCGTCGGCCCAGCCCAGCACGGGGATCACGTCGGGCACGATGTCGAACGGCATCGCGAGGTAGGCGAGCAACACCGCGACCAGCGCGCGCACGCGGCGGGTGAGGGTCCGGTCCACCGCGAGCCGCCGGACCAGGCGCAGGACGTCCGGCAGCAGCCGTACCGCGCCGCGCAGCGAGCCGCGGCCGGTGCGCCGGCGCACGACGAGCAGTCCGACGAACAGCACGCCCCACAGGGCGAGCACGGCGACGACGAGCCCCAGGAGCAGGTCGGCCCAGACCGGCAGGTCGCGCACCGGGGTACCTACCGGTACGCCCCGCGGACGACCTCGAGCGCGTGCGCCAGGTCGTCGGGGTACTCGCTGGTGACCTCCACCCAGCGGCCGGTGAGCGGGTGCTCGAAACCGAGCCGCACGGCGTGCAGCCACTGGCGCTCCAGCCCGACCTTCGAGGCGAGCACCGGGTCCGCCCCGTAGGTGAGGTCGCCCACGAGCGGGTGCCGCACGGCCTGGAAGTGCACCCGGATCTGGTGCGTGCGCCCGGTCTCGAGGTGCACCTCGACGAGCGACGCGGAGGGCAGCATCTCGAGCACCTCGTAGTGCGTCACGGAGTGCTTGCCGTCCGCCACGACGGCGAACTTGTAGTCGGCGCTGGGGTGGCGGCCGATGGGTGCGTCGATCGTGCCGGTGGTCGGCTCGGGGTGGCCCTGCGCGAGCGCGTGATAGACCTTCTCGACCGTGCGCTCCTTGAACGCCCGCTTGAGACCGGTGTACGCGGCCTCGCTCTTGGCGACGGCCATGAGCCCCGACGTGCCGACGTCGAGCCGGTGCACGATGCCCTGGCGCTCGGCGGCGCCGGACGTCGCGATCCGGTAGCCGGCCGCGGCGAGCGCGCCCACGACGGTGGGCCCGGTCCAGCCGGGCGACGGGTGCGCCGCGACGCCGACCGGCTTGTCGACGACGACCACGTCGTCGTCCTCGTACGCGATGGACATGCCGGGCACGGGCTCCGCGACCACGGCCGGCGTCGCCGCGCGGGCCTCCGGGACCGTCACCTCGAGCCAGCCGCCGGCGACCACGCGGTCGGACTTGCCGACCTCCCGCCCGTCGAGCAGCACGGCGCCCGACGCCGCGAGGTCGGCCGCCTGGGTGCGCGAGAAGCCGAGCATCCGCGCGAGGGCCGCGTCGACCCGCTCGCCGGCGAGCCCGTCCGGGACGGGCAGCGTGCGCGTGGACACTCCTCAGCGCCCCTCGTCGACGTGCCGGCGGCCGTCGAGGCCGATCCCGCGGAACGACAGGATGACGATGAGCGCCGCCGCCGCGACGATGGCGATGTCTGCCACGTTGCCGACGAAGACGCCGTAGTCGATGAAGTCGACCACGTACCCGCGCGCGAAGCCCGGCTCGCGGAAGAAGCGGTCGCCGAGGTTGCCCACCGCGCCGCCGAGCAGCAGGCCCAGCGCGACGGCCCAGCCCACCGAGCCGATCCGCCGGATCGCTCGCAGGATCACCACGACGACCACGACCACGACGATCGTGAGCACCCACGTCATCCCCGTCGCGATCGACAGGGCCGCGCCCGGGTTGTAGATCAGCCGCAGCTGCAGCAGCTCCCCGACCAGCGGCTTCGGCTCGCCGCCGAGCACCAGCGCGGACTCCGCCCACCACTTGGTGAGCTGGTCCACCAGCAGCACGAGCGCGGCCAGGACGAAAGTCCAGGTGATGAGGCGGCGACGGCGCTCGGCCGGCACGGGCGCGGCGTCCGCCTCCGGCTCGGTCGACGCGCTCTCGGGGGCGGCGTCGGCGGGCGCGCCCGTCACGGGCGGCTCGGTGGCGCCGTCGCGCGGCGCGGGCTCGGGGGCCGGGGCGGAGCCGGCGGGCGTGGTCGACATCGTCGGCCAGTCTAGGCGGACGGCGCCCGCCGCAGGACCGGCGGCGCCGAACCGGCGCCGCCGGACGCGAGCAGGGTCAGCGCCGCTCCTCGCGCGCCTTCGCCTCGACGGACAGCGTCGCGCGCGGGAAGGCCTGGAGGCGGGCCTTGCCGATGGGCAGCCCCGTGATCTCGCAGGTGGCGTAGGTGCCCTTGCGGATGCGGTCGACGGCGTGCGCCGTCTGCGCCAGGAGGTCCCGCATGTTGTTGACCAGCGTGAGCTCCTGCTCACGCTCGAGGGCGCTCGAGCCGTAGTCGGCCTGGTCGTCACCCGCCCCGTCGCCGGAGTTGCGCAGCAGGTCGGACAGCTCCTGGTCGGCGACGGCGAGCTCGCGCTCGAGGCGCTCCTTGTCCTCGAGCAGGAAGGCCGCGAGCTCCTCCACCTCGTGCAGGGTCCAGGGCTCCTCGCCCTCGCGGACCGGGAACGACTTCACGTCCCGCGAGAGGTGCGGGAAGTTCTCGCGCAGTGCCGCGCGAGTGGTGGTCGAGAGCTTGGCCATCGGTGCCCTTTCCGTGGTGCGTCGACGACGAGTCACCGCAGCGTAAGTGCGCCGAGCGGCCCGCACAACAGCACGCGCGGGGTGGCGCGTGAGTCGTGCGGACCGCTCGGCGAGAGGCTAGGACGAGGGAGCGGGGTGCGCGGGGTGACGGCCCCCCGCTCAGAGCTCCGAGCCGCGGCCGGCCGCGGCGTTCTGCCGCTGCGGCGGCAGGGCCGAGCCCCGGGCGTCGAGGTCGCCCAGCAGGTTCTGCAGGAAGCTCTTGAGGCGCGTGCGGTAGTCGCGCTCGAAGAGGCGCAGCTCGTCGATCTTGCGCTCGAGGAGCGACCGCTCCTGCTCGAGCTGGGACAGCGTGCGGTGGCTCGTCTCCTCCGCCTCGCGGACGATGCGCGTGCCCTCGGACTTGGCCTCCGAGATGAGGCGGTCGCCCTCCTCCTGGCCCGAACGCACGTAGTCGTCGTGCAGCTTCTGGGCCAGCTGGAGCATGCCGGTCGCGGACTCCGGCTCCGCCGGCTGCTGCTTCGCCGCCGCGGGGGCCGGCGCGGGCGCCGGCGTGGGGGCCGGCGTCGGCGTGGGCTGCGACTGCTGGGCCGCGTCCGAGCGGCTCAGCTCGGCGACCCGGTGCTCCGCCGCGGTGAGCTTGGAGCGAAGGTCGTCGTTCTCCTCCTGCACCGCCGTCAGGGTCCGCACGACCTCGTCGAGGAAGTCGTCCACCTCTTCGACGTCGTAGCCCTCGCGGAACTTGGTCGCGGCGAACTTCTTGTTCAGGATGTCCTCTGCCGTCAGCAGCGCCATCGTCTCACCTCATCGTCTTGCAGGATCGTCGGAGACCCGGGTCGCGGGCCGTCTGGGTGACCACGGTAGCGGACACGTTGCCGGGCGACTCGTCCGGGGAGGTCGGGTCGTCCCGCCCACACGACGTCTTCACACGTCAGCGCCGTGGCGAGCGTCACCGACCCAGGTTGAGGAACAGCTGCTGGAGGATCGACGTCCCGATGAACAGGATGAGGAACGCGAGGTCCAGGCGCACCTGACCGAGCGTCAGGGGCGGGATCACGCGCCGCAGCGCCCGCAGCGGCGGGTCGGTGACCGTGTACACGGCCTCCGCGATGACCAGCATGACCCCGCGGGGCCGCCAGTCGCGGGCGAAGAACTGCACCCAGTCGAACACCAGGCGCACGACGAGGCAGAGCAGGAACAGGCCGAGGAGGAAGCCGATGACGGTAAACACTGCGTTCACGGGACGAACCTACCCGAGCACGCGGCAGGGCCGGGGCAGAAAGCCCCGGCCCTGCGGCGGACGGATCCGTCGGCGCGATCGGTGGGCGGCCGGCCTGTCGACCGGCTCGAGCGATCAGCTCTGGTTGTAGAAGGCCCCGCGGCCGGTCGGCTTCTCCGGCGGCGGCGGCTCCTCGCCGGAGATCTCGACGTGCTCCGGCGAGAGCAGGAAGACCTTGTTGGTGACGCGCTCGATCGAGCCGCGGAGACCGAAGATGAGGCCCGCGGAGAAGTCGACGAGGCGCTTGGCGTCCGCGTCGTCCATGTCCGACAGGTTCATGATCACCGGGGTGCCGCCGCGGAACGCCTCACCGATGGTGCGGGCGTCGTTGTACGAGCGCGGGTGGATCGTCGTGATGCGCCGCAGGTCGGAGGCGATCACCGACTCGCTCGACCCGCCGCGGTGCAGCGGGGTGACCTGCGCCTGGTAGTCGTCACGGTCACGCACCGGTGCCTCCAGCTCCTCGTACTCGTCGAGGTACTCCTCCGACTCCCCCTGGTCGTCGGCGAGCCCCAGGTACAGCATCGTCTTGCGAAGCGCTCCGCCCATCGCCTTGCTCCGTTCGTCGCCACGTCCCGCCCTCCGTCCCGGACGGTGTCACGACGTTAACCACGCCCACAGCGGCATCGGCGCACGACACGCCGGTGTGTCGCGCTCGCAGGGCGTGTCTTCCTCGCACCACGTCAGATCAGGACGACGACCCCGGCCTGCCGGCCCGTCGTCGTGCCCTGGGCGGTCGCGCGACGGTGGGAGTAGAGGTCGGTGTCGGTGAGCGTGCACCGGTCCACCCGGGTCGCGTCGACCCCTCGCGCGGACAGCTGGGCCAGCACACCGGCGGGGAGGTCGAGCGCGGGCGTGCCCGCCGCGGTGGTCGACCACGTCTCGGGGACGACGTCGGCCACCTCGGCACGCATCTCGGCCGGCACCTCGTAGCAGGTGCCGCAGACCGCCGGACCGACGGCGGCGCGCACGTCCTCGACGCGGGCGCCGCGCGCGAGCATCCCGTCGAGGACCCGGTGGACCACGCCGACGGCGACGCCCTTGCGCCCCGCGTGCGCGACGGCGGCCACGCGGGCCACCGGGTCGGCGAGCACGACCGGGACGCAGTCCGCCACGAGCACCCCGAGCGCGAGCCCCGGCTCCGCGGTGACCATCGCGTCGGCCTCGCCCGCCGCCCCCGGGGGCTCGGCCGAGGACCACTCCGCGAGCTCCGCGGCGCCGAGGTCGAGCACGCGGTCGCCGTGCACCTGCGCGGCGAAGGCCACCGGCGCGCCGACCCACTCCCCGAGCCGGGCACGGTTCTCCCGCACCCGGACCGGGTCGTCGCCGGTCGACGTACCCAGGTCGAGCGAGGACCACGGGGCGGGCGACACCCCGCCGTGGCGCGTGGTGAAGCCCGCCACGACGCCCTCCCCGAGGTCCACCCGCAGCAACCCTGCGCCGAACTGCGCCGGCAACAACGCCTCCTGGGCCCAGCCGACCGTCCCGCTCACTCCGCGCTCACTTGAGGAAGTCGGGCACGTCGAGCTCCTCGGCAGGGCGGCGCGGCTCCTCGAACAGCCGCGGCACCTCGACGGGGCGCTCCACCGTGACGCCCTCGCCCTCGGCGTCCTCCACCACCGTGAAGGGACGACGCCCGTCCGCCGGCCGCGCGCTCACCGGCGGGGCCGGCGGCGCGTCGAGGCTCACGGGGACGTCGTCGGGCTCGGCGGGGATCGGCCGGGGCTGGACGCTCGCCGCCGGCACCGACTGGGTGGCGGGCTGCGGCGGGCGCGGCGGCGCCGTCTGCACGCCGGGCGGCGGCACGGGCGCGGTGGCCGGCGTCCCGTCGGCCGACGTGGCCGGCTTGGCGGACGCGCCGGCGATCTGGCCGAGGCCGCGACCGTCCTTGCGCGCCTGGGGCACGCCGCCGTCGAACCCGGCGGCGATGACGGTCACCCGCACCTCGTCGCCCAGCGCGTCGTCGATGACGGTGCCGAAGATGATGTTGGCCTCGGAGTGCGCGGCCTCCTGGACCAGGCGCGCGGCCTCGTGCACCTCGAAGAGGCCGATGTCGCTGCCGCCCTGGATCGACAGCAGGACGCCGTGGGCGCCGTCGATGGAGGCCTCGAGCAGCGGCGACGAGATCGCGAGCTCGGCGGCCTGCACCGCGCGGTCCTCGCCCCTCGCCGAACCGATGCCCATCAGCGCGGACCCCGCCCCCTGCATCACGGACTTCACGTCCGCGAAGTCGAGGTTGATGAGGCCCGGGGTCGTGATGAGGTCCGTGATGCCCTGGACGCCGGAGTGCAGCACCTGGTCGGCGGAGTGGAACGCCGCGATCGCGGAGACGTTCCGGTCCGACATCGACAGGAGCCGGTCGTTAGGGATGACGATCAGGGTGTCGACCTCCTCGCGGAGCGCCTCGATCCCCTGCTCGGCCTGCACGGACCGGCGACGGCCCTCGAACGTGAACGGCCGCGTGACGACACCCACCGTCAGCGCGCCGAGCGCGCGGGCGATGCGCGCCACCACGGGGGCGCCGCCCGTGCCGGTACCGCCGCCCTCGCCCGCCGTCACGAAGACCATGTCGGCGCCGCGCAGGACGTCCTCGATCTCCTCGGCGTGGTCCTCGGCCGCCTTCTTGCCGACCTCGGGGTCGGCGCCGGCGCCCAGGCCGCGCGTGAGCTCGCGACCGACGTCGAGCTTGACGTCGGCGTCCGACATCAGCAGCGCCTGTGCGTCGGTGTTGATGGCGATGAACTCGACACCCTTGAGCCCGACCTCGATCATGCGGTTCACGGCGTTCACGCCGCCACCGCCGATACCGACCACCTTGATCACTGCCAGGTAGTTCTGCGGAGTTGCCACGTCGTTGCCTCTCGGGTCGTTCCTTGTCCCGACGTCCGGTCCTCGCTCCCCCTCGTCGACCCCGCCAGGGTCTAACCTTAAGGTTCGAGTTGAGGGTTAGAGTTATGTCAGGTTGCTGCTGCGATCGACGGTAGGCGCCGCGTCGGGCGCGGCGCCGGACGTCTCCCGGCGTGTCGCGCGCGCCCGGTGCTTGCGCCCGGGACGGCCCGGCTCACCGGGTCACCGGCAGCTCGGGCGACGACACGTCGATGGTGCGCGCGCCGTCGTCCAGCTTGCGCACGGTGCGCACCGCCTCGACCTTGAGGGCCAGCCTCGAGCTCCCGCCCCACACGACCGTGGTGCCGTCGTCGAGCACCGTCGTGACGGCGTCCTGGGTGTCCGCGCTGACCTGCTCCACCTGCTTCGCCAGCCCCGGCGGCAGCGCCGCGAGCACGTGCAGCGCCGCCTGGAGCGCCAGCGCGTCGTCCAGCGGCACGTCCACCTGCGGGAGCCCCTGGGGCGCCGAGCCGCGGGTCGCCACGCGGACGCCCGAGGAGTCGAGCAGGGCGAGACCGTCGCCGTCGGGCACCGCCGCCACCGGGACCCGCGGCGTCACCTCCACGGCGAGCCCGTGGGGCCAGGAGCGCGCGATGCGCACGTCCTTGACGCCGCGCAGCCGCAGCACCTGCTCCCGCAGCGACACCGTGTCGAGCCGCGGCAGGGGCGTGCCGTCCGGAGCCTCGACGATCTCGCGGACCGCCCCCTCGTCGACGTACTGGTCCACGCCCGAGACCGAGACCTGCGCCTTCTCGAGCGCCAGGACCGGGGACCACAGGGCGGCCACGCCCAGTCCCACCACCAGCACCACCGCGAGCACCCACGCGAGCACGCGGCGCCAGGCGCGGTGCCGCCGCATCGCCGTGCGCTCGGCGAGCCGGTCCGCCATCGCGGTCGACACGCGCGGGGACACCTCCAGCCCGGCCGGGACGACCGCGGTCGCCTGGGTCCGCGCCGGCTCGGCCCGCTCCGTGCCGCGCGCGGCGGTCCGCGGTGCGCGGCTCGCGCGGGCCGACGGCGAGCCCGTGGGGGCGGTCGCCGGGGCCGGGCGCGACGACGCCGAGCGGGTCGCGCCCGTCGCCGGACGCTTGCCCGGGCCGGGGCGAGGTGGGGCTGGCGGTCGCATCACCCCATGCTCTCGTCGCGGGGCGAGCCGGCGGGCGACGCCACGCCGGAGCCACGCGCGGCGAGGTCCGCGAGGATCACGGGTCCGAGCTCGGTCACGTCGCCCGCGCCCACCGTGAGCAGCAGGTCGCCCGGCCGGGCGAGCGCGGAGGCGACGTGCGCCGCCTCGAGCCGGTCCTCC
This sequence comes from Isoptericola sp. NPDC057653, assembly GCF_042799955.1. Lineage (NCBI taxonomy): Bacteria > Bacillati > Actinomycetota > Actinomycetes > Micrococcales > Promicromonosporaceae > Isoptericola > Isoptericola sp. NPDC057653. Next base: position 2,413,595 of record NZ_JBHVHP010000001.1, on the reverse strand, counting down.
ACGGCACGCACTCCCCCGCCGGAGGCCGTGCGCTCCAGCAGGTCGGTGATCGTCCGCGGGCCGACCGCCGGGTCGACGTCCTCGCGGGCCCGGTACACCCCCGTGACGACCACCTCGTCGGCGAGCGCCAGGGCGGCGGCGAACCGGTCGGCGAAGATCCGCGTGCGCGAGTACAGGTGCGGCTGGAAGAGGACGACGATGCGGCCGTCCCCCGCCAGCGGGCGCGCGGCCCGCAGCAGCGCGGCCACCTCGGTCGGGTGGTGGTCGTAACTGTCGAAGACCCGGACGCCGTCGGCCTCGCCCTTGGGCTCGAAGCGCCGGCCGGTGCCGACGAACGTCGCCGCGCCGCGGGCCGCCGCGGCGGGGTCGGCCCCGAGCAGCACGGCGGTCACGACGGCCGCCGTCGCGTTGAGGGCGTTGTGCGCGCCGGGGACGGCGAGCCGCAGCTCGAGCGCGGCCGCCCCGAGCGGGCCTCCCGACACGACCGCGGACACCGTGCCCGCGCCGACCACGACGTCGCTGACGCGGACGTCCGCGCCCGCCGCCTCGCCGTAGGTGACGACGGCGCGCCCGGCCTCCCGGTGCGCGGCCGCGAGCGCCGCCGATCCGGCGTCGTCCGCGCACGCCACGAGCGTGCCGCCCGGGACGATCCGGCCCGCGAACTCCTCGAAGGCCCGCTCGAACGCCTCCTGGGACCCGTAGTGGTCGAGGTGGTCGGGCTCCACGTTGGTCACCACCGCCACGAAGGGCGCGTAGTTGAGGAACGAGCCGTCGGACTCGTCCGCCTCCGCGACCAGCACGTCGGAGGCGCCCAGGTGCCCGCCGGGCACCGCGCTCTCGTGGCCGTCGGCGTCGAGGACCCGCACGGTCCCGCCGATCGCGAACGAGGCGTCCACGCCGCAGGCGCGCAGCACGGTCGCCACCATGGCCGAGGTCGTGGTCTTGCCGTGCGCCCCGGCGACGGCCACCGCACGACGGTCCAGCATCAGCGACGCGAGGGCCTGCGAGCGGTGCAGCACCCGGACGCCGGCCGCGCGCGCGGCCGCCAGCTCGGGGTTGGTCTCCCGCACGGCCGAGGACACCACCACCGTGTCGACCAGCGGCGCGCCGTCCGGGCCCACGACGTGCGCCGCGTCGTGGCCGACCCACACCCGCACGCCGTCGGCGCGCAGCGCCTCGAGCGCCGGCCCGGCGACGGCGTCCGAGCCCTGCACGTCCGCCCCGCGGGCGGCCAGCAGCCGGGCGACGACGGAGACGCCCGCCCCGCCCACGCCCACGAGGTGCACCCGCCCGAGGGCCTCGACCGGCAGCACGTCCGCGGCGCTCACGCCGGGTCCCCCGCACGGGACCCGGCGCCCGCCGCGACGGCCTCCGCGACGAGGTCCGCCACGCGGGCGGCGCCGTCGCGCACGCCGGTCGCCCGCGCCGCGTCCGCCATCGACTCGAGGCGGGCCCGGTCGGCGAGGAGCGCCGGCACGTGCTCGGCGACCCAGGCGGGGGTGAGGTCCGCGTCGTCGACCAGGAGACCGCCGCCCGCCTCGACGAGGGGCGCGGCGTTGAGCCGCTGCTCGCCGTTGCCGATGGGCAGCGGCACGTAGACCGCCGGCACGCCGAGCGCCGCCAGCTCGCACACGGTGCCCGCCCCCGAGCGCGCGACGACGAGGTCCGCGACGGCCAGCGCGAGCTGCATCTCCGAGAGGTACTCGCGCACCTGGTAGCGCGCGGCCTCGTGCCCGCCTGCGGCCGTGGCGGCCTCGACGGCGGTACGGACCGGGCCGTCCTTGCCCTTGCCCGTGAGGTGCAGCACCTGGACGCCTGCGCGCAGCAGCGCGTCGACCGCGCCGGCGAGCGCCGCGTTGACCGAGGCGGCGCCCGAGGAGCCGCCCGTGACGACGAGGGTGGGCAGCGCAGGGTCGAGTCCGAGCGCGTCGGCCGCCTCGACCCGCGCGCCGACCGGGTCCGCCTCGCGGCGGGCGACGAGGTCCGCGATCTCCGCACGCAGCGGCAGGCCCACGACCTGCGCGCCGGGCAGCGGGGTGCCGGGGAACGTCGCGCCGATGCGGGCCGCCCACCGGGCGCCGAGCTTGTTGGCCAGGCCGGCGCGCGCGTTCTGCTCGTGGATGACCACCGGGACGCCCTTGCGCCGGGCGGCGAGGTAGGCCGGCGTCGAGACGTACCCGCCGAACCCGACGACCGCCTGGGCACCGATCTCGTCGATCGCGGCCTCCGCCGCCTTCACGGCGGCGCTGAGCCGGCCGGGCAGCTTCAGCAGGTCGACGCTCGGGCGCCGCGGCAGCGGCACGCGCGGGATCGGCCACAGCCGGTAGCCGCGCTCCGGGACGAGGTCGGCCTCGAGCCCCGACGTGGTGCCGAGGGCGAGGATCCTGGCCTCCGGCTCGCGGGCGCGGAGCTCGTCCGCGACGGCGAGGAGGGGGTTGACGTGGCCGGCGGTGCCGCCCCCGGCGAGGACGACGGACGTGACTGCAGAGCTCTTCACACGCAGGACCCTATCGGCCGGAGCGGTCCCCGCGGCCCTGCCCGCCTCCGCGACGCCCGCGGCGCGAGAGCACGGCGACAGACCTCCGCACCACGCTGCGGCGCGCGGCGAGGGCCTCGGCGGCGCCGGGCTCGCTGCGCGCGAAGCTGATCACCATGCCGAGGGCCACCATCGTGGTGATCAACGCCGACCCGCCGGCCGAGACCAGCGGGAGCGGGACGCCGATCACGGGCAGCACCGCGGTGACCACGCCGATGTTGACGAACGCCTGGCCCACCACCCAGCAGCCGACGGCGGCCGTGGTGATCTTCACGAACGGGTCCGGGTGCCGGCGCACGACCCGCGCCATCGCGACCCCGAGGACGGCGAACAGCGCGAGCACCAGCAGCGTCCCGAGCAGGCCGAGCTCCTCCCCGATCACGGAGAAGATGAAGTCGTTGTGCGCCTCGGGCAGGTACTTCCACTTCTCGCGGCTGGCGCCGAGCCCGACGCCGAACAGCCCTCCCGTCGCGAGCCCGTACAGGCCGTGGATCGACTGGTAGCACTCGCTCGCGGCGTCGCAGGTGGAGCCGTAGGTCGCGAGGATGCGGGTGAGACGGTCGGAGCTCCCCTGGTTGACGATGAACGCCCAGCCCACCACGAGGGCCGCGCCCACCCCGCCGACGGCGAGCATCGACGCCGGGGCGCCCGAGACCCAGTACGCGCCGAGTCCCAGCAGCGCGATGATGAGCGCCGTGCCGAGGTCGTTGCCCATCATGACGAGCCCGAGCACCGCGGCGAGGCCGATCGCGCCCGGGACCAGCGCCTGGGTCCAGCTGCCCAGCAGGCGCTGCTTGCGGCCCAGCACCGCGCCCAGCCACACGGCGAGGGCGAGCTTGGCGAGCTCGGACGGCTGGATCCGCAGCGGTCCCAGCGACAGCCAGTTCTGGTTGCCCTTCACCGTGTCGCCGAAGAGGACCACCGCGGCCAGCAGCGCGAGCGCGACGATCAGGGCGGGCCAGGCGAACCGCTTGTACCAGCGCACGGGCAGGCGGGCGGCGATCAGCATGACCGGCAGCCCCATGAGGGCGTACCGCGCCTGCACCAGGAACGCGGCGTACGGCGAGCTCCCCGCCGCGATCGACGTCACCGTCGAGCTGGAGAGCACCATGACGAGCCCGATGACGAGCAGCAGCCCGGTGGCGCCGACCAGCAGGTAGTAGCTCGTGACGGTGGAGTTCCACTGCCCGAGCCACGGCCGCTCGGCGGACTTCTTCGACGCCCCCTTCGACGGGCCGGGGGTCCGGCCCTTCGACGGCCGGCCCGCGGACCCGCGGGGTCCGCGCCGGGTGCCCGTCGTGACCGCCATCCCGACACCCCTCGCTCGCGTTGCGACGGCTGCCTGCCGCCTACAGCTCCGCCACGGCCGTGGCGAACGCCTCCCCGCGCCGGGCGTAGGAGGCGAACTGGTCCTGCGACGCACCGGCGGGCGCCAGCAGCACGGTGTCGCCCGGCCGTGCCAGGTCCCGTGCCGCCGCGACCGCGCGCCGCATCACGGACCCAGTGTCGCCGGGATCGACCACGACGACGGGGACCTCGGGGGCGTGTCGGCCCAGCGCGCCCCGGATCGGCTCCGGGTCGACGCCGATCACCACGGCGGCGCGCAGGCGGTCGGCACGGTCCGCGACCAGCGCGTCGAACGACGCCCCCTTGGCCAGGCCTCCGGCCACCCACACCACCGTCCCCGCGGGGAAGCCGGCGAGCGAGGCCGCCGCGGCGTGCGCGTTCGTCGCCTTGGAGTCGTCCACCCAGGCCACGCCGTCGAGCTCGCGCACCCGGGCGATGCGGTGCGCCCCCGGCCGGAAGGCCCGCAGGCCGTCCCGCACGGCGGCGGGCGACACGCCGTGGGCGCGGGCGAGCGCGGCCGCGGCCAGCGCGTTCGCGACGACGTGCGCGGGCACGGCGCTCCCCTCGGGGCCCGGGGCGAGGTGTGCCAGGTCGGCGAGGGTGCCCAGCTCGGCAGCGGTGCGCTGCCGGTCGCGGGCGCCCGGCGCCGCGTGGAAGGCGCGGTCGACGAGCACGTCCTCCACGACGCCGAGCTGGCCGGGGCCGGGGGCACCGAGCGTGAACCCGACGGCGAGCGCGCCCTCGGTCACATCGGCGTCGCGCACGAGCTCCTCGGTGCGCGGGTCCGCCAGGTTGTACACGCACGCCCGCTGGGCGCGGGTGTAGATCCGGCCCTTGTCGGCGGCGTACGCCTCGAGCGTGCCGTGCCAGTCGAGGTGGTCGGCCTCGACGTTGAGCACCGCGGCCGCCTCGAACGACGTGCTGAGCGTGTGGTGCAGCTGGAAGCTGGACAGCTCGACGGCGAGGACGTCGAGCGAGGGGTCCTGGGCGGCCTGGACGACAGGGGTGCCGACGTTCCCGACGGCCGCCGCGCGCAGGCCCGCCGCGGCGAGGATCGACGCGAGCATCTCGACGGTGGTCGTCTTGCCGTTGGTGCCCGTGACGGCGAGCCAGGGCGCGGGCCCGCGGCGCTCCTCGGGGCCGGCGCCGTCCGGACCGGGCGTGCGGTCGACCCGCAGCCGCCAGGCGAGCTCCACCTCGCTCCAGACGGGGACGCCCGCGGCGCGCGCCGCCGCGAGCAGGGGCGCGCGCGGCGCCCACCCCGGCGACGCGACCACGAGGTCCGCCTCCGCGACCAGCCGCGCCGCGGTCGCCGGGTCGTCGGCGTCGCGCACGTCGGCGTCGGCGGCCCGGCCGTCGACCGTCACGACCGAGCCCGCCCGGCCGGCGAGGGCCTCGACGACCGCCCGGCCGGTGACGCCGAGACCCGCCACGACGACGCGCGCGCCGTCCGGCAGGGTCGCGGGGACCGGCTGCGTCACGTGGCCACCCACTCGGCATAGAAGATGCCCATGCCGAGCGCGGCGAACAGGCCCGCGATGAGCCAGAACCGGATGACGATCGTGACCTCGCCCCACCCGGACAGCTCGAAGTGGTGGTGCAGCGGCGCCATCTTGAACACGCGCCTGCCGGTCATCTTGAAGAAGCCGATCTGGATGACGTCCGACATCACGATGATGACGAACATCCCGCCGATGATGGCGGCGAGGATCTCCGTGCGCGACAGGATCGAGATGCCGGCCAGGGCGCCGCCGAGGGCGAGCGCCCCGGTGTCGCCCATGAAGATCTTCGCGGGGCTGGCGTTCCACCACAGGAAGCCGATGCAGGCGCCCGCCACCGCCGCGGCGACGATCGCCAGGTCCTGCGGGTCGCGCACCTCGTAGCAGCGCGGCCCGGCCGCCGCGAGCCGCTGGCACGACTGGTTGAGCTGCCAGATGCACACGAGGACGTACGCGCCGAAGACGATGATCGACACACCGGTGGCCAGGCCGTCCAGGCCGTCGGTGAGGTTCACCGCGTTGGACCAGGCCGTGATGAGGAAGTTCGCCCAGACCACGAAGAGGATCAGCCCGACCGTCACGCCGGCGAAGGCCAGGTCGAGGTTGGTGTCCCGCAGGAACGAGATGCGCGTGGACGCGGGCGTCCGGGCGTTCGCGTTCGGGAACTGCAGGGCCAGCACCGCGAAGCTGATCCCGACGAAGCCCTGGCCGATGATCTTCGCCTTCGGCGTCAGGCCCAGCGACCGCTGCTTGCGGATCTTCGTGAAGTCGTCGAGGAAGCCGACCACGCCGAGACCGGTCATCAGGTAGAGGCACAGCAGCGCGGACGCGCTCGGCGGCCGGCCGGCGACCAGCATCGACACCGCCACGCCGACGAGCGCCGCGGCGATGATGACGACGCCACCCATCGTCGGGGTGCCGCGCTTGGTGAAGTGTGCCGTCGGACCGTCCTGGCGGACGAACTGGCCGTAGTTGCGATGGATGAGGAACCGGATGAACAGGGGCGTCCCGAAGAGCGCGACGAGCCCGGAGACGCCGGCCGAGACCAGGATCGCGATCACGGGGCGACCTCCACGGCGGGTTCGGCGGACGCCGGACCACCCGCGGCGAGCTCGTCGCCGAGCTCCCACAGCCCGGACCCGAGGGACGACTTCACGAGGACGACGTCGCCGGGCTCGAGCGCCTCGGCGAGCACCGCGCGCGCGGCGTCGAGGTCAGGCACGAAGACCGACTCCTCTCCCCAGGAACCCTCCTGCATGGCTCCCTCGTGGATGTGGTACGCCCCGTCGCCGACGACGACGAGCAGCTTGACGTTCAATCGCACCACGAGGCGGCCGATCGCGTCGTGCGCGGCGCGCGCACCGTCCCCCAGCTCGAGCATCTCGCCGAGCACGGCGACCGACCGGCGCGACCGACCGGCCATGACGGCCAGCGCGCGCAGCGCGGCGCGCATCGAGTCCGGGTTCGCGTTGTACGCGTCGTCCACGACGGTCACGCCGTCAGGACGCTCGGTGACGGCCATCCGGTGCGGGCTGACGGGCGTCGCACGCGACAGCCCGGCCGCGACCGCCTCCACCGTGCCCCCGAGGGCGAGGACGACGGTGGCCGCCGCGAGCGCGTTGCTCACGTGGTGCGCGCCGACGAGCCGCAGCTCCACCGGGGTCGCGTCCGCTCCGCCGACGACGAGGCCGAACCGGGCCCGGCCGGAGGTGTCGACCTCCACGTCCGCGGCGCGCACGTCGGCCGACGAGATGGTGCCGAAGGTGGTGACGGTGTGCTCCGGCGTCGCGAGCGACGCCATCGCCGCGACCCGCTGGTCGTCGGCGTTGAGCACGACGGTGCCCGCGGGCACGACGCCCGAGACCATCTCGGCCTTGGTCGCCGCGATCGCCTCGACCGAGCCGAACTTGCCCACGTGGGCGACGCCGACGGCGAGCACGACGCCCACGTCGGGCGGCGCGACCCGGGTGAGGTACGCGATGTTGCCGGGGCCGTCGGCGCCCATCTCCAGGACGAGGTACCGGGTGGCCGCGGTGACCCGCAGGACGGTCAGCGGCAGGCCCACCTCGTTGTTGAACGAGCCCGTCGGCACCACGAGCGCCTCGGCGGGCGCGACGCCCTCGGGCAGCAGGTCGGCCAGGAGCTGGCCCAGCAGGTCCTTGGTGGTCGTCTTGCCCACGGAGCCGGTGACCGCGACGACCCGCAGGTCGCCCCCGGCGCGCACGCGCGCCAGGACGGCGCGGGCGAGGTCGCCCAGCGCGGCCTGCACGTCGTCGACCACGACCGTCGGCACGCCCTCGAGCTCACGGGCGGCCAGGACCAGCGTGGCTCCGGCCTCGACCGCGCCGCGGGCGAAGTCGTGCCCGTCGACCCGCTCGCCCGGGAGCGCGACGAACAGGCTCCCGGCCCCGACGCGGCGGGAGTCCACCTCGACGGGCCCGGTCACCGGCGTGTCGGCGGCGGCGTGCAGCCGTCCCCCGGTCGCCTCGGCGACGTCGGCGGCGGTCAGCGCGATCATGCGGTCGTCCTCTCGTGCCGCCGCTGCAGCGCGCGGCGGGCCTCTTCCCGGTCGTCGAGCTCGAGGTCGACCCCCGCGACCTCCTGGATGGTCTCGTGGCCTCGTCCCGCGACCAGGACCGTGTCGTCGGCACCCGCGTCGAGGACGGCGGTCTCGATCGCGGCCGCGCGGGGCGCGACCTCGCTCAGCACGACGTCGCGCCCCGCCGCGCCGGCGGCGTCCGCCGCCGCGCGGGCGCCCTCGAGCACCACGGCGCGCACCGCGGCCGGGTCCTCGCCGTGCGGGTCGTCGTCGGTCACGACGACGACGTCCGCGCCGGCGGCGGCTGCGGCGCCCATCGCGGGCCGCTTGCCCTTGTCCCGGTCACCGGTCGCGCCGAAGACGACGACCAGCCGGCCGGCCGTCGTCGGGCGCAGCGCGGCGAGCGCGAGCTCGAGGGCCTCGGTGTTGTGCGCGAAGTCCACGACGACGCGCGGGTGCCCGTCGCCGCCCGCCCCGACGACCTCCATGCGGCCGGGGACCACGGCCGACAGGCCGTCCGCGCCGGCGAGCGCCTCGGCGACGTCCTCGACGTGCGCGCCGCCCTCGAGCACCATCGCGACGGCCAGCGCGGCGTTCGCCACGTTGAAGGCGCCGGGCAGCGAGGTCGACGTGCGCAGGGAGCGCCCGTCGGCGTGCGTGAGCGTGAAGGCCGAGCCGGTGCCGTGCGGGGCGACGTCGGTGACGGTCCAGTCCGCGCCGGCCTCGCCGTCGCGGGCCGCGCGGGTCCGCAGCGTCGCGACGGGCACCTGCGCGGCCGCCGCCATCCGCTCGCCCCACACGTCGTCGACCACGACGACGCCGCGGCGTGCGTGCTCGGGCGTGAACAGCGACGCCTTCGCCGCGAAGTAGGACTGCAGGTCGCCGTGGAAGTCGAGGTGGTCCTGGCTGAGGTTGGTGAACCCGACGACGCCGAACTCGATGCCGTCCACGCGGTGCATGGACAGCGAGTGCGACGAGACCTCCATCGCCAGCGTGCGCACCTCGTCCTCGCACATGGCGGCGAGCAGCGCCTGCAGGTCGGCGGCCTCGGGCGTGGTCAGCCGGCTCGGCAGCACGCGGTCGCCCGCGCGCATCTCGACCGTGCCGATCAGGCCGCCCGTCCAGCCCAGGGCGCGCAGGAGGTGGTCCACCTGGTAGGTCGTGGTGGTCTTGCCGTTGGTGCCGGTCACGCCGAACGTCATGAGGTGCTCGGCCGGCTCGCCGTAGACCCACGCCGCGACGGGGCCGAGGACCGCGCGCGGGTCCCCGGCGACGAGCACGGGCACCGCGCGGTCGAGCGCGTCCGGCCCGGCCGCGAGGGCCGCGGCGCCGGCCGCGTCGGTGAGCACGGCGCGGGCGCCGCGCGACACCGCGTCGGCGGCGAACCGCGCGCCGTGCGCATGGGCTCCCGGGAGCGCGACGAACAGGTCGCCGTCGGCGACGACGCGGTTGTCGGACGCGACCGAGGTGACGACGACGTCGGCGGGGACCTGCGTCCGGGGCCCGTCCTGCGGTCCTGCCGGCGTCGTCACCTCGAGCCCGAAGGTCAGGGCGAGGTCCCGCACCCGTCGGGGCGTCGTGCCCGCGGGCCGGATACGGGGAAGCGGGGATGTCACGGAGAAGAACCTACCGTCTGCTCGCTGCCCGCCCGGCACGGGACGTGCCGGGCATGACGACCGTCACGGCCGCCCCGCGGGCGATCGGCGCCGGGCTCACCAGGTGAGGTCGTAGGGGTCGGACGGCTTCGTGCTCGGGGGCACGTCCATCTTCTGCAGGGTGTAGCCCATGAGGTCGCTGAACACCGGCGCGGCGACCACGCCGCCGTAGATCGACGACTGCGGGCTGCGCAGGAAGACGGACACCGTGTAGCGCGGGTCCTCCGCCGGGGCGACGCCGATGAACGACGCCATGTAGGTGGTCCCGCCGCCGGGCAGCCACATCTGGGCGGTGCCCGTCTTGCCGGCGACGCGGTAGCCGGGCACCCGCGCGTTGGCCGCGGTGCCCTCCTCCCCCGTGACGGACTCCATCATGCGCATCAGGGAGGTCGACGTCTTCTCCGAGATCACGCGGGTCTTCTGGGGGGCCGCCGCGGGCGTGAACGTGCCGTCCGGCGCCGTGGTCCCGGCGTAGATGCTGGGCTCGACCCGGACGCCGCCGTTCGCGACCGTGGAGAAGACCTGCGTGGCCTGCATCGCGTTGACGGCCACGCCCTGGCCGAACAGGATCGTGTACGGCGTGCGGGCGTCGTGCGCGAAGCTCTGCTTGCTCGGCAGGATGCCGGCGGACTCCCCCGGCAGACCCAGCCCCGTCTGCTCCCCGAACCCGAACTTGCGCAGGTAGTCGTACCGGACCTGCTCGGGGATCTTCTCGCCGATCTGCACCGTGCCCGTGTTCGACGAGTGCGCCAGGACGCCCGCGAGCGTGAGCTGCTGCACGGGGTGCTCGTGCGAGTCCTTGAACGTCTCGCCGTTCGGGGCGGTGTAGCGGTACGGCACCGTGAACTGGCTGTCGGGCTTCCAGTAGCCGCCCTCCAGCGCGGCGGCCATCGTGATGACCTTGCCCGTCGACCCGGGCTCGAACACGTCCTTCACGGCGCGCGAGCCGTTGGCCACCGCCGACGTCGACCGGTCGTTCGGGTCCACGTCCCCCGAGTCCGCCACCGCCAGCACGGTGCCGTTGCGCACGTCCTGCACCACGGCGATGCCGTACTTCGCGCCCGACGACGACACGGCGTCGTCGATGAGCTCCTCGGCCTTCCACTGCACGTCGGAGTCGATGGTGAGACGGACGTCGCTCCCCGGGACCGCCGGGGTGGAGTCCTGCTCGGAGTTCGGGATCTGGACGCCGTCGCGGCCGCGCTCGTAGGTGACCTTGCCGTCCGTGCCCGCGAGCACGTCGTCGTAGGCGCGCTCGAGCCCGCCCTGGCCCACCTGGTCGCGGTCGACGTAGCCCACCAGCGTGCCGGCGACGACCCCTGCCGGGTACGTGCGGCGCGACGTGAGGTCGGTGCGGATGTAGGCCTGCAGCTGCAGCTTGGTGACGGCCCGCTGCATCTCCGGGACCGCGTCCCGCTTGAGGATCACGTACCGGTCGTTGCCGTTCAGCTTCGCGGCGAGCTCGGCCGGCTGGGCGTCGAGGACGGGAGCGAGGAGCTGGGCGATCCCCAGCGCGCCGTCCTGGACCGCCTTCCCCGTCTCCGTGTCCGCGCGCTGCCCGCCGCGGAAGCCCTGGATCGCCTTGGTGTCGGCCGAGATCGTGTAGCGGTCCACCGAGGTCGCGAGCACGCGGCCGTTCGCGTCGACGATGTCCCCGCGGTGCGCGATCTCGACCGACTGCGTGGTCCGTTCCTTCTGCGCCTTCGCCGCCAGGGCCGGGCCCTGGAAGATCTGCACCTGGACGAGCCGCCCGACGAACACGGTCAGGACGAGCGCCGCCAGGACCATGATCCACCGCTGCCGGCGGCTCGGGTCGCCCGGGCCGCCCCGGGTCCCGGAGCCCGGACGCGGGCGCGGCGGGGTCCCGGAGCCACGGGCGGGGGAACGCCCGCCTGCCGGTCGGACGGCGCTCGAGCCCGTGCGCCGCGCGGTCGTCGGCCGGCCGCCGGCGCCCCGCGACGTCCCGGACGCGCCCCGCGGCGTCGCCGGGTTCGCGTTGCGGCCCGCGGACCGCGCGGAGGTGCCGGACGAGGTGCGGGAGGAGCTCACTCCTCGAGTCTGCGGGGCGGCCGCCCGCCCCGGGCGACCCGAGGCCGGGCGTGTCGCACGCCCGGCCGTCGATCCCTGCCCCGATCCACGACCCGCGCCGCGCGACGACGAGGACGAGGACGTGCGCCGCTCGCTCACCGGGACCCGGCGGTGCCGCCCGCCTTCGCGCCACCCTCGCCGATGCCGACGGTGGCGCGCTTCTCGATGCTGATCATCGTCGGGTCCTGCGCCGGGACCATGCCGAGGTCGGTCGCCCGCTTCGCGAGGGACGCCTCCGCCGCCCGCAGGTCCTCCTGCTTGCCCTGCACGTCCTGGGCGACCTGGCCGACCTGGGCCTGCAGCCGCGCCGCCTCGTAGGACCCGCGCGCCATCGTGGTGTTCAGGAGCAGGGCCGCGAGCAGCGCCCCGGCCAGGATGAGCGCGCACAGCACGAGGAAGGGCACGCCCGACGTCGCCTGGAGCGGGGCCCGGACCGCGTCGAGCCGGCGCCCCCGGTCGGCCGCACCGCCCGGCAGCGAGGTCAGCGGCGCGCGGCGGGGTGCCGCGGCGGGACGGGTCCCGGGGGTGGCGGGGGCACGCAGGGCGCTCATCGGCGGTCCTCCTTGGTGGTGCGCGTCGTGGTCGGACGCGTGGTCGTGCGCAGGTGGTCGGGGGTGGGGCGGACGCGGCGCGCGGCGCGCAGGCGCACCGAGGCAGCGCGCGGGTTGCGCTCCAGCTCCGCCTCGTCGGCCTCCTCGGCGCCCCGGGTGAGGGCCTCGAGGTACGGCTTGTGCGTCTCCGGCTCGACGGGCAGGCCCGGCGGGGCGCTCGACGTCGTCCCCCGCGCCAGGGCCCGCTTCACGATGCGGTCCTCCAGGGACTGGTAGGCCTCGACGACGATCCGCCCGCCGACGGCCAGGGCCTCGATCGCGGCCGGGACGGCACGCTCGAGCACCTCGAGCTCGCCGTTCACCTCGATCCGCAGGGCCTGGAACGTCCGCTTCGACGGGTTGCCGCCCGTCCGCCGTGCGGCGGCCGGGATGGACGCGCGCACCAGGTCGGCGAGCTCGCCCGTCCGCTCCCAGGGGCGCTCCTCGCGGCGCCGCACGATCGACCGGGCGATGCGCGGCGCGAACCGCTCCTCGCCGTACTCCCGCAGCAGCCGCGCGATGGCGCGCTCGTCGTAGGTGTTGAGGACGTCGGCGGCCGTCACGCCGCGCGTCTGGTCCATCCGCATGTCGAGCGGGGCGTCCTGCGCGTACGCGAAGCCGCGGTCGGCCTCGTCCAGCTGGAGCGAGGACACCCCGAGGTCCATGAGGACGCCTTGCACGCCGTCGAGCCCGAGGTCCGCGACGACGTCGCCGATCTCGTCGTAGACCGCGTGCACGGGCGTGAACCGCTCGCCGAACCGGCCCAGCCGCTCCCCCGCGAGCCGCAGCGCCTGCGTGTCGCGGTCGATGCCCACGACCCGGGCCGTGGGGACCTGCTCCAGCACGGCCTCGGTGTGCCCGCCCATGCCCAGCGTGCAGTCGACCAGCACGCTGCCCGGCTCGGCGAGCGCGGGCGCGAGGAGGTCCACGCACCGCTGGAGCAGCACGGGCAGGTGGCGGTCGCCCGTCGGCCGCGCGTCGTCCGGTGTCGTCATCGGTGGCCCCCTCTCGTCGATCGTCGTTCGTCTGCCTGTGGTGCTCGGGCCCCGCCCGGCCAGGTCTCCCTCCGCGCCGTTCTGGCGCCGGGGAAGTGCGCCAGACCCTTGCGGGAGGAGGCCTCGTCGTGCGGGGCCCGGTGACGCCCCGTGGAGGGCGCCGGTGCTGCTGTGCGGTTGTGGTCGGTCAGAACTGCAGGTCGGGGAAGATCTGCTCGGACGTCTCGGAGTACGACGACTCCTGCTCGGCCAGGTAGGTCTCCCAGGTGCTCCGGTCCCAGATCTCCACGCGGGTCCCGGCGCCGATCACGGCGACGTCCCGGTCGAGACCGGCGTACGCGCGCAGGGCGGCCGGGATGACGACCCGCCCCTGCTTGTCCGGCAGCTCGTCGCTCGCACCCGACAGGAACACGCGGAGATAGTCGCGCGCCTGCCGGCTGGTCACGGGAGCCTGCCGCACCTGCTCGTACATGCGGCCGAACTCGTCCATGGGGAGGAGGAAGAGGCAGCGCTCCTGCCCCCTCGTCATGACGAGGCCGGGAGCGAGTCGGGCCCGGAACTTCGCGGGGAGGATCAGGCGGCCCTTCTCGTCGAGCTTGGGGGTGTAGGTGCCAAGCAGCAGCCCGGCTCCCGGAAACGTGTCCTCCAGACCTGCCACGGCTCGCACCTCCCCTCGCGCTCCCGCATCCTCCACGCTACTCCACTTTGCTCCACCGGGCGCGGCAAAGGACGGGCAGTTCTCCCCATCTCACCCGCTCCCCTCACAGTCCGCACACATCGCCCCAGGTCAGGGCTCCGGAGCGTGGTGGAGGGCCCGGTGGAGGGCGGTGGAGGAACCGCGCCGCCGCCGGCGCCGCACACGCTGACAGGGGCGGGGTGATGCGGCTCCCGCGCCCCTCCGTGGCCGCCACGGCGGTCGCGGGGCGGGTCGTGGAGGAACGTGGAGCGGGTGAACCGAGTGATCGTGATCACGGTGGGCCGCGATTCCACTAGGCTGCGAGGACCGTCACGAGCACGTGAACCGGAGGTCACCCGTGCACCCAGAACCCGTCTCCCCCACGCTCGCCGGCGCACGCACGGAGACGGAGGGCACCGCGGCTCGGGGCCTCCGCGCGGAAGGGGCCGACCCGGTCGCCCTGGCACGCGACCTCGACGCGCTCGTCGCCGCCACCACGCGGGTGCGGGAGGCGGTCGACTCCGTCGTCTCGGGTCGCCCCGGCCTCGCCGAGATCACCGTCGCCGTCCTCCTCGCCGAGGGTCACCTGTTGATCGAGGACGTCCCCGGAGTCGGCAAGACGACCCTCGCCAAGGCGCTGGCCCGGAGCATCGACTGCCGCGTCGGGCGCATCCAGTTCACCCCCGACCTGCTGCCGAGCGACCTCACGGGCGTCAACATCTTCCGGACGGCCACCCACGACTTCGAGTTCCGGCCCGGCCCGGTGTTCAACAACGTCGTCATCGGCGACGAGATCAACCGCGCCTCGCCGAAGACACAGTCGGCGCTCCTGGAGTGCATGGAGGAGGGCCAGACGACGATCGACGGCACCACGCACGTGCTGCCGCGACCGTTCCTCGTCGTCGCCACCCAGAACCCCGTGGAGATGGAGGGCACGTACCCGCTGCCCGAGGCGCAGCGCGACCGCTTCATGGCCCGTCTCACGGTCGGCTACCCCGACACGGACGCCGAGATGCAGATGCTCGACCGGCAGGAGTCCGCCGACCCGCTCGCGCACCTGTCTCCCGTCACGACGGGGGACGACATGGTGCGGTACGCCGAGGTCGTGCGCGCCGTGTACGCCTCAGCGCCCGTGAAGCAGTACGTCCTCGACCTGGTCGGCGCGACGCGCGGCCACGAGGGCCTGCGCCTGGGCGCGTCCCCGCGCGCCTCGCTGCAGCTCCTGCGCGCGGCGAAGGCCGTCGCCGCCATGGCGGGCCGCGAGCACGTGCTCCCCGATGACGTCCAGGGCCTGGCGGTCCCCGTCCTCGCGCACCGGCTCATCCTCAGCACCGAGTCCCGGCTCGGCGGCGTGACGCCCGAGCACGTCGTCGAGGAGATCGTCCGGCGCACGGACGTGCCCGGCGGCCGCGCGGTGTCCGCGCTCCCGCCCGCCGGGTCGTACGCACGCCCCTCGCGCGGCCGGTAGGGCACCGACCATGACCGGCGACGACGCCGCCGTCCGGCCCAACCCGGGCCGTGCCGAGGCCGGCGCGACCGGCCCGACCTCCCCGGGGACCGCCCCGCGGGACGATGCGCACCCCGCGATGCGCCGCCTCACCCGGGTCCGCCCGACCCGCCGCGGCACGGCCCTGCTGGTCGCGGGCCTCGTGCTCGCGGCCCTCGGGGCGTTCCTCGAGCTGCCCGACGTCGTGGGACTCGGCGCGGCCGCCGTGCTGGCGGTCCTGCTCGCGTGGGCGCTCATGGGCACGCAACGGCTCGACGCCGGCCGCGGGGCCCTCGTCGTCACCCGCGAGCTCACGCCGAACCCGGTGGTGCGCGACCAGATCGCGTCCGTCCGCCTCGTCGTGGGCGCCCGGGCCCGCACCGGCGCCGCCTACGAGCGGCTCGCGCGGCTCAAGCTCTCCGAGCAGGCGGCGCACGAGCTCGCGGGGCCGCACGGCATCCGCGCCCGCGTGACGGCGCACCCGGACCGCATCGCCGTCTCCTACGCGCTCACCCCCTCGCGGCGCGGGCGCTGGCCGCTCGGCCCGCTGCTCACCACGAGGACCGACGCCTTCGGGCTCGTCCGCACGACCCAGCCCCTCGGCGTCGCCACGAAGGTGGCCGTCTGGCCGCGCACCGTCGAGCTGCCCACGCGGACCCGCGTCCTCGGCGAGGTCGACCGCGCCGCCACCGGCGCACGGTTCGCCTCGACCGACGACTCCGTGCTCCGCGAGTACGTCCCCGGCGACGACCCCCGTCGCGTGCACTGGGCCGGCTCGGCCCGGCAGGGCCGGCTCATGGTCCGCGCGGACGAGAGCGCCGGCGTGCGGCCGGTGACGGTGCTCCTGGACCGGTCCCTCCTCCCGCCGCCCGTCGACCCCCGCACCGGCGTCTGGCCGTCCTCGCGCGGCGTCCGCACGCACGCGGAGGGCGAGCTGGCCGTGGAGCTCGCGGCCTCGATCGCCGTGTCCTTCCTCGAGGCGGGGCACCCCGCCCGCCTGGTGCCCACGGGCACCGGTCCCGCGCCCGTGCCGTTCGCGGCCGGCGCCCGTACCGGCCGCGCGACGATCCTCGACTCGACCGTCGACCTGCACGGGCATCGTGGCGCGGCCGACGCCGAGCGCGCCGTCCTGGAGACCGTCCGGGCCCTCCGTGCCAACCGGTCGCAGGACGAGGTGCTCGTGGCGGTGCTCGGGTCGCAGCCGGGGGCGGCCCTGCGGGAGATCGCCGAGCTCGGCGTCGAGGGCACCTGCTGGGCGCTCGTCGTCGCCGCCCCCGAGGCGCGCACGCGCGACGCCGCCGCGCCGACGGGCGCCGAGACCGTCGTGGGCGACCTGCGGGCCGCGGGCTGGCGGGTCGCGACCTGCCCGCCCGGGACGCCGCCCGACCGCGCCTGGGCGCTGCTCGCCGAGGGGATCGCATGATCCCCGCCCACGCGGGCCCGACCGCCCGCACCATCGCCTCCGGGGTGCTCGTCGCCGTCGCCGTCGCGGCGTCGATGCTCGCGCTCACCAGCATCGTGGTGCCCGGCGGCTGGACGCGCGCCGGGCTGGTGGGCATCGTCCTCGTCAGCGCGACGACGGTCACGACGCGGGTGGTCCTCGAGCGGCGCGCCCGCGCCCGGGGCCGCCGCGCCCGCGAGACGGGGTCCGCGTGGCCCAGCCTCCTCGGCAGCGTCGTCGCCGCGTGGTTCGTGCTGGCCCGCTTCGGCGGGCCCACGGCCGACCCGACGTTCTTCGTCACTCCCGAGCACGTCGCGCGCGTGGTGGCCAGGCTGGGCGAGGCCGGCGAGATCGCGCGCACGGAGGTCGCCCCCGTCGCCGGCAGCGTGCCGATCGGCCTGCTCGCGGTGGGCGGCACCCTCGTGGTGCTCCTGCTCGCGGACGCGATCGCGGGGGCGCTGCGGCGGCCCGCCGCGGTGGGCCTGCCGCTCCTCGCCCTCTGGGCGCCTCCCCTCGTCCTCACCGGACGGGTCCCGTGGGGCGTGTTCGTGGTGACCGTCACCGCCCTCCTGCTGCTCCTCACCCTCGACGGGCCGCTCGCGGCGCGCACGCGGCGGCAGGAACGCACCCCCGCCCCGGTGCGGCGCGCGGAGCGCTCCCGCGCCGTGGCCACGACGGCGGCCGCCGCCGTCCTCGCCATCGTCGCGGGCCTCGTCGGCAGCGCGTCGGCCGCCCTGCCCGGCGGGCCCGCCGGCTGGTACCGCGCCTTCACGACCACGGGCGACACGATCCGGCTCTCCGAGGACCTCGACATCCTGCGCAGCCTCACCGAGCGCTCGAGCTCCGTGGTCCTCACCTACGACACCGGGTCCGACGCGGACGTCGGCCCCCTGCGCAGCTACACCGCCACCGCCTTCGACGGGCGCCGCTGGCAGCGCGGGGAGGAGCGCGCCGGCCGCGACTTCACCGCCGACGACGTCCTGTGGCCGGACGACCCGCCGTCGGGGAAGGGCCCCGTCCGCTCGGTGGCCCTCGACGTCGGCGAGCTGCGGGACGACAAGCTCCCCCTCTCCATCGACCCCCGCGCGGTCGACGCCCAGGACGCGGGCGGGAGCTGGGGCTACGACCCGGTCCGCGACGAGGTCGTGGGCGGCCTCACCGGCGCCGGCGACTCCTACACGCTCACCGTGCACGAGCGCGAGCTGACCCCCGACCGGCTGCGGGAGGCCCCGCCCGCCGACCTCGACCCGATCTACACGCAGGTGCCGGAGACGGCGCACGCGGCGGACGTGGAGCAGGCGGCGCGCGAGGTGGTCGACGACGCCGACACGGTGTACGACCAGGCGGTGGCCCTGCAGCGCTGGCTGCGCGACCCGACCCGGTTCACCTACTCGACGACGATCCCGCGCGGCGGCACCGGCGACCCGGTCTGGGACTTCCTGCAGAACCGCACGGGGTACTGCATCCAGTTCGCCACGACGATGGTGGTCATGGCGCGGTCCCTCGGGATCCCCGCGCGCATCGCCGTGGGCTACCTGCCCGGCGACCGCACCGGCGACACCACCTGGGAGATCACCGGCCAGGACTCCCACGCCTGGCCCGAGGTCTACTTCCCCGGCAGCGGGTGGGTACGGTTCGAGCCCACCCCGGCGCAGCAGACCGGCTCCGCGCCGTCGTACACGACACCGCGCGTGCAGGGGCAGCCCGCGCCGGCGCCGACGTCCAACGACCTCCGCGACCACCGGCCCACGTCGGACGCCACCGCCACGGACGACGCGACGCCCACGGCCTCGACCGCGGTGACCGCCACGCCGATCGTCGACACCGGGCTCCCCGCCTGGGTGTGGATCACGGCCGGCTCCCTCATCGTCCTGCTCGCCGGCGGGCTGGTGTTCCTCCTGGCACGACGCCGACGCGCCTCGCAGGACCTGGACCCCGAGCTCGCCTGGCAGCAGGTGCTCGCCGCCCTCGCGTCCGAGGGCGTGCGCCTCCCGCCGGACACGACGCTCCGCCGCGCGCCCGAGGCGATCGCCTCCGCGGTGACCGCCAGGTCCGGCCGGGCCCTGCCACCCGAGGTGCTCGAGGACCTGACGACGCTCGCCGGAGCGGCCGAGTCGAGCCGGTACGCGCGCGAGCCCGACGCCCCCGAGCAGGACGAGCTGGAACGGCTCACCGACACCGTGACCGCAGGGCTCGGCGAGACGCTCGGCGCACGCTGACCCGGCGAAGCCGGTCAGGTCCCTCCAGCCCGACGGCACCCGTCCGGACCGACCTCGTCGGGACTCCGGCCTCCGGGTCCCCGGCCCGGGGATGCACGTGCCAGGACACGCGAGAGCCCGGCCGGTCGGTGGACCGGTCGGGCTCTCGCGGTGTTCAGGTGGTGCGCGGTGCCGGACGCCGGCGCGGCGCCCCGGAGCCGGGCCTCAGCGACCCTGGTCGCGACGTCGCTCCCAACGCTCCTCGAGCCGGGACAGGAAGCCCTCCTTCTTCGCCGCGGGGGCGGGGCGGGGGGCCGTCTGACCGGCGCGCGCCCGGTCGGGATTGGTCGACGGGTCGACGGTGCCATCGGGGCGGACGACGCCTGTGGGGCCGGACTTCGACCGGCGGGGCGCAGCGAACGCGTACGCGACTCCGGCGAACATGAGGACGAAGCCGGCGACGCCGACCCAGGCCTCCGACCGCGCGGCACCGAGCACGAGAAGCAACAGCCCCGCGACGACTCCTACGCCGGCCAGGACATACCGCAGGGGCGACCGGCGGCGCGCCTGCTGCAGGGTGTTGGCCAGACGGGGGTCGTCGCTGCTCAGCGCGCGCTCCATCTGCTCCAGCACTCGCTGCTCGTACTCGGACAGTGGCATCGAGTCCCCCCGGGTCTCGCGGTGGAACGGTAACGCCCTCAGGATATGCCCGCGCTGCCCGGCGCGGTAGTCGACGAGGGTGAACCTCGGCGGCGACCCGAGGCGGCACCGAGCGTGATCGCCGAGCTCCCGAACCGCTCCCGCACCGCGTCGAGGGCCAGCTCGGCCTCCCGCCGCGCCTCCTGGCGCGGATCCACGGCCTCGTCGAGGGTCACCTGCTCCGCCAGACCGGACCTGACCTGCAGGTTCTCTCCGCGCACGCCGATCAGCCGTACGGGCAGCCCGCGCAGGTCCGCGGCATGCAGGAGCTCCCGCGCGACGAGGTAGATCTCCCGCGCGACGTCGGTGGCCCCGGCGAGCGTGCGCGACCGGGTCAGCGTGCGGAAGTCGCTGGTGCGCACCTTGACCGCGACGGTGCGCGCCACGACGCCCTGGTGACGCATCCTGGCCGCGACACGGTCCGCGAGGAGCAGCATCCGCTGCTCCACCTCGCCCAGGTCCCACAGGTCGCGCTCGAACGTGGTCTCCGCCCCCACGCTGCGCTCCTCGTGCCCCGGGACGACGGGCCGCGGGTCCCGCCCCCAGGCCAGATCGTGCAGGTGCGCACCGGCCACGGACCCGATCGCCGCCTGCAGGGTGGGCACGTCGGTGTCGGCGAGCTCCGCGACCGTGGTGATGCCCCACCGGGCGAGCGCCGCCTCCGTCTTCTCCCCCACGCCCCACAGCGCGCCCACCGGCAGGGTGCGCAGGAAGGACACCGTGGCGTCCGCCGGCACCAGCATCATCCCGTCGGGCTTGGCGTGGGTCGAGGCGAGCTTCGCGACGAACTTGTTCTGCGCGACGCCGACCGAGCACGTGATCCCGTGCTCCGCGCGGACCTGCTCGCGCAGCCGCGCCGCGATCCGCGTCGGCGGCCCGAGCCGACGGCGCGCCCCGCTCACGTCGAGGAAGGCCTCGTCGACGGAGATCCGCTCCACGATCGGTGTGATCGTGGACAACAGCTCCATCACCGACTCGGACACGTCGTGGTACAGCCGGTGGTCCGGGGGCACGACGACCGCCTGCGGGCACAGCCGCAGCCCTGCCGCCATGGACATCGCCGACCGGACCCCGAACGCCCGGGCCTCGTAGGTCGCCGCGAGGACCACGCCCCGTTCCCGGCCGCCGACGATCACGGGCCGCCCGCGCAGCTCCGGCCGGCGCACGAGCTCGCAGGACGCGAAGAACGCGTCCATGTCGACGTGGAGCACGGACGTGCCCGACTCGTCCGAGCCCCAGTCGCGGAACGCCTCCGCGGACCGCGGGCCTCTGCTCACGACGCCGCCGGCGCGACCGCGAGCGGCCGGGCGAACCCGGCGCGGGGGTCGACCAGCAGGCCGACCTCGTCGCGGAAGTCCTCCGCGCACGCGACCAGCTCCGCGGCACGACGGGCGTCGACCTCGGGCTCGAGCCCCGCCTCGACGGCCGCCCGCACCCGTGCCCCCGAGGCGAAGTACCCGGACCAGGCGGCGAGGTCCGGCTCCACGAGCGCCAGCATGTCCCAGACCGACCGCGCCCGGGATCGCGACGAGGGGCGGCCCCGCAGCGCGACGACCGCGGCCGCCGCGCGCAGAGCGGCGAGGTGCGCGTGCACGAACCGGTCCGCCGGGTCGGTCGCCGTCGACGCCTCGGCGAGCTCGGCGTCCGAGCGGTCCAGCAGCCTCGTCACCTCGGGGCTCGGGGGCAGCACGCCCACGCCGGCCGGGCCACGACCGCCCGTCGCCCTGGCAGATCCCGTGCGAGCCGACATCCTGCACCTCCCGTGCTCCGCGGCCTTCCCCGCGTCCGACCAGTGTCGAACACCTGTTCGATTCCTGTCAACCGCCGGACCCGAGGTCCGGCGCCGGCCGCCGAACGGGGAGACTGGGCCCATGTCCCGCACCTCCCGAGGCGGCTCCCGCCCCGACCGCCGGTCCGGCCGACGCCACCCAGCATCCACCGACGCACCGACACTCCCGGACGGCGAGGTGCCGATCGACACGGGCACGGCCCGCGTCGAGCGCGACCCCGACCACCCGGACCGCGTGACGCTGCACGTCAACGGCGTGCCGAGCTCCGCCCTCGACCTCGCCGACCCCGGCTTCCTGTCCTTCGAGTACATGCAGCAGATGGCCGCGGTGCTGGCCGGCCTGCCCGCCGGCCCGCTGCGCGTGCTGCACCTCGGCGCGGCCGGGTGCGCGCTGGCCCGGTACGTCGAGCACGAGCGCCCGGACTCGCGCCAGCTCGGCGTCGACGTCGACGCCCGGCTCCTCGAGCTCGTCCGCGGCTGGTTCGCGCTGCCGCGGGCGCCCCGGCTGCGGCTGCGGGCGGACGACGCGGGCCACGCCCTCGCCTCCCTGGCGCCGGGGTCGTTCGACGTCGTCGTGCGCGACGTCTTCGCCGGGGACCGCACCCCCGACCACCTGGCCGACGCCGGCTTCGCCGCCGCCGCGCACCGCGTGCTGCGGCCCGGAGGCGTGCTGCTGGCGAACTGCGCGGACCGACCGCCGCTGCACCTCGCACGCCGCGAGGTCGGCCACCTGGCCGCCGCGTTCGGCCCCGACGCGATGGAGGACGGCCGGCTCGGCGTGCTCGCCGAGCACGCCATCCTCAAGGGGCGCCGCTACGGCAACGTGGTCCTCGTGGCCGTGC
Source organism: Isoptericola sp. NPDC057653 (assembly GCF_042799955.1). Classification (NCBI taxonomy): domain Bacteria; kingdom Bacillati; phylum Actinomycetota; class Actinomycetes; order Micrococcales; family Promicromonosporaceae; genus Isoptericola; species Isoptericola sp. NPDC057653. Next base: position 2,391,215 of record NZ_JBHVHP010000001.1, on the reverse strand, counting down.
GGTCCGTGCCCGACGGCGAGACCACGGACGGCGAGGACGGCGACGGCACCGGCGGAGCACCTCCGACGCCGCTCGACCTGGACGACGCCGCGCTCGCGCGCCGCCTGCGCAGCCTGCCCGTCCCCGCACGGCTCCTGGTCGGGGACGAGCTGGCGCGGTTCGCCGGCGCCTGAACCTCCCGGCGCACGACGACGGCCGCGCCCCGCCGTCGGGACGCGGCCGTCGTCAGACGAGCCGGGGACTCAGAGCGGGACGACCTGCTCCGCCTGCGGACCCTTGGGACCCTGGGTGATCTCGAACTCGACCCGCTGGGCCTCCTCCAGGGAGCGGTACCCCTGCGACTGGATCGCGGAGTAGTGCACGAAGACGTCGGCGCCGCCGTCGTCCTGTGCGATGAAGCCGAAGCCCTTCTCGGAGTTGAACCACTTCACAGAACCTTGCGCCATGCTGATCCTTCGACCTTCCGTCACGCGGTCACGGGCACACCGGGCGGCCACCCGTCGCCGCACAGGCCCCCGCCGCGATCCGGCGGGGAACGCCTCTGCAACGCGGTCAGTGTGGCATGGACCACACCGACGTGCCACGGATATGCCGCGGATGCCGCGGAACGCCGATTGCGGGCGTCAGTCGTCGTCCTGCTGGGCCAGGAACCGCTCGAACTCCGCGCCGAGCTCCTCCGCCGTGGGCAGCGGCGCCTGCTCGGCGAGCAGGCTCGGGCGCCCCACCGACCGCGTGAACGCGTCGTACTGCTCCTCGAGCGCCCTGACGACGGCCTTGACCTCGGTGGACTCGCCCACCTGCTTCTCGACCTCGATGGTCGCGTCGGCCGCGGCCTCGGACAGGAGGCCGGTCGCCAGGTCCAGGCCCGTGGCGCGCTCCACGTGCCGCAGCGCCACCACCGCCGCCGGGGCGTAACGGGACTGCGCCAGGTAGTGCGGCACGTGCACGGTGAAGCCGATCGCGTCGTGCCCCGCCTCGCCGAGGCGGTACTCGAGCAGCGCCGCCAGCGAGCCCGGGACGCGCACCGTCCCGAAGAACGACGTGTAGTCCTCGACCAGCCCCGGGCGCGTGCCGTGCGCCGTCAACGACAGCGGGCGGGTGTGCGGCACGCCCATCGGGATGCCGTGGAAGCCGACCGTCAGGGAGACGTCGAACCGCTCGACGAGCCCCTTCACCGCCGCGACGACGCGCTCCCACTGCAGGTCCGGCTCGGACCCGTGCAGCAGGAGGAAGCCGGTGCCCTCGCGGTCCGCCACGTGGTCGATCACCAGGAACGGCTCGTCGTAGGACGACCACCGGTCGGCGTCGAACGTCATGCCGACCCGCTTGGAGCGGTAGTCCAGCAGCCGGTCGACGTCGAAGGTCACGAGGCGGGTGGTGGTCAGCTCGTCGGTGACGTGCTCCACGGCGACCTCCGCCGCGGAGCCGGCGTCGACGAACCCGTCGAGGGCGTGCAGCAGCACGGGTCCGTCGGCGGTCGGCGGGGCGTCGGGCCCACGGCGGGGCAGGACGCGCTCGACGGCGGCCTCGTCGACCTCGTAGATGCTCTGCGGGTCCAGCAACGGTCTCCTCCTCGGGTTCCGGCTCACGCCGGCGGGCTCGCACCCGCACGAGTCACAACCGTCCCGCCGCCAGGATCCTTCCCGTCCGCCGGGGTCGACCTCAACGGCGCGGGAGGCGCACCACCGTGACGAAGAAGTCGTCGATCTGGCGGACCACCTGGATGAACCGGTCGAAGTCCACGGGCTTGGTCACGTACGCGTTCGCGTGCAGCGAGTACGAGCGCAGGACGTCCTCCTCCGCCTCCGAGGTCGTGAGCACGACCACCGGGATGTGCTTGAGCCGCTCGTCGGCCTTGACGGCGGCGAGCACCTCGCGGCCGTCCATCCGCGGCAGGTTGAGGTCGAGCAGGATCAGGTCCGGCGTGGCGGCGTCCGCGTGCTCGCCCTCCTTGCGCAGGTACGCCATCGCGCTCACGCCGTCGGCGACCACCGAGAGCCGGTTGACGACCTTGTGCTCCTCGAACGCCTCGCGCGTCATGAGCACGTCGCCCGGGTCGTCCTCGACGAGGAGGACCTCGATACCCGCCTGCTGGTCCGCCATCGCCACTCCTCGCCGTCGTCGAGCTCCCCGGTCGGGGCGCACTCCAGGTGCGTCGTCGCAGGTCAGCGACGTGCCCCGAGCCTAACCGACGACGGCGCCGGTCGCCTCGTCACCGTGGGGCAGGGTCCAGCGGACAGTGGTCCCGCCGGCCTCCGACGGCTCAAGCCAGACGCTCCCGCCGTGGTGCTCGACCACCCGCTTGACCAGGGCGAGCCCGATGCCGGTGCCCGTGTAGACGTCCTTGGGGTGCAGCCGCTGGAAGATGACGAAGACGCGGTCCGCGTACTGCGGGTCGATCCCGATCCCGTTGTCCGCGCAGGAGATCTCCCAGCCCGCCTCGGGGCCGGGCAGGCGGCGCGCCGACACGTGGATGCGCGGAGGCCGCTCCGGGTCGCGGAACTTCACCGCGTTGCCCACCACGTTGGTCAGCAGCATCGCCAGCAGCGCCCGCTCGCCGTGCACCACCGGCAGCGGGTCGTGGGTGACCTCCGCACCCGCCTCGGCGATGCGCTCGCCCAGGTCGTGCCGCACCTGCTCGAGGATCTGCCCGAGGTCGACGTCCTCCTTCGGACCGCCCGAGCGCCCCACGCGCGAGAAGCTCAGCAGGTCCTGGATGAGCCGCTGCATGCGCAGCGCACCGTCGACGGCGAACGCGATGTACTGGTCGGCCCGGTCGTCCAGCTGCTCGCCGTACCGCTTCTGCAGCAGCTGGGTGAAGCTCGCGACCTTGCGCAGCGGCTCCTGCAGGTCGTGCGACGCGACGTAGGCGAACTGCTCCAGGTCGCGGTTCGAGCGCGCGAGCTCCTGGTTGGACCGGGCCAGCTCCCGCGCCTGCTGGGCGAGCTGCGCGTGCGTGCGCTCCGTCTCCTCGTGCGACGCGCGCACCTCCGCCACCTGCGCCACCAGCTCCCGCCGCATGTGCTCGACGTCCGCCGCGAGCGCCGCGACCTCGCCCGTGCCCTCGACCCGGATCTCGTGGTCGTGCGCCCCGGAGGCCGCGGCCCGCACGGAGTCCGCCAGCCGCGCGAGCGGCCGCGTCACCCCGCGCTGCAGGGCGCGCCACATGAACCAGCCCATGAGCACCACGAGCAGCACCAGGACGAGGACCACCACGAGCAGGGCACGGTTCCAGGCGTGTGCCGCGTCCATCGCCTCGTCGCCGGCCCCGACCCGGAGCAGCGAGAGGGACCGCTGGATCGCCACCAGCGCGACGGCGAGGGCGAGGAGCAGCACCGCGCCGACGACGAGCAGCAGCCGCAGGACGATGTCGTGCAGCGGTCGTTCGCGCCTCACGGGCGGGCCCACTCGGCCGAGTCGGCGAGCGTCGAGGACCGCTCGCCCAGGTACGGGGTGTCGCGCCCGGTCCAGCCGAGCACGAGGAGGGCCGCGTCGTCGGTCAGGGGGCCTCCGTGCAGCGCGCGCACGCGGCGCAGCACGCGCTCGACGACGCCGACGATCCCGTGCCGGTCCAGGTCGTCGGCGACGAGGTCGTGCAGCCCGGACTGCCCGAGCCGGGGCACCCGCCGGCGCAGCGGGCCCAGCGGGGCGCCCCCGCCCTGGAGCGCGACGAGCCCGAGCGCGTCCCGGCCGAGCCCGTCCACCGAGGGCTCCCCCGTGACCGGGTCGGCCGCGAGCTGCGGCGCGCCCACGTTCACCTCGGCCTCGACGAGCCCGTCGGTGTACAGCATGAGCGCGAACGGTCCGTCGAGGTCGATGCGGCGCGGGTGCCACCCGCCCTCGACGGGCACGCCCAGAGCGCGCCCGCGGCCGGTGGGCGCCAGCAGCTCGCAGCTCAGGTCCCCCACCGGCCCCGTGATGAGGAGGGGCGGCAGGTGCCCCGCCAGGTAGAGGTCGACGCCCGACCGGTCGGGCGTCACCACCACCTGGGCCAGGGTCACGAAGACCTCCGGGCGGGCCCGCTCCGTGAGGAGCACCCGCTCCAGCTGCTCGAGGACGTGCTCGGGCGGGGTCCCGGTCAGCACGAGCGTGCGCCAGGCCGTGCGGAGCGTGGCCCCGAGGGCCGCCTCGTCGGGTCCGTGCCCGGCGACGTCCCCGACCACGGACAGCACGCTCCCGTCCGGCCGCTCCACCGTGTCGAAGAAGTCGCCGCCGAGCAGGCCGCCGCCGCCCGGCAGGTACCCCACCATGACCGAGACGCGCTCGTCGCCCACGAGCGGGTTGGGCAGCAGCGCGCGCTCCAGCCGCGCCGTCTCCTCCGCCCGGACCGCGCTGCGGTACAGCGCGCGCTGCTGCGCGGCGGACCGGCGGCGCTGCAGCGCGTAGCGCAGCGACCGGCCGAGCAGCCCGGCGTCGGTCTCGCCCTTGACCAGGTAGTCGTCGGCGCCCGCGGCGACGGCCTGCAGCCCCTGGTCGCCCCCGGTGAGGCCGGTGAGCACGACGAGCGCGGGCACGTCGTGCACGCGCTCGGCGACCTCGCGCAGCCGGGACACGGCCGTGAGCCCGACGGCGTCGGGCAGCCCGAGGTCCAGCAGGACGCAGTCGACGCCGGGCGAGCCGCCCGGCCGGGACAGGGCCTCCACGGCCTCGGCGACCGACCGGGCGCGCCGCAGCACGATCGCCACGTCGGCGTCGTCGAGCAGCTCCGTGACGAGCAGCGCGTCCCCGTCGTCGTCCTCGACGAGGAGCACGGTCGCCGTCGCGTCCTCGGCGGGTCCCTCGGACCCTGCTCGCAGGACGTCGCCGCTGCTCATGGGCCAGATCCTAGCCCGGCCGCCCCCGCACGGCCGGAGCCCGGCGCCCCGGCGCGTCGCCTCGCGCCCGGGCCCGCGGCGCGCACGACCGCCCGGACCGTGCACCGAGGAGGCCTCCGCATCTGCAATGATGGTCCGCCGCAAAGGGGCCGCGTCACCCGGTGAGCGCGGCGCAAGGACGCTGGGAGGATGCGTGGCGGGCAGGCACGACGAGCTGGCACGCGAACAGGGTGTCGTCGACACCCTCTACGCCCGACTGGACGAGCTGCGGCGCGCGACGCGCGACCGCCTCGCGGAGGTCCGCCGCTCGGGCCCCTCGGGCTCTCCGCAGAACCGCAGCGAGCGGGACGCGTTCGCGACCCTCTACGAGGACCGGGTCGCGCAGCTCGACGCCGTCGAGGACCGGCTCGCCTTCGGCCGCCTCGACCTCGACGACGGCGGCACGCGGTACGTCGGTCGCATCGGCCTCGCCGACGCCGAGCACCGCTCGCTCCTGACGGACTGGCGCGCGCCCGCCGCGACCCCGTTCTACCGCGCCACGGCGCTGCACCCCGCCGGCGTCCGACGCCGGCGACACCTCGTGACCTCGGGGCGCAGCGTCACCGGCCTGGAGGACGAGGTGCTCGACCTCGACGCCCTGCAGGGGGACGACGGCGAGGAGGGCGGCGGCACGCTCGCGGCCTCGACGCTCTCCGGCGAGGGCGCCCTGCTCGCGTCGCTCGCCGCGCGGCGCACGGGCCGGATGACCGACATCGTCGCGACCATCCAGGGCGAGCAGGACCGGATCATCCGCGCCGAGCTCGCCGGCGCTCTCGTCGTCCAGGGCGGGCCGGGCACCGGCAAGACCGCCGTCGCGCTGCACCGCGCCGCCTACCTGCTGTACGCGCACCGCCGCGTCCTGGAGCGCAGCGGCGTGCTCCTGGTCGGCCCGAGCCGCGCGTTCCTGCGCTACATCGACCAGGTGCTGCCCTCGCTCGGCGAGACCGGCGTGGTCGCGACGACGGTCGGCGAGCTGCTCCCCGGCATCCGTGCCACCGCCGTCGACGACCCCGTCGCCACCGAGATCAAGGGCCGCCTCCTGTGGCGCGACGTCGTCCGCCGCGCCGTGCGCGCCCGCGAGCGCGTCCCCGAGCGCGACGTGCGGTTCCGGCTCGAGGGCTACGACCTCGTCGTGCGCCGGCGCGACGTCCGCGACGCCATCGCCCGCGCCCGCCGCACCCACAAGCCGCACAACGAGGCCCGCGCGTCGTTCGTCCGGGACATGCTCGCCCGCCTCGTCGACCAGTACCGGTCCGCCGCGGACACCGAGCTCGCGCCCGAGGACGTCGCCATGGTCACGGAGGACCTGCGCTCCCACCGCGACGTGCGGGTGGCGCTCAACCTCGCATGGTTCCCGATCTCGCCCGAGAAGCTCGTCGCCGACCTCTTCGCGAAGCCCCACCGGCTCGCGGAGGCCGCCCCCGAGCTGTCCGCCGCCGAGCGCGCCGCCGTGCGCCGCGAGCCCGGCGCGCCGTGGACCGAGGCCGACGTCCCGCTGCTCGACGAGGCCGCCGAGCTGCTCGGCGAGGACGGCTCGATCGCGCGCGCCGAGGCGAAGGCCCGTGCCGCGGAGCGCGCGGCCGAGCTCGAGTACGCCCGCTCGGTGCTCGAGTCCACGGGCGCCGGCGGCGGCCTCGTGGACGCCGAGACCCTGGCGTCCCGCTTCGAGTCGACCGGGCCTCGCCTGACCACCGCGGAGCGCGCGGCCGAGGATCGCACGTGGACCTACGGCCACGTCGTGGTCGACGAGGCGCAGGAGCTCTCCCCCATGGCGTGGCGCATGCTCGTGCGTCGCGTGCCGACCCGCTCGATGACGATCGTCGGCGACGTCGCGCAGACGTCGTCGGCCGCCGGCGCGCGGTCGTGGGGCCAGGCCCTCGACCCCGTGCTGGGCGGCTCCTGGCGCCTCGAGGAGCTCACCGTCAGCTACCGCACGCCGGCCGCCGTCGCCGACGCCGCTCAGCGCATGGCCGCGGCGGCGGGGCTACCCACCTCGCCGCTCACGGCGGCCCGCGAGGTGCCCGGCGCGCTCAAGCTCGCCCGCGTCACGCCGTCCGGCCCCGCGCGGCCCGCCCTCGTCCAGGAGGTGCGCGACCAGGTGGCCGCGCTGGCCGCCCGGTTCGTGGGATCGGACGGCGCCGGGCGGGTCGCGGTGGTGGCCGCGGCCGACGAGGTCGACGCGCTCCGCGCGATCGTCGCGGAGGTGCTCCCCGGCGCGCTCGGGCGCGCGGAGGCGGACCGCCTGCGCGCGCAGCGCCCCGAGGACGCGCAGGTGGTCGTGCTCGACCCGCGGGAGACCAAGGGCCTCGAGTTCGACGCCGTCGTCCTCGTCGAGCCGGTGGCCGTCACCGGGGGGCCCGGTGGCGCCTCCGACCTCTACGTGGCGATGACGCGGCCCACCCAGCGCCTCGTCGTGGTGCACGAGCAGCCGCTGCCCGCGGGGATCGTCGAGCTCGCCGCGGCGTGAGACGCGTTTGTGGGGGCGGGCCCGCACGGCGCACCATGGCCTCGTGCTGCGAGCCCTCCTTCTCGAGAACGTCCACCCCGTCGCTGCCCAGAATCTTCGTGATGCGGGCATCGAGGTCGTCACGCGCTCCGGCGCGCTCGACGAGGCCGAGCTGATCGAGTCCCTCGCGGACTTCCAGATCCTCGGCATCCGTTCCAAGACCACCGTGACCCGCAAGGTCCTGGAGAGCGTCCCCGGCCTGCAGGCCGTCGGCACCTTCTCCATCGGGACCAACCAGATCGACCTCGACGCGGCCGCGGCCCACGGTGTCGCCGTGTTCAACGCGCCCTACTCCAACACGCGCTCGGTGGTGGAGCTCGCGGTGGCGGAGATCATCTCCCTGACCCGCCGCCTCAGCGTGCGGGACAAGGCGCTGCACGACGGCGTGTGGGACAAGACCGCCGACGGCGCGCACGAGGTGCGCGGCCGCACCCTCGGCATCATCGGGTACGGGAACATCGGCTCCCAGCTGTCGGTCCTCGCGGAGAACCTCGGCATGCGGGTCGTCTTCTACGACACCGCCGAGAAGCTCTCGCTGGGCAACGCCCACCGCGTCGAGACGGTCGAGGAGCTCCTCGCCGAGGCCGACGCCGTGACGATCCACGTCGACGGGCGCCCCGGCAACGCCGGCCTCTTCGGCGCCGACCTGTTCGCGGGGATGAAGCCGGGAGCGATCTTCCTCAACCTCTCGCGGGGCTTCGTGGTCGACCTCGAGGCGCTGCGGGAGCACATCCTGTCGGGCCACCTGGGCGGCGCCGCCGTCGACGTCTTCCCGGCCGAGCCGAAGAAGCGCGGCGACGAGTTCACCTCCCCGCTGCGCGGCCTGCCCAACGTCATCCTCACGCCGCACGTCGGCGGCTCCACCGAGGAGGCGCAGGAGGCCATCGGCGAGTTCGTCTCGAAGAAGCTCCGGGACTTCGTGCAGACCGGCTCGACGACCCTCTCGGTCAACCTGCCCAACCTGCAGCTCGCGCACACCGGCGTGGGCCGCATCATGCTGCTGCACCGCAACGTGCCGGGCGTCCTCGCCGCCGTGAACCAGGTCTTCGCGGACCACGGCGCCAACATCGAGGCGCAGATGCTCGCCACCCGCGGCGAGGTCGGCTACGTGGTCACGGACATCTCGGACGTCACGCAGCGCGGCGCCTCCGCGAAGCTGCAGGCCATGCCGTCGACGATCCGGCTGCGCATCCGCGACGCCTTCGAGCGGCCCGAGTTCCCGCCCGGACCGGCCGCGCGCTGACACGAGGCCGACACAGGCCGACACAGGCCGACACACGCCGACACACGCCGAGGGCGTCCCCGGAGACCCGGGGACGCCCTCGCGTGGTCGTGGGACCGGACTGCTCAGCCGGACTTGCGGCGGAACATCTTCTGCACGGGGCCGGAGGTCTCCGAGCCGTGCACCTGCCCGGTGTTGCCGTCCTTGCCGGCGGTCGGGTGGCTGGCGGCGTTCTTCCGCTCCAGCGCCTCCCGGAAGCGCGCCTTCGTGTCCTCGCTGGGCTTGGCGCCCTTGGCGTCGTCCGTCGTCATCACGATCACCTCGTCATCGTCGGGGTGGACGTGCTCGCACGGCAGACCGCGCAGCACCTGGTGCCGACCAGCATGCTCTACCGCCGCGCGTCGCGCCAAGAGCATTGCGCCCGGAGCGGGCACACGGGGCCGCGAACGGTCGCGGAGCCCTGGGTCAGCGCGACGCGTCGCGGCCGACGGTCGCGGGCTCCGCGCCCTCGGTGTCCCCGTCCCGCTCCGCGTCGTCGGCGCGCGCCTCGCGCTCCGCGCGCAGGGAGGTGATCGCGCTCTCGAAGTCCTCGAGGGACTCGAACGACTGGTAGACGCTCGCGAACCGCAGGTAGGCCACCTCGTCCAGCTCGCGCAGCGGCCCCAGGATCGCCAGCCCGACCTCATTCGCCTCGATCTCGGGACGACCCGACGCCCGCAGCGTCTCCTCGACCCGCTGCGCCAGCAGCGCGAGGTCGTCGGAGCTCACGGGCCTGCCCTGGCACGCCTTGCGCACCCCGGCGACGACCTTGTCACGGCTGAACGGCTCGGTGACGCCGGAGCGCTTGGCGACGGACAGGCTCGCCGTCTCGATCGTCGTGAAGCGGCGCTGGCACGCCGGGCACTGCCGCCGTCGGCGGATGGACGAACCGTCGTCGGAGGTGCGCGAGTCGATGACTCGCGAGTCCGCGTGGCGGCAGAACGGGCAGTGCATCGCTGGTCTCCTGCGCTCGGCTCCGGACCGGCGCCCGGCTGCCCGACAAGGTAAGCGGGACGCCGCGCCCGGCGCAAGCAGGGTCCATCCTCGCACCGTCGCCGCCCAGGTCGCGCAGCGCGCGCTCAGTCCTCGGGCAGGAGGACCACCTGACCGGCCTGCAGCTCGGCCGTCGTGAGGCCGTTGAGCTGGCGCAGGTCGGCGACGACGTCACGCAGGTCGTCGCCCGTGTCCCGGACCGAGCGCGCGTACTGCCACAGGGTCTCGCCCGGCTGGACCGTGTGGAGCCGGACCTCCACGCCCGACCCCGGCGCGTCCGCGACGGCGCGCTGGCCCACGAGCCCGGCGGCGACCAGCACGAGCAGGACGAGGGCGGCGATCACGACGCGCCCCCGCCGGCTGAGCCGGAGCCCGCCCAGCCCGAGGAACCCGGGTGCGTCGGTGGTGCTGCGCGGGTTCTGCATCGTCCTGCCTCCGGTTCACGTCGCGTCGTCGCCCGTCGGGCGGCTGCCGTCGAACATCCGTTCGTCGAACACCTGTACGTCGAACTGCTGTACTAGGTGTACCACGTCCCGGCGACACGGTCGAGGGCTGATCGAACAGATGTTTGATGTCGGGCCGGAACTGGCCTAGAGTGACCAGCAGCGCGATGGAAGGTTTGTCGGATTTCATCGGCCCGCCCGCGGGCCGCGCCCCTGCAGGACGGAGAACGCGATGACCAGCGGACGGGACCAGGCCCCGGCGTCCACGACGGTTGCCACGCCGTGGCCGGCGCGGCAGGAGACCCCCGAGGACACGCCTGTCGCCCCCGAGGCCGCGCTCGCGTCGGTGAGCGAGATCGTCCCCTCGGCCGACCGGCTCACCCCGCGCCAGCGGCGCGTCCTCGAGACGATCCGGCGCTCCGTCGAGGACCGCGGGTACCCGCCGACCATGCGGGAGATCGGCGAGGCCGTGGGCCTCGCGAGCCCCTCGTCGGTCAAGCACCAGCTCACCACCCTGGAGCGCAAGGGCTTCCTGCGCCGCGACCCCAACCGGCCGCGCGCGATCGAGGTCGTCGACCCCGAGGCGCCCGCGACGTCGGACGGCGAGGGACAGGTCTCCGCGCCGCGCACGCCGGGATTCGTCGCCGGGTCGGTCGCCGGCTCGGACGCGCAGCCGGCCGAGGCGCCCTCCTACGTCCCGCTCGTGGGCCGGATCGCGGCGGGCGGCCCGATCCTCGCCGAGCAGGTCGTCGAGGACGTCTTCCCCCTGCCCCGCCAGGTCGTCGGCGACGGGGACCTGTTCCTGCTCAAGGTGGCGGGCGACTCGATGGTCGACGCCGCCATCTGCGACGGCGACTGGGTGGTCGTGCGCAGCCAGCCGGTCGCGGAGAACGGCGAGGTCGTCGCCGCGATGATCGACGGCGAGGCGACGGTCAAGACCTTCAAGCAGACCGGCGGCCACACGTGGCTCATGCCGCAGAACGCCGCCTACTCCCCCATCCCGGGCGACGAGGCCCAGGTGCTCGGCCGGGTCGTGGCCGTGCTCCGCAGCCTCTGACGAGACGCCGGACCCCCGGCCCGCACCGGGCCGGGGGTCCGGCGCGTCAGGGGCTCAGAGGCCGAGTCGGCGCTGCACCTCGCGCATGCCCTCGGCCGACGCCCGCAGGCCGGCGACCTCGTCGTCGGACAGCGGGGTGTCGATCGTCTCCGCCACACCGCGCCGGTCGACGAGGGACGGCACGGAGAGGCAGACGTCGCTGATCCCGTAGAAGCCGTCCAGGCGCGACGACACGTTCATCACGCGGTGCTCGTCGTTGAGGACCGCCTCGATGATGCGGGTCGCCGCCAGCCCCACGGCGTAGTTCGTGGCCCCCTTGCCGGCGATGACCCGGTAGGCGGACTCCACCACGTCCGTGGCGATCCGGTGCCGGGCGGGCTCGTCGAGCGGCGGCCGCCCGCGGAAGGGGCGCCAGTCCAGCAGCGGCACCCCGGCGATCGTCGCCGAGCTCCACAGCACGATCTCCGAGTCGCCGTGCTCGCCCGCGATGTTCGCGTGCACGTTGCCGACGGCGACCCCGCAGTGCCGGGCGAGCGCGTCGCGCAGCCGGGAGGAGTCGAGGACGGTGCCGCTGCCGAAGACGCGCTCGCGCGGCAGCCCGCTGATCTCCTGCGCCGCGTACGTCACCACGTCGACGGGGTTCGTCACCATGAGGTAGACCGCGTCCGGGGCGACCTCGAGGAGCTGCGGCAGGATCGTGCGGGTGAGGCCCACGGTCGCCTCGGCCAGGTCCAGGCGACTCTGGCCCGGCTTCTGCTTGGCCCCGGCGGTGACGGCCACGACGTCCGCCCCGCGACACACCTCGACGTCGTCCGAGCCCTCGATCTCCGCCTGCGGGATGAACATGCTCCCGTGCCGCAGGTCGAGGACCTCGGCCTCGACCTTGGCGCGGTTGACGTCCATCAGGGCGACGGAGCGCGCCGCCCCCCGGGCGAGCGCCGCGTACGCGAGGGTGGAACCCACCGCGCCGGCGCCGACGATCGCGAGCTTGGTCGTGCTGCGTGTGCCGTCCACGGGCCCAGGCTAGGTGTCCAGGCGCCGCAGCGCAGCGCGGACCAGCTCGCCGTCGGTGGTGGGCCAGAAGTCCGGCATCGACCGGGTGAGGAACGACCCGTAGCGGGCCGTCGCCAGCCGCGGGTCGAGGACCGCGACGACGCCCCGGTCGTCCCCCGTGCGCACCAGGCGGCCGGCGCCCTGGGCCAGCAACAGCGCCGCGTGCGTGGCGGAGACCTGCATGAACCCGTTGCCGCCCGCCTGCTCGACCGAGCGGGCCCGGGCGGCCTTCACCGGGTCGTCCGGGCGCGGGAACGGGATCCGGTCGACGAGCACCAGCTGGCAGCTGGGCCCGGGGACGTCCACGCCCTGCCAGAGCGACAGGGTGCCGAAGAGGCACGTCGCCGGGTCGTCGGCGAACGCCTTCACCAGGGTGGGCAGCTGGTCGTCGCCCTGGCACAGGATCGGCACGTCGAGCCGCTCACGCATCGCCTCGGCCGCGGCGAGCGCCGCGCGCCGGGAGGAGAACAGCCCGAGGGTGCGGCCGCCGGCGGCCTCGATGAGGCCCGCGATCTCGTCGAGCTGGGCGTCGGTGGTCGGCTCGCGGCCCGGGGCGGGCAGGTGCCGGGCGACGTAGAGGATCCCCTGGCGCGGGTAGTCGAACGGGCTGCCCACGTCGAGACCGGTCCAGTCGGCCGTCTCGCCCGTGCCGCCCGAGCCCGCCAGGCCCAGGGACCGCGCCACCGGGTCGAAGGTGCCGCCGAGGGCGAGGGTCGCGGAGGTGAAGACGCCCGTGGCCTCCCCGAGCAGGTGCGTGCGGATGAGGCCCGCCACCGCCAGCGGCGCCGCGTGCAGCCGGGTGACACCGTCGCCGGCCCAGGGGGCGTTCTCGGGCGGCCGGGAGCACCACAGGACGTCCGCCGTCGTGTCCTCCGCCGCCATCCGCTCCGCGACCTCGAAGAGCTGCAGCACGGCGGACTGCGCCATCTTCATCCCCGCGTCCGGCGCGGCCTGGCCCTTGGGCTCCCCCGCGGGCTTGAGCCGGGTGAGGAGCTCCCGCGCGGCGTCGCGCACGGCGGCGACGGCGACGCGCAGGTCGTCGGGCAGGCCCTGGGGGAAGCGCTCCGCCGGGGCGGTGGCGAGCAGCGTGCCGAGCTGCTGGGACGCCGCGTCGAGCGCCGAGGTCTCGGTGCCCCCGTGGCGGCGCGCGAGGCGCGCGGCGTGCTCCACCACGGTCAGCGAGAGGTCGACGGTGGCGGCCGCGGTCACGCGCTCCGCGAGCTCGTGGGCCTCGTCGACGACGACCGCGTCGTGCTCGGGCAGTACGCCGGGGCTCCCAGAGACGGCGATGCCGAGCATCGCGTGGTTGGTCACGACGACGTCGGCCTCGCGCGCCGCGGCGCGGGCGTGCTCGGGGAAGCACTCCGTCAGCAGGGGGCAGCGGTTGCCGAGGCACTCCAGGGCCGTGACCGACACCTGGCGCCAGGCGCGGTCCGGGACGCCGGGGACGAGGTCGTCGCGGTCGCCGGTGTCGGTCTCGTCCGCCCAGGCGTGCAGCCGCCGCACGTGGTCGGCGAGGCTCGCGGCGTCGTCCGCACGACCGCCGCGGCCGCGCGACGCGGTGGGCGCGGGGTGCTGCTCGGCACCGGCGCCCTCGCCCGGGCCGGGGTCGGCGGGCAGGTCGAACAGGGTCGCGCCCTCGACCGGGTACCCGCCGGTGACCTTGTGCTTGCACAGGTAGTTGTGCCAGCCCTTGAGCAGCGCCACCTTGGGCGCGCGCGGCAGCTTCGGCCCCACCGCCTCCGCGACCAGGGGCAGGTCGCGCGTCACGACCTGGCGCTGGAGCGCCAGGGTGGCCGTCGAGACGATGACGCGCTTGCCGTCGACGACGGCGTGCCGCACGGCGGGCACCAGGTAGGCGAGCGACTTGCCGGTGCCGGTGCCGGCCTGGACGAGCAGGTGCCGGCCCTCCTCGACGGACTCCGCGACGGCGGCCGCCATCTGGTGCTGCCCGTCGCGCCGGCCGCCGCCGAGCGCCCCCACCGCCAGGTCGAGGAGCTGCTGGGCGTCGGGGGTGTCGGCGGAGGTCACCCGACGATCCTAGGGCGGGTCACCGACCCCCGGACGCCGCGCGCCAAGGACGGGGGACGGCGGCGGACGCCCCCGGAGGGAGCGCCCGCCGCCGGGTGGTCAGCCCGTGACGGCGACGTGCCGCAGCTCCGCCGCGAGGCCCTCGTCGACGCGACCGCGCAGGCGCGTGCCCTCGGCGAGGTGCTCCTCGGCCACGGAGCCGCCGGTCTCGTGCGCGCGGTGCACGAGGTCGCCACGGGAGTACGGCACCACGAGGTCGATCTCGACCTGCGGCTGGGGCAGCTCGGCGGCCACCAGCTCGCGCAGCTCGGCCATGCCCTCGCCCGAGTGGGCGGACACGACGACGCTGTGCCGCTCGCGACGCTGTACGCGACCGACCACGGCCGGGTCGGCGACGTCGGCCTTGTTCAGCACCACGACCTCGCGCACGTCGGCGATGCCGGGGATCTCGGCCAGCACCTCGCGGACCGCGGCGATCTGCCCCTCGGGGTCCGGGTGGGAGACGTCGACCACGTGCAGGAGCAGCGCGGCGTCGCCCACCTCCTCGAGGGTGGAGCGGAACGCCTCCACGAGCTGGTGCGGCAGGTGGCGCACGAACCCGACGGTGTCGGTGAGGGTGTACGGGCGCCCGTCCTCGGTGCGCGCCCTGCGGACGGTCGGGTCCAGCGTGGCGAACAGGGCGTTCTCCACGAGGACGCCGGCGTCGGTCATCGCGTTGAGCAGCGACGACTTGCCCGCGTTCGTGTAGCCCGCGATCGCGACGTTCGGCACGCCGTGCCGCTTGCGGTCCAGCCGCTTGGTCTCGCGCCCGGGCGCCATCGCCGCGATCTCGCGGCGCAGCTTGGCCATCCGGTTGCGGATCCGCCGGCGGTCCAGCTCGATCTTCGTCTCACCGGGGCCGCGGGAGCCCATGCCGGCGCCCTGTCCGCCCACCTGGCCGCCGGCCTGGCGGGACATCGAGTCGCCCCAGCCGCGCAGGCGCGGGAGCAGGTACTCGAGCTGCGCGAGCTCGACCTGCGCCTTGCCCTCACGCGACTTGGCGTGCTGGGCGAAGATGTCGAGGATCAGGGCGGTCCGGTCGACGACCTTCACCTTGACGATGTCCTCGAGCGCGCGCCGCTGGGAGGGCGCCAGTTCGGTGTCCGCGACGACCGTGTCGGCGCCCACGGCGGCGACGACCTCGGCCAGCTCGGCCGCCTTGCCGGACCCGAGGTAGGTACCCGGGTCGGGCTTCTGCCGGCGCTGCAGCAGGCCGTCGAGGACCTGCGAGCCTGCCGTCTCCGCGAGGGCCGCGAGCTCGCGGAGCGAGACCTCGGCGTCACGGGCGGCGGCCTCGCCGCCGGAGTACAGGCCGACGAGGACGACGCGCTCCAGGCGCAGCTGCCGGTACTCGACCTCGGTGACGTCCTCGAGCTCCGTGGAGAGCCCGCCGACGCGGCGCAGCGAGATCCGCTCCTCCAGGTCGAGCTGGTCGCCGTCGTGCGTCGTGTGCACCGTGGCGCCCTCGGCGCGCGCCGTCCCGGCCCGAGCGAGCACCCGAGCCACGACGTCCTGCGCGATCGCCTGGGCGTCGCGCTCGGCCGCGCGCCGGTCGGCCGCCGTGCTCTCGGCGCCGGAGGTCTCGTCGGCCTGCGGGGTGTCGGGGTTGGTCGGGGTGTGGGTCAAGGTGTGCCTCTCGGGTCGGGATCGACGGCCTGGCCGTCCTTCTGCTCCAACAAGGGTCCCACGCGAGATCGTCCCGGCGGAGAGAATTTCGTGGGTCCGGGCCGCGGGCGACCTAGGATCGGCGGGTGACCGAGCAGCCCGACCACTACTTCACCGCCCGCCCGGCCTCCGACGCCGAGCGCCGCCGCGCCGTCGTCCGGCTGGCCGGCCAGGACGTGGAGGTGGACGTCGCGGGCGGGGTCTTCTCCCCCGGGGGCGTGGACAAGGGCACCCAGGTGCTGCTGCGCGAGGTGCCGGTGCCGCCGGCGACCGGCGACCTCCTCGACCTCGGCTGCGGCTGGGGCCCGATCGCCCTCACGATGGCGCTGACCTCGCCCGACGCGACCGTCTGGGCGGTGGACGTCAACGAGCGGGCGCTCGACCTGCTGCGCTCGACGGCGGACCGGCTCGGCCTGGAGAACGTCCGCGCGGTGCGCGCGGAGGAGGTCCCGGACGACGTGCGGTTCGCCGCGATCTGGTCGAACCCGCCGATCCGGGTGGGCAAGGCGGTGCTGCACGACCTGATGCGCGCCTGGCTCCCGCGCCTCGCCCCCGAGGCGGAGGCGTGGCTGGTGGTGCAGAAGAACCTGGGCTCGGACTCCCTCGCCCGGTGGATCGAGGACGAGCTCGGGCGCGACGTCGAGCGCACCACGTCCTCGAAGGGGTTCCGCGTCCTGCGGGTCGTCTGACCGACCGCGGGCTCGACGGGTCAGGGGTCAGAGCTCGGTCTCGCCGCTGAACACGAGCTCCGCCGGGCCGGCGAGCTCCACGTGCCCGCCCTCGAGCAGACGGACCCGCACGAGGCCCCCGGGCACCTCCACCTCCCAGATGTCCGGCACGGGGCCGGCCGCGCCGGCGAGCGCCCAGGCGCGCACCGCGAGCGCCGCGGCGCACGCGCCCGTCCCGCACGAGCGCGTCTCGCCCACACCCCGCTCGTGCACGCGCATGCGCAGTCGCCCGACCGGGCTCCCGTCGGGACCCGTGGCCTCCGGCAGCGGCACGACGAGCTCCACGTTGGTGCCCTCGGGCGGCAGCGGGTCCACCTCCGGGGCGCGGGTCAGGTCGGCGTCCTCGAGCTCCTCGGTGCGCGCGAGCGCGACCACGGTGTGCGGGTTGCCCATGTCGACGCCCAGCGCCGGCCGGGGCGCCGACCAGCCGCGCACCAGCACCGCCGCGTCCGCCCCGCGCCGGGCGGCCTCGTCCCCGCCGGGCAGCGACCAGGCGCCCATGTCGACGGCGTACCAGCCGCCCGGCTCCTTGCGGACCCGGCGCACGCCGGCCCGGGTCCCGAGGGCGAGCTCCTGCCCGTCGGCGAGGTCGGCGAGGCCGAGCTGCTCGGCGAACGCGGTGAAGACACGCACGCCGTTGCCGCACATCTGCGCGACGGAGCCGTCGGCGTTGCGGTAGTCCATGAACCAGATCGCCGTGGGCTCCTCGGCGAGCACCGCGTCGGCGACCGGCTCCCCGGAGCGCGCGATCGCCGCCGTGGGGGTGAGCCGGATGACGCCGTCGCCGCCGATCCCGCCCCGCCGGTCGGTGAGGCGCCGCACGTGCTCGGGGGTCAGCTCAAGGTCTCCCCGGGTGTCGGCGACCAGCACGAAGTCGTTCTGGGTGCCGTGGCCCTTGGTGAAGCGCAGCGTCATGAGCCCAGACTACGGCGCACGGCCCGCGTGCCGGGCGCCGGCAGCGTGCCCCCGTCGGCGGCGCGGACCACCGCGAGCGCCTCCTCGAGCAGGTCGGGCGACCCGGCGTCGAGCCAGCGCACGCGCGGGTCGCGGCCGAACCAGCCCATCTGCTTGCGCGCCAGGCGGCGCGTGTTCGCCACGATCGCCTCGCGGGCGGCGTCGAGGGTGAGCTCCCCGCGCCAGCACGCGAGCAGCTCCGCGTAGCCCACGGCGCGGGCCGCCGTCGTGCCGAGCCCGGGCCCGGTGCCGCCCTGCTCCGGGGAGGCGAGCCCGCGGACCTCGGCGACGAGCCCTTCGTCCCACATCCGCTCGACGCGGTGGGCCACCCGCGCGTCGAGCACCTCACGGTCGCAGTCCAGCCCGATCTGCACGGCCGGCCGCACGTGCTCCTGGCGCGGGAGGTTCGCCGTGTACGGGCGCCCGGTGAGCTCGATGACCTCGAGCGCCCGGACGATCCGGCGCGTGTTGTGGGGTCCGATCGACGCCGCGGCGCCGGGGTCCAGCCGGGCGAGCTCGTCGTGCAGCGCCCGCCGGCCCTCCCGCTCGGCGCGCTCCTCGAGGCGGGACCGCACGTCGGGGTCGGTGCCGGGGAAGTCCATGTGGTCGAGCAGGGCCCGCACGTAGAGCCCGGAGCCGCCCACGACGACGGCGCGGGCGCCGCGGCCCGCGATGGCGTCGAGGTCGGCGCGGGCCTCGAGCTGATAGCGCGCGACGGACGCGTCCTCGCGCGGGTCCAGCACGTCGAGCTGGTGGTGCACGATCCCCCGGCGCTCGACGGCCGGCACCTTCGCGGTGCCGACGTCCATGCCGCGGTAGAGCTGGAAGGCGTCCGCGTTGACGACCTCGGCGTCGGCCGCGCCGCGCAGGTCGGCCTCGCCCCCGCGGGACAGGGCCTGGGCGAGGTCGAGCGCGAGGTCGGACTTCCCTGTGGCGGTGGGGCCGACGACGGCCACGATCACGGGGGCGCCCGACGGGCTCGGGGCGGGGGGCGGTGCGCTCACGCGACGACCCTAGCCCGACGGCCACGACCCGCCCGGGCCGCCTGTCGGACGGGCTGGTTAGGGTGTCCTTCGCCACCCACACCGCTGCCCGGCGCGACGATCTTCGCGCGCCCCGGCCATCGCACGGAACCGAGGACCCATGGGCTACTTCACCAAGCCGACCGACGCGGCGTCCGCCGCCCCCGCCGCGCTGACGCGCGACCGGCTCGAGGCGCTCATGACGCGCCGGGACTGGTACTTCGGCATCGACGACGACGGCGACCTCGGCGGCGTCTGGGACGACAACACGTTCTACTTCCTCCTGGTGGGCGAGCCGCGCGGGATCCTGCAGATCCGCGGCCGCTGGAGCCGCACGCTGCCCGTGGCCGAGCTGGAGACGCTCACCGGGCTGCTCAACGCCTGGAACGTCGAGCGGATCTGGCCCAAGGTCTTCGCCCGCCCGGAGGACGACGGCTCGGGCGTCGTCGTGTACGCCGAGGTGGCGACCGACCTGCGCAGCGGCGCGAACGACGAGCAGCTGGAGCGCATCGTCGACTGCGGCCTCGCCACAGGCCTGTCGTTCTTCGAGACCCTCGACGAGCGGTACCCCGCGCCCGAGACCGCCGGCGACGCACGGTGAGCAGCGGCACCGACGCGTTCCAGGTCGACCTGCGGGGGCTCGTCGAGCTGCTCAGCCGGCACCTGTACTCCAGCCCGCGGGTCTACCTGCGCGAGCTGCTCCAGAACGGCGTGGACGCGATCACGGCGCGCCGCGCCCTCGACGCCGACGCGCCCGCTCGCGTGCTCCTGCGGCCGCTGGACGACGGTGGCCTCGAGGTGCACGACACGGGCGTGGGCCTCACGACCGACGAGGCGCGCGACCTGCTGGCCACCATCGGCCGCAGCTCGAAGCGGGACGCCGACCCGCTGGACCCCGCCACCGACCCCCTGGCGGGAGCGCTCGGCGGCGGCTTCGGCGGCGGGCGCGAGGAGTTCCTGGGCCAGTTCGGCATCGGGCTGCTGTCGGCGTTCATGGTCGCGGACGAGATCGACCTGGTCTCCCGCTCGGCCCGCTCCCCCGGGGCGCCGCCGGTGCGCTGGCGCGGCTACGCCGACGGCCGGTACGAGCTGACCGAGCTGGACCCCGCGGACCCGCAGGCGCCCACGGAGCCCGGCAGCGTCGTGCGGCTGCGGCCCCTGCGGGACGCGGAGCACTGGCTCGAGCCCGGCACGGTGGCCGCCCTCGCGGCCGACTTCGGCGGCCTGCTCCCGGTGGACGTGTCGATCGAGGTGCGCCTGGACGACGGCGACAGGGTCGGCCGGCGGCTCAGCGGCGACGAGCTGCCGTGGCGGCGGGCGTACGCGGACGACGCCGAGCGCGGCCGGGCGCTGGCGGCCTACTGCGAGCGCACGCTCGGCTTCACGCCGCTGGCGCACGTGGACCTCGACCTGCCGGTCGCGGGCCTCACGGGCGTCGCCTTCGTGCTGCCCGCCGCCGTCGCGCCGTCCACCTCGGCGCACCACCGGGTGTCGCTCAAGCGGATGCTGCTCGGCACGGGTGTCGAGGGCCTGCTTCCCGACTGGGCGTTCTTCGTGCGCTGCGTCGTGGACGCCACGGCGCTGCGCCCCACGGCGTCGCGCGAGGGCCTGTTCGAGGACGAGATCCTGCTCGCCGCGCGCGAGGCGCTCGGCGAGCGGGTGCGCGCCTGGACGCTCGAGACGCTCGCCGAGCCGTCGCCGCTCTCCCGCGCCTTCCTGTCCACGCACCACCTGGCCGTCCGCGCCCTGGCCGCGCAGGACGACGCGATGCTCGACCTCGCCGCCCGCGTGCTGCCCTTCGAGACCACCGTCGGCACCCGCACCCTCGCCGACCTCGCCGAGCCCGCCGACGGCGCCGCTCCGGCGCGCGTGCTGTGGACCACGAGCGTCGAGGAGTACCGCCGGGTGGCCGCCGTCGCGGCCGCGCAGGGGCTGCCCGTGCTCAACGCGGGCTACGTGTACGACGCCGACCTGCTGGCCCGCGTCGCGCGACGGCACCCGGGCTGGCGCCTCGCGCCCGTGGCACCGGGCGACCTCGAGGCCGTCCTCGCCGCCGTCGCGCCCGTGCGCGAGCTCGAGGTGACGGACGCCCTGTCCGCGCTGCGCGACGACCTGGCCGACCAGGACTGCGACGTCGAGCTGCGCGTCTTCGAGCCCGTCGAGGTGCCCGCCATGCTCCTGTCCGACCGGGACGGCGAGCACGCGCGGCAGGCCCGGGAGGTGGCCTCGCCGGTCGACGGGCCCGCGGACGTGTGGGGCGCGGTGCTCGCCGGCCTCACGGGTCCGGCCCGCGCGCGACGGCTGGTGCTGAACGACGCCAACCCGACGGTCCGTGCCCTGCTCGCCGCCCCGGACGCCCCCGTCCGCGCGGCCGGCGCACGGTCCCTCTACGTCACGGCGCTCCTCGCCTCCGGCCGCCCGCTGGCGGGCGCGGAGGCCGGGCTGCTCGACGACGCCCTGCGCACGCTCCTGGAGCGCGCGCTGCCCGCCCCGCCCGACCCGTCTGGCACCCAGTCCGGCCACGAGACCGAGGACGACGCACGATGACCCGCACCCTGGACGAGGCGAACCGTGCCGTCTCGACGATCATGGGCATGCCGTACGGCGTGGCCCGCAGCACCGCCGCCGAGCAGGAGGCCGCGCGCATCACCGCGGAGGGGCCGGACGAGGCGCGCGCGTACGCCCTGTTCGCGCTGGTCGACTCCTACACCTCGACCCCGGAGGCGGAGAAGGCGTTCCTGCCCTTCACCCAGATGGTCCGCTGGTGGGACGAGCGCCCGGACCTCTTCGACGGCAGCGACCAGCACTCGCTGTTCTGGTCGTTCAAGTGGATGGTCGGGCTGCTCGCCCGGTTCCCCTCCGTCCCGACGGCCCAGATCGACGCGACGCTCGACGACATGGAGCGCCGCTACGCCCTCGCGGGCAACGGGACCAGCGCGGTGGCGGGCGAGCGGTTCGCCTGGCTCCGCTCGCAGGGCGACCCGGGCACCGAGGCCGCCTACCGCACGTGGATCACCACGCCGCGCGACAGCTTCTCCGACTGCGCCGCCTGCACACCGAGCCAGCAGGCCGAGTACCTGGCCGAGACCGGCCACGTCCGGGAGGCGGCCGACCTCGTCGCCGCGGCCGTGCGCTCGGGCGCGAGCTGCGGGGACGAGCCCGCGGGCATGGAGGCGCTGCTGGAGCTGCTCCTGCTGGACCTCGGCGACGCCGCGGGCGCCGCGGCCGCGCACCGCAGCGCCATGAGCCACCTCGACGCGGCCGTCTCGAAGGAGATCTCCGTCGCCCGGCACGTGGAGTTCCTGGCCCGGGCCGGCCACCCGGACCGGGCCCTGCGGCTGCTGCACGCCCACGCCGAGCACCTCACCGTCTCCGACTCGCCGGGCGAGCGGCTCGCCGTCCTCACCCACGTGGCCGTGGCCTCGGGGGTCCTGCGCGAGTCGCGGCCCGGGGCGCGGGTGGACCTGCCCGGCGTGCCCGCGACGACGGTCGCGGAGCTCGACGACTGGGCGCGCGCCCAGGCCGCGCCCCTCGCCGCCGCCTTCGACGCGCGCAACGGCACCGACCGTCACGCGCGGCTCCTCGAGGCCGCGTGGGAGCGACGGTCGCGCCTCCTCCCCGTCGAGATCGGCGTGCTCGCCGCCGCGGCGCGCGCCGCCGCCGAGGTGGGCCCCGCGAAGGACCCTGCGGTGCCCGACGCGCCCGCGGGCGTCGACGCGCAGTCCCCCGCCGGCATCGACGTCGGCGGGTTCGTCGACGCGGACCCGGTCGCCGCGGCGCTGGCCCGCGCGGACGAGACACCCGACCCGGTCGCGGCGTCCGGCGTCTACCTCGAGGCCTCGCGCCTCGCCGAGGAGGCCGGCCGGCTCGAGGACGCCGGCTTCGCGCTGGCCGAGGCCGCGCAGATCGCCGCGGTCCTCGGCGACGACGAGGGTGCCGCACCCGCGTTCGTGCGCGCCGTCGGCCTGCTCCGGGCCGCCGGCAGCGACCCGGTGTTCGTCGGCCCCGTGGTACGCGCCGCCGCCGCGGTGCAGGCGCGCGCCGGCGACCTGGAGGCCGCGCAGGCCGCCGTCGGACGCACCCTCGACGACCTCGGCAGGGCGACGGACGGCCTGCCCGAGGCGCCCACCCCCGACCTCGCGCGGGAGCTCGCCGAGCGGCGCGCCGCCCAGGTCGCGGCCGAGGTCCTGCAGCTGCGCGACGTCCGGGCCCGGCTCGTCGCGACCGAGGGCCGGCACGCGGAGGCGGCGGCCGAGGCCGAGCGCGTCGCCGAGGAGTTCGGCCGCGCCGGCCTCGCCCGCGACGCCGCCCACGCATTCTGGCTGACCGGCAGCGCGCACCGCTCCGCCGGCGACGCCGCGGCCGCGGTGGACCCGCTGCGGGCCGCGCTGGAGGGGCTCGGCGTGACCGACGACCGCGACGCGCGGGCCGCCGTGGCCGACGAGCTCGTGGGCACCCTGCGGGCCCTCGGGCGGGACGGGGAGGCCGACGCGGTCGCCGCGTCCCTGGTCTCGTGAGGCTGCGGGCCTCCTGAGGCACCGGTCCCGTGCGGGTGCTACGCCCGCACGGGCCGGTCGGCCTCGACGGCCTCCCCCTCGGCCACCGCGTAGGACGCCGGCAGGTGCTCGTGCCCGCCCGGGACGTCCGTGACCTGCCACGCCCAGGCGCCCGGCGCGGCCGCCGCGTCGAGGGCGGCGCGGACCGCCGGGGCGAGCACCGGCGCGCCCTCGGCGCCCGGGTCGGCCGCCGCGCCGGGCGTGCCGGGGACGGCCCCGCCGGCCACGACGACGGCGCACGCCCGGGCGAGCGCGGCGCGGGCGTCGTCGCCGGGCCCGTCGGCGACGACCTCCACCACCGCGACGTCGGCCTCGAGCCCCGCCCGGTCGAGGGCCGACCGCAGGGCGACGAGCGCGACCGACGCGGGCACGTGGGCGGCCTCGCCGCGCGGGTCCGGCCAGGCGGCGACCGCGGGCACCCAGCGGTCCGCCACCCCGGCGCCCGCGAGCGAGGGGCGCAGCCGGCCGAGCCGCCCGCCCGCCCCGCGCGGGACCGGCGCCAGCACGACGAGAGGTCCGTCACCCGACGGCGCCGCCGTCACGAGCCGGTCCAGCGCCCCGTCGACGGCGCGCCGGACCTCGCCCAGCCGGTCGGCTCCCCCGCCGGCACCGGGCACGAGCAGGGGCGTTGCGGGCAGGACCACGGCGCGGGCAGGCACCCGTCCAACCTACCGTCGGCCCTGGCCGGCGCACCGCGCCGGGGCAGGTGGGGCGCCGCGCCCGCACCATCACCCGGCCGCGCCCGGCGACACCCGGCCGACGACGTGTAGCGTGGACGGGTGAGGTTCTTCGGTTCACGCCGGGCAAGCAGGATCCGGCCGACCTCCGTCGGCCGGGACGACGAGCTCGCGGACGACCTGCGCGACGACGAGCTCCACGACCGCATCGAGGGTCTGCTCGCCGACCAGGTCGGCAGTCCGGACGACGTGCTGTCGCCGCTGTCGCGCGACCGCGTCACCGACTGGATGGAGCGGTCCGGTTTCTCCTACTTCGTCGACTCCGACGGCGACGTGGGCGGCCTGTGGCACGGGTGGCTCTTCTACTTCCTCGTCCTGGGCGAGCGCGCCGAGGTGCTGCAGGTGCGCGGTCAGTGGCACCGCGACCTGACCATCGACCGCCTGGGCGAGATCCTCGAGATCTGCAACGAGTGGAACGCCGAGCGGATCTGGCCCAAGGCCTACGTGCGGGTGCGCGACGACGGCTCCGTCGTCGTCTGCGCCGAGGTCACCGTCGACGTGGGCAGCGTCGTCGGCGAGGCGCAGCTCGACCAGCTCCTGCAGTGCGGGCTCAGCACCGGCTCGATGTTCTTCGAGCACCTCGACGCAACGTTCCGCGACCCGCTGCGGGACGCGTCGTGACCGGCACGGACCGGTCGGGCGGCCTCGGCCGGCGGGTGCTGCGCGGCGCCCGGCGGGCCGCCGACGCCGTCGGCCGCGCCGTGCAGGACGTCGGGACGCGCGTCGCGACCCGCACCGACACGGCACCCGTCCGCCCGGGCCGGCCGGCCGCCGGCCCGCGGCCGCTGTCGAGCGCGCGCGTCGCGGACGACCTCTCGCGCCGCGGCTACCGGTTCCGCACCGACGACGACGGCGACGTCACGGGCACCTGGGACGGCAACCGGTTCTGGTTCCTGCTGCTCGGCGACCACGAGGAGATCCTCCAGGTGCGCGGCCGCTGGGCCGGCACCGTGCCCGAGGGCTCGCGGATGGCCGTGCTGCAGGCGGCCAACGACTGGAACCGTGAGCGCGTGTGGCCCAAGGTGTACACCCGCCCGGAGGGTGACGGGCTCGCCCTCTACACCGAGGTGTCGGCGGACTTCGAGCACGGCGCCACCGACGAGCAGCTCGCCGCGACGGTGTCGTGCGGCCTCGTCACGTCGTCCCAGTTCTTCAGCACCGTGGGCGCGCTCGCGCCCGGCCCGGAGCCGGACGACCTGGACTGACCGGGCGCTCCGGCCCTCTCAGGCGCGCAGCGACGGCATCCCGAGCACCACGGGCCCGCCCGCGGGGGCGGCTCCGCCGTGGCCGTGCTCGTCGTCCCCGCCGCCGAGGCGCGCGCTCTCGCGCTGCGCCCACGCGTCGCCCGACCGGGTGCGCCGGACGGCGTAGGTGCTGCCGTCGAGCGCCGAGTCCGCGATGAGGTGGTGCGGGGCGGCGCGCGTGACGTCCACGGTCACGACGTCGCCGGGGCGCGGCAGCCGCGGGTCGAGCGCGTCGCGGTCCGCCAGGCGCGGGTCGTCGAGCGACACGGGCGCGCCGGTGGTGCGGTCCTCCCCGGCCAGCACGTCGGCGGGCAGCGCCACGTGCACGAGGCGGTTGTCCGGGGCCCGCCCGGAGAGGCGGTGCGCCGCGCCGTCCTTCTTGCCGGCGCCCTCGGCGACGAGGACCTCGACGCGGCGGCCCACCTGGCGGTCGGCCTCCTCGCCGGCGATGCGCTCCTGGAGCTCCAGCAGGCGCTCGAAGCGCTCCTGCACGACCTCCTTCGGCAGCTGCTCCTCCATCGTCGCGGCCGGGGTCCCCGGGCGCGGCGAGTACTGGAACATGAACGCCGAGCTGAAGCGGGAGGCCTCCACGACGCGCAGCGTCTCGCGGAAGTCCTCCTCCGTCTCGCCCGGGAAGCCGACGATGATGTCGGTGGTGATGGCGGCGTCCGGCATGGCGGCGCGCACCCGGTCGAGGATGCCCAGGAACTTCGCCGACCGGTAGGAGCGGCGCATCGCGCGCAGCACGCGGTCCGAGCCGGACTGCAGCGGCATGTGGAGGCTCGGCATGACGTTGGGGGTCTCGGCCATCGCCTCGATGACGTCGTCCGTGAAGGCCGCCGGGTGGGGCGACGTGAACCGCACGCGCTCCAGCCCCTCGATCGCGCCGCAGGCCCGCAGCAGCTTCGCGAACGCGCCCCGGTCGCCGAACTCGACCCCGTAGCTGTTGACGTTCTGCCCCAGCAGGG
The DNA here is from genome assembly GCF_042799955.1 of Isoptericola sp. NPDC057653. Classification (NCBI taxonomy): domain Bacteria; kingdom Bacillati; phylum Actinomycetota; class Actinomycetes; order Micrococcales; family Promicromonosporaceae; genus Isoptericola; species Isoptericola sp. NPDC057653. The sequence continues at coordinate 2,365,105 of NZ_JBHVHP010000001.1, read as the reverse complement.
TCACCTCGACCGCGCCCGCGGCCACGAGCGCCTCGACCTCGGCGAGGACCTCGCCCGGCCGGCGGTCGCGCTCCTTGCCGCGCAGGTGCGGCACGATGCAGAACGTACAGGTGTTGTTGCAGCCGACGGAGATCGACACCCAGCCCGCGTAGACGGACTCGCGGCGGGTGGGCAGCGTCGAGGGGAAGACCTGCAGGGACTCCGCGATCTCCACCTGGGCCTCGGCGTTGTGCCGCGCGCGCTCGAGCAGCACCGGCAGCGCGTCCAGGTTGTGGGTGCCGAAGACGACGTCGACCCACGGGGCCTTCGAGACGATCTCGCCGCGGTCCTTCTGGGCGAGGCAGCCGCCGACGGCGATCTGCATGCCCGGCCGGTCCGCCTTGATCCCGGCGAGCTGACCGAGGTTCCCGTAGAGCCGCGTGGCGGCGTTCTCGCGCACCGCGCACGTGTTGATCACGACCACGTCGGCACGGCTCGCGGCCTCGTCCTCGGCGGTGGCGCGGGCGTATCCGGCCTGCTCGAGCATGCCGGCCATGTGCTCGGAGTCGTGGACGTTCATCTGGCAGCCCAGGGTGCGCACCAGATAGGTGCGGCGGCCGGGCGCCTCGTCCGTGGTACGGACCGGCGCGGCGGGGCTCTGCGTGGTACTGGACATCGCCTCTAGGGTACGGTGCCCGACGGCCGGGCCCCGACGTGGCGACCCACCCTTCCTGCGCGACGTGGTCGACGACGCCAGGGCTCGGGCCTGCACGCACGACCGTGCCGGCACTGTTACGCAACCGTTGCGGAACCGCACCGACCGGTGCTGGTCGCGGAAACACCGAGTGGATAGGTTCGAGAGATGGATCACGACGGCGCGACCACGACGAACGACCCCGCGGGGGCGTCGTCCTCCCTCGGAGCACCCCTCGTCGAGCTCAAGGACGTGAACAAGCACTTCGGCGACCTGCACGTGCTGCGGGACATCGACCTCACCGTGCGCCGCGGCGAGGTCCTGGTCGTCATCGGGCCGTCCGGCTCGGGCAAGTCGACCCTCTGCCGCGCGATCAACCGCCTCGAGACGATCGACTCGGGCGAGATCCTCATCGACGGGCAGCCGCTGCCCGAGGAGGGTCGTGCCCTCGCCAAGCTGCGCGCCGACGTCGGCATGGTGTTCCAGTCCTTCAACCTCTTCGCGCACAAGACGATCCTCGAGAACGTCACGCTCGGGCCGGTCAAGGTCCGCCGGGAGAAGTCGTCGGCGGCGAAGGAGCGTGCCCTGAAGCTGCTCGACCGGGTCGGCGTGAAGAACCAGGCCCAGAAGATGCCCGCCCAGCTCTCGGGCGGGCAGCAGCAGCGCGTCGCGATCGCCCGGGCGCTCGCCATGAAGCCCAAGGTGATGCTCTTCGACGAGCCCACCTCGGCGCTCGACCCGGAGATGATCAACGAGGTGCTCGACGTCATGGTCGCCCTCGCCAAGGAGGGCATGACGATGATCGTCGTCACCCACGAGATGGGCTTCGCGCGCAAGGCGGCCAACCGCGTCGTCTTCATGGCCGACGGCCAGATCGTCGAGGAGGCGACGCCCGAGGAGTTCTTCACCGCGCCCAAGAGCGACCGGGCGAAGGACTTCCTGTCCAAGATCCTCTCCCACTGACCCCGGCAGGGACCGGAACAACGGGACCGGCCTCTCAACGACGAAGGGTAAGAACGATGCGTACACGACACATGGGTGCCGCCACGCTCGCCGCACTGACCGCACTCACGCTCGCCGCCTGCGGTGGAGGCGACGTCGGCGGTGGCGGCGGCGAGGAGACCGGCGGCTCCGGCGGTGGGGACTCCATCAAGATCGGCATCAAGTTCGACCAGCCGGGACTCGGCCTCCAGGAGGGCAGCGACTACACGGGCTTCGACACCGACGTCGCCCGCTACGTCGCGGACAAGCTCGGCTACTCCGAGGACCAGATCCAGTGGGTCGAGGCGCCGTCGGCCAACCGCGAGACCATGCTGCAGACCGGTCAGGTCGACATGATCTTCGCGACCTACTCCATCACCGACGAGCGCAAGGAGCAGGTCGCGTTCGCCGGCCCGTACTTCGTCGCCGGCCAGGACCTGCTCGTCGCGCAGGACAACACGGACATCACCGGCCCGAAGTCGCTCGAGGGCAAGAACCTGTGCTCCGTGACCGGCTCGACCTCCGCGCAGCGGATCAAGGACGAGTACGCCACCGGCGTGCAGCTCGTCGAGCGGCCCAGCTACGTCGAGTGCGTCACCGCGCTCACCGCGGGCCAGGTCGACGCCGTCACCACCGACGACATCATCCTCGCCGGCCTCGCGGCCCAGCCCGCCAACAAGGGCAAGGTCAAGGTCGTTGGCAGCCCGTTCTCCGAGGAGAAGTACGGCGTGGGTCTGCCGAAGGACAACGACACCTGCTCGAAGATCAACGACGCGATCCAGTCGATGATCGACGACGGCTCGTGGCAGAAGGCGATCGACTCGAACACCGAGGGCACGGGGTACACGCCGAACGCGGACCTCAACCCGCCGACGCCGGAGCCCTGCGCCTGACACCGACCGACCGACCCCACCGAGGGGAGCGGCGTGCCGCGCCGCTCCCCTCGGTCGTCGACCACCAGTCCGTCCATCGCGGCTCCGCCGCGCCACCCCCCGGGAGGCTGACACACCGTGGGTGACTACCTGTCCCAGTTCGGGGCGCTGCTCGGCGACTACCCCGTCGCGAGCGCGTTCTGGGTCAACATCCAGCTGACGTTCTGGGCCGCCATCGGGTCGCTCGTCCTCGGCACCCTTCTCGCACTCATGCGCATCTCCCCCATCGCGAGCCTGCGGTGGGCCGGGACGGCCTACGTCAACATCCTCCGCAACACGCCGCTGACCGTCATCATGACGTTCCTGTTCCTGGCCGTCTGGACCCAGCTCCAGATCAGCCTGTCGGACAACTTCGCGACGAACTTCTTCCTCTTCGGCGTGATCGGCCTGACCGTGTACCACGCGGCGTTCGTGTGCGAGGCGATCCGCTCGGGCGTCAACACCGTGCCCCTCGGCCAGGCCGAGGCGGCTCGTGCCATCGGCCTTCCGTTCCTCCCGGCGGCACGGCTCATCATCCTTCCGCAGGCGTTCCGCGGGGCGATCGCGCCGCTGGGCAACACGCTCATCGCGCTCCTGAAGAACTCCACCGTGGCCGCCGCGGTGAGCGTCTCGACGGAGACCTCCACCCTCATGCGCGAGATGATCGACAGCAACGCGAACTACATCTACGCGATCTTCGCGCTGTTCGCGATCGGCTTCGTGATCCTCGTCATCCCCATCGGCCTGCTGACCACGTATCTCTCCAACCGACTGGCGGTGCGCCGATGAGCACGCAGCAGACCGTCCTGTTCGACGCGCCCGGCCCCCGCGCGCGGCGGCGCATCCTCCTCGGCAACGTGGTCGGCGCGCTCGTCGTGCTCGGCGTCGCCGCGGTCGTCGTGGTCGCCCTCGCGAACAGGGGACAGTTCGCCGCCGCGCTGTGGAGCCCGATCTTCACCTCGAGCGCGTGGCAGAACTACTTCATCCCCGGCCTGGAAAACACCCTCCGCGCCGCGGGCTGGGCCATCGTCGGGGCCGTGATCTTCGGCCTCATCCTGGGGTCGGGCCGCCTCGCCCGGTCCCGGACCGTCAGGTGGATCAGCAGCGTGATCGTCGAGTTCTTCCGCGCGGTCCCCGTGCTGCTGATGATGATCTTCTTCTGGCTGCTCTTCGGCTTCAACAAGATCAGCGACGAGCCTCAGTTCCTCGCCGTGGTCGTCGCGCTGATCCTGTACAACGGCTCCGTCATCGCCGAGCTCGTCCGCTCCGGCGTGGGCAACCTGCCCAAGGGGCAGTCCGAGGCGGGCCTGGCGATCGGACTCACCGGAGGCCAGACGCTGCGCTCCATCCAGCTTCCGCAGGCGCTCATCGCGATGCTCCCGGCCCTCGTGTCCCAGCTCGTGGTCGTGCTGAAGGACTCGGCCCTGGGCCAGATCATCAGCTACGAGGAGCTCCTGCGGGCGGCGCAGATCTTCGGGAACCTCAACAGCAACAACCTCCAGACGCTCACCGTCGCGGGGCTCGTCTTCATCGTCATCAACTGGGCGCTCACCGCGGTGGCGCGCTGGCTGTCCCGGTACCTCAGCGGCCGCACGTCGGGCCAGACGGCCACAGGCCCCGGGATCGGTAACCCGGTGGCGGCCGTGGGCGCCGGCGGCAAGGGCACCAACGTCGTCGCGGGCGACCCTGGCGGGGGCGTCTGACCGCACCCGTCACGACGAGGGGCTCCGGACGTCCGCGACGTCCGGAGCCCCTCGTGCGTCCGCCGGCGGCGTCGTCGGCGGGACCTCGGGTCGGTCCGGGGGCGCACCGCTGACCGGTGGGCCGCGACCGCTCAGCCCCTGTGGGGTCCCAGGGCCGACCGGTCAGACGAGCCGGTCAGTCGAGCCGGTGAGCCGGGTCAGTCGAACCCGCCGGGGTAGTCGTCGGCGTCGTCCGCGCCCTCCTCGGAGAGGGCGTCGCGCACCACGCCGAACGAGACCCCGGGCGCGTACCCCTTGCGCCCCAGGGCGCCGACGGCGCGCCGCACGCGCACGTCACGGTCGAGCCCGCGGGTGCGCGCCACGTGCTTGCGGGCGAGGGCGAGCGCGGCCTCGTGCTCGTCGTCGCCGTCCACCTGCTCGAGCGCGTCCGCGGCGGTCTCCTCGTCGATCCCCCGCCGCCGGAGCTCCATCGCGAGGGCGCGGCGCGACAGCCCGCGCTCCGCGTGCCGGGTGCGCACGAGCATGTCCGCGTAGGCCGCGTCGTCCACCAGGCCGACCTCGTCGAACCGGTCGAGCACGGGGGCGACGACCGCCTCCGGGTACCCCTTGCGCGCGAGCGACTGCTCGAGCTCCGCGCGGCTCTTGGGTGCGGCGGTGAGGATCCGCAGCAGCGTCTCGCGGGCCTTCTCCGCGGCGTCCTCGAGGCTCAGGTCGCCCGACTCCAGCCGCTCCGCCACGGTGCGCCGCGGCTGTCGGGTCCCCGACCGGCGCCGGCCGCCCGACGGGTCGTCCTCGGTCTCTCCGGCGGCCGCGAGGCCTGCATCACCGGCCCCGTCCTCGGCGAGGCCGGCCCCGTCCTCGCGGGCACCGCCCCAGCCCTGCGGGCGCGCGCCCTGCCGGCGGCCGCGACGCTTCCCCACGCCGCGACCGCCCAGGGCATCCGTGGTCACGCGAGCCTCCTGGGCGCGACACGCCATCCTGCGCGACGCCGCCGGAGGGCGGCGCCGCACACGCCGGTGACCGCGCGGATCAGAACGGCGCCTTCTTGCCCTTGGCGCCGGCCTTGACCGGCACCGGGTCGACCGCCAGCCCGGTCGCCGAGCCGACGCCTGCGGCCGGGTCACCCGCGTCCTCCGCGGGGGCGTCGAGCTTCGCGCCGACGCCCAGCTTCTCCTTGACCCGCTTCTCGATCTCGTTCGCCAGGTCGGGGTTGTCCCGCAGGAACGCCCGGGCGTTCTCCTTGCCCTGGCCGAGCTGGTCGCCCTCGTAGGTGAACCACGAGCCGGACTTGCGCACGAAGCCGTGCTCCACGCCCATGTCGATCAGGCCACCCTCGCGGGAGATGCCCACGCCGTACAGGATGTCGAACTCCGCCTGCTTGAACGGCGGCGCCATCTTGTTCTTGACCACCTTGACACGGGTCCGGTTACCGACCGCGTCCGTGCCCTCCTTGAGGGTCTCGATGCGGCGGATGTCCATGCGCACCGAGGCGTAGAACTTCAGCGCCTTGCCACCGGTGGTGGTCTCCGGGGAGCCGAAGAACACGCCGATCTTCTCGCGGAGCTGGTTGATGAAGATCGCCGTGGTGCCCGACGCGCTCAGCGCGCCGGTGATCTTGCGCAGCGCCTGCGACATCAGCCGCGCCTGCAGGCCCACGTGGCTGTCGCCCATCTCGCCCTCGATCTCGGCCTTGGGCACGAGGGCCGCGACGGAGTCGATGACGATGATGTCCAGCGCGCCGGAGCGGATCAGCATGTCGGTGATCTCCAGCGCCTGCTCGCCCGTGTCCGGCTGCGAGACCAGCAGAGCGTCGGTGTCGACGCCGAGCTTCTTGGCGTACTCCGGGTCCAGGGCGTGCTCCGCGTCGACGAACGCCGCGATGCCACCGGCCCGCTGGGCGCTGGCGACCGCGTGCAGCGCCACCGTCGTCTTGCCGGAGGACTCCGGGCCGTAGATCTCCACGACGCGGCCGCGCGGGAGGCCGCCGATGCCGAGCGCGATGTCGAGCGCGATCGAGCCGGTGGGGATGACCTCGACGGGTGCACGACCCTCGTCGCCGAGGCGCATGACCGAGCCCTTGCCGAAGCTGCGGTCGATCTGGGCGAGCGCGGCCTCGAGTGCCTTCTCGCGGTCTGCCGTTGCGGGCATGTCGGTCACCTTTGCGTTCTGGGCGCGGCGGCTGCGCGCCGGCGTTCGTGGCTGCGTGCTCATGTTGTTGCCGACCGTACGCGGGGCCACCGACACGGTCGGGGCGGCCCGTCGCGGGTGTGGACGACGACGTTCGAGGACCTCCTGGGGACAGACTCTACCCGAACACGTGTTCGACGAGCCCCTCGCCGTCCGGCGTGTCGCGCCACGACTCCCCCGGCCGCAGGACCACCGCCCGCACCTCGGGCGCGACCCGGCGGACGGCCGCCGCGAAGGCCTCCCCGGCGTGGTCCATCCACCCTCGCGGCAGGTGCTCCCCGCCGGGCACGTGCAGGGTGCCCCAGTGCACCGGGATCGCCACCCGCGGCCGCACCCGGGCGCACACCTCCGCCGCGCCGCCCGGCCCCAGGTGTCCGCCCGACAGGCGCGGACCCCACCCCGAGACCGGCACCAGGGCCACGTCGACGCGGCCGCCGGCCAGCTCCCGCACCCGGCCGATGCCGGGGAAGTGCTCCGTGTCGCCGACGGCCCAGACCGTGGGGGCGCCGCCCCCGTCCCCGCCGGCGCGCACCAGGTGGCCCGTCGCCGCGTTGGGGCGGTGCGGCATGGGCCGGTCGCCGTGCACCGCGGTGACCAGCCGCACCCGCGCGCCGCCCACCTCGTACCAGGCGCCGCCGTGCGCCACGCCCTCCTGCGCGGGGCGCCCGCCCGGCCCGGTGCGACCGAGCGAGCCGGCGGGCGGCTCGAGCCCGACGCCCCGCAGGCCCTTGCCGCGCAGCCACCGGGCGTTCGCCGGCGCGGTGAGGACCGGCACGTCGCCGAGCAGGCGCAGCGAGCCCAGCTCGGCGTGGTCGTGGTGCAGGTGCGACAGGAGCGCCGCGTCCGCGCCGCGCCACGCGTCGGCCGCGGGCCGGTCGCCCCGGCGCCGCAGCACCCCGGCGTGCCGGCGCAGCAGCGGGTCGGTCACGAGCCGCGTCGTGCGGCCGTCCGGGCCGGTCAGGTCCAGCACGGCGGTCGAGTGGCCGAGCCACGTCACGCGCAGCGCTGGGGCGGGGCCGAGGCCAGGGCCGGGGCCGGTCCCAGGGGCGGGACTCATGCGCCCTCCCGCAGGCCGAGCTGCGCCAGCCAGCCGACGAGCCGGCGGTGCACCGCCTCGGCGCCCACCAGCATGCGCGTGCCGTCGACGTCGTCGCGCTCGTCGTCCGGCACCACGAGGTCGTCGGGGTACAGCAGGAGCGCCTCGCACTGCGCGCCGCCGAGCCCGCCGTGGGAGCCCACCAGCTCCTCGAGCGCGTGCACGCGCCCCAGGGGACCGACCGCCGAGACCACCACCAGGTCGCCCGCGTCCTCGAGCCCCGCGACGCGCACCAGGTCCGCCCGCGCCCGCGAGCCGTACCCCGCGAGCGGGTCGCGGCCCGACACGAGGCCCGACGCCAGGTGGTGCGTGCCGCCCGGCCCGTGCGCGACCGGCCCCTCGTCGTCGTGCACGACGACGAGGCCCACCGCCGGGCTCGCGAGCAGCCCCGGCACCAGGGCCGGCCACCGCAGGGCGACCTCGGCGGCGCCCAGGCGGCGGGGCTCCCGGCAGAACCAGACCATCCCGAGGTTGCCCGAGCCGATGACCGCCACCTCGGGCTGCGCGGCGGGCGGCGTCGCGGACGCCCCCTCCGCGGGGGGACCCGGCGGGACGTCGCGGTCCGGCCCGACGAGGACCCGGCCCTCGCCCGCGCGGCCCGGCCGCAGGGCGTGGAGGGCCGTGTTCGCCGGGCCCCAGGCCTCGCCGTCCGACCGGCCGCGACGCGACGCCGCGCCGCGCGGCGCGACGTCGCGCGCCGGGGGCCGCTCGCGCAGCAGGCGCCGGACCTCGTCGCCGAACGAGCGCCCGACGACCTGCTCGAAGGTGTCGCCGAGCGACTGGCCGTGGTCCGAGACCACCACCACCCGGTAGCGCCGCGGCGCGCCGCGGGCGATCTCCTCCCACAGCCCGAGCACCCGGTCGAGGCCCTCCAGCGCGCGCAGCGCCTCCGGCCGCAGCGGCCCGGCGTGGTGCGCGATCTCGTCGTAGTCGACCAGGTCGACGCACACGACGGGCGCCCCGCGCACGAGCTGCTCGGCCACGAGCGCGGTGTTGAGGTCCCGCAGCAGCACGTTCGTCACGGCGCGCAGCACCGGGTACCAGCCGCGCCGCGAGACGCGGGGGCGCACGCCGCGCACCACCTGCTGCCACCCCTGGTACAGCTCCTTGAGCGTCTCGCCGACCGTGCCCGCCACGGCCCGCACCAGGACGAACGGGCTGGCGAAGAAGCGGACGAACAGCTGGCCGGGACCCAGCCCCTCGGACGCGCGGCTCATCACCAGCAGGCTGGTCGGCGCGTCCCCGGAGAACATCGTCGACACCGCCACGCCGCCGTCCGCCAGCAGGCCCCGGCCGTCGGACGCCCCGCGCTCCACCGCGGCCGCGTCCGCCGGGCGGTTGGTCACGACCATGCGCCCGAGCCGCCGCGACCACCACCGGAACGCCGGCACCGCGTCGGTCGTGCCGTGCAGCAGGCCGAGAGTGCTGGCCGGGGTGGTGCACGGCACCCGCGCCCACCAGGACTCGAGGCGGTGCGAGCCCGAGCCGAGCCACCGGTCGAGCGTGGGCGCCAGCCCCGCCTGCAGCGCGTGCTCCAGCGTCGGGCGGGCGACGCCGTCGAGCATGACGACGAGGACGCCCGCGGGCCGCTCGTCCGCCGCGGGCCCCGAGCCGTCGTCGCCCGCGCCGTCCGGCCCGGCCGCGGTGCGCAGGGCGGCCCGCGGGAGCCCTGCGGCCCGGCGGGCCCGGCGCAGCAGGTCGCCCACCACGTAGGCGTTGTCGCGCGCGCCGAGCACCCAGTGCCCGCACGCCATCACGACCCCGGCGACGACCAGCACGGCGAGCACCGCCGTCCACGAGGTGCTGGTGATCCCGGGCAGGAAGGTCAGCGCCGCCCAGACCACGAGGACCTGCGCCCCCAGCCCGAGGACCAGCGCCCCGACGGCGCCCCCGGCCCGCGCGAGCCGGCGCAGGGGCGCGCGCAGCAGCGCGTCGCCCACGCCGACCACGAGCGCGGCCAGCAGCACCGACCAGGGGTTGGTGGCGTGGACCCCGTCGACCAGCGCGATCGCGACGCCGAGCCCGGCGGCGGTCGAGACCAGCGACCAGAGGGCGGCGCGGACGTCCGCCACCGTGACGAGCGGGGGGCGGGCGCGGGGCATGGCGCCATGATGCCGCGCGCGGCGGACGTCGGCGCGGGCGCGGCCAGGCCGGGGCGCGGTCAGCGCGGGGGCGGCGCCTGCCGGCGGTCGTCGTGGCCCCAGCGCCGGGGCTCGGGCACGTCCAGCGCGTCGCAGAGCGCGTGCCAGACGTCGCGGGGCTCGACGCCCGCCTCGAGCGCCTCCGCGGGGGTGCGCCCGTCGAGCCGCGGCAGCACCTGCTCGCGGACGAGGGCACGCCCGTAGGCCGGCCCGAAGACCTCGTCGACCAGTTGGGCGAACTCGCGATAGCGCACGTCACCAGCCTCGCACGGGTCCGGGGGTGCCCGGTCCCCGGGGCCGCCCCGCCCTGCGGGCTGTCGGTCCCCCCTGCCAGGATGGCGGGGTGGTCGTCCCCCCGTCCGCCGTCCCCGGCAGCCCCGACGACGTGCTCGCCCGGTTCGGCCCCGCGACGCGCGCGTGGTTCGCCGGCGCGTTCGAGGCGCCGACGGCGGCCCAGGCCGGGGCGTGGGACGCGATCAGCTCCGACCGGCACGCGCTGGTCGTCGCGCCGACCGGGTCCGGCAAGACGCTCGCCGCCTTCCTCTGGGCCATCGACCGCCTCACGACCGAGCCGCCGCCCGAGCGCGCGCGGCGCTGCCGGGTGCTGTACGTCTCCCCCCTCAAGGCGCTGGCCGCCGACGTGCAGCGCAACCTGCGCTCCCCGCTCGCCGGGATCCGGCAGGCCGCCGCCCGCGACGGGCTGTCCGTCGAGGAGGTGACCGTCGGCGCCCGGACCGGCGACACCCCCGCGTCCGAGCGGCGGGCGTTCGCCACCCGGCCCCCGGACGTGCTGGTCACCACCCCGGAGTCCCTCTTCCTCGTGCTCACCTCCCAGGCGCGGGCCGGTCTGGCGGGGGTGCAGACGGTCGTCCTCGACGAGATCCACGCCGTCGCCGGCACCAAGCGCGGGGCGCACCTCGCGCTCAGCCTGGAGCGCCTCGACGAGCTCCTCGACCGGCCGGCGCAGCGCATCGGGCTGTCGGCCACGGTCCGCCCCGTCGAGACGGTCGCGGAGTTCCTCGCCGGGCACCGCACGCCCGACGACGGCGGCCGCGAGGTGGTGGTCGTGCAGCCCGAGGCCACCAAGAAGTGGGACATCGAGGTCGTCGTGCCGGTGCCCGACCTGGCGGACCTGGACGCGGCGTCGACCGTGCCCGACCCGACCGCGCCCGGCCCGGCGTCCACGGCCCCGCAGCCCGGACCGTCCCCCGGGCTCGGGGACGAGGAGGTCGACCTCAGCGGCGACGCCGCGTCCCCGCTGCGCCGGGCGTCGGTCTGGCCGCACGTCGAGGAGCGGGTCGTGGACCTCGTCGCGGAGCACCGCTCCACGCTGGTGTTCACCAACTCCCGCCGCGGGGCCGAGCGGCTCACCGCCCGCGTGAACGAGATCTGGGCGGAGCGCTCCGGCGTCGAGCTGCCGGCGGCCGGCACCCAGTGGCCCGCGCTGACGCAGGGGCAGTCCGGCGCCGCCGTCGGCCTGCCGCCCGCCGAGGGCGGCGGGGCCGAGGTGCTCGCGCGGGCCCACCACGGGTCGATGAGCCGCGTCGAGCGCACCCGCACCGAGTCGGACCTCAAGGCCGGGCGGCTGCCGGCCGTGGTCGCGACGTCGTCCCTCGAGCTCGGCATCGACATGGGCGCGGTCGACCTCGTGGTGCAGGTCGGGGCCCCGCCGTCCGTCGCGAGCGGCCTGCAGCGCATCGGCCGGGCGGGTCACCAGGTCGGCGCCGTGTCGCACGGCGTGGTGTTCCCGACGTTCCGCGGCGACCTCGTGCCGGCCACCGTGGTGGCGCAGCGGATGCGCGCGGGCGAGATCGAGCACCTGCACGTGCCGTCGAACCCGCTGGACGTGCTCGCCCAGCAGGTGGTGGCGGCGCTCGCGACCGACGACTGGCAGGCCGACGACCTGCTCGCCGCGTTCCGCCGGGCCCATCCGTTCCGCGCCCTCGGCGACGCGACCTGGCGCGCCGTGCTGGACATGCTCGCCGGCCGCTACCCCAGCGAGGACTTCGCGGAGCTGCGCGCCCGGATCGTGTGGGACCGCGCGTCGGGGCGCCTGTCGGGCCGGCCCGGCGCGCTGCGGCTCGCGGCCACCAGCGGCGGCACCATCCCCGACCGGGGCCTGTACGGCGTCTACCTGGCGACGGAGCCGCCTGCCGCGGGCTCCCCCGCCGAGGCCGGCGGCGACCGGCCGCGGGGCGGCAAGCGCGTGGGCGAGCTGGACGAGGAGATGGTCTACGAGTCGCGCGTCGGCGACACCTTCACCCTCGGCTCGTCGACCTGGCGCATCGAGGAGATCACGCCCGACCGCGTCCTCGTCACCCCGGCCCCGGGCCTCCCCGGGCGCCTGCCGTTCTGGAAGGGCGACTCCCCCGGCCGCCCCGCCGAGCTGGGGCGGGCCGTGGGCGCCTTCGTGCGCGAGACGGACGCGCTGCTGGCCGACGACGAGGCGCGCGGGCGCGCCGGCCTGCGGGACGCCGGGCTGGACAGGTGGGCGGCCGACAACCTCGCGTCGTACCTGGGCGAGCAGCGCCGCGCCACCGGCCGGCTCCCGGACGACCGCACGGTCGTCGTCGAGCGGTTCCGCGACGAGCTCGGCGACTGGCGGGTCGTCATCCACTCGCCGTTCGGCGCCCCGGTGCACGCGCCGTGGGCGCTCGTCGTGGCCGCGCGGCTGCGGGCGCGGTACGGCACCGACGTCGCCGCGATGCACGCCGACGACGGCATCGTGCTGCGCCTGCCGGACGCCGGCGACTCCGGGTGGGATCTCGGCGGGCCGGGCTGGGACGGCGCGCCCGGCCAGGACGGCGGGCACGGCGGGCACGGCGGCGCGGGCGGGGACGGGCCGGCCGTCACCACGGAGGACCTGCTGGTGGACCCGGACGAGGTGCTCGGCGCGGTGCGCGACGAGCTGGGCGGCTCCGTGATGTTCGCGGCCCGCTTCCGCGAGGCGGCCGCGCGGGCGCTGCTGCTGCCCCGCCGCCGGCCCGACCGGCGCCAGCCGCTGTGGCAGCAGCGGCAGCGGGCGTCGCAGCTGCTGCAGGTGGCGTCGCAGTTCCCGGACTTCCCGATCATGCTCGAGGCCGCCCGCGAGTGCCTGCGCGACGACTTCGACGTCGCCGCGCTCGCCGAGCTCATGGGCGACCTGCAGGCGGGGCGGGTGCGCCTGGTGGAGGTCACCACCTCCACGCCGTCGCCGTTCGCGCAGGCGCTCCTGTTCGGCTACACGGCGCAGTTCCTGTACGACGGCGACGCCCCGCTGGCCGAGCGGCGCGCGGCCGCCCTGTCCCTGGACCCGGACCTGCTCACCGAGCTCCTCGGCGAGCAGGGCGCGACCCCGCTCGCCGACCTGCTGGACCCGGGCGCGGTGGAGCGGACCGAGGCGGAGCTGCAGGCGCTCGCACCCGACCGGCAGGCCCGGGACGCGGAGGGCCTGTGGGACGTGCTGCGCCGCTCCGGGCCGCACCCGCTCGCCGGCCTGCGGGCCCGCACGCGCGAGGAGTCCCGGGACCACGTCGCCGGCTGGCTCGCCGAGCTCGAGCGGTCGCGGCGGGTGATCCGGGTGCGCCTCGGCGGGGGCGGCGCGCGCGGCGACGACGCCGAGCAGTGGGCGGTCGTCGAGGACGCCGGCCGGCTGCGGGACGCCCTCGGCGTGGCGCTGCCGGTGGGGGTGCCGGAGACGTTCACGGAACCGGTCGCCGACCCCTTGGGCGACCTCGTGCGCCGGCACGCCCGCACGCACGGGCCGTTCCCCGCGGCGGACGTCGCCCGGCGCTACGGCCTCGGGATCGCCGTCGTGGGCCAGGTGCTGGCCCGGCTCGAGGCGCTGGGCGCGGTCGCCCGCGGGGCGCTGCGCCCGTCGTCCCTGGGCGGGACGGGCGACGAGTGGTGCGACCCGGAGGTGCTGCGCACGCTGCGGCGCCGGTCCCTCGCCGCGCTCCGCGCCGAGGTGGAGCCGGTGGAGCCCGAGTCGCTCGGCGTCTTCCTGCCGCGCTGGCACGGCATCGGCGTGCGCGTGGGCGGCGCCGGGTCCGCCGGCGGCTCCCTGCGCGGGGCCGACGGCGTGCTGCGGGCCGTGGAGCAGCTCTCCGGGGCGGCGGTGCCGGCGTCCGCGCTCGAGACCCTCGTGCTGCCCGCCCGGGTCTCCGACTACTCCCCGGCCGTCCTCGACGAGCTCACGACGGCGGGCGAGGTCCTGTGGTGCGGGCACGGGCGGCTGCCCGGCTCGGGCGGCGGCGACGGCATGGTGAGCCTGCACCTGGCCGACGGCGCTCCCCTGACCCTGCGCGAACCCGACGCGGTCGAGGAGGGCGGGCCGCTCGACACCGACCTGCACCGCGCGGTCCTCGACCTCCTCACCGGGTCGGGCGGGTACTTCCTGCCGCGGCTCGCGGAGCTCGCGGACGCCGGGCAGGGCGCCACCCTCGACGCGCTCTGGGACCTGGTGTGGGCTGGATGGGTCACGAACGACCGCCTCGGCCCGCTGCGGGAGTCCCTCGGCGGCTCCTCGCGGCGCGGTGGCGGCGCCCACCGGGCCCCCGCGGCGCCGGCCCGCGCCCGGCCGGTGCGGCCGTCCCGGTTCGGCCTGGCCCGGCCCACGTCGGCCGCGGCCGTGCCGCGCACGGGCGGCGGGCGCTGGGCGGCGCTGCCCGCCGTGGAGCAGGACCCGACCGTCCGGGCGCACGCGCTCACGCAGGTGCTGCTCGAGCGGCACGGGGTGCTGACCCGCGCGGCCGCGCCCGCGGAGGGCGTGACGTCACGGTTCCGGGACGTGTACCGGGTGCTCACCGGCCTCGAGGAGCGCGGCGCGGCGCGACGCGGCTACTTCGTCGAGGGCCTCGGGGGGTCGCAGTTCGCGCTGCCCGGCGCGGTCGACCAGCTGCGCACCGACGCGGCGGACCGGGACCGCGCGCTCGACGCGCTCGTGGAGGGCGCGGGCGGCGTCGCGGCGGCCGGCGCGGGCGTCGCGCCGGGCGCGGTGCTCCTGGCCGCCACCGACCCGGCGAACCCGTACGGCGCCGCGGTCGCGTGGCCGCGCGCCGGCAGGGCCACCGTTCCTCCGGGCCGGGCCGGCGCGGCGGGCACCTCGGGCACCGGGAGCACGGCCGGCGACGACGGCGCGGGCGCGCACCGCCCGGGCCGCAAGGCGGGCGGCGTCGTGGTGCTCGTGGACGGCGAGCTGGTGCTGTTCGTCGAGCGGGGCGGGCGCACGGTGCTCTCCTTCGGGCGCGGCGACGCGGGGGACGGCGCGCGGCTGGCCGCGGCGGCGCGGCTGCTCGCCGCCGAGACCCGCGCCGGCCGGCTCGGGCGCGTGACGGTGCAGCGCGTCGACGGCGTCCCCGCGCTCTCCGCCGCGCGCGACCGCACACCGGCCGCGGCCGCCCTCCTGGACTCCGGCTTCGGCGTCACGCCCCGCGGGCTGCGACCGGCCTAGGCTGCGACCGTGCCCGAGGGAGACGTGCTGCGGCTCACGGCCGAACGGCTCGGGGCAGCGCTGTGCGGCTCGCCGCTGGTGCGCGCCGACCTGCGCTGGCCGTCGGCGGCGGGCGTGGACCTGGTGGGCGCGACGGTGCGCGAGTCGGTCGCGTACGGCAAGCACCTGCTGCTGCGCACGGACGACGGACGCACGCTGCACACGCACCTGCGCATGGACGGGTCGTGGCGCGTGGCCCGCACGGGGTCCCGGGAGGCGGCGGGCCGCTCCCCCGCGGTGCGGGCCGTGCTCGCCACGAGCACCTGGACCTGCCTGGGCCTGCAGCTCGGCATGCTGGACGTGCTGCGCACGCGCGACGAGCCCCGCCTGCTCGGCCACCTCGGGCCCGACGTCCTCGGCGACGACTTCCCGGACCGTCTCGACGAGGGCGCCCGGCGGCTCGGGGCCGACCCGCGCCGCCCGGTGTGCGTCGCCCTGCTCGACCAGCGCACCGTCGCCGGCATCGGCACCATCTGGACGGCGGAGTCGCTGTTCGCCACCCGCCGCTGGCCCTGGACCCCCGTGGGCGACCTGGACGACGCGGCCCGCCGGGAGCTGCTCGCCACGGCCCGGCGCCTGATGTCCCGCAGCGTGGAGGTGGGACGCCGCGCGGGCCTCGGCGCCGTCGAGCAGGCCGTGCACGGGCGCCACCGCGCGCCCTGCCGCCGCTGCCGCACCCCCGTCGCGCTGGGCAGCACGGCCGGTCCCGGCCTCCGCCCGGACGGCGGGGAGCGCGCGATCTACTGGTGCCCCACCTGCCAGGCACCGCCCTGACGGTGCCGGACACGGCAGGAGCCGGCCCCGCGAGTCGTGCTCGCGGGACCGGCTCCGTGGAGTTCCTTGCGGCTGCGGGTCAGCCGACCGGTGCGAGGTCGCCTCGCAGCGCCTGGTCGGTGTCGCGCGACTCGCCGCGGCTGAGCATGCCGGCGAAGACGTCCGCCGGGATGGTGTCGGGGATGTGCAGCCCCTCGGCCACCGCGATGCGGTCGCTCACCTCACGGAGCACGAGGGACATCGGTACGTCGAGCGCCTCGCAGATCGACGCCAGCAGCTCCGACGACGCCTCCTTCTGCCCGCGCTCCACCTCGCTCAGGTAGCCGAGCGAGACCCTGGCGGCAGAAGACACCTCACGCAGGGTGCGCCCCTGGCGCTGCCGCGCATCACGCAGCACGTCGCCGATCTCACGTCGCAGTACGACCATCTCGCGCCCCCTCTCCGTGGCCGATCGTCCCGGGTTCGGACCGGTCGTGACCGGGTTCCTCGTCCGTCCTGTCGTTCCCCTGGCAGCAGGGGTGGCACTACCGTACCGCGCGCGCGGTCCGCCCGGCCTGGCGTGGCGCGGATCGAGACTGGTTCGTGCCCTGTCACTCATCACACCTGCGCAACGCGCGCACCCGGGGCCTTGTTCCCGCGCTCCCGGGCCCCGACAGGCTCGTCACGCCTCCTTCACAGGTGCGGGTGCGTCGCCGCCCTCCTCGGCCTCGAGGGCCAGGGCCAGCACGGCCCGGACGGCCGCGGCCCGCACCGCCGGTCGATCGCCCGGGAGGCCCAGCCGGCGGACCCGGTCCCCCGCGGGCGTGCTCACCGCGACGTATACCTCCCCCGGTGCGTGCCCGTCCTGCGGGTCCGGGCCGGCGACGCCCGTCGTGGCGAGCCCGACGTCGGTCCCCAGCGCCCGGCGCACCCCGGCCGCCATCTGCGCCGCCACGCTCGGGTCCACCGGCCCCCGGCGCGCCAGCAGCGCCGCGTCGACGCCCAGCACCGAGCCCTTGACGTCCGTGGCGTACGCGACGACGGCGCCACGCACCACGGCGGACGCGCCGGGGACGTCGACGAGCGCGGCGACCACGAGGCCGCCGGTCAGCGACTCCGCGGCGCCGAGCGTCCACCCGCGGGACCGGGCGCCGTCGAGCACGGCGCGCGCGAGGTCCCCGACCGGGGGCGGCGCGGTCATGCCGCGGGGCGCGGTCCGGCGGGCCGGCGACCCTCGGCCATCAGCCGCCAGCCCTGCACGAAGTAGTCGACCCCCGTCACGACGGTGACGACGATCGCCAGGCCCAGCACGACCCAGGCCACGACGAGCACCGCGCTCGGCAGGGCCGCCAGCGGGAGCAGGAAGAGCGTGATCGCCACGGACTGCAGCACCGTCTTGAGCTTGCCGCCGCGCGACGCGGGCATCACGGCGTACCGCAGCACGACCATCCGCAGCACGGTGACGCCGAGCTCCCGCACGAGGATGACGGTGGGCACCCACCAGGGCAGCTCGCCCAACGGCCAGCAGAGCAGGATCAGGGCCGTGCCGATGAGGGCCTTGTCGGCGATCGGGTCCAGCAGCTTGCCGAGGTCCGTGACGAGGTTGCGCGACCGGGCGAGGTAGCCGTCCACCCGGTCGCTCACGGCGGCCAGCACGAACACGCCGGTGGCGACGAGGCGCCAGGTGACGGAGTCGCCGCCCTCCATGAGGAGGGTCCAGGCGAAGACAGGAACGAGCGCGATGCGCACGAGGGTCACCGCGTTGGCGACGTTCCAGGGCGAGGGCGCTTCGTTGACCACCGGAACACCCTATCGGCGCGAGGGGTCCGCGGTCGCGCCCCGACCGCCCACCGCGCAGCGCGCGCAGAGGTCCGGTGGGCGGCAGTACCCTCCTGCCGTGCCCCACCACGTGTCCGACGACGGACCTCGGCGACGACGCCGGGCCGGCCTCGCTGCGCTCGTGGGTACGGGCGTCGGCGTGGCCGCCGCCCTGGCCCTGGGCGGCCTCCTGCCGGGGGGCCGGCCGGGTGACGCCCCCGCCGCGCAGGGCGACGGCACGCCCGCGGTCTCGACGCCCGCGCCGTCCCCGTCCCCGACGCCCGGGCCGGCCACGTTCACGCTCCTCGCCGCGGGGGACGTGCTGCCGCACGGCCCCGTCGTCGACTCGGCGGGCGGCGACGCCGATCCCGACTTCACGCCCCTTCTCGCGGGCGTCGACCCCTGGGTCCAAGGTGCCGACCTCGCGCTCTGCCACCTGGAGGTCCCGGTCGCGCCGAAGGGAACCCCGCCGAGCGGGTACCCGCTCTTCGGCGCGCCGCCCGGGCTGGTCCGCGACCTGCACGAGCAGGGGTGGGACGGCTGCTCGACCGCGTCGAACCACTCGGTCGACCGCGGCTACGCCGGGGTGCGGGCCACGCTGCGCCGCCTGGACGCCGCGGGCATGGGGCACGTCGGGACGGCGCGCAGCGCAGCCGAGCAGGACGCGCCGCAGCTCTACGTGCTCCGGCGCGAGGACCGCGAGATCACCGTCGCCCACCTGGCCGCGGCCTACGGGCTGAACGGCCTGGCGATGCCGTCCGACGCCCCCTGGGCGGTGGACCTCATCGACGCCGACCGCCTGATCGCCCAGGCGCGCGCTGCCCGCGAGGCCGGGGCCGACGTCGTCGTCGTGAGCCTGCACGCCGGCGTCGAGTACACGGAGGTGCTCACCGAGCAGCAGGAGGAGGTCGTGCGGCGGCTGGCCAGGTCCCGGGCCGTCGACCTCGTCATCGGGCACCACGCGCACGTGCCGCAGCGGATCGACCGGGTCGGCAAGGGTCCCGGCGGCCGCGGCATGTGGGTGGCCTACGGGCTGGGCAACCTGCTGTCCAACCAGAGCGCCGACTGCTGCGACGCCCGCACCAGCAACGGCGTCCTGCTCACCGCGACGTTCACGCAGCGGACCCCCGACGCGGCGACGCGGGTGACGGGCCTGCGGTGGACGGGGACCACGGTGGACATCGCGGCCGGGCACCGCGTGCACGCCCTGCCGGACGTCCTCGACGACCCCGGGAGCACGACGCTCTCCGCCGCCGAGCTCCGGGCCCGCGAGGACCGGGTCCGCGAGGCCGTCGGCGACGTGGCGCGCGAGCGACGCGAGCCGACGGTGACGACCGGGCCCCCGCCCGAGGTCGTGCGGCGGGACGACTGACCTCGCCGCCCTCGGGCCCCGCGCGACGACCACGGCGCCGAGGGCACGGCGCCGAGGGCTCAGCGCCAGCCGTGCTCCGGGTCGGTGTCGGCGTCGTCGTGGTAGTCGGTCGCCACGGGCGGGGCGTGCCCGTCCGTGCCGTCGGCGTACGGGTCGGCCGGGGCGTCCGCGCTCGCGTCGGCGTCCTGGTCGTAGGCCTGCGGCGTCTCCCCGCGGATCAGCGCGAGCGCCGACGGCAGGTCGTCCGGAGTCACGAGCACCTCGCGCGCCTTGGACCCCTCGGACGGCCCGACGATCTCCCGCGACTCCAGCAGGTCCATGAGCCGGCCCGCCTTCGCGAACCCCACCCGCAGCTTGCGCTGCAGCATCGACGTGGAGCCGAACTGCGTGGTCACGACGAGCTCCGTGGCCTGCAGCAGCAGGTCGAGGTCGTCGCCGATGTCCTCGTCCACCTGCTTCTTGGCCGCCGCCGGCGCGGTGACGTCCTCGCGGTAGATCGGCTTGAGCTGGGCCTTCACGTGCTCGACGACGCTGTGCACCTCGGACTCGGTGACCCAGGCGCCCTGCACACGCATCGGCTTGGCCGCGCCCATCGGCAGGAAGAGCGCGTCACCCTGGCCGATGAGCTTCTCCGCGCCGGGCTGGTCGAGCACGACGCGGGAGTCGGCGAGCGACGACGTCGCGAACGCGAGGCGCGACGGCACGTTCGCCTTGATGAGGCCGGTGACGACGTCCACGGACGGCCGCTGCGTGGCGAGCACGAGGTGGATGCCCGCGGCGCGGGCCAGCTGCGTGATGCGCTGGATCGAGGCCTCGACGTCGCGGGGCGCCACCATCATGAGGTCGGCGAGCTCGTCGACCACGACCAGCAGGTACGGGTACGGCGCGATCTTGCGCTCCGAGCCCGGCAGCGGCTTCACCTTGCCCGCCCGCACGGCGGCGTTGAAGTCGTCGACGTGCTTGTACCCGAACGTCGCGAGGTCGTCGTAGCGGGCGTCCATCTCGCGCACCACCCAGTCCAGCGCCTCGGCGGCCTTCTTGGGGCTGGTGATGATGGGCGTGATGAGGTGCGGGATGCCCTCGTAGATCGTCAGCTCGACGCGCTTCGGGTCGACCAGGATGAGCCGCACCTGCTCGGGCGTGGCGCGCATGAGGATCGACGAGATCATCGAGTTGATGAAGCTCGACTTGCCCGCGCCGGTGGCGCCGGCGACGAGGATGTGCGGCATCTTCGCGAGGTTCGCGACGACGAAGCCGCCCTCGACGTCCTTGCCCACGCCCATGACCATCGGGTGCTCGGTGCGGCGCGCGGCCGACGACCGCAGCACGTCGCCGAGGACCACGGTCTCGCGGTCGGAGTTGGGGATCTCGATGCCGATCGCGGACTTGCCGGGGATCGGCGAGAGGATCCGCACGTCCGCGCTCGCGACGGCGTACGCGATGTTGTTGGAGAGCGACGTGATGCGCTCCACCTTGGTCTTGGCGCCCACCTCGATCTCGTACCGGGTGACGGTGGGGCCACGGGTGAATCCCGTGACCTGCGCGTCGACCCCGAAGTCCTCGAAGACCTTCGTCAGCGACTCGACGACGCGGTCGTTCGCCGCGGAGCGGGTCTTGTGCGGCGCGCCCTCCACGAGGGAGTCCTCGTTCGGCAGCAGGTAGACGGTGTCGCCGTCGAGCATCGGCTGCTCCGCGCGCCCCATCGGCGGCAGGTCGCCGGCCGGGGCCGGTGCGGCGGGGTCGTCCGGCGTGGTGCCCGCCGCGGCGGAGACCGACTCGACCGGGGCCGTCGCGGCGGCGCCGACGCGCTGGGTGGCCTTCCCGCGCGCGGCCTTCGCCCCGCGCGCCGCGGCCGCCTCCTTCTCGAGGGTCGCCGCCTTCTCGAACGCCTCGTCCCCGGCGTACTCGTCGAGGCCGTCGGCCTCGGCCGCCTCCGCGGCCCGCTGGGCCTTGGTCTTGCGGGTCCGCTTCTTGCGCGGGGCCGGGTCGGAGCCGTCGTGCCGGGAGACGCCGTCGGCGAGCGGGAGCCCGTCCTCGTCGAGGCCCTCGGGGTCGTGGTGGTTCCCGGTGAGCCGGTCGTAGAGGCCGCGCAGCCGGTCGGGGATGCGGTGCACCGGCGTGGCCGTGACCACCAGGAGCCCGAAGAAGCCGAGCAGCAGGAAGAGCGGCACGGCCACCCACTCGGTCAGCCCGGTCACCACGGGGGTGGCCGCGAGGTAGCCGATGATGCCGCCGCCGTCCTGCAGCGCGGCGAACCCGTCCGCCGGCGCCGGGGTGCCCTCGGCGATCGCGACGAGGGCGCACACCGAGACGACGATGAAGGTGAGGCCGATGGCGACGCGGGAGTTCGCCCGGGCGCGTTCGGGGTGGCGCATGACGCGGAAGCCGAGCCACAGCAGCAGCACGGGCACGGCCACGCCGGCCAGGCCCACGGTGCCCGCGACGACGGCGTGGACGACGGTGCCGAACGTGCCGGAGATCCCCCACCACTCGCGCGCGGCCACGACCAGCGCGAGGGCGATGAGGAAGAAGGCGACGCCGTCTCGGCGGTGCTCGGGTTCCAGGTCTCTTGCTCCCTTGGTGATGCTGCGGGTCAGGCTGCCGACCCCGTGCGCGACGCCCAGGTACAGGCCGCGCACGGCGCGGACCGGCCAGGACGGCCCCGACCGCGCCGGCCGTCGGGCCGGCGCGCGGCGCCCGCTCCCCCGGCCGGTGCCCTTCCCGGAGCTCCTGCCCGACCCCTTGCCGGACCGGCCGGACGACGAGGTGCGAGCGGGCGCGCGCCGGGTGGGGGCGGCCACGGATGCGGTCCGCCCCGTTCTCGCCGTGCCCCGCGGAGTCCCGGTGATCCTGCGGGCGGGTGTCCGGGTCGCCATGATGCTCCCACGGTACCCGGGCGCGGGGTCACGACGCCGCAGGTCCCGGGCGCGTGTTGCCGGGTCAGCCCGCGGCCAGGAGCCCCACGGCCAGGGTGACCGCGCCGGCGGCCAGCACCGCCGCCCCCGCGGGGAGCAGCACGACCGCCCGGCCGGGCGCGGTGCGCCCGGCGCCGGCGGCGGACAGGAAGAACCCGGCGGGCATGAGGATCGCGGCGACGAGCACGCCGGTGGCCGCGAGCCACCGCCAGCCGCCGGTGAGGTCGGTGGCCTCGGACAGGACGAGGCAGACCAGCCCGAGGATCACCAGCACCCCGGCGTGCGCGTGCCCGGCACGGAAGAAGGAGGTCTGGAACGGTGTGGCCGCCACCCTCCCGGTGACGACCTTCACGAGGAAGTACCCGCCGGACTCGATCCCGACGACGGTCAGCAGCACGACGCCCGCGGTGATGCGGGTCGCGTCGGTGAGCTCGAGCACGGAGACCTCCAGGGGTCGGGAGACGGGAGACGTTTACGAACACTGTTATAAAACAACGTTCGCAAACTGTCGTCAAGGGGTCTACGCTCGCGGCATGCCCCGCCCGCGCCTCCACGACGACGCCCTGCGCACCCGCCTGCTCGAGGTCACGTCCGAGGCGCTGTCCACCGGCGGCGAGCCGGCGGTGACGGTCCGGGCGGTGGCCGCTGCGGCGGGGACCAGCGCCTCCGCCGTCTACGCCCTCTTCGGCTCCCGCGAGGACCTCCTCGCCGCCGTCAGCGCCGAGGGCTTCCGTCGCTTCGCGACCCACCTCGCCGACGTGCCGCGCACGGACGACCCGGCCGGCGACCTGCGCGCCCTCGGGGTGGCGTACCGCCGCAGCGCGCTGGCCGACCCGCACTTCTACCGGACGATGTTCGACCGCGCCGTCCGGCCCGGCGCCGGCGCCCCGGCCGCCACCGAGCAGCCCACGTTCCGGGTGCTGCGCGACGCCGTCGCGCGCGTCCTCGCCGCTCCCCCGGACGACGTCGAGCCCGTGGCCGTCGGCCTCTGGGGCCTGGTCCACGGGCTCGTGTCGCTCGAGCTGTCCGGGCTGCTGCCCGGGGACGAGGGCGCGCGCGCCGCGCGCTACGACGCCGCCGCCGGCGCCGTCGGGCCCGCGCTGCTCGCCCGCTGAGGTCCGCCGCGGGTCAGGCCCCCGGCGCGGTACGGGCCTGCA
This sequence comes from Isoptericola sp. NPDC057653, assembly GCF_042799955.1. Classification (NCBI taxonomy): domain Bacteria; kingdom Bacillati; phylum Actinomycetota; class Actinomycetes; order Micrococcales; family Promicromonosporaceae; genus Isoptericola; species Isoptericola sp. NPDC057653. The sequence continues at coordinate 2,341,928 of NZ_JBHVHP010000001.1, read as the reverse complement.
GGCCCCGGGTGATCTCGCGGACCATGCCGACCCACAGGATCGCGCCGGCCACCGTCGCCACCGCGGCGATCCCCTCGAACACGGGGATGGTCCCCGGGTCCCGGGTCCCGAGGCCCGACCCCGCGAACGCGGCCTGGTTCGACGCCCACAGGCCGACGAGCCAGCACGCCCACCACCAGCCGAACCCCGCGGACGGCCGACGCCCGACCGCCGCGGCGCGCACGTCGCGCACCACCTGGAACGGGAACCACAGGGACACCACCGGCACCACCCAGCCGAGCCAGACCCACACCGGGCCGCGGACCTGGCGCGCCCCGGGCGACAGGGCCGTCGCCGCGGCGCGGGACTGCTGGAGCCACAGGCACGCGACGACGAACGTGGCCACCTGCACGGGGATCGCGACCGACCCCAGGCCGTCGTACGCCGTCCAGACCGACACGGCGGACGTCCCCGACGCGAGGGCCCGCTGGTACGGCTCGACCGCGGCGAACGACGTCGCCAGGAGGACCACCTGCATCGCCGTCCAGGCCACGGCCATCACGACCGTCGCCGTCGCGAGCCCGGTCGGGACGGCGGGCGCCGGGACCCAGCCGGCCGGCCCCCGGGGCCCCGGCACGGTCTCGGCCGGCGGGGCGCCGGGACTCCCGGCCGGGGCGTAGGCGCCGTACCGCGGCTGCGGCGGCGGCACGACGGGCGCGGAGGCGGGCGGGACCGCGCCGGACGGCGGGGCGAACGGGTCGGGCTGCGTCATCGGAGACCTCCAGGAAAGGCGGCGGGGCCGCGCCAGCATAGTGGCGCGGCCCCGCCGCCTCCGGTCCCGCCCGAGGGCGGTGCGGTCGACCGGCCTCAGGCCTCGACGACCACCGGGACGATCATCGGGCGGCGGCGCAGGCGCCGGTTCACCCACTGGCCGATGACGCGTCGCATCACCTGCTGCAGCTGGTAGGTGTCGGTGGCCCCACCGGCGATCGCCTTCTCGAGGGCCGCGACGACGTCGGGCTGGACCTCCTCGAAGACCGCCGCGTCCTCGGCCATGCCGCGCGCCAGGATCTGCGGGCCCGCGAGCACCTTGCCCGTGGCGGTGTCGACCACCGCGAAGACCGAGACGAAGCCCTCCTCGGACAGCGTGCGGCGGTCCTTGAGCTCGTTCTCCGTGACCGCGCCGACGGTCGAGCCGTCCACGAAGACGTAGCCGCAGGGCACGGCGCCGACCACGGAGGCCTTGCCGTCCACGAGGTCGACGACGACGCCGTCCTCGGCGAGGACGACACGGTCCGCGGGCACGCCGGTGCGGACCGCGAGGGCCCCGTTGGCCACCAGGTGGCGCACCTCGCCGTGCACCGGCATGACGTTGCGCGGCTTGAGCACGTTGTAGCAGTACAGGAGCTCGCCGGCGCTCGCGTGCCCGGAGACGTGCACCTTGGCGTTGCCGGAGTGCACGACGCGCGCGCCGAGGCGGGTGAGCCCGTTGATGACCCGGAACACGGAGTTCTCGTTGCCCGGGATGAGGGACGAGGCCAGGATCACGGTGTCGCCGTGGCCCACCTGCACCTTGTGGTCGCCGTTGGCCATCCGGCTCAGGGCGGCCATCGGCTCGCCCTGCGACCCGGTGGACATGTAGACGATGCGGTCGTCGGGCAGGCTGGCGGCCTGCTTCAGCTCGATGAGGACGCCCGGCGGGACGTCGAGGTAGCCCAGCTCGGCGGCGATGCCCATGTTGCGCACCATCGAGCGGCCCACGAGCGCGACCTTGCGGCCGTGCGCGTGCGCGGCGTTGAGCACCTGCTGCACGCGGTGCACGTGGGAGGAGAACGACGCGACGACGATGCGCTTCTCCGCCTGCGCGAAGGCGGCGTCCAGCGCCGGCCCGATCTCGACCTCGTTGGTGACGAACCCGGGCACCTCGGCGTTGGTGGAGTCGACCATGAACAGGTCGACGCCCTTCTCGCCCAGCCGCGCGAAGGCGCGCAGGTCGGTGATGCGGCCGTCGAGCGGCAGCTGGTCCATCTTGAAGTCGCCGGTGTGCAGCACGGTGCCGGCACCGGTCGTCACGGCGACGGCGAGCGCGTCCGGGATGGAGTGGTTGACCGCGACGAACTCGCAGTCGAAGGGGCCGAACCGCTCCGTCTGGTCCTCCGCCACCACGCGCAGCACCGGCTTGATGCGGTGCTCCTTGAGCTTCGCCTCGACGAACGCGAGCGTGAGGCGCGAGCCGACCAGCGGGATGTCCCGGCGCAGCCGCAGCAGGTACGGCACGGCACCGATGTGGTCCTCGTGCCCGTGCGTGAGGACGATCGCCTCGATGTCGTCGAGACGGTCCTTGATGTAGTCGAAGTCCGGCAGGATCAGGTCCACGCCGGGCTGGTGGTCCTCGGGGAAGAGGACGCCGCAGTCGATGATCAGCAGCCGTCCCTCGTACTCGAGGACGGCCATGTTGCGGCCCACCTCGCCCAGGCCGCCGAGGGCCACGATGCGCAGCCCCTTCGACGGGAGGGCGGGGGGCAGGGGAAGTTCGGGGTGAGGGTGGCTCACGGGGCCTCCTGGCCAGTCGGTCTTACGGAAGTGTGGTGGCGCCCGCACGGACGCCGTCGTCGAGGTAGCCCGCCGTCACGAGGGCGTCGCGCACGAGCGCGACGTCGTCCTCGGAGGCGGCCACGTTGGGGAGCCGCAGCTCACGGTTGTCGAGGACGCCGAGCGCCTCGAGCGCGGCCTTGACCATCACGGCCTGCGCCCCGGCGCCGTTCAGCGCCTCGATCACGGGCAGGGTGGGCAGGAAGGCGGCGAGGGCGCCGGCGGTGTCCCCCGCGTCCCAGCGGCGCACGACCTCGGCGAACGCGCCCGCCACGACGTGCGCGGAGACGGAGACGATGCCGGCGCCGCCCATCGACAGGAAGGGCAGCAGCAGGCTGTCGTCGCCCGAGTACCAGGCGAGGCCGGTCCCGGCCGCCAGCCGCGCGGCCGAGGCCACGTCGCCGGTCGCGTCCTTGGTGGCGACGACCTGCGGGTGCCGCGCGACGCGCTCGTAGGTCGCCGCCGAGATCCGGACGCACGTGCGGCCGGGGACGTCGTAGAGCATGACGGGCAGCTCGGTCGCGTCCGCCACGGTGGCGAAGTGCCGGTACAGGCCCTCCTGGCTGGGGCGCGAGTAGTACGGCGAGACGACGAGCAGTCCGTGCGCGCCGGCCTCCGCGGCCTGCTCGGCCATGCGGACGGCGTGCACGGTGTCGTTGGAGCCCGCGCCGGCCAGGACGAACGCGCGGTCGCCCACGGCGGCCACGACGGCGGCGACGAGCTCCGCCTTCTCCGGGGCGTGCGTGGCGGGCGACTCGCCGGTCGTGCCGGACAGCACGAGCCCGTCGTTGCCGTCGTCCACCAGGCGCTTCGCCAGTCGCACCGCACCGTCGAGGTCGAGGTCGCCCGTGGGGGTCATGGGCGTGGCCATCGCGGTGAGGACGGCGCCGAAGGGGCGCGCGGCGGTGGGGGCGAGCGTCATGAGGTCAACCGTACCGGGCGCGACCGGCGGGGACGGACCGGTTCAGCCCTCGAGCAGGGCCCGCACCCGGCCGGCGACGGCGTCCGCGTCGCCCGTCCCGGCGTCGACGCGGACCACGCCGGGGAGCCGCGCCACCTGCCGCAGGCCGGCCGCGTAGGCGGCCACCGCGTCCGCGTCCAGCCCGCGGCGGTGTGCGGCGTCGTCGTCGGCCACGCGGCGCGCGAGGGTCGCGGGGTCCGCTTCCAGGAGCGCGTGCGCGAACCGCGCGCCGCCGTCCGTGGCGGCCCGGGCGAACCGGGCCACCTGGTCCGGCCGCGCCACGAGCTGCGGCACCACCACGTCCCCGCCGGCGCGCAGGTACGAGCGCGCCATGTCGAGGGCGAGCCGGCGTGCCGGCTCCGCGGTGCCCGCCGGGTCCCCCGAGACGAGGGCGCGCACGACGTCCACGTCGAGCACGAGCGTGCCCGGCCGGACCGCCGCGAGCGCCGCCGCGACGCTCGACTTCCCGACGCCGGGCAGCCCGTTGAGCAGCAGCAGCGTCACCCCGTCCCCGCTCCGCCCGTCGCCCACCCGTCGATCGTAGGGAACGTCGCCGGGAACCGGCCGCGGGCGAGGTCTGCCGTTCCCCGTGTCGAGCGGACGGGCGCCTGTGCATACTCGGGGCATGAGCTCGCTCTCCCCCGCGCTCGTGGCCCACCTGCCGACCGGCATGCTCGTCGACGGGCAGTGGACCGCGGCCTCCGGCGGGCGGACGTTCGAGGTGACCGACCCGGCCACGGGAGAGGTCCTGTTCGACGTCGCGGACGCCTCCCCCGAGGACGGCCTCCGGGCGCTCGCCTCCGCCGCCGACGCGGCGGCCGCCTGGCGCGCGGTGGCGCCGCGCGAGCGGTCCGAGCTGCTGCGCGCGGTCTACGAGCGGATCGTGGCGCGCGCCGACGCCTTCGCCTCCCTCATCACCGCCGAGTGCGGTAAGCCGCTCGCCGAGGCGCGGGCCGAGGTGACGTACGGCGCGGACTTCCTGCGGTGGTACGCCGAGCAGGCGGTCCGGGCCGACGGGCTGGTCCGCACCGCGCCCGCCGGCGCGAACCGCCAGCTCGTGCACCGGCGCCCCGTCGGGCCGGCGCTGCTGATCACACCCTGGAACTTCCCCATCGCGATGGCGACCCGCAAGATCGGCCCGGCGCTCGCCGCCGGCTGCACCGTCGTGGTCAAGCCCGCCCACCAGACACCCCTCACCACGATGCTGGTGGCCGAGGTGGTCCGGTCCGAGCTCGCCGACCGGGGCCTGCCCCGCGGCGTGCTGAACGTCGTCCCGACGGCGACCTCCGGCGACCTGGTCGCCCCGCTCCTCGGCGACGACCGGCTGCGCAAGCTCTCCTTCACCGGCTCCACGGCCGTCGGGCGCACGCTCCTGCGGCAGGCGGCGGACCAGGTGCTGCGCACGTCGATGGAGCTGGGCGGCAACGCCCCGTTCGTCGTCTTCGCGGACGCGGACCTCGACGCGGCCGTCGACGGCGCGACCGTGGCCAAGCTCCGCAACGCCGGGCAGTCGTGCGTCGCGGCCAACCGCTTCCTGGTGCACGACTCCGTGGCCCGAGAGTTCGCGCAGCGGCTCGCCGACCGGTTCTCCGGGCTCCGGGTGGGCCGGGGCGACGCCGACCGCGTGGACGTCGGCCCGCTCATCGACGCGAAGGCCGTCACCAAGGTCACCGAGCTCGTCGACGACGCCACGAGCCGCGGCGCCCAGGTGCTCACCGGCGGAGGCCGCCCCGACGGCCCCGGCACGTTCTTCGAGCCCACGGTGCTGGCGGGCGTCGACGCGGACGCCCGCGCCGTGCGCGAGGAGATCTTCGGCCCGGTGGCGCCCGTGGTCGGGTTCGCCGACGACGACGAGGCGTTCGCCCTCGCCAACGACACGGAGTACGGGCTCGCGGCCTACGCCTACACCTCGTCCCTCGACCGGGCGCTGCGCGTCGGGGCGGAGCTGGACGCGGGCATGATCGGCATCAACCGGGGCATGGTCTCGGACGCGAGCGCGCCGTTCGGCGGCGTGAAGCAGTCCGGCCTCGGTCGCGAGGGCGGCGAGGCGGGCCTCGAGGAGTACCTGGAGACCGTGTACGTGGCGCTCTGAGCGTCGTCGCGCGCCGACCCCTGCGTCGCGGACGCGGCCGGCCGCGCACCGGGACGGTTTCCCGCGGTGCGGGGACCCGTGGTCCACTACCGGCGTGACTGGTGCCCCTCGACGAGACCCGGCGGTGCGGGCCGCCGTCCGCCAGGGGGCGTCGGTCGCCCTGGCCACCGGCCTGTACGGGATCTCCTTCGGGGCGCTCTCCGTCGTGGCGGGCGTGAGCGTGCCGCAGACGATGGCGCTCAGCCTCCTGCTCTTCTCCGGCGGCTCGCAGTTCGCCCTGATCGGCGTGGTCGCCGCGGGCGGCTCCCCCGTCGCCGCGATCGCCACCTCGACGCTGCTCGGCGTCCGCAACACCCTCTACGGCGCCGTCGTCGCGCCCCTGCTCGGGGCGCACGGCTGGCGGCGCCTCGCCGCCGCGCAGCTCACGATCGACGAGTCGACCGCGGTGGCCGTCGGGCAGCGGGAGCGGGCCGCGACGCGCGCCGGGTTCTGGGTCACGGGCGTCGGCGTCTTCGTCCTGTGGAACGCGTTCACCCTGCTGGGCGCGCTCGCCGGCGACGCGCTCGGCGACCCCCGCGCCTGGGGCCTGGACGCCGCGGCCGGCGCCGCGTTCCTCGCCCTCGTCTGGCCGCGGCTCGCGTCGCGGCAGGCCCAGCTCGTCGCCGCGGTCGCGGTCGCCGTGACCGCCGCGCTGATCCCGCTGGTGCCCGCCGGCCTGCCGGTGCTCGCCGCGGCGGCCGCCGCGATCGTCGTCGGGGTCGTCGCCGGACCGCGACCCGCGGACGGCCGGAAGGAGACGGCATGACCACGACCGTGCTGTGGGTCACCGTGCTCGTCGCGTCCCTGCTCAGCTTCGCGCTCAAGCTCGCCGGCCACCTCGTGCCCGAGCACTGGCTCGCCACCGAGCGGGTGCAGCGCACCTCGACGCTCGTCACGGTGGCGCTGCTGGTCTCCCTCGTGGTGGTGCAGACCTTCGCGGACGGGCAGGCGCTGGTCGTCGACGCCCGCGTGCCCGCGCTGGCCGTCGCGGCGATCGCCCTCGCGCTCCGGGCGCCGTTCATCCTCGTGGTCGTGCTCGCGGCCGCCACGGCGGCCGGCCTGCGCGCCCTCGGCTGGGGCTGAGGCCCCGGTCCCGGCCTCGGACCGGCCCGGCCCGGACCGGCCCCGGACCCCGCCCCCGACTCACTAGGGTGGCCCGATGGCACTCTTCCGCGAGACGGCCGACGTCTCGGTCCGCCCGGCCGTCCCCGGCGACGAGGACGCGGTGACCCGCGTCCAGGTGTCGGCGTGGCGCTCGACGCACGAGACGGCGCTGGGCGACGGCGTCGTCGACGCGCTCGACACCGCGACGATGCGCGAGCGCTGGTCGCGGGCGATCTCCGCGCCGCCGGGGCCCGGCTTCGCGGTGTTCGTCGCCCTCGACGGCGCCGAGGTCGTGGGCTTCGCGGCCGTCGGCCCCGGCCAGCTCGTCGCGCTGGAGGTGGAGCCGCGGCACCAGCGCGGCGGTCACGGCTCGCGCCTGCTGTCGGCGGCGGTCGACCGGCTGCGCACCGACGGCGCCGAGGAGCTCGTCACGTGGGTGCTCGACGACGACTCCGCCCGCGAGCGCTTCCTCTCCTCCGCGGGGCTCGGCCCCGACGGCATGACCCGCACCCTGGCGACGGGCGTGCGCGACGTCGTCGAGCGGCGCTGGTCCGCCGGGATCTGACCCGCGCTCCCCCGGGCGCGGCACGGGCGCGACGGCGCGACGACCCTTTTCCTACCGCACGGTAGGTTTCTTGCTAGGGTGGGCCCGTTGCACCGTCGCCGACCCTTGGAGCGCCCCGTGACCCTCGACCAGACCGCGCCAGCCCCCACGCCCGCCACCGCCCCCGGCGCGCCCTTCGACGTCGAGCACGTGCTCGCGTCCCTCACGCTCGAGGAGAAGGCGTCCCTGCTGTCCGGCCTCGACTTCTGGCACACCCAGCCGATCGAGCGCGACGGGAGCACCCTCGTCCCGTCCGTCATGGTCACCGACGGCCCCCACGGCCTGCGCAAGCAGGACGAGTCCGCCGACCACCTCGGCCTGGGCGGCAGCGTTCCCGCCACCTGCTTCCCCACGGCCGCCGCGCTCGGGTCCAGCTGGGACGTCGACCTGCTGCGCCGCGTCGGCGAGGCCCTGGGCCGCGAGACCCGCGCGAACGACGTCGCCGTCCTGCTCGGCCCGGGCGTGAACATCAAGCGGTCGCCGCTGTGCGGGCGCAACTTCGAGTACTTCTCCGAGGACCCGGTGGTGGCCGGCGACCTCGGCGCCGCGCTGGTGGAGGGCATCCAGTCCCAGGGCGTCGGCACCTCGCTCAAGCACTTCGCCGCCAACAACCAGGAGGCGGACCGGATGCGCGTGTCCGCCGACGTGGACGAGCGCACCCTGCGCGAGATCTACCTGCCGGCGTTCGAGCGCGTCGTCACGACGGCGCAGCCGTGGACCGTGATGTGCGCCTACAACAAGGTCAACGGCGTGTACGCGTCGCAGCACGACTGGCTGCTGACCACGGTGCTGCGCGACGAGTGGGGCTTCGACGGCCTCGTCGTGTCCGACTGGGGCGCCGTGCGCGACCGCGTCGCCGGCGTCGCCGCCGGCCTCGACCTGGAGATGCCCTCCTCGGGCGGTCGCACCGACGCCGAGGTCGTCGCCGCCGTCCGCGCGGGCGAGCTCGACGAGGCGCTCGTGGACGCCGGCGCCCGCCGCGTGCTGCGGCTCGTCGCCCGCTCGCTCCCGGCCGCCGAGGCCCCCGGGTCGTTCGACGTCGAGGACCACCACGCGCTGGCCCGCGAGGCCGCCGCCGCGGGCACCGTGCTGCTGAAGAACGAGCCGGTCGGCACGGCGTCGGGCCGCGCCCCGCTGCTCCCGCTCGCCGGCGTGTCCGACGTCGCCGTCGTCGGCGAGCTCGCCCGCACCCCGCGCTACCAGGGCGCGGGCTCCTCGCAGGTCAACCCGACCCGGCTCGACGACGCGCTCACCACCCTGCGCGAGGCCGCGGGGGCCGACGTCCCGTTCGCGCCCGGCTACACCCTCGCCGAGGGCCCGGACGACGACCGGCCGGTCGAGGCCCTGGTCGCCGAGGCCGTCGAGACGGCGCGCGGCGCGGGCACGGTCCTCGTGTTCCTCGGGCTGCCCGCCGCCTACGAGTCCGAGGGCTACGACCGCGACCACCTCGACCTCCCCGCCGACCAGGTGGCGCTGCTGGCGGCCGTCGCGGCCGTGAACCCGCGCGTGGTGGTCGTCCTGGCGGGCGGCTCGGCGATCTCCGTCGCCGGCTGGCAGGACGCCGTTCCCGCGCTGCTCACCGGCTGGCTCGGCGGGCAGGCCGGCGGCTCCGCCGTCGTCGACGTCCTCACCGGCGCCGTCGCGCCGTCGGGCCGCCTCACCGAGACCCTGCCGCTGCGCCTCGAGGACACCCCGGCGTACGGGAACTTCCCGGGCGAGCTCGGCCACGTCCGCTACGGCGAGGGCCTGCTGGTGGGCTACCGCTGGTACGACGCCCGCAAGGCCGACGTCGCCTACCCGTTCGGCCACGGCCTGACGTACACGACGTTCGCCTACGACGAGGCGACCGCCGAGGTCACCGGCGCCGGGGCCGGCGCGCGCGTGCGCGTCGCCGTGCGCGTGACGAACACCGGCGCCGTCGCGGGCGCCGAGGTCGTCCAGGTGTACGTGGGCGACCCGCAGGCCCAGGTGCAGCGCCCCGAGCGCGAGCTCAAGGCGTTCGCCAAGGTGTTCCTGCAGCCCGCCGAGTCGCGGGTCGTGACGCTCGACCTCGACGCCCGCGACCTGTCGTACTGGCACCCCGTGCTGCGCCGCTGGGTGCTCGAGGGCGGCGAGTTCCGGGTCGGCGTCGGCGCGTCGTCGCGCGACCTGCGCGCCGAGCTCGCGGTCGACGTCACCGGCGAGGACGTCACCCTCCCGCTGCACGAGCTGTCGACCCTCGGCGAGGCGCTGGCGCACCCCGTGGCCGCCGCCGCGATCCGGCCCGCGCTCGAGGCCTCGCCGATCGACCCGACGATGCTCGCCATGGCCACGGACATGCCGCTGGCCGTCATCGCCGACTTCGGGCTCGCCGGGTTCGACCGCGCCGCGCTGGCCCAGCTCGTGGCGGCCGCCAACGCCTGACCGAGGTCCCCTTCGAGCACGGGATCCGTCCCGCCGTCCGGCCGGACGGCGGGACGGATCCCGTGCTCGAAGGGGACAAGGGCGCCCCAGGGGCTCGCCCGTCCGGAACGGCGGTCAGACGCCCGGGTCGACGAGGATCAGGTCGAGGTAGGCCCGCAGGTCGCCGGCCATGTCGACCCGCTCGGCGCGCGGTCGCTCGAGCGAGTACAGCCACTGCACCTGCAGCCCGTCCATGAGCGCGACGATCGCGCGGGCGGCCACGCCCGGGTCGACGCCGGCGCGCAGGCGACCCGCCTCGGCCTGCCGGTCGAGCTCCGCCCGCAGGCGTGCCACCGTGACCGGGTAGCGGTCGGCGAAGTACGCGTGGGCGGGGTGGTCGGTCGACGTCGCCTCGGCGGCGAGCCCGGTGAAGACCTCGACGACCGGCCGCCGCAGCGCGTTGCGCTGCACCAGGCGCACCAGGGCCTCGAACATCGTGCGCCCCTGCTCGACGTCCGTGTCGAAGTCCGCGAAGTCGACCGCGTCGCGGTGCTCCAGCACCGCCTCGAGCAGCGCCGCCTTGGTCGGGAAGTGGTGCAGCAGCCCGGGGTGGGAGATGCCGACGCGGGCCGCGATCTCCCGCAGCGACGCCCCGTGGTACCCGACCTCGCCGAACGCGACGATCGCCGCCTGCAGGATCTCCTCGCGCTTCGCGCGCCCCTTCGCGTACCCGCGCGTGCGGCCGGTCGTGTCCGTCGTCGTGTCGCTCACGTGCGCCATTGTCCCCCGCCGCCTCCCCGGAGCCCGTCCCCGCGCGCCCTGTCACGCCGAACCTCTTGGAATCAATACCTACCATGCGGTAGCCTCCGTTCACCGACCATCCGGTAGGTATTGGTCGCAGGCGCGGGCCCGACGGCGGACCCGGCAGAGACACACAGGAGTCGTCCATGGCAGACGTTCAGGCCCCGGCACCGGCCGGCCAGTCCCCCGCGTCCCCCACCCTTCCGCCGGCGCCACCGGTGCCGACCGGCGCCGCCCCCGGCCCGGCGGCTCGCGACGGCCGTGTCGCCGGCAAGGGGGTCGTGGTCGCCTACGTCCTCGCCTACTTCACGCTGTACATCGCGCTCCTCACGCCGGTCATCAGCACGCTGGCGCTCAAGGTGGACGCCCTGTCGACCCCCGGCGACCGCGCGGGCAACCTCGCCCTCGTCACCGGCGTCGGCGCGTTCTTCGCCTTCGTCGCGAACCCGCTCGCCGGCGCGCTGTCCGATCGCACGACGTCGCGGCTCGGCATGCGCCGCCCGTGGCTCCTGTGGGGCGTGCTGCTCGGCAGCGTCGGCCTCCTGCTCATCGCCGCCGCCCCCACGATCGGGGTCGTCGTGCTCGGCTGGGCGATCGCGCAGATGGCGTTCAACGGCACCCAGGCCGCGCTCCAGGCAATCCTGCCGGACCAGGTCGCCGAGCAGCAGCGTGCCCGCGTCTCCGGCCTGCTCGGCATGGTGCAGCAGCTCGCGCCGCTCGTCGGCATCGGCCTCGCCTTCGGGTTCACCGCCGCCGGCGCCGACCAGATCTGGATCTTCGTGGTCCCGACCGCCCTCGCCCTGGTCGGCGTGCTCGCCCTCGTCGCCGTCCTCAAGGACCGCCACCTGCCGAAGGGCGACCTCGAGGCGTTCCGCCTGGGCGCGTTCCTCCAGGGCTTCTGGGTGTCGCCGCGCCGCTACCCCGACTTCGCGTGGGCGTTCGCCGGCCGCTTCCTCATGCTGTTCGGCTTCGCGCTGTACAACACGTACCAGCTCTACTTCCTGTCCGACCGGTTCGGCTTCGACAGCGCCACGGCGCTGAGCTGGCAGCTGCGCCTCATGGTCGTGCAGGCCGTGCTCCTCGTCGTCGCCTCCACCGTCGGCGGCGCGCTCTCCGACCGCACCGGGCGCCGCAAGGTCTTCGTCGTGGTCGCCACGCTCCTCGCCGGCTCCGGCCTGGCGGTGTTCGCCGTCGCGCACGACCCGGCCGTGCTCTACGTGGGCGCGTCCCTGTTCGGCGCCGGCCTCGGCGCCTACTTCGCCGTCGACCTCGCGCTCGTGACCGACGTGCTGCCCAACGCCGAGACCGAGGCCGCCAAGAACATGGGCGTCTTCAACATCGCCAACGCCCTGCCGCAGTCGGTGGCGCCGGCCCTCGCCCCGGCCTTCCTCGCCCTCGGCGGGGGCGGCAACTACACCGCCCTGTTCGCCATCTCCGCGGGCATCGTCGCCGTCGGCGCCGTGGCCACCATGTTCATCCGAGGAGCCCGCTGATGGCCGCCGACCCGTCCGCCGCGACCCTGCCCGCCGTCCCCGCCGACGCCCCGTACCGTGACGCGTCGCGACCCGTCGACGAGCGCGTCGCCGACCTCCTCGGCCGCATGACGCTCGAGGAGAAGGCCGGCCAGCTCTTCCAGACCATGATCGAGGTGGGCGACGGCGGCACGCTGTCCGAGGGCCCGTCCGCCATGGGCGTGCCCGCCACGACCGACATGGTCGTGAAGCGCGCCATGACGCACGTCAACGTGCTCATGGCGCCGCCCACGGCGCGCGAGTTCGCGCTCTGGCACAACCGGCTCCAGGAGCTCGCCGCGTCCACCCGGCTCGGGATCCCCGTGACGGTCTCCACCGACCCGCGGCACGCGTTCACCGACAACCCCGGCACCGCGATGCTGTCGGGTCCGTTCTCCCAGTGGCCCGAGACCCTGGGCCTCGCCGCCACGCGGGACGAGCGCCTCGTCGAGGAGCACGCGGACGCGGCCCGCCGCGAGTACCTCGCGGTCGGCATCCGCACCGCGCTGCACCCCCAGGTGGACCTCGCGACCGAGCCCCGCTGGGCCCGCGCGAACGGCACCTTCGGCGAGGACGCGGAGCTCACCGGCCGGATGGGGGCCGCCTACGTGCGCGGCTTCCAGGCCACCGGCGACGTCGCCCGCGAGGCCGGGCTGCCCGGCACGTTCGGCACCGGCTCGGTGTCCACGATGACGAAGCACTTCCCCGGCGGCGGCCCGCAGGCCGACGGCGAGGACCCGCACTTCGAGTACGGGCGCGAGCAGGTGTACCCCGGGGGCCGATTCGCCGAGCACCTGGCTCCGTTCCGTGAGCTGCTCGCCGCCGGCACCCGCCAGGTGATGCCCTACTACGGCATGCCCGTGGGCCTCGAGGCCGACCTCGGCGACGGGCCGGAGGCCGTGGAGCAGGTCGGCTTCGGCTTCAACCGGCAGGTCCTCACGCGGCTGCTGCGCGAGGAGCTCGGCTTCGACGGCATCGTCTGCACGGACTGGGGCCTGGTCACCGACGCCGAGATCATGGGGCGCCCCTTCCCGGCCCGCGCCTGGGGCGTCGAGCACCTGACGCCGCTGGACCGCGTCGAGCGGATCCTCGCCGCCGGGGCCGACCAGCTCGGCGGCGAGGCCTGCCCCGAGCTCGTGCTGGAGCTCGTCCGCGCCGGGCGGGTCACCGAGGACCGCCTCGACGCGTCCGTCGCGCGCCTGCTGCGCGAGAAGTTCGCGCTGGGCCTGTTCGACGACGCACGGTTCGTCGACCCCGAGGCCGCGGCGTCGGTCGTCGGGCACACGGACCTGGTCGCCGCCGGACGGCGCGCGCAGTCGCGGTCGGTGACCGTGCTCGCGTCCGCCGCGGCCGGCACCGCCCGGCTGCCGCTCGCCCGCGGGCTGCGCGTCTTCGTGGAGGGCGCGGGCGACCTGGGCACCGTGGCCGGGCTCGACGGCGCGACGCTCGTCGCGACCCCCGCGGAGGCCGACGTCGCGCTGCTGCGGCTCAAGGCGCCGTACGAGGACCGCGGCCCCGGCTTCGAGGGCTTCTTCCACGCCGGGTCGCTCGACTTCCCCGCCGACGTCGTCGCCCGCGTAACGGAGGTCGCCGCGCAGGTCCCGACCGTGGTCGACGTGTACCTCGACCGGCCGGCGATCCTCGCGCCCGTGCTCGACGCGCTCGGGGCGCACGGCACCCTGGTGGCGAACTTCGGCGCCTCGACGCCCGCGCTGCTGGACGCCCTCACCGGCGCCGTGCCGCCCGAGGGTCGGCTGCCGTTCGACCTGCCGCGCTCCATGACGGCCGTCGAGGCCTCCCGCGAGGACGTGCCGTTCGACACCGCCGACCCGCTGTTCCGGTTCGGCCACGGCCTCGAGGTCTGACGCAGGCCCTCGCGGGTCAGGCGAGGATGCCGCGGCGGCGCGCCTCGGCGACCGCCGCGGTGCGCGAGGCGACGCCGAGCTTGTCGTACACGTGGGCCAGGTGGGACTTCACCGTGGCGCGGGTGAGGAACAGCTCGCGGGCGATCTCGTCGTTGCTGCGCCCGTCGGCGACGAGCCGCAGCACCTCGATCTCGCGCAGCGTGGGCGCGACGCCGGGCGCGCGCATGCGGCCCAGCAGCCGGCGCTGCACCGCCGGTCCGAGCACCGCCTGCCCCGTCGCCGCGGCGCGGACGGCGGCCGCGAGCTCGTCGGTCGGCGCGTCCTTGAGCAGGTAGCCGGCGGCGCCCGCCTCGACGGCGGCGAGGATGTCGGCGTCCGAGTCGTAGGTCGTGAGGATGAGCACGGGCGGCCCGCCCAGCGCCACGACCTGGCGCGTCGCCTCCACGCCCCCGAGCCGGCCGTCGCCGAAGCGCAGGTCGAGGAGCAGCACGTCCGCCGGCTCACCGCGGCGCACGCGCGCCACGAGGTCCTCGGCCCGGCCCAGCTCGGCGACCACGCGCACGTCCGGCTGCGCGTCCAGCACGGCCCGCAGCCCGGCCCGCACGACCGGGTGGTCGTCGGTCAGCACGACGTCGATCACGGCCGCTCCCCCTCCGTCCCTCCGCCGGGCTCGCCGGCGGGCGCCACCGGCAGCTCCACCGCGAGCGCCGTGCCCCGGCCGGGCGCGGACTCGACGCTCAGCGTGCCGCCCAGCTCGGCGGCGCGCGAGCGCATCGCGACCAGCCCGTAGCCCCCGGACCCCGCCTGCACGGCGGGCGCGTCGGGCGCCGTGTCGTCCGGGTCGAACCCGACGCCGTCGTCCACGACGTCGAGCGCCACGGCGTCGTCGAGGTAGCTGAGCGTCACCGCGGCGGCCCGCGCGCCCGCGTGCTGGGCGACGTTCGCCAGGGCGGACTGGGCCACGCGCAGCAGCGCCGTCTCGACGGGGGCGCCGACGGGCCGGGGCGTGCCGGTCACGGTGACGCTGACGGTGGGGCCGCCCCGCTCGGCGACCCGGCCGGCGACGCGGCGCAGCGCGGCCGTCAGTGCCGTCCCGTCCGCGCCGGCGAGGTCCGCGGGGGCCAGGTCGCGGACGAACCGCCGGGCCTCGGCGAGGTTCTCCCGGGCCACGTCGCGCGCCTGGTCGAGCCCGGCACGGGCGGCGTCGTCGTCGCTGCCCACCCGGGCGCGGGCCGCGCGCAGGAGCAGCTCGATCGCCGAGTAGCCCTGCGCGAGGGTGTCGTGGATCTCGCGGGCGAGCCGCTCGCGCTCGGCGGCGACGGCGCGGTCGCGCTCGGCGTCGGCCAGGTCCGCCCGCGTGGCCTGCAGCTCCGCGAGCATGCGCTGGCGCTCCTGCGTCTCGCGCACCATCGCCTCGAGCCCCAGCACGACGCCGACGGCGACCGCGCCGCCCAGCAGCGGGCCGAGCACCGCCCCCACGACGAGCGCGCCGGACCACCACGCCCAGGCGGCGACCGCCGCGAGCGCCGTGAGCGCGACCGCCACGACGCCGCGGTGCGGGCCCAGCACGTGCATCTGGAGCAGCATCAGCGGGAACGCGACCCAGAGGGCCCCGGGGGCCGCGGCGGCGAGCGCCAGCCACAGCACGCCCAGCACGAGCATCCAGGCCCCGCCGGGCCACCAGGCGCCGCGCGGCGCGCTGATCGGGCGGTCCGCGACGCGCACGCGCAGGCGGCCCAGGGCGTAGACGGCGAGCACGGCCGCCGCGAGCAGCACGACGACGACGGGCCCCCCTCGGCCGCCGCCCGCCACGAGCACCTGCCCGACCGCGAGCAGCACCAGGCCGACGACCAGCACGTCGAGGCCGCCCTGCAGCACCCGCGTCGTGGCGAGCACCGGGTGCGCGGCCGCCTGCCGTGCTGCCGCGGCCCCGTCGGCCGGGGTCCGGGCAGGACGACGGTCCGCGGGAGACGCGGCGTCGCCGGGCGCGGGGGCGGGACGTGCGGGCATGGCTTCACCGTAGCCACGCGCGGGCGCGCCGCATCGGCCGAAAGGTGGAGCCGGGCCTCCGCCTCGCGGCCGCCGCGGACCGGCCGCGGGCCGGATCCGCCCGGCGCCCTCCGGCGGGAGTCTCGAGGGGTACCCGCCGAAGTCCCCGTCGTAGCACCCGGAGGTCCCTGTGTTCGTCGCCCTGCGCGACCTGCGCCACGCCCGTGGCCGGTTCGCCCTCGTGTCCGTCGTCGTCGTCCTCGTGACGTTCCTCGTGACGTTCCTCGCGTCCCTCACCGCGGGGCTCGCGCGGGAGTCGACCTCCGCGATCACCGACCTCCCCGTCGACCACGTCGCCCTGTCCGTGCCGGACGGTGCCGCGGTCGACTTCACGGCCTCCCAGGTGGACGGGTCCGACGTCGCCGCGTGGGCCGACCAGGACGGGGTCTCCGACGCGGAGCCGCTCGGCATCGCGACCACCCGCGCGACGCTCGACGGCGCCACGGGCGGCACGTCGGTCACCGTGCTCGGCGTGCAGCCCGGGTCCGGCCTGGTGCCGGACGCCGCCGACGTCGCCGACGGCGAGGTCGTGCTCTCCGCGGGCGCCGCCGACGACCTCGGCGCGCAGGCCGGGGACACCCTCGTCGTCGCGGGCCAGGACCTGGAGGTCGCGCAGGTGGTGACCGACGACGCCTCCTACGCCCACACCCCCGTGGTCTGGACGACCCTCGACGACTGGCAGGCCGTGGGCGCGCCCGCCGGCCGCGGTGCCGACGCCGCCGGTGGTGACGTCGCGACCGCCGTCGCGCTGAGCGACGACCTGGACGGCGACGCGCTCGCCGCCGCGGCGGACGCCACGGGCACCACCGTGCTCACCCCGCGCGACGCGCGGTCCGCCGTCGGCTCGTTCGCGGCGGAGAACGGCTCGCTCACCACCATGCAGGCGTTCCTCCTGGCGATCTCGGCGCTGGTCGTCGGCGCGTTCTTCACCGTGTGGACCGTGGGGCGCAGCGGCGACGTCGCCGTCCTCAAGGCCCTGGGCGCCTCCACCCGCTACCTGCTGCGCGACGCGATCGGGCAGGCCGTCGTCGTGCTCCTCGGCGGCGTGACCCTGGGCGCGCTCCTCGCCGCGGGGGCGGCCGCCCTGCTCCCCGCCGCCGTGCCGGTGGTGGTCTCGGTCGCCACGACCGTGCTGCCCGCGGCCCTGCTCGTCGTGCTGGGCGTCGCCGGCGCCGGCCTCGCCGTCGCGCGGATCACCCGCGTCGACCCGCACGCCGCGCTCGCCGCCCGCTGACCCGCCCTCGCCCCGACCACCCCTCGCCCCGACCAGCCCTCGCCCCGAACTGCCTGGAGATCCCCATGGACCTGCACCTCGACCGCATCACCCTCGTCTACCCCGACGGCGCCTCGACGCTCACCGCCGTCGACGACGTCTCCCTCACCGTGCCCGCGGGCACGACGACCGCGCTCGTCGGCCCGTCCGGCTCGGGCAAGTCGAGCCTGCTCGCCGTGGCGGGCGGGCTCACCCGCCCGACCTCGGGCACCGTGACCATCGGCACCGGCCCGGACGCGCCGGTCCTCTCCCCCACGACGAGCGTCGCCGAGGCCACCCGCGTGCGCCGCGACCACGTCGGGATCGTCTTCCAGCAGCCGCAGCTGCTCACCTCGCTGACCGCCGTCGAGCAGATCGAGCTGCTCGCGCACCTGCGCGGGCGGCGGCCCTCCAGCCTGCGCGAACGCGCCCTCGAGCTCCTCGACGCGGTCGGCCTCGCCGACCAGGCGCACCGGCGACCCGCCGCGCTGTCGGGCGGCCAGCGCCAGCGCGTGGCCATCGCGCGCGCCCTCGCGACCCGGCCCGACGTGCTCCTCGTGGACGAGCCCACCTCCGCCCTGGACCACGGCCGCGGGCTGGCCGTCGTCGAGCTGGTCACCTCCCTCGCCCGCGAGTGCGGCGCCGCCACCGTGCTGGTCACGCACGACGAGTCGACGCTCGGCCCCGTGGACGCCGTCGTGCGCCTCGTCGACGGCCGCCTGGTGGCCGACGGCGCGGCGGACGCGCCCCTCGCCGCGGGGGCGCCGGTGGCAGGATGAGGCGGTGCCACACCCCGCCGGTCCCCCGTCCGACCCTGCCCGCGAACCAGCCCGCGAGCCCGCCCCCCTGACCCACCGCACCGTGCGCGACGCGGCGGCCGGGATCGCCGTGCTCGGCGTGGCCAACTTCGTCGCCATCACCACCGAGGTGCTGCCGGTGGGCCTGCTGCCGCAGGTCGCGCGGGGCGTCGGGGTGAGCGAGTCCACCGCGGGGCTGCTGGTCACCGTGTACGCGTTCGTGGTCGCCGCGTGCGCCGTGCCGCTGACGGTCGCCACCCGCTCGCTCGCCCGCAAGCCGCTGCTGCTCGGCACCCTCGTCACCTACGCGGCGAGCAACGTGCTGGTCGCCGTGGCGCCGTCCTACGCGGTCGTGGCCGGGGCGCGGGTGCTCGGCGGGCTCGGGCACGCGATCTTCTTCTCCGTGTCGATCGCGTACGCCGCGCGGCTCGTCAGCCCCCTGTACACGGGCCGGGCGCTCACCCTCGTCACCGCCGGGGGCACCCTCGGTTTCGTGCTGGGCGTGCCGCTGTCCACCTCGCTGGGCGCCGCCGTGGGCTGGCGCTGGTCGTTCGGGGTCCTCGCCGCCGTCTGCGCGGTCACCGCGCTGCTCGTCGCGCGGCTCCTGCCGTCCGTCGCGGTCGAGCCGGCCGCGCCGCGCGACGCCGAGGCCGCCCGCCGCGGGCGCGCCCGGCTGGGGCTCGTCGTCGGCACCAACACCGTGCTCTTCGGCGGCCAGTACACGGTCTACACCTACATCTCGGTGATCCTGCTGGCCGCCGGCCTGTCGGAGCCCGCCGTCGGCCCCGCGCTGCTCGTGTTCGGGGCGCTCGGCCTCGTCGGCCTGTGGGGCGCCGCCCGCTACCTCGACCGCAGCCCTCGCGCCCTGACGATCGTCGCGATGGCCACGATCGCCGTCGCGCTCGTCGGCGTGGCGCTCGCGCTCCCGGGCGCCGTGGGCGTGCTCGTCGCGGCGGGCGTCTGGCTCGCCGCGTTCGGCGCGATCCCTGCGACCTTCCAGGCGGCCGCCCTGCGGACCCAGGGGGCGACGCCCGACGTCGCGGGCGCCTTCGTCAACGCGACCTCCAACTTCGGGATCGGCCTCGGCGCGGCCGTGGGCGCCGCGATCGTCGCCGGGCCCGGCCCCCGCACCCTCGCGCTCGCCGGCGCCGCCATCGTCGCCGTCGCGCTCGTCGCGGTGCTCGTGGCGCGCCAGGCCTTCCCCCGGCAGGCCTCGTAGCCCGACCCCGGCAGGCACCGCGCCCGACCCGTAGCCGGACCGTCACGACGCCGTGACGCGCCCGTAGCACCGCGGTGCCACCGTGCTCGCATGGATCACGCCGGCGCTGCGCGAAGGGGCCTCCGGGTACCGATCGTCACGGACTACTTCGCGGCGCCCACCGACGCGGTCGCCGCGACGGTGGTGCACCAGGAGGTGGGCCCGTCGGTCGTGGCGCGCGGGTCGGGGCGGCCCCTCTTCGACACGGTGCGCCTCCCGGCCGTGGAGCCGTTCGTCATGCTCGGCCGGATCGCCGCGGCCCTGTGCGGGCAGCCCTACGCGGAGGTCACGGCCCACCCGCGCCACGGCGCCGTCGTCGACGGCGCGGACGAGGGCCCGTGGGTGGTGACCGTCTCGGACGAGCTCGCCCGGGCGCTCGCGGCGGCGACGCCGGAGCGCCTCGCGGCCGTCGCGCGCTCCGGCGCGGCCCTTCCCGTGCCGGTCCCGCCGGACCGGCTGGCCCCCGCGCTCGTGGCGCTCGGCGAGCTGGCCGACCGCGCGGGACGGGTCCGGCACGCCCTCTACTGCTGGACGCGGCTGGCGGGGCCCGACGCCCCCGCCGGACCGCTCGACGAGCCGGTCGCGGTGGAGGCGGCTCCGATCAGGAACCCGAGGACGGCGTGAACAGGGACGACGCCTTGCGCAGCGTCGCCCGCGCACGCCGACGGTCGCCCGCCGCGTCGTAGGCGAACGCCAGGTGGTACCAGGCCTTCCAGCTCTGCGGGTCCTGCTCGACGACGGCGCGCCGCTCGTCGAAGGCCGCGTCGGCCGCGGCCCGGTCGATCCGGCCCCCGGGCGAGCGCGGCAGGTCGTCCACCGGCAGCTCCCCGGCGGCGGCCAGGACGTCCGCCATCCGCTGCACGCGCGTCGCGAGCCGGTACTCCTTCGCGATGAGCAGGATGACCAGCAGCGGGATCACGAGCACCGCGATCCCGATGGCGATCAGCACGGGCTCGCCCGTGCGGACCATCGCGACGCCGCGCCCGGCGATCGCCCAGACGTACAGCGCGAGCAGCGCGGTGACGACGAGCGCCCCCGCGAGCCCGCGCGGCGGCCGCCGGCGCGGCGCGTCGCTCACGACAGGTCCAGCACGTTCTCGAGGCCCACCGTCAGCCCCGGCCGGGACACGACCTCGCGCACCCCGAGCAGCACGCCGGGCATGAACGACGCCCGGTCGAACGAGTCCTGCCGGATCACCAGCTGCTCGCCGACGTTGCCGAAGAGGATCTCCTCGTGCGCCACGAGGCCCCGCAGCCGCACGGCGTGCACGCGCACCCCGTCGACGTCGGCGCCGCGCGCCTCGAGGCCCGTCTCGGTCGCGTCGGGCATCGCCGCGAGGCCGGCCTCGGCCCGGGCACGCGCGATCGCGGCCGCGGTGTGCCGCGCGGTGCCGGACGGGGCGTCCACCTTGTCGGGGTGGTGCAGCTCGACGACCTCGGCCGACTCGAAGTACCGCGCGGCCTGGGCCGCGAAGGTCATCGCCAGCACGGCGGACAGCCCGAAGTTCGGCGCGATGAGCACGCCCAGCCCGGCCTGGCCGGCGCCGGCGCGCTCGGCGTTCACGCTCGCCAGGTGGTCGGACACGCGGCCGCGGGACGCGTCGTCCCAGCCCGTGGTGCCGACGACGGCGTGCGCGCCCGCGTCCAGCACGGCGTGCACGTTGGCCTCGGTCGCCGCGGGGACCGTGAAGTCCACGACGACGTCCGCGCCCGCCAGCGCGGCCGCGTCGACCGTGTCCGCGGCGTCGAGTCGGGCGACGAGCTCGAGGCCCGGGGCCTCCTCGACGGCGCGGCAGACGGTGGCGCCCATGCGCCCCGCCGCGCCGAGCACGGCCACCAAGAGGGTCTTGCTCATGCGATCAGGTCTCCGATCTCGTTCTTCGGGTCGGCGGCCGGCCCGTCGGGCCGGCCGCCGCGCGGCGCTCAGTCGCCGAAGGGGCCCACGCGGACCACCGAGCGGGGCCGCGACGCCAGGTCGGCCGCGAGGGCGCGCACGTCCTCGGCCGTCACGGCACGCACGCGCTCGAGCGACTCCTCGAGGCTGAGCAGCTCGCCGTACACCAGCTCGGCCTTGCCCAGGCGGCTCATGCGCGACCCCGAGTCCTCGAGGCCGAGGACGAGGCCGCCGGAGAGCTGGCCGACGCTGCGCCGCAGCTCCGCGTCGGTGATGGGCTCGGACGCCATGCGCTCGAGCTCCTCGACCAGCAGCTCGGTCACCTGGTCGACCTTGGCGGGCGAGCAGCCCGCGTACAGGCCGAACGTGCCGAGGCCGCCGTGCCCGGAGGCGAAGGAGTAGGTCGTGTAGGCCAGCCCGCGGCGCTCGCGCACCTCCTGGAACAGGCGCGACGACATGCCGCCGCCCAGGACGGCGTTGAGCACCGAGAGGGTGAAGCGACGGTCGTCGGTCGCGGCGAGGCCGGTGGACCCGACGATGACGTTCGCCTGCTCCACCTGGCGCCGCACGGTCAGCTCCACGCCCTCGTCCGGGACGCCGACGCGGTCGGCGACGGTGGCCCGGCGGTCGCGCGGCGCGGCCCCGGCCGCGAGGTCCCAGCCGCCGGTGTCGAGCGCGTCGGCGACCTGCGCCACCAGCGCGTCGTGGTCCACGCCGCCCGCGGCCGAGACCACGAGCGTCTCGGGCCGGTAGTGCCAGCGGTAGTGCTCCCAGACGGCGTCGCGCGGGACGGCGCGGATCGTGTCCGGGGTGCCGCCGATCGGGCGCCCGAGCGGGTGCGTGCCGAGCACGGCGGCCGAGAACTCCTCGTGCACGACGTCGCCCGGGTCGTCGTCGTTCATCGCGAGCTCTTCGAGGATCACCCCGCGCTCGGTCTCGAGCTCGCCCTCGTCGAGCCGGGCCGACGTGACCATGTCGGCGATGACGTCGACGGCCATCGGGAGGTCGGCGTCGAGCACCCGCGCGTAGTAGCACGTGTGCTCCTTGCCGGTGGCGGCGTTGGCCTCGCCGCCAACGGCGTCGAACGCCTCGGCGATGTCCATCGCCGACCGGCGGGGCGTGCCCTTGAACAGCAGGTGCTCGAGGAAGTGGGTGGAGCCGAAGTGACCGTCGGTCTCGTCGCGCGAGCCCACGCCGACCCAGGCGCCCACCGTCGCCGAGCGGAGGCCCGGCATCGTCTCGGTGAGCACACGAACACCGCCGGGCAGGACGGTGCGACGGATGGTCGCACCGTCCTGCCCGGCGGTCAGGTCGGCACCGGGCTCGCCCGCGGGGACGAGCGGGAGGTGCCAGGTCATCAGAGCGTCAGGCCTCCGCGGGGGCGTCGGACCCGGCGGCCTCGTCGGACTTCTCGTCCTCGGTGACCGCGACGAGCGAGAGCTTGCCGCGCGGGTCGATCTCACCGATCTCGACCTGGACCTTCTGGCCCACGGACAGCACGTCGTCGACGTTCTCGACACGCTTGCCGCCCACGAGCTTGCGGATCTGGCTGATGTGCAGCAGACCGTCCTTGCCCGGCGAGAGCGAGATGAACGCGCCGAACGACGTCGTCTTGACGACGGTGCCGACGAAGCGCTCGCCCACCTCGGGGACGTGCGGGTTGGCGATCGCGTTGATCGCCGCGCGGGCGGCCTCGGCCGAGGGGCCGTCGGTGGCGCCGATGTAGACGGTGCCGTCGTCCTCGATGGAGATGTCCGCGCCCGTCTCCTCCTGGATCTGGTTGATCATCTTGCCCTTGGGCCCGATGACCTCGCCGATCTTGTCGACCGGCACCTTCACGGAGATGACGCGCGGCGCGTTCGGGGACATCTCGTCCGGGACGTCGATCGCCTCGGCGAGCACCTCGAGGATGGTCAGGCGCGCGTCGCGGGCCTGGGTCAGCGCGCCGGCCAGGACCGACGCGGGGATGCCGTCGAGCTTGGTGTCGAGCTGGATGGCCGTGACGAACTCGCTGGTGCCGGCGACCTTGAAGTCCATGTCGCCGAACGCGTCCTCGGCGCCCAGGATGTCGGTCAGGGCGGCGTAGCGGGTCTCACCGTCGACGGTGTCGGAGATGAGGCCCATCGCGATGCCGGCGACCGGAGCCTTCAGCGGGACGCCCGCGTTGAGCAGCGACAGCGTCGAGGCGCAGACGGAGCCCATCGACGTGGAGCCGTTCGAGCCCAACGCCTCGGAGACCTGGCGGATCGCGTAGGGGAAGTCCTCGCGCGACGGCAGCACGGGCACGAGGGCCCGCTCGGCCAGCGCGCCGTGACCGATCTCGCGGCGCTTGGGGCTGCCGACGCGGCCCGTCTCGCCCGTGGAGAACGGCGGGAAGTTGTAGTTGTGCATGTAGCGCTTGCGCGTGACCGGCCCGAGCGAGTCGATCTGCTGCTCCATGCGCAGCATGTTCAGCGTGGTGACGCCCAGGATCTGGGTCTCGCCGCGCTCGAACAGCGCGGAGCCGTGCACGCGCGGGATGACCTCGACCTCGGCCGACAGGGTGCGGATGTCCGCGAGCCCACGACCGTCGATGCGCACGCCCTCGGTGAGCACGCGCTGGCGGATGAGCTTCTTCTGCAGCGCGCGGTACGCGGCCGACAGCTCCTTCTCGCGACCCTCGAAGCGCTCGGAGAGGGCGCTGAGCAGGCCCTCCTTGAGCTCGTCGAGGCGGTTCTCGCGGTCCTGCTTGTCCGCGATCGCGAGCGCGTCGCGCAGCGCCGGGGAGACCTCGGCCTCGACGGCGGCGAACGCGTCGTCCTGGTAGTCGAGGAAGACCGGGTAGTCCTTGACCTCCTTGGCCGCCTGGGCGGCGAGCGAGGCCTGGGCCTCGCACAGGGCCTTGAGGAACGGCTTGGACGCCTCGATGCCCTGGGCGACGACCTCCTCGGTCGGCGCGGCGACGCCCTCGTTCTTGATGAGCTTCCAGGCGTCGTCGGTCGCCTCGGCCTCGATCATCGCGATCGCGACGTCGTCGCCGACGACGCGGCCGGCCACGACCATGTTGAACACGGCGCGCTCGAGGTCCGAGTACTTCGGGAACGCGACCCACTGGCCGTCGATCAGCGCGACGCGCACGCCGGCGACCGGGCCGGAGAACGGCAGGCCGGAGATCTGCGTGGACGCCGACGCGGCGTTGATCGCCAGCACGTCGTAGGCGTCGTCCGGGTGGATGGCCAGGACGTCGATGACGACCTGGACCTCGTTGCGCAGGCCCTTGACGAACAGCGGGCGCAGCGGGCGGTCGATGAGGCGGCAGGCGAGGATCGCCTCCGTCGAGGGGCGGCCCTCGCGACGGAAGAACGAGCCGGGGATCTTGCCGGCGGCGTACTGCCGCTCCTCGACGTCCACCGTGAGCGGGAAGAAGTCGAACTGGTCCTTGGGGTGCTTGCCGGCCGTCGTGGCCGACAGCAGCATCGTCTCGCCGTCCAGGTACGCGGCGACGGAGCCGGCGGCCTGGCGGGCGAGGCGGCCCGTCTCGAAGCGGACGGTGCGGGTGCCGAAGCGGCCGTTGTCGATGACGGCCTCGGCGAACTGGATCTCGGGACCCTCCACGGGTGCCCTCCTTGATCTCGAGGGCGCCGCCACGGCTCGGCGGTCTTCGATCGAGGCCCACGGAGCCGGACCCGGCCCGGGGGCCGGACGGTTCGGGGGGCCACTACCGAGGACCGGACGAGAATCCGGCGGCGCGGTGGTGGCGTGACGGGCGATCGCCCGTCATCGTGCGGTCTGTGTGTTCCGGCGCAACCGTCACGGTCGCGCCGTCTGGGACATCACACCAGACCAGCCCGGCCCCTGCGAGAGGTGACCGGGCTGGCGGGCGGTGTCAGCGGCGCAGGCCGAGGCGCTGGATCAGCGCGCGGTAGCGCTCGATGTCGACCTTCTGCAGGTAGCCCTGCAGGCGGCGGCGCTGGCCGACGAGGAGGAGCAGGCCACGACGCGAGTGGTGGTCGTGCTTGTGCTCCTTGAGGTGCTCGTTCAGGTCGTTGATGCGCTGGGTGAGCAGCGCGATCTGCACCTCGGGCGAGCCGGTGTCGCCCTCGTGAGTGGCGTACTCGGTGATGATGGACTGCTTGGTGGCAGCGTCGAGCGGCATGGCTCTCCTTCGGTGTCGTTGCGCGGTGCTCCGGGACTCGTTCACCGGGGCGCTCTGGATCCGCGGCCGTTCATACGGCCCCACCATGCTACCAGCGCGCCGCCCCCCCGGGGCCCGCGGGCGGCGCGGCGGGGGGCCCCACCCAAACGGCGGCGGGCAGTCGCCCGCGGGCCCCCCCCGGCGCCCCGCGACCAGGCGGAACCGCCGGGCCGCCACGAGGGCGGGGAACCCCCCGC
>NZ_JBHVHP010000001.1:1771218-2316368 GCF_042799955.1 Isoptericola sp. NPDC057653 | reverse complement strand
CCCCTTGGTTGTGGTGGGGGGGGGCGCGGTTACTCTTCCCCGGGGGGGATCTGCACCCGCGCCCTTAATCCCGCCCCCACATTCCACCCCGCGCCCCCCCCGCGGGGCCCGGGGGGGCGCCGCGACGTGGGCCACGACACATCGGGCGGCGGTCAGTCGCCGTCGTGCCCCGCCGGGCGCCCGTCGACCTGGCGGAACGTCGTGCCGTCGTCGAGGGCGAGGACGCCCGCGAACCGGAGCAGGTCGGGCAGCGTCGTGATCATCTTCCCGCCGTCGATCCGCACCCCCTGCGCCGGGGTCCAGCCCGCGCTGAGGAACGAGTCGCCGTCGGCCTTCAGCAGGTAGACGAAGGTCTCGCACAGGATGCGGCTGCCGACGTCCCCGAGGAAGTTGCCGTTCCCCTGGACCTCCGCCTCCTTGAGCACGTAGTACCACAGCGGCGTGCCGTCGAGCTCCGCCAGGGCGTCCTCGACGTCCTGGGCGGCGCCGCGGGAGAGCTGCTCGGGGGTCAGCGCGGGCACGTGCAGCGCCCGGGCCACCGCCTCCCCCGTGGGCAGGGACAGCCAGTACCCGCGCAGCAGGTTGCGCTGCGCGAGCTGCTTCAGCAGGGCGCCCACCCCGGCACCCAGGTCCGGGTCGTTGCCCTCGTTGCGCATCGTCGCCAGCCCGGCCGCGAGGAACGGGTCGATCTTCGCCGCCGAGCGGCGACGGTCGGGGTCGCCCTTGTCGACGAACCGGGACCAGTCGATCGGCCAGTTGGACGGCAGCACCTCGCCGGGGGGCGCGCCCGTCGGGACGAGGCCGCCACCGCCGGTGAACTCGAACAGCTGCACCAGGCTCGCGAACGCGGACCGGGGCGGCGCGGCCGGGGGCACGACCTTGCCGAAGTTGAGGTTGAAGTCGTAGCCGCCCCGCACCATCGAGTGCCCGAACCGGAACGCCGCGACCGCGAACTCCAGCGGCATCGCGACCGTGCGCCGCGGCCGGAACAGCAGCGACGGCTCCACGAGGACCTCGTCGAGCACGCCCGGCTTGGTCAGCGTGCGGAGGTAGTCGTGCACGACGAGCCACTGGTAGTGGTGCTGCGTGAGGCGCTGCGCGCGGTCGAAGACCGCCCGGTCGTCCACCGTGAGCCACGGCTCGGTGCGCCGGACCCAGTCGACGACGGCGTTGTGGAACCGGACGAACGCCAGGTGGAGCTGGGCGACGACGAGGTTCTCGTCGTTGCGGCCGTCCGGGATCTTCGCGGACCCCGGCGCCGGACGGTCCGCCGCGGGGACGGGCAGCGCCGCGACCTCGGCCGCGGAGAACCGGGGCAGGTCGCGCTGCGGGTCGTCGCCGGGCGCCACGAGCTCGAACCCCGGCACGGGCGACGTCGCCACCCGCCCGAGGGCGAGCTTGGCCGGGTCGTTCGTCGCGTAGGCCGCCTCGCTGCGCGTGGTCCGGCGCCCGGGCTCCCCGGGGAACCGGGGCCCGCTGCCGTACAGGCTGTCGAGGTTGAGGTACGGGTGGCGGCCGTTGTGCAGGCTGCGCACCACGACCTCCGGCGGGAACGCCGTGAACGGGTCGGCCACGATGTCGCCGAGCGCGAGGTCGCCCGGCCGCGGCCGCTCCCCCGGCTCCGGCGGCCCGTCCGGGCCGTTGGTGTGGAGGGTGATGTCGTGGTCGATGAACTGGCCCCAGTAGGTGTAGGCCGCGGGGACCGTGGAGTCCAGCGCCGGGTTCGGCGGGCCTGCCGGCTCGATCATCGCCGCGCCGAGCTTCTTCAGGGACGCGACGACCGCGGTGACGGTCGGGTTCGCGATCGGGCCGTCCGGCGGGGCCCCGCCCCCGGTCACCGGCAGGTGCCCGTCGGGGAACCGGCCCCGCAGGTCGCGGAACAGGTAGTCGAACGACGTCGTCGCCTCGAACCGGTCCTCGACGAGGTCGCGCAGGACCGCCAGCTCCGTCTCGTGGAGCAGGGGCGCGGGCGACGACCCCGGGTCGGGGTCGGGCTGCGGGCGGGGTCGGGGGTGCGGCCGGACCTGGCCGCCGTGGCGCACGCTGCGCACCGTGCGGCCGACCGGGTCGGAGTGGACGTCGTGCCCGGGATCGGGCGTGTGCTGCGCGGTGGTCTCCTGAGCCGTCATGGCTCTGCCCCTCTCGAAGGCACGGGCGCCGGACGCGCGCGGCCCGGCGCAGGGCGCGTCCCGGGCCGCCGAGGGAGGCGGCCCGGGACCGCGCGCTGCGACGACGCGGCACCGCCGTGGATCAGGGAGGGCGGTGCCCGCGCCGCGACGGGGACGCGGGATCTCCCGGGTCCCACGGCCGGGCGTCGCCCGGTCCGTCACGCCAGGAAGGAGGCGGCCCCGCGGCGACCGTGACGTGCGGCGGCGACTTTCACCCGCCGCCCGTGAGGCCGGCCGGGCGAGCCCGCGTCAGCGCAGGATCTCGCGCGCCCGCGCGACGTCCGCGTGCATCTGCTCGATCAGCGGCTCGATGCCCTCGAAGCGGAGGGTCGGCCGCAGCCGCTCGACCAGCTCGAGCACCACCGTCTCGCCGTAGAGGTCCAGGTCGTCGCGGTCGAGGACGTACGCCTCGACACGGCGCTCCACGCCGTCGAACGTCGGGTTGGTGCCCACGGAGATCGCGGCCGGCAGGTCGGCGTCCGGGTCCGACGGGTCCGTGGCGGCGAGCTGCGGGCGCAGGAGCCGGCCCGCGTAGACGCCGTCGGCGGGCACCATGCCCTCCGCGTGACCGAGGTTCGCCGTCGGGAAGCCGAGCTCGCGGCCGCGGGCGTCGCCGTGCACGACGGTGCCGCGCACGCGGTGCGGCCGCCCGAGCACCTCGGCCGCCTGCGCCACGTCCCCCTCCGCCAGCAGCGCGCGGGCGGCCGACGACGACCAGCGCTCGCCGGCCCCGGCGCTGCCGGGCGCGCACTCGCCGACGTCGTCGACCGCGACGACCTCGAAGCCGTGGGTGCCGCCGAGCTCCACCATCGTGGCGAGCGTGCCGGCGTTGCCCTTGCCGAACCGCACGTCGTGGCCCACGACGACCGTGCGCGCGCCGAGCCCCTCGACGAGGAAGCGGGTGACGAACTCCTCGGGGGTGAGCGCGGCGAGGTCGAGCGTGTACGGCACGACGAGGACGGCGTCCAGGCCGGTGCGGCCGAGCAGGTCCAGCCGGTCGCTGAGGCCGGTCAGCAGCTCGGGCGCCGTCTCCGGACGGTGCACCCGCGAGGGGTGCGGGTCGAAGGTGAGCGCCACCGCGAGCCGGTCGTCGGCGCGGGCCAGGCCCACCAGCCGGCCCAGCACGGTCTGGTGGCCGCGGTGGACGCCGTCGAAGTTGCCGATCGTGACGACCGACGGGCCGAACCCGTCGGGGACCTGGTCCAGGTCCGTGAACACCTGCACGCGTCGCGCTCCGTCTCGTCGAGGTCGGCTGCCGGCGCCCGCTCCGGGCGCCAGCCGTCAAGGATACGACGAGGTCGCGGACGGGCTCGCCGGGTCAGCGCGGCAGGACGGCCGCCGCGGCGGCGAGGTAGCGCTCGGCGTCGAAGTCGTCGAGCATGGCCCGCTGCATGAGGAACCCCTGCCCGAGCCCGAGCATCACGGGCAGGAGCAGGTCGGCGGCGGCGTCGGGCCCGTCGGGCGCCAGGTCGGGGCGCGTGGCGTACCAGGCGCGCAGCGCGTCCCGGAGCACGCCCTTGAGGATGGCCACCACCTCCTGGACCACGTCGTGGATCACCTCGTCGACGGTGGACTCCGCCCACAGCTGCACGAGGACGCGCCCGTCCGAGAGGTCGCGCGCCATGCCCCCGGTGAGGATGGTCAGCACGTCGAGCGGCGGCGGCGGCGACCCGTCCCGCGACGCGCCCCCGATCTCGGTGCCGCGCCGGGAGAGCACCTCCTGCGCGACGGCGGCGAACAGCGCCTGCTTGCCGTCGTAGTGGCCGTAGATCGCCCCGGCGGACAGGCCGGACTCGGCCACGACGTCGGAGATGGAGGCGCGCTGGTACCCCTTGGCGGTGAACACCCGGAGGGCCGCGGCCCGGATCTGCGCGCGCCGCGCCTCGCGGTGCGCCTCGGTCACTCGTGGCATCGGACCCCTTCCCGAGGGCGCTGGCGGACGGTTGACAAGTCTAGGGACCCCGGAGCAGTCTTTCCATAAAGAACGAACATTCGTTTTTGATACCACGCACCCCCGGAGCCCGCCATGTCGTCGACCACCGACGCCCCCGCCGCACCTCCCGCCGTCCCGCCGCGCCCGGTCCCGCACACCCCGTGGGGTCGCGTCGTGGCCCTCGGGCTCGGCGTCGCCGCCGTCGTGGGGGTGCTCGTGCTCGCCTTCTCCTGGCCGGCCGTGACGGCCGAGCCGAAGGACCTTCCCGTCGCGGTCGCCGGCCCGCCGCAGGCCGTCGCGGCCCTCGGCGCCACGCTCGACGACGCGCAGCCCGGCGCCGTCGACCTCGTCCCGGTCGCGGACCGTGCCGCCGCGGTCGCCGCCGTCGAGTCCCGCGACGCCTACGGCGCGATCGTGCTCGGCGCCTCGCCGGAGGTGCTGACCGCCTCGGCCGCGAGCACCGTGACGACCCAGCTCCTCACCACCGCGGCAGGACAGCTGCAGGCCGGTCTCACGCAGCAGGCGCTCGCCTCCGGCGCCGACGCGTCCGCGGTGCCCACGGTCGCCGTGACCGACGTCGTGCCCCTGTCCTCCGACGACCCGCGCGGCGCCGGCCTGACCGCGGCGATGTTCCCCCTGCTCCTCGGCGGGATGGTCGGCGGGATCGCGATCTCGCTGCTCGTCGTGGGCGCGCTGCGCCGGGTGCTCGCCGTGGCCGTGTACGCCGCGGCCGGCGGCGTCGTGCTCGTCGCGGTGCTGCAGTCGTGGTTCGGCGCGCTGCAGGGCGACTGGTGGACCAACGCCGGGGCCGCCGCGCTCGCCCTCGCCGCCGTCGCGGCGCCGATCACCGGGTTCGTGGCGCTGCTGGGCCGGGCCGGGATCGCCCTCGGCGCGGTGACGATGATGCTGGTCGCCAACCCGATCTCCGGCGCCACCATGCCGCCCGAGTTCCTCCCGTGGCACTGGGGCGCGATCGGCCAGTGGTTCCCGCCGGGCGCGGGCGCGACCCTGCTGCGCGACCTGTCCTACTTCCCGGCCGCAGACGCCGGGCGCGCCTGGCTCGCCCTCGGGCTCTGGGCGGGGGTGGGCGTCCTGCTGTCGCTGGTGGGGCACCTGCGCACCGCGGGCGGCGTCGAGCCCGACGCCGAGGCCGCCCGTGACGAGGCGCTGGAGCACGCCGCCCGCCGCGGCGAGCCGGCCCTGCAGGGCTGACCCGGGCGGCCGGCCGGCCCGTCCCGCCCGGTCAGCCGCCCGCCGGGGCGAGGACGAGCACCGGCTTCGCCAGCGCCTCGCCCCGGCGGCGCGTGTCCTCCAGCAGCGCGACCAGCACGCCGTCGGGGCCGATCGCCGCGACCGTGCCGCGCTCCCCGCTGGCCGGCACCCACTGCCCGTACCCGAGCGCACGCGCCTCCTCGGCGGTGAGCTCGCGCACCGGGAACGTCGCGCGGGCCGCGTCCGCGAGCGGCAGCGTGGCGAGGACGCCGTCGGCGTCCGCCTGCGCCTCCAGCTCCTCCAGGGTGCTCGCGCCCGCCAGGTCGTAGCCGCCCACCCGGGTGCGCCGCAGCGCCGTGAGGTGGCCGCCCGTGCCGAGCGCGGCGCCGAGGTCGCGCGCCAGCGCACGCACGTAGGTCCCCGAGGACACGACCACCGCGACGTCGACATCGAGCACGGCGACCCCGTCGGGCGTCGTCCCCGGCCGCGAACCGAGCACGTCGAAGCGGCTCACGGTGACCGGCCGGGCCTCCAGGACGACGTCCTCCCCCGCGCGGGCGCGGGCGTACGCCCGCTTGCCGTCCACCTTGATCGCGCTCACCGTCGTGGGCACCTGCCGGATGTCGCCGGTCAGGGCCGCGACCTCCCGCGCGAGGTCCGTGGCGTCGACGCCGTCGCCCACGCCGGCCGCGGCGGTCACCTCGCCCTCCGCGTCGTCCGTCGTGGTCACGACGCCGAGGCGGATCGTCGCGTCGTACGCCTTGTCGGCGCCGACCACGTAGGTGAGCAGCTTCGTCGCCCGCCCCACCCCCACGACGAGCACCCCCGTCGCCATGGGGTCGAGCGTGCCGGCGTGGCCCACCTTGCGCGTGCCGGCCAGCCGGCGGCAGCGCCCCACCACGTCGTGGCTGGTCCATCCCGCGGGCTTGTCGACGACGAGGAACCCGTCGGGCGCCGTCGGGCGGCGGGGCGGCGCGGTGCGGGGGGCTGCGGTCATGGGTGCTCCGGTGTCGTCGTGGGTCAGGAGGGGCGGCTCGCGTCGAGCTGCGCCCTGGTGAGGACGGGCCGGACCTCGAGCCCGAGGTCCGCGAGCGGGTCGGTCCCGGCCGGGCTGCGGTCGATCGCGCACAGCACCGTCTCGACGACGGCGCCCTCGGCCCGCAGGGCGAGCGTGGCGTCGCGGACCGCGCCCCCGGTCGTGATCACGTCCTCGACCAGCACCACGCGGCGGCCGGCCACGGGAGGCCCCTCGACCTGCTTCGCCGTGCCGTAGCGCTTGGCCTCCTTGCGCACGAACAGCGCCGGGTGACCCGTGGTCGCGCTGAGCACGGTCGCCAGGGGCACGCCGCCCAGCTCGAGGCCGCCGAGCAGGTCGGTCCCGGCCGGGACCAGCGGCACCATCTGCACCGCGACCCGCGCGAGGAGCGCCGGGTCCGTCTCGAACAGGTACTTGTCGAAGTACTCGCCGGCGACCTGGCCGCTGCGCAGGGTGAACGACCCGGTGAGCCGGCAGGCCCGGTCGATGTCGCGGGCGAGGTCGGTGTCGGGGGCGGTCATGGCCCCCATCCTCGCGCACGACGCCGACCGGGCCCGCCGGTCAGGACCGCCGGGTCAGGCCTCGGCGTCCTCGTCGTCCTCGTGCGGCTTGCGGTACGGGTCCGACTCGCCGGCGAACTGCTTGCCCTCGCGCAGGGCGGCGAGCTCGGCGTCCCGCCGCTGCGCCTCCAGGAGCGCGGCGTCCAGGTGCGCGGCGTTCTCCGGCATCGAGTCCAGGAAGAACTCGATCGTGGGCGTGAGCCGCACCCCGGTCTGCTTGCCGACCTCGGAGCGGATCATCCCCTTGGCGCTCTCCAGCGCCGCGCCGGTCCCCGCGCGCTCCTCGTCGGTACCGAGCACCGTGTAGAACACCGAGGCGTTCTGCAGGTCGCCCGTGACACGGACGTCGGTCACCGTCACGAACCCGAGGCGCGGGTCCTTGATCCGGGTGTCGAGCAGCTGCGCGACGATCTCCTTGATGCGGTCCGCGAGCTTGCGGGCGCGCGGGTTCTCGGGCCTGTCGGCCTTACCGGGCATACGTGTGTCTCCCTCTCTCGACGCCGACGGCGCCCCTCCCGACCCGCTCGTTCTCGAGGCGGGGCGGGTGGGGCGCCGTCGGGCTGTACCTTGCGGCGCGACCGTCAGGCGCGCGGCTTCTCGCGCATCTCGAAGGTCTCGATGATGTCACCCTCGGTGACGTCGTTGAACGACCCCAGGCCGATACCGCACTCGAAGCCCTCGCGGACCTCGGTGACGTCGTCCTTCTCGCGGCGCAGCGACTCGATCGACAGGTCGTCCCCGACGATCTTGCCGTTCCGCAGGACGCGCGCCTTGGTGTTCCGGCGGATGGTGCCGGAGCGGACGATCGAACCCGCGATGTTGCCGAACTTCGAGGAGCGGAAGACCTGACGGATCTCCGCGGTGCCCAGCTGGGCCTCCTCGTACTCCGGCTTGAGCATGCCCTTGAGCGCAGCCTCGACGTCGTCGATCGCCTGGTAGATGACCGAGTAGAACTTGACCTCGACGCCCTCGCGCTCCGCGAGGTCCTCGACGCGCTCACCGAACTTCACGTTGAAGCCGATGATGATCGCGTTGTCGACCGTGGCCAGGTTGACGTCGTTCTGCGTGATCGCACCGACACCGCGGTGGATGACGCGCAGCTCGACCTCGTCGCCGACGTCGATCTTGAGCAGCGCGTCCTCCAGCGCCTCGACGGCACCGGACACGTCGCCCTTGAGGACCAGGTTGAGGGTCTCGACCTTGCCCTGCTCGAGCGCCTTGGTGAAGTCCTCGAGGCTGATGCGCTTGCGGCGCTTGGCCAGGAGGGCGGCACGCTCGGCGGCCTCACGCTTCTCGGCGATCTGACGCGCGGTGCGCTCGTCGGGCGCCACCAGGAAGGTGTCGCCGGCGCTCGGCACCGACGCGAGGCCGAGCACGAGGACCGGACGCGCCGGGCCCGCCTCGGTCACGGCGTTGCCGTGCTCGTCGAACATGGCGCGCACGCGGCCGTGGGCCGTGCCCGCGACGATCGCGTCGCCCACCTGCAGCGTGCCCGACTGGACCAGGACGGTCGCGACGGCGCCGCGGCCCTTGTCGAGGTTGGCCTCGATGGCCACGCCTCGGGCGTCCTTGTCCGGGTTCGCCCGCAGGTCCAGGGAGGCGTCCGCCGTGAGGAGGACGGCCTCGAGGAGCTGGTCGATGCCCTGGTTCTGCTTCGCGGAGACGTCGACGAACATCGTGTCGCCGCCGTACTCCTCGGCCACCAGGTTGTACTCGGTGAGCTGCTGGCGGATCTTGTCGGGGTTGGCCCCCTCCTTGTCCACCTTGTTCACCGCGACCACGATCGGCACGTTGGCCGCCTGGGCGTGGTTGAGCGCCTCCACCGTCTGCGGCATGACGCCGTCGTCGGCGGCGACCACGAGGATCGCGATGTCCGTCACCTGGGCACCACGGGCACGCATGGCGGTGAACGCCTCGTGACCCGGGGTGTCGATGAAGGTGATCGGGCGGTCGACGCCCTCGTGCTCACGACGCACCTGGTACGCACCGATGTGCTGGGTGATGCCGCCGGCCTCGCCGGAGACGACGTCGGTCTGGCGGATCGCGTCGAGAAGACGCGTCTTGCCGTGGTCGACGTGGCCCATGACGGTGACGACGGGCGGACGAGCCGCGAGGTCCTCGTCGGACTCGCCCTCGAGCTCGGCGTCGAGGTCGATGTCGAAGGCCCCGAGCAGCTCGCGGTCCTCCTCCTCGGCCGACACCATCTCGATGACGTAGCCCAGCTCGTTCGCGAGCGTGCCGAACGTGTCCTCGTCGAGCGACTGCGTCGCGGTGGCCATCTCACCGAGGTGGAACAGCACCGTGACCAGGCTGGCGGGGTTCGCGTCGATCTTGTCCGCGAAGTCGTTCAGCGACGAGCCGTGCCGCAGGCGGACGACGGTCGAGCCGTTGCCGCGGGGCACCTGCACGCCGCCGAGCGACGGCGCCTGCATCTGCTCGAACTCCTGGCGCTTCGCCCGCTTCGACTTCCGCCCACGGACGGGACGGCCACCTGCGCGGCCGAACGCACCCTGGGTGGCGCCACGACCGGCGCCACCGCGCCCGCCGGGACGGCCGGCGAAGCCGCCACCGCCACCGGGACGGAAGCCGCCGCCGCCACCGGCACCACCGGGGCCGCCGCCACGGCCGCCGCCGCCACGGCCGCCGCCCGCGGGCGCCGGACGCTCACCGGGGCGCGGCATCGAGGTCTTGCCCGGCATCATGCCGGGGTTCGGGCGCGGGCCGCCGGGGCGCGGCGCCGCGGGACGCGGGCCACCCGGACGGGGACCACCCGGACGGGGACCGCCCGGGCGCTCGCCCGAGCGCTCCGCCGCCGCGGCGTCGCCGCCGCGGTCGGGGCGCTGGCCGGGACGGGGCATGCCCTGGCTGGACGCGAACGGGTTGTTGCCCGGGCGCGGGCCACCGCCGCCGCCGGGGCGCTGCCCCTGACGGGGCATGCCCTGGCTCGAGGCGAACGGGTTGTTGCCCGGGCGGGGCGCGCGACCGCCCTTGCCACCGTCACGGCCACCATCACGGCCACCGTCACGACCGCCGTCGCGCTGCTCGCGCGCGGCAGGTGCCGGCTTGGGGGCCGCGGGGCGCGGGCCGGGCGTCGGGGCGCCGGGACGGGCGCCGGCGGGCTTCGCCGGGGCCTCCTCCGCGGGCGCCGCAGATGCGGCGGGCGCTGCGGGCGCTGCGTCCGCCACCGGGGCGGCGGGCGCCTCGGCTGCGGGCGCGGGGGCTGCCTTGGGGGCGGGCCTGGGGGCGGGCTTCGACGGCGCGGCCTTCTGCTCGGCGCGCGGCGCCGCAGCCTGGGGCTCGGCGGCCTTCGCGCCCGAGGACGCGGGGGCCGCGTCCTTGTACTTGGTGCGCATCGCTCGCTCGACCGGTGCCTCGAGCGTCGAGGACGCCGACCGGACGAACTCGCCCGCCGACTTCAGGTCGGCGAGCAGGGTCTTGCTCTCCACCCCGAGCTGCTTGGCCAGCTCGTGAACGCGGATCTTCGCCACAACTCTCCTGTCTCGGCCCTCCTGCGAGACAGGGAGGACCGTCGTTAGTACTGAGTACTCATCGCACGGAACTCATCGGGTGCCCATCGGCTTCTGACCCGCTTCCTTGTCGACTTCGATGGATGCGGCCGAGCGTGCTCGGTCGCGACGGCCCGGCCGCCTGGGGCGGCGCGTGCCGGAGGGACTCAACGTTCCAGCTGCTCCAGATGATCCCGGACGCCGGAGAGGTCGAGGGGACCCGTGACG
The DNA here is from genome assembly GCF_042799955.1 of Isoptericola sp. NPDC057653. NCBI lineage: Bacteria > Bacillati > Actinomycetota > Actinomycetes > Micrococcales > Promicromonosporaceae > Isoptericola > Isoptericola sp. NPDC057653. The sequence continues at coordinate 2,305,725 of NZ_JBHVHP010000001.1, read as the reverse complement.
CGCAGCGCGCGCGGCACGGCCCGACGACGCTCGGCGAGCGCCAGGCAGGCGGACGTCGGATGGATCCAGGCGCCACGCCCCGGAAGACACCCTCGCACGTCGGCCACGAGGCGTTCCTCGCGTCCCGACGTCTCGAGCGCCAACCGCAGGAGAGCGGACCGCTGGTCACGCTCCCGGCACCCGACGCACGTGCGCACCGGCCCGGTGCGATCCGGGATGGTCCGTGGGGAGGTCGAGGGCTGGGCGCGTGGCCCGGTCCCCGACAGTCTAGCGCGACCGCCCACGTGCCGTGACCGGCCTCAGCCCTCGGCCCCGCGGGAGACCGCGGCGCCACCTGCGGCGTCACCGGTCGCGTCCTCGCCGGGGGCCGCGGCCTCGTCGGAGCGGATGTCGATCCGCCAGCCCGTCAGCTTCGCGGCCAGACGGGCGTTCTGCCCCTCCTTGCCGATCGCGAGCGACAGCTGGTAGTCCGGCACGACGGCGCGCGCGGCCTTGGCGTCCGCGTCGACCACGGTGACAGAGGTCACACGCGCCGGCGACAGCGCGTTGGCCACGAAGCGGGCCGGGTCGTCGCTGTGGTCGACGATGTCGATCTTCTCGCCGTGCAGCTCCGCCATCACGGCGCGCACCCGCGCGCCCATCGGGCCGATGCAGGCGCCCTTGGCGTTGAGCCCCGCCACCTTGGAGCGCACCGCGACCTTGGAGCGGTGCCCGGCCTCGCGGGCGATGGCGGTGATCTCCACCGCGCCGTCCGCGATCTCCGGCACCTCGAGCTCGAAGAGCTTGCGCACGAGGCCCGGGTGGGTGCGGCTGAGCACGACCTGCGCGCCCTTCATCCCGCGGGAGACCTCCACGACGTAGGCGCGCAGGCGCTCGCCGTGCACGTACTCCTCGGTCGGGACCTGCTCGTGCGGGGGCAGCACGGCCTCGGTGCCGCCGACGTCCACGAGCACGACCCGCGGGTCGCGGCCCTGCTGGATGACGCCGGCGAGGACCTCGCCCTCCTTGCCGCGGAACATGCCGAGCACCTGGTCGTCCTCGGCGTCGCGCAGGCGCTGCACGATGACCTGGCGGGCGGTGGCCGTGGCGATGCGGCCGAAGTCGGCCGGCGTGTGGTCGAACTCCGGGCCCAGCTCGATCGTGGGCCGCGCGTCGGGGTCCTCGGGGTCCGGCGTGCGGATCTCCTCGCGCGCCCACACCGTGACGTGGCCCGACTTGCGGTCCACCTCGACGCGCGCGTGCTGGTAGGCGTCGGGCGTGCGGTGGTAGGCCGACAGCAGCGCCTGCTCGATCGCGGCCACGAGGACGTCGAGACTGATGTCCCGCTCCCGCTCCAGCAGCCGGAGCGTGCTCATGTCGATGTCCATCGTCAGCCCTTCTCGTGACGGGCGTCGCCCGTGGTGTCGTCCTGCGGGGCGTCGCCCGCGTCAGTCTGGTCCTCGTCGAGACGCTTGAGCTCGACCTCGATCTTCCCCTTGCGCACGTCGGCGACGGGCAGGCGGGTGCCGTCGTCCAGGACGAGCCACGCTCCGCGGTCGGCGGCCTCGCCGTCCGCGCCGGCGTCGCCCGCGTCCTCGACGCCGGTCAGGCGGCCCTCCGCCGTACCGCCGTCGCGCAGCCGGAGCGTGACGAGGCGGCCGCGGGCGCGCTTGAAGTGGCGCAGCTCCGTCAGCGGCCGCGACGTCCCGGGGGTGGAGGTCTCCAGCGTGTACGCGCCCGGCACGACGTCGTCGGCGTCCAGCGCCGCGGAGATCGCGCGAGCCACCTCGCCGAGGGTGTCGGAGTCGAGGCTGCCCAGCGCGTCCTCGGGGAGGTCCACCGTGACGCGGACGACCGACTTCGCGCCGGCCTGCGTCACGACGACGTCCTCCAGGTACAGGTCTGCCGCCTCGACCGCGGGGGTCACGACCCTCCGCACCGCCTCGGCCTTCGACCCGGCCGCCGTCGTACGGCCGTGCTGCGCTGCCATCGCTGCCTCCCGTGGGTCACGTCGTTCTGCCGTGTGCTCCCGCGCCGGGACGTCCCGCGGCCGGTGTGTCGTTGTGTGCAGCGTCCAGCGTAACGAACGACCGGCCCCGTTCGCGCCGCGCGGCGTGCCGGGCCGCACGGAGGAACGTCACACCGACGCCCCCGCGCGCGTGGCATCATCGGCATCGATGGAACCGCTGCCCGCCCCCGCCCGGCCTTCCGCCCCCGCCGAGGCCGGGGTCGCCGTCCGCCGCCGCCCCCGGGCGGCCGCCGCCGGGGCGGTCCTGCTGGTCGGCCTGCTGGCCGGGTGCGGCGTGCGGCTGGAGGCGCCGCCGGCCGCCGAGCCGGTCCCCGACGCCCACGAGGTGGTGCGGCGCACCGCCGTCTCGGACGCGCTGCTCGTGGCCGACGGCGCGGAGGTCGCCCTCGAGGAGGTGCCCGCCGACCGGAAGCGCCTCGTCGACGAGCTCACCCGGATCGTGGCCGACTCCCGCGCGCAGGCCGAGGCGCTGGGCGGCGAGTACGAGTCCGGCCTCGCGAGCGGCGAGCCGACCGGTGCGCAGTCCTCCGCCTGGGACAAGGCCGACCCCGCCGACGTGGTCAAGGCGCTGGAGGACGCCGCCGCGCGCTCGCGCACCGCGGCCGGCACCACGACCGACGGCCCGCTGGCGCGGCTGGTCGCCTCCGTCGGGGCCGCGCAGACGGTCTCCGCCCAGCGGCTCGCGGCGCTGGCCCGCGTCGACGGGCCGGACGTCGTCGTGCCCGAGGTCCCCGCCCCGACCGGGTCGGGACGCGCGGCCGAGGAGGCGTCGGGCTCCCCCTCCCCGAGCGGCTCGGACGACGGGGACACCGCGGAGCAGGAGGAGGAGACCCGCGACGCCACCGTGCCCGAGGGCCTCACCGCGCACGACCTGAGCACGCTGGTGGTGTCCGAGGACGCCACGCGCTACGCCCTGCAGCTGCGCGCGGCGATCGGCTCCGGCGACCGTCGCGAACGGCTGCTGGAGCGCGTGGCCCAGCACGCCGAGCGCGCCGACGGGTGGGCCGCCGTCGCCGGCACCCAGGCGACGGCGCAGGACCCCCGCCGCGCCGCGTACGCCGTCCCCCGGGTCGCCGACCTCGGCGACAAGGGCCTGGTGCTCGACCTCGAGAACGACCTCGCCACCGACTACGCGACGCTCGTCGGCACCACGACCGCCGGTACGCGCTCCGTGCTGGTGGACCTGCTGGTCGACTCGGCCGTCGCGCTCGACGACTGGGGCGCGACGCCCGTGCCGTTCCCCGGCCTGCCGGAGCAGGCCGGGGACTGACCCGGGCCGCGAGCCCCGGGCTACCGGTCGAGCAGCTCCGCGACCTTCGCGGTCACGACCTGCGCGGCGTCCGCCACGGCCACCTGCTCCGACGCACCGGCGCGGGGGCGCACCTCGACGAGGCCGTCGGCCAGCCCGCGGCCGACCACCACGATCAGCGGGACGCCGAACAGCTCCGCGTCGGCGAACTTCACGCCCGGCGACACCTTGGGGCGGTCGTCGTAGATCACCTCGACGCCGGCGTCGGACAGCTCGGTGGCGAGCTTCTCCGCGGCGTCGAACACCTCGGTGCCCTTGCCCGTCGCGACGACGTGCACGTGGGCCGGGGCCACCTGGATCGGCCAGGCGAGGCCCTTCTCGTCGTGGTTGCCCTCGGCGATCGCGGCGACCGCGCGGGTCACGCCGACGCCGTAGGACCCCATGGTCACGGTGACGGCCTTGCCGTTCTCGTCCAGCACCTTGAGGTCGAGCGCCTCGGCGAACTTGCGGCCGAGCTGGAACACGTGGCCCATCTCGATGCCGCGCGCCGTCTCGAGGGTCCCGTCGCCGTTCGGGCAGGGGTCGCCGGGCCGGACCTCCGCCACCTCGATCGTGCCGTCCGCCGTGAAGTCCCGGCCCGCGACGAGGTCGATGACGTGCTTGCCGGGCTCGTTCGCGCCGGTGACCCAGCGCGTGCCGGCGACGACACGCGGGTCCAGGAGGTAGCGGACCTTCGACGGGCTCTCCTCGCCGAGGGCCCCGGGCCCGATGTAGCCCTTGACCAGCTCCGGGCGGGCGGCGAAGTCCTCCTCGCCGAACGGGGTGAACTCCGCCGGGTAGAAGGCGGCCTCCATCCGCTTGACGTCCACCTCGCGGTCGCCGGGGACGCCGATGGCGACGGCCTCGACGCTGCCGTCCGGGTGCTGCAGCCGGAACAGCACGTTCTTCAGCGTGTCGCCCGCCTGCCACGGCCGGTCGTCGCGGCCGAAGCGCTCGTTGAGGACGCCGACGAGGGACTCGATGGTCGGCGTGTCGGGGGTGTCCTCGGCGTGGGCGGCCGGGGCGTCGTCCCACGGCACCGGGTCGGGGACGGGGGCGTGCGCGGCCTCGACGTTGGCGGCGTACCCGCAGGCGGCGCACTCCACGTAGGTGTCCTCGCCGATCGGCGACTTGGCGAGGAACTCCTCCGACTTGGAGCCTCCCATCGCGCCGGCGTGCGCCGAGACGATCACGTACTCGAAGCCGAACCGGTCGAACATCCGCTGGTAGGCGGCACGGTGCCGGGCGTAGCTCGCGTCGAGCCCGGCGTCGTCGACGTCGAACGAGTACGAGTCCTTCATGATGAACTCGCGCCCGCGGATGAGGCCGGCCCGGGGGCGCGCCTCGTCGCGGTACTTCGTCTGGACCTGGTACAGCGCCAGGGGCAGGTCCTTGTACGAGGAGTACAGGTCCTTGACCAGCAGGGTGAACATCTCCTCGTGCGTGGGCGCGAGGAGGTAGTCGGCCTCCTTGCGGTCCTTCAGGCGGAAGATGTTGGGGCCGTACTCGGTCCAGCGCCCGGTGGCCTCGTACGGCTCGCGCGGCAGCAGCGCCGGGAAGTGCACCTCCTGCGCTCCGATCGCGTCCATCTCCTCGCGGACGACGGCCTCGACCTTCGCCAGCACGCGGAGGCCGAGCGGGAGCCACGTGTAGATGCCGGGGGCGGCGCGGCGGATGTAGCCGGCGCGCACGAGCAGCCGGTGGCTCGCGACCTCGGCGTCGGCCGGGTCCTCGCGCAGGGTGCGGACGAAGAGCTGGGACAGGCGGAGCAGGTCGCCCTGGGGTTGGCGGGCGGACACGATCGACATGGGGGCCAGCCTAACGGCGCGGCGGGCCTCCCCCGGCCGGTGCCTCCGCCGCACGTCCGGCCGCACCTCTGGTCACATCTCTGGTCGCGGTCGCGCCGTGCTGGCAGCATGGCGGCATGCCCGAGCTTCCCGAGGTGCAGGCGCTGGCGGGGTTCCTCGACGCCCGGACGTCCGGCCGGCGGATCGTCGCCGCCGACGTCGCCGCGATCGCCGCGCTGAAGACCTTCGACCCGCCCGTGAGCGCGCTCGTCGGGCGCGAGGTCGCGGGCGTCACCCGCCACGGCAAGTGGGTCGACCTCACCGCGGCGGGCGACGACGGCGCGATCCACCTGCTGTTCCACCTGTCGCGCGGCGGGTGGGTGCGCTGGTCCGACCAGGCGCCGACGGCGCCGGTGCGCCCCCGCATGGGCGGCTCCTCCCGCGGGCCCGCCCTGGCGCTGCGGGTGCGCCTCGACGACGGCGCGGGCTTCGACCTCACCGAGGCGGGCACCCGCAAGCGGCTCGCCGTCCACGTGGTCCGCGACCCGCAGGAGGTGGAGCAGGTCGCGACGCTCGGCGTCGACCCGCTGTCGCCGGACTTCACCGTGGCCGTGCTCGCCGCGCTCATGCGCGAGCGGAACCAGCAGGTCAAGGGCCTGCTGCGCGACCAGCGGGCGATCGCCGGCATCGGCAACGCCTACTCCGACGAGATCCTGCACGTGGCGCGGACGTCGCCGTTCAAGCTGACGCGGTCGTTCACCGAGGACGAGGTCGCCGCCCTGCACGACGCCGTCGTCACGACCGTGCGCGACGCCGTCGCCGCGTCGGCGGGCAAGCCCGCCAAGGAGCTCAAGGACGCCAAGCGTGCGGGCATGCGCGTGCACGGCCGCACGGGCGAGGCGTGCCCGGTCTGCGGCGACGTCGTGCGCGAGGTGAGCTTCGCCGACCGGTCGCTCCAGTACTGCGCCACCTGCCAGACCGGCGGGCAGGTGCTCGCCGACCGGCGGATGTCGAAGCTGCTCAAGTAGCCCCGCCTGGCGGCCCTGCCCACCGGCCGCCGTCAGCCCGCCGCGACGGCCTCCCGCGACGCGACGAAGGCGTCGACGCACGCGCGCACCTGCTCGGGCGTGTGCGCGGCGGACAGCTGCACGCGGATGCGCGCCTCGCCGCGGGGCACCACGGGGAAGCTGAACGCCGTGACGTACACGCCGCGCTCCCCCATCGCCGCGGCGACCCGGGCGGCCAGGACGGCGTCGCCGAACATCACCGGGACGATCGGGTGCTCGCCGGGCAGCAGGTCGAAGCCCGCCTCGGTCATGAGGCGGCGGAAGAGCTCCGCGTTCCTGGTGAGGTTCGCGCGCAGGTCGCCGGCGGTCTCCACGAGGTCGAGCGCCGTGAGGGTGCCCGCCACGATCATCGGCGCCAGCGTGTTGGAGAACAGGTACGGGCGGGCGCGCTGGCGCAGCAGGTCGACGATCTCGGCGTGCGCGGCGACGTAGCCGCCGGACGCGCCGCCGAGGGCCTTGCCGAACGTGCCGGTGAGGATGTCGACGCGGTCCGCCACCCCGCACAGCTCGGGGGTGCCCCGGCCGTGCTCACCCATGAACCCGACGGCGTGCGAGTCGTCGACCAGCACCAGCGCGGAGTAGCGGTCGGCGAGGTCGCAGATCTCCCGCAGCGGGGCGAGGTAGCCGTCCATCGAGAAGACACCGTCGGTGACGATCACGACGTGCCGGGCGCCGCCGTCACGGGCCGCGCGCAGCTGGTCCTCGAGGTCGGCCATGTCGCGGTTGCGGTACCGGAAGCGGGCCGCCTTCGACAGCCGGATGCCGTCGATGAGGGACGCGTGGTTGAGCGCGTCCGACACGATCGCGTCCTCGGCGCCGAACAGCGTCTCGAAGACGCCGCCGTTCGCGTCGAAGCACGACGAGAACAGGATGGCGTCGTCCGTCTCCAGGAAGCCGGCGAGGCGCCGCTCCAGCGTCCGGTGCTGGTCCTGCGTGCCGCAGATGAACCGCACGCTGGCCAGGCCGTACCCCCAGGTGTCGAGGGCGTCGCGCGCCGACGCGAGGATGCGCGGGTCGTCCGCGAGGCCGAGGTAGTTGTTGGCGCAGAAGTTGAGCAGCTCGGCGCCGTCGGCGCGGATGCGGGCGCCCTGCGGGCCCGCGATGCCGCGCTCGTGCTTCGTCAGGCCCGCGGCCTCGATCTCGGCGAGCTCGCCCGCCACGTGCTCCCGGAACGTCCCGTACATCACCACTCCGTCCAGTCCAGTACCACCTTGCCGCCGTGCGCCGAGGCCGCGGCCTCGAAGCCCTCGTGCCACCGGCTCGCGGGGAGCCGGTCCGTGACGACCGACGCGATCGCCGTGCGCAGCGTCTCGCTGGTGCGCAGCATCGCGTCCATCGCCTGCCACGTCTCGAACATCTCGCGGCCGTAGATGCCCTTGAGCGTGAGCATGTGCGTCACCACCGTGCCCCAGTCGACGGCGATCGGCCCGGCCGGGAGGCCGAGCATCGCGATCCGGCCGCCGTGGTTCATGTTCTCGATCATCTCGGGCAGCGCGCTCGGCGCGCCGCTCATCTCGAAGCCGACGTCGAAGCCCTCGCGCAGCCCCAGCTCGCGCTGCGCGTCGGCCACGCGCGCGGTGCGCACGTCGAGCGCCGCGTCCGCACCCATCGCCCGCGCCATCTCCAGGCGCGCCGGGCTCACGTCGGTGCCCACGACCAGGTGCGCGCCCGCGTGCCGCGCGACGGCGATCGCCATGAGGCCGATCGGCCCGCAGCCGGAGACGAGCACGTCCTCGCCGATCACGGGGAACGCGAGCGCCGTGTGCACCGCGTTGCCCAGGGGGTCGAAGATCGCGGCGACGTCGAGGTCGACGCCCGCGTGGTGCACCCACACGTTGGTCGCGGGCAGCACCACGTACTCGGCGAACGCGCCGTCGCGGTGCAGGCCCAGGCCCTGCGTGCGGATGCACATCTGGCGGCGGCCCGCCCGGCAGTTGCGGCACGTGCCGCACACGATGTGGCCCTCCCCGGACACGATGTCGCCCACCGCGACGTCGTGCACCAGCTCGCCGACCTCCACGACCTCGCCGACGAACTCGTGCCCGGGCACCAGCGGCGTCTTGATCGTGGACGCGGCCCAGTCGTCCCACCGCTCGATGTGCAGGTCGGTGCCGCAGATCCCGGTGCGCAGCACGCGGATCTTCACGTCCCCGATCCCGGCCTCCGGCTCCGGCCGGTCCACCAGCTCGAGGCCGGGCCCGGGGCCCGGCTTGAACAGCGCCTTCACTCAGCTCTCCTTGACACCCGTCGTCCCCCGGCCGCACGCACCCTCGCGCGCACCGTCACCGCGGGAACTGTCTCACGATTCGGACCCCCGACGGCAACTCGCGGGGGCGTCGCACCGCCGGGAGTGGTCGGACGGGCGGCGCCCGTCCGACCCCTCCCGGGCCGTCCGCTCAGGAGCAGGTGACCTCGGTGCGGTAGATCTGCTGGTCGCCGCCCGCGGCGTGCGGGACCACGCACGGCGTGTGCGCGATGTAGCGGACCTGCTGGTACAGCGGCTGCAGCACCTGGTCGGCGAGGATCCTGTCCTCGGCCTTCTGCCACTGCGCGATCGCCTCGTCCGGCGTCGGTGCCGCGAGCGCCGCGGCCACGGCGGCCTCGCCCTGAGGGTCGGAGTACTTGAGGCGGTAGTTCGCGTCGATGTACACCGACGCCACCCACTCCGACGCCGCGGGGAACGACGAGCCCCACAGCTGGATGATCGGGCCGTCCAGCTCGTAGGAGTTCACCGTCTCCGACAGGGCCGCGGCGGGCACCGGCTTGGGCTCGACGACGAGGCCGATCTCCTTGGCGGAGTTGGAGATGGCGAGGGCCGTCGCCGCGTCGGTGGTGCTCTCCGACGAGTAGTTCAGCGGGATGGTGCCGGTGAAGCCCGACTTCTCGATCAGGGTCTTGGCGGCGTCCGGGTCGAACGTGCAGTACCGGCCGCAGGCGTCCTCGCGGAAGGCGTCCACCGAGTTCGGCATGAGCGACCCCCACGGGAGGGTCGCGCCCTTGAACAGGTCCTTCGAGATGGTCTCGCGGTCCACGATCATCGAGAACGCCTGGCGGACCTCGATCGGGAACTTCTCGTCGAGGTACGTGGGCCACGCGAAGTAGGCGGCCAGGGCGTTGCGGTCGATCGCCGTGAGCCCCTTGTCCCCCAGCGCGTTGCGCCCCTGGGCGATGAGGCCGGGCGGCAGGTCGCGGAGCACGTCGGCGTTGCCCGCGACCACGTCCTGGTAGGCCGTGTTGGTGTCGGTGTAGACGCGGAAGGTGATCTGGTCCGCCGCGCCGTCGGGCACCCAGCCCTGGTACTTCGGGTCCTTCTTCAGCACGGCCTCGACCTGCGGGTCGAGCTTCTCCAGCGTGTAGACCCCGTTGCCGACCGGCTTCTTGTCGTAGGCCAGCGGGTCGGCGAACGCGCTCTCCGGCATCGGGCAGAAGGCCAGCTGCGACAGGATGTACGGCACGTCGTTGTTGGGCGCCTTCGTCTCGATCGTGAAGGTGCTGTCGTCGACGAGCGTGATGCCCGAGAACTCCGTCGCGGTCGCCTTGCCCTCGGCGGGGTTCAGCTCGTCGTAGCCCTTGATCGGCCCGTACGCGTAGTTCGAGGGCATCGCGTTGACGCCGGCGCCGACGAAGTTGAACGTGTCGACGTACGTCTTCGCCGTGATCGGGGTGCCGTCCGAGAAGGTGTGGCCGTCGGCGACCTTCACCGTCCACGTGACCTGGTCGTCGCTCTCGAGCGACTCGGCACCACGCATGAAGACCGCGCCGTCCTCCTCGATGCCGGTCAGCGGCTCGCAGAGCGCCATGGCGATCTGGCTGCCGGGGTTCTGGGCGCCGGTGATCCGGCCGATCTCGCCGTTGTTGACGGCGACGATCGACGTCGAGCCGTCGGCGGCGTCGCTGCCGCCCCCGGGCTCGCCGAGACAGCCGGACAGCATCGAGGTGCACGCAGCGGCGGCGACGATGCCGACCGCGATGCGGCTGCTCCTACGGTTCATCAGTGGTTCCTTTCGGACAGGGTGAGAGGGGAGGAGAGCGTGGAGACCATGCCGACGCGCGACCGGGTGATCTGCTCGGCGAGGTGGCAGGAGGCGTGGTGGTCCGGGCGGCCGCCGGGGACGGGCGCCAGGGCGGGCACGTCGGTGGCGCACCGCTCGACCGCCGCGTAGCAGCGGGTGTGGAACGGGCAGCCGGGCGGCGGGTCGATCGGCGACGGCGGGTCGCCCTCGAGCACCACCCGCTCGAGGTGCTCGCCGGGCGCGAGCTTGCGCGGGATCGCCGACAGCAGCGCGCGGGTGTACGGGTGCGCGGTGGCGCCGTACACGTCGTCGCAGCCGCCCTGCTCGACGACCTTGCCGAGGTACATCGTCACGATGCGGTCGGACATGTGCTGGACGACGTCGAGGTCGTGCGCGATGAAGACGATCGACAGGCCGAGCTCGCGCTTGAGGCGGTTGAGCAGGTTGAGCACCTGCGCGCGCACCGAGATGTCGAGCGCGGAGACCGGCTCGTCGCAGACCAGCAGCCTCGGCTCGACGGCGAGCGCCCGGGCGATGCCGATCCGCTGCAGCTGCCCGCCGGAGAACTCGTGCGGGTAGCGGTGGGCGTGCTCGGGGTTCAGGCCGACCTGGGTGAGCAGCTCGCCCACCCGGTCCTCGACCTGCGACGCCGGCAGGAGCCGGTGCGTCGTGGTGCCTTCCGCGACGGACTGCCCGACCGAGCGGCGCGGGTCGAGCGAGGCGTGCGGGTCCTGGAACACCATCTGCACCTCGCGGTGCAGCAGCGTCTTGCGGTCGGCGTGCGACATCGCACCGACGTCCGCGCCGTTCCAGCGCACGACTCCCTCGCTGGGCGCCTCCAGGCCGCAGATGATGCGCGCGAGCGTGGACTTGCCGCAGCCGGACTCGCCGACCAGGCCCACCGTCTCGCCCTCGGCCACCGAGAGGTCCACGCCGTCGACGGCCCGGACCTGCCCGTGCGCCCCGCGCGAGAACATCGTGTGCTTCTGCTTGTAGTAGCGGCGTACCGACTCAAGCTCCAACAGCGGCACCGGCCAGCACCTCCTCCTTGTGGTGGCAGGCGGCGGCGCGGTCCTCGACGAACGTGTCCAGGGGCGGCAGCGCCGTGCGGCACTCGTCGGTCGCGTACCCGCAGCGCGGGTTGAAGCTGCAGCCGGGCGGCCGGCGCGCGATGTCCGGCGGCAGGCCCGGGATCGTCGGCAGGTCGCCGCCGCGGTGCGCCGCCCCGGGGATCGAGCCGAGCAGCCCCTGGGTGTACGGGTGCGCGGGGTGGTCGAACATGCTGCCGATCGGGCCCGACTCGGCGACCCTGCCCGCGTACATGACCAGCGCCCGATCGGCGAGCTGACCGGCGACGCCGAGGTCGTGGGTGATCATCAGCAGCGCCATCTTCCGCTGCTCGGTGATCTCGGCCAGCAGCTCCAGGATCTGCGCCTGCACGGTCGCGTCGAGCGCCGTGGTCGGCTCGTCCGCGATGAGGACGTCCGGGTCCAGCGCGAGCGCCATCGCGATCATGATGCGCTGGCGCATCCCGCCGGAGAACTGGAACGGGTAGTCGCCGGCGCGCTTCGCCGCGTCGGGGATCCGCACCGCGCGCATCATCTCGACCGCGGCGTCGTGCGCCTGCTTCTTCCCCATCCCCCGGTGCACGCGGTACAGCTCGGCGATCTGCGTGGCCACCGTCTGCACCGGGTTGAGGGCGCTCAGCGCGTCCTGGAACACCATCGCGATGCGGGCGCCCTGCACCTTGCGCAGCCCCGCGGGCGGCAGGGTGAGCAGGTCGTCGCCGTCGAACAGGATCCGGCCGCCCGTGATGCGCGACGCGGGCCGGGGCAGGATGCCCATGATCGCCTTGGCGGTGATGCTCTTGCCGGAGCCGGACTCGCCGAGGACGGCGAGCGTCTCGCCGCGGTCGAGCGTGAAGCTCACGTCCTGCAGCGCGGCGATGGGCGGGCTGCCCGGCGAGCGGAACTCGAGGGAGAGGTGCTGGACGTCGAGGAGCGCGGTCATCGGCGGGCCTTCGGGTCGAGGGCGTCGCGCAGGCTCTCGCCGAGCACGACGAAGGCGAGCGTGGTGAGCCCGAGCATCAGCGCGGGGAAGAACATCAGCAGCGGCGCGATCTGCCAGTTGCCGTCCTGGCTCGCCAGGGCGATCTGGATGCCCCAGGAGAACGCGGGCAGCTTGAGCCCGACGCCGAGGATCGAGAAGCCCGCCTCGGCGGCCATGCCGGCGCCGACCGACAGCGTCGTCATGACGATCAGCGGCGTGACGGCGTTGGGGACCACGTGGGAGGCGAGGATGCGCCAGGGCCCGACGCCCAGGCCGCGGGCGGCCTGGATGAACTCCAGGTTCCGCACCTGCATGACGGAGCTGCGCATGTAGCGCATGGTCGCGGCCCAGCTGAACAGGACGAGGACGAGGACGATCGTCCACACCGTGCGGGAGCGGAACTGGTACAGAATCACCAGGCTGGCGATGCCGACCGGGATGCCGAGCACCACGTTCGACGTCCACGAGATGACCGAGTCCACGACCCCGCCGAAGTAGCCGGCGAGCGAGCCGGCGACGAGCGCGATGACGAACGAGATCGCCGCGGTGTAGACGCCGACCTCGAGCGAGGTGCGCGCGCCGTAGACGATGTTCGACCAGTAGTCGCAGCCCTGGATGTCGAAGCCCATCGGGTGCCCGGGCGCCGGCCCCAGCCGCGACTGGGACAGGTCGCAGTCGCGCGGGTCGAGCTGCGTGAACAGCGTCGGGAACAGCGCCATGAGCGTGACGACGGCGATGATGAGGACCGCGAGGTCGAACCACGGGCTCTTCCAGAGGCTGCGCAGGCCGCTGCGCGGGCGCCCCCGGCGGGAGGTGGCCGCCGGCGGCGCGACGGTGGACTCAGGCATGGCGCACCCTCGGGTCGATGATCGGGTAGAGGAGGTCCACGACGAGGGCCGCGACCAGGTAGAACAGCAGGAGGAACACCGAGACGCCGACGACGACCGGCCCGTTCTGCGTGTCGATCGCGCGGGCGAGCGTGCCGCCCAGGCCGGGCAGGTTGAAGATCGTCTCGATGAGCACCGAGCCGCCCAGCAGCGCCGCCATGCTCAGCCCGAGGTACGTCACCACCGGCATGAAGGCGTTGCGCAGCGCGTGGACCCACATGATCCGGCGCGGGGGAAGCCCCTTGGCCGTCGCGGTGACGATGTAGTCCGACCGCATGGTGTCGACGAGGCTGGTGCGGCTCAGCCTCGCCAGCGGCGACGCGGTCTCGAGCGCCAGCACGAGCGCCGGCATGACGAACGCCAGCGGGAACCCCGCCTGGACCCCGGAGATCGGCAACCAGTGCAGCTTGATGCCGAACACGTACTGCGAGAAGTACGCGATGATGAAGCCGGGCACCGCCAGGAAGAAGATCGTGAAGAACAGGTTGAACTTGTCCGGCAGCCTCCCCTGGCGCAGCCCCGCCCAGACCCCGAGGCACACGCCGATGGCGAGCTTCAGCAGGAACGCCGTCAGCGCCAGCACCAACGTGTAGGGCAGCGCGGTCGCGATCAGGGTGGACACGGAGTTGCCGTTGAAGTCGTGGCCGAAGTTGCCGTGCAGCACGCCCCACAGGTACTTCGCGTACTGCACGAAGAACGGGTCGTCGAGGTTGTACTGGTCCCGGATCGCCGCGATCGTCGAGTCCGAGAGCCGCTTCTCCCCGCCGGCCAGCCGGGTGACGGGGTCGCCCGGGATGAGGAACACCAGCAGGTAGACGAGCAACGTCGAGCCGATGAGGGTCGGGACCATCATCAGGATGCGCCGCAGCGCGTACCGGAGCATCAGCGGCGGACCGGCTGGTGCGCGGCGTAGTAGTCGAGCAGCTCGTCGGGGAGCCGCGGGATCTCGAAGGGCGTGGACGCCGAGCGGATCGACAGCGCGCCGCCGATCCCCGCCGCGACCGCGTCGCGCGCCGCGACGGGGCTCGTGTCGGTGGGGGTGCCGCGCCGCACGAAGTCGACGAACTCGGCGACCGTGAGCGGGTCGGCGCCGCCGTGCCCGCCGTCGCCGCCGTCCTCGATCGGGTAGCGCACGTGCCCCTTCTCGAGGTAGTCGCTGCGGGCGTTCCACACCCGGATCTCGCCGCCGGCGTCGTCGTCGAAGTTCTCGATGCGCCCCTCGGTGCCGATCACCGTGTAGTTGCGCCAGTAGTCCGGGGTGAAGTGGCACTGCTGGTAGCTCATGAGCACGCCCGAGTCGGTCCGCATCATGATCATCGAGATGTCCTCGACGTCGATGACGGGGTTGAGGTCCTGCTGCGCCAGCGGCGGCCAGTTCTGCATGGAGAACCAGTCGCCCATGCGGCGGTCGGAGTTGTCCCGGCGCGAGTCGACCTTGTCGTAGACCGCGAGGTCGCCGACGCCGACGACCGACCGGGTGGAGGTCCCGGCGATCCAGTGCATGACGTCGATGTCGTGCGCGCCCTTCTGCAGCAGCAGGCTCATCGCCTTGTCGCGCTCGGCGTGCCAGTCCTTGAAGTAGTAGTCGCCGCCGTGGCCGACGAAGTGACGGCACCAGATCGCCTTGACCTCGCCGATCTCGCCCCGGTCCACGATGTCCTTGAGCATCCGGACGACCTGCATGTGGCGCATGTTGTGGCCCACGTAGACCTTGGTGCCGGTGCGGTGCCCCGCCTCGAGGATGCGGTCGGCGTCCTCGATGGAGATGGCCAGCGGCTTCTCGATGTAGGTGGCGATGCCCGCCTCGAGCAGCTCGACGGACACGTCGGCATGGGTGAAGTCGGGCGTCGTCACGAACGCGCCGTCGACCTCGATGCCCGAGTCGACCAGCTCCGTCACGGACG
Organism: Isoptericola sp. NPDC057653; assembly: GCF_042799955.1. Classification (NCBI taxonomy): domain Bacteria; kingdom Bacillati; phylum Actinomycetota; class Actinomycetes; order Micrococcales; family Promicromonosporaceae; genus Isoptericola; species Isoptericola sp. NPDC057653. The sequence goes on along the minus strand of NZ_JBHVHP010000001.1, from coordinate 2,290,722 downwards.
CGAACACCGGCACGTCGCCGAAGAGGCGCGCGGCCCGGGCGTGCGTGCGCGGGTCGGGGTCCACGGCGGCGACGACGCTGCCGCCTGCCTCCTTGACGTGCAGCGCGACGCCGGCGCGGGCGCCGATGCCGATCGCGGCGGCTCGGAAGGGGGTCGTCTCGGGGACGCGTGCGGTGCTCATCTCTTCGTTCTCCGGATCGATGGTGACGAGGGGCGCCGGGACGTCCGGCAGCCCGTAGATGCGGGTGGAGTGCTTGGTGAAGGCCAGGCCGAGGGCGCCGAGGACCGCGGCGTCCGCGCCCAGCTCCCCGCCGCGGATGAGCCGCGGGCCGGCCTGGATGCCCGTCACGGCGGTGCGGATGCCGTCGGCGAGCGGCCCGGCCACGAGGTCGGCGAACTCGCCGAGCTCGCCGCCCAGCACGATGACGTCGGGGTCGACGGTGAGGAGCAGCGCGGCGAGCGCCGGCGCCATCGCGGCGCTCAACGACTCCAGCGCCGCGAGCCCCGACAGGTCGGCGGGGTCGTCCCGCAGCCGGCGCAGCTGGGCGCCGACCCGCGGGACGGCCTCGAGCAGGGTGCCGGGCGGCACCTCGACGTCGCTGAACGCGCGGAGCAGGCCGACCTCCCCCGCCCGGCCGCGGCGGCCGCGGAGCACGTGGCCGTCCGCGGTGACCCGCGCCGAGACGTGGTGCCAGGTGAGCGCGTAGACGCCCGTCTCGGCGTCGGCGAGCGCGCCGCCGCGGGACTCGGCCTCGGCGGCGAGCGACAGGTCGTTGTCGACGACGACCGGCGCCCCGAAGGACTCGGTGAACATCGCCGCGACGTCCCGGCCGTTCCACGCGGTGATCTGCGGGGCCGAGACGAGGATGCCGTCCTCGTCGATCAGGCCGGCGACCGCGACCCCGATCGCCGCGACGTTCGACGGCCGGTGGCCGGCGCGCTCCAGGGTCTGCTGCAGCAGGGCGCGGACGGGGGCGAGGGAGGGCTGGGCCGTGGTCGGCGGCGCGATCTCGGCGTCCTGGCGGCCCAGCACGCGCCCGGTCCGGTCGGCGACGACGATGCGGACGGCGCTGCGGGTCAGGTCGACGCCCACGACCACCGGCGATCCGGCGACCGGCGAGTAGGTGCGGGCCGGGCGGCCCGACGCCGCCCGCGCCTCGTGCTCGACGGCCAGCCCGGACTCCATGAGCTCGCCCAGCGCCGCCGTGACGGTCGGGCGCGACAGGCCGGTGCGCTCGGCCAGGTCCGAGATCGTCACCCGGCCCTGGTCCCGCAGGCTCGCCAGGCACTGGGCCACGAGCTTCACGTCGATGGCAGACATCCTTGACCCCAATTTCGAAGTAGCTTTCATCACCGTTGCGAAAGCAGTTTCGTCATTCTGGAGGCGCGCCACATCGCTGTCAAGACCATGGATGACTTATTTCCGGCCCAACCGATCACGACCGATCACCGGCCTGTGCGGCCGCCTGGCGCCGTGAGCAGGGGCGCGACCGCTGCCCACGCGGCGGACGACGACCCCGTCGCCGACCCGCAGCGCCTCAGAAGAGGACGGTCGTGAAGGTCCCGACCTGCTCGAAGCCCACGCGGCGGTAGGTGGCGAGCGCGGCGGCGTTGAACGCGTTGACGTACAGCGAGACGACGGGGGCGACCTCGCGCCGCGTCGTCACGACGACGGCCGCCATGCCGGGGGCCGCGAGCCCCTGGCCGCGACGCACGGGGTCCACCCAGACGCCCTGGACCTGGGCCACGCCGCCCGCGACGGCACCGAGCTCCGCCTTGAAGGCGACGACGCCCGGCGGGTCGTCGGGGTCCACGCGCACGAACGAGCGCCCCTCGGCGACCAGGGAGCGCACCCGCAGCGCGTAGGCGCTGCCGGGGGAGGCGGCGGGCACGTACCCGACCTCCTCGGCGAACATCCGCACGCAGGCGGGGAGCACGACGTCCACCTCCTCGAGGGTGGACCGCCGCACGGCCGGGTCGGGCTCGACGTCGGGGTCGCGGGCGATGGCCAGCGACGGCTGGTCCGCGCGGACCTCCCGCGCCCGGGGCCAGTGCGGGGCGAGCAGCTCCCACAGGGCCAGCGCGGCGGTGCGCTCCCCCACGATCGACGACGACCGGCGGCCCTGCGCCCTGGCGAGCGCGGCGAACGCGGCGACCGCGTCGTCGGCGTCCTGACCGGTGAGGCCCGGGGACAGCACGGGCACGAGGTTGGCGCCGGACCAGCAGACCGCGGCGAGCGGGCCGGACGCGGGGAAGCCCCAGACCTGCCCGCCGGCGGCGGCGAGGCCGGCGAGGGCGGCCGCCTCGAGCCGCGCGGCCGCGAGCACCGAGGTCACCGGGTCGAGGGCGCACAGGGCGCGCGCCTCGACGAGGTCCTCCTGGCCGAGCACACGGGCGCGCGGGCGGCGCGCGTCGAGCCCCCGCGCGGACCCGCCGCGCGGGCGCACCGCCGGTCGCCAGCCGCCCATCACGCCCCCTTCGCCGCCCTGGGCCCCACCGTCATCGTGCCCGACGCGGCGCCGTCAGCCCACCGAGACCACGGGAGCGCCGGCCTGCGCGTCGTTCTCGGGGGCGGGCATCGACTCGGCGATGCGCATGGCCTCCTCGATCAGCGTCTCGACGATCATCGCCTCCGGCACGGTCTTGATGACCTCGCCCTTGACGAAGATCTGGCCCTTGCCGTTGCCGGACGCGACGCCGAGGTCGGCCTCGCGGGCCTCGCCCGGGCCGTTGACGACGCAGCCCATGACCGCGACGCGCAGCGGGACGGTCATGCCCTCGAGGCCGGCCGTGACCTTCTCGGCGAGCGTGTAGACGTCCACCTGGGCGCGGCCGCACGACGGGCACGAGACGATCTCGAGCTTGCGGGGGCGCAGGTTGAGCGCCTGCAGGATCTGCGTGCCGACCTTGACCTCCTCGACCGGCGGGGCCGACAGGGAGACGCGGATCGTGTCGCCGATGCCCTGGCTCAGCAGGGCACCGAACGCGGTGGCCGACTTGATCGTGCCCTGGAACGCGGGGCCGGCCTCGGTGACACCGAGGTGCAGCGGCCAGTCGCCGCGCTGGGCGAGCAGCTCGTACGCGCGCACCATGACCACGGGGTCGTTGTGCTTCACGGAGATCTTGAAGTCGTGGAAGCCGTGCTCCTCGAACAGCGACGCCTCCCACACGGCGGACTCCACGAGGGCCTCCGCGGTGGGCTTGCCGTACTTCTCCAGCAGGCGCTTGTCGAGGGAGCCGGCGTTGACGCCGATCCGCAGCGAGACCCCGGCGTCGGAGGCCGCCTTGGCGATCTCCTTGACCTGGTCGTCGAACTTGCGGATGTTGCCCGGGTTCACGCGGACGGCGGCGCAGCCGGCGTCGATCGCGGCGAACACGTACTTGGGCTGGAAGTGGATGTCCGCGATGACGGGGATCTGGGACTTCGTCGCGATGGCGGGCAGCGCCTCGGCGTCGTCGATGGTCGGAACGGCGACGCGGACGATGTCGCAGCCCGCGGCGGTCAGCTCGGCGATCTGCTGGAGGGTCGCGTTGATGTCCGTGGTCGGGGTGGTGGTCATCGACTGGATGCTGATCGGCGCGTCCCCGCCGACGGCCACCTTGCCCACCTGGATCTTGCGGGACTTCCGGCGAGGGGCCAGCGTGGGTGCGGGCGGGGTCGGCATGCCGAGGTTCACTGCAGTCACGGTGCCAGTATCGCGCGTCCTGGGCCCGGGACCGCACCCTGGGAGGTCACGCGCACGAGATCGACGCATCGGCTGCGCACGGCGGCCATCCGGCTCGCCGGTTCACCCCGGGCCGATGCGACCATTGCTGCGCGTTTCATGGCAGACTTGATCACGTTCAAGCAATCACCAGGAGGACCAGGGACATGACCGGATTCCACGTCACCGCCGAGATCGCGAGCCAGCCGGAGACCTGGCGGCGCACGGCGGCCGTCGCCCGCGAGCGCGCCGACCTGCTGCCCGCCGCCGGCGCCCGGGTCGCCGTCGTCGGCTGCGGCACCTCGTGGTTCGTCGCGCAGGCCTACGCCGCGCGGCGCGAGGAGCTCGGCCTCGGGGAGACCGACGCCTTCGCCGGCAGCGAGTTCCCCGCCGGGCGCCGCTACGACCTCGTCGTGGCGGTCACCCGCTCGGGCACCACCACCGAGATCCGCGAGCTCCTCGCCCGCGTCCGCGGCACGCAGCCCACCCTCGCGATCGTCGGCGACCCCGACTCCCCCGCCGTCACCGAGGCCGACCACGCCGTCGTCCTCGACTTCGCCGACGAGACCTCCGTCGTGCAGACGCGGTTCGCCACGTCCGCCCTCGGCCTGCTGCGCGCCGGCCTCGGCGACGACCTCGAGGCCCTCGCCGACGCGGCCGAGCCCGCCGTCGCCGAGCCGCTGCCCGAGACCTGGGTGGGCCGTCGCCAGTACGTGTTCCTCGGCCGCGGGCCCGCCGTCGGCATCGCCAACGAGGCCGCGCTGAAGATGCGCGAGGCGTCGCTCGCCTGGGCCGAGTCCTACCCGTCGATGGACTACCGCCACGGGCCGATCTCCGTCGCGGACGACACCAGCGTCGTCTTCCTCCTCGGCGAGGAGGTGCCCGGCCTGGCCGACGACGTCGCCCGCACCGGGGCGCTCGCCGTCCGCCTGGACGAGGACCCGCAGGTCGCCCTGGTGCGCCTGCAGCGCCTCGCCGTCGCCAACGCCGAGCACCAGGGCCTCGACCCGGACGCCCCGCGCAACCTCACCCGCTCGGTCGTCCTGGACCCCGCGGCGTCATGACCGGCGCGGCACCGGGCCCGCTCGTCGTCGCGCTCGACGTCGGCGGCACGGACGTCAAGGCGGTCCTCGCGGGCCGGGACGGCGTCCTCGAGCAGCGCACCGTCCCCACGCGCGCGGACGAGGGGCCGGACGCGGTGGTCCGCTCGATTCTCGACGTCATCGGCGACCTGCGCGACCTCGCCCCCGCCGGGCGCACGGTCGCGGCCGCCGGCCTCGCCGTCCCCGGCGCGGTGGACGACGAGGGCGGGCTGGTGCTGCAGGCGGAGAACCTCGGCTGGGTCGACCTCCCGATCCGCGACCTGGTCTCGGAGGCCACCGGGCTGCCGGTCGGCTTCGGGCACGACGTGCGCGCGGGCGCCCTCGCCGAGTGGCGCGCGGGCGCGTCCCGCGGCGCCCCCGACCACGCCTACCTGTCCGTCGGGACGGGGATCGCCGCGGCCCTGGTGCTGCGCGGGGAGCCCTACACCGGCGGCGGCTACGCGGGCGAGGTCGGGCACGGCGGCCCGCAGGGCGGCACCCCGTGCGCCTGCGGCGGGCGCGGCTGCCCCGAGACGGACGCCTCCGCCGCGGGCATCGCCCGCCACTACCGCGAGCGCACCGGCGCGACCACCGCCGAGGTGCGGGGGTCCGCCGAGGTGCTGCGGCGCGCCCAGGCGGGCGACGACGTCGCGCGCCAGGTCTGGGACCACGGCGTCGAGCGGCTCGGCGGGCTGGTCGCCGACCTCGTCCGCGTGCTCGCGCTGCCCCTCGTCGTCGTGGGCGGCGGCATCGTCCGCGCCGGCGACGACCTCTTCGTGCCGCTGCGGGCCGCCGCGGCCCGGCAGCTGACCTACCACCCCGTGCCGCAGGTGGTGCCCGCGCAGCTGGGCGCCGACGCCGGCGTGCGGGGCGCGGAGCTGCTGGCCTGGTCGGCCGTCCCCGGGACGCACCCGTGACCCGCGTCGTGGCCGTGACCCCCAACCCGGCCTGGGACGTCACCTACCGGGTCGACCGGCTCGTGCCGGGCGAGTCCCTGCGCGTGCGGACCGCGACGGCCCGGGCGGGCGGCAAGGGCGTGAACGTGGCCCGCGTCGCCCGCGCCCTCGGGCACCCGTCGCTCGCCGTCAGCACGGCGGGCGGGCCGCTCGGCGCCGCGTTCCGCGACGACCTGGCCGCCGCCGGACAGGACGCCCTGCTCGTCCCGGTCGCCGGCCCCACCCGGCAGAGCGTCACCGTGGTGCCGGCCGCGCCCGACGGCGCGCACCCCACCGTGCTCAACGAGCCCGGCGCGGCGCTGTCCGGCGCCGAGTGGGCCGCGATGCTCGACGCCGTCGCCCGCACCGCCGGGCCGGGCGACGTCGTCACCGTCTCCGGCTCCCTCCCGCCGGGGACCACGCAGGACCGGTTCGCAGGCCTGGTGACCGCCGCGCTCGGCACCGGGGCCCGGGTGGTCGTCGACACCTCCGGCCCCGCGCTGCGCTGGGCCGCCGAGGCGGGCGCCCACCTGCTCAAGCCCAACCGCGCCGAGCTCGCCGACGCGGCCGGCCTCGACGACCCCGCCGAGGCCGTCGCCCTGCTCCAGGGCCTCGGCGCCGGGGAGGTCGTCGTCACCGACGGCGCCTCCGGCATGACGGCCTACGCCCCGGGCGGCGGCCGTCCCCGCGTGGTCGCCCGCGCCCGGCTCACCGGGCCGCCGCTGGCCGGCAACCCCACGGGCGCCGGGGACGCCGCCACCGCCGCGCTGGCGGTCGGCCTCGCCGGCCCCACCGAGCCCAGCGCCGACCGCCTCGCCCTGGCCGTCGCCGTGTCCGCCGCCGCCGTCCTGCGCCCCGTCGCGGGCGACGTCGACCCGGCGGACGTCGCGGCGCTCCGCGCCCGCGTCGCCGTCACCTGACCGGCGACCCACCGTCCCGTCCCCGCCCCGACCCCGAAACGAGAACCCCGTGCCCCTCGTCACCACCGACGTCCTCCTCTCCCCCGCCCGCAGCGCCGGCCGGGGCGTCGGCGCGTTCAACGTCGTCCAGCTCGAGCACGCCGAGGCGTTCGTGGCCGCGGCGGAGCGCGTCGGCACGGGCGTCGTGCTGCAGGTGAGCCAGAACGCCGTCCGCTACCACGGGTCGCTCGCGCCCGTGGGGTCGGCGTGCCTCGCGCTCGCCCGCGCCACGTCCGCCCCGGTCTCCGTCCATCTCGACCACGCCGACGACCGCGACCTGGTGGCGGAGGCGCTCGACCTCGGGTTCTCGTCGGTGATGTACGACGGGTCCGCCCTGTCCTACGACGACAACGTCGCGTCCACGGCCGAGGTCGTGCGCGCCGCGCACGCCGCGGGCGTGTTCGTCGAGGCGGAGCTCGGCGAGGTCGGCGGCAAGGACGGCGTGCACGCCCCCGGGGTGCGGACCGACCCGGGCGAGGCCGCCGCGTTCGTCGCCGCCACCGGCGTGGACGCGCTCGCGGTCGCGGTGGGGTCCTCGCACGCGATGACCGACCGCACCGCCGCCCTCGACCTCGACCGGATCGCGCGGCTGCGCGAGGCCGTCGACGTCCCGCTCGTGCTGCACGGCTCCTCCGGCGTGCCCGACGACGAGCTGGTGCGCGCCGTGCGCGCCGGGATGACCAAGATCAACGTCTCCACGCACCTCAACGGCGTGTTCACCCGCGCGGTGCGCGAGCGCCTGGCCGCGGACGAGCGCCTCGTCGACCCCCGCAGGTACGTGGGCCCGGCGCGCGACGCGGTCGCCGACGAGGTGGCCCGCCTGCTGCGGCTGCTCGACGGCGCGGGCGACTGACGACCGGCTGACGACCGTCTGACGACCGGCCGTCAGACGACGGCCACCTCGATGCCGGCGGCCCGGAGCGCGGCGACCTGCTCCGGGTCCGCCTCGGTCGTCGTGACGACCAGGCTGATCGCGGCCGGGTCGGCGAACGGCGCCAGCGCGCGCTCGCCGAGCTTGGTCGAGTCGGCGACGACGACGGTCCGCCGCGCGGCGCGCCCCATGAGGCGGCTGATCTCCGCCTCCCCCTCGTGGAAGGCCATGCCCCCGTGCTCGGCGTCGAGCGCGTCCACCCCGAGGAAGGCGACGTCGATCGTCACCTGCGTGAGGGTGTGCACGGCGAGCGGCCCGACGAGCTCGTAGGAGCGCGTCCGGGCCGTGCCGCCGGTGACGATGATGCGCACGTGCGAGCGGACCGTGAGGTCGTGGGCGATGTTCACCGCGTTCGTCACGACGGTGAGGCGCTCGCCGTCGCGCAGCCCCTGCAGGTCCGGGTCCGTGGCGATGCCCTCGGCCACCATCGTGGTGGTGGTGCCGCCGTTGAGGCCGACGACGTCGCCCGGCTGCAGCAGGGACACGGCGTGCGCGGCGATCCGGTGCTTCTCGTCGGCCCGCCGCGCCGTCTTGTAGCGCAGGGGCAGGTCGTAGGCGACCGCCGTGGTGCGCGCCCCGCCGCGCGTGCGGGTGACCAGCTGCTGGCTGGCCAGCTCCACGAGGTCGCGCCGCACCGTCGCGGGCGACGTGTCCAGCTCGGTGACGAGCTCGTCGACGGTGACCTCGCCCCGCTCGGCGGCGAGCTCCAGGATGCGCGTGTGGCGGCTGTGCCGTGTCATCGGTCCCTTTTCTCGGGGCGTCGGCGATCGGTGGTCGGGCGCCGGCCGGCTACGTGAGCCGGACCGGGTCGATCAGGTCGGCGACGATGAGGATCGCGCCGGTACCGATCAATACCACGAACATCACGTACGCCACCGGCATCATCCGGGCCACGTCGGCCGGCCCGGGGCGCGGCAGCCCGCGGACGCGCGCCACGCTGCGCTTGGCGCCCTCGTACAGCGCGTTCACCACGTGCCCGCCGTCCAGCGGCAGCAGCGGGATGAGGTTGAACACGAACAGCGCCACGTTGAGCGCGGCGAGCAGGCTCAGCAGGTACTGGAGCGTGGTGACGACCGGCTGGTCCGCCGCGACGACGTCCACCGCCATGCGGCTCACCCCGACGACGGAGACCACCGAGTCCTGCGAGCGCGGCTGGTCGGTGAAGGCCTGTACCGCCGTGTCGGCGACGCGGACCGGCAGGGTGACGATCATGGCGGCCGTGCCGGACACCTGCTGCCACACCGCCTCGGGCACGGACGACAGCGGCAGCGGCTCGTACTCCTGGGTCGGCGTCACGCCGAGGAAGCCGGCCGTCTCGGTCACGGGCTGCCCGTCCGCGTCCACGGTCGCGGCGCCGTCGGCGTCCGTCACGGGGACCTGGCGGTCCGCGGTCGTGACGGTCAGCGGCACCCGGGCGCCGTCGCGCTCGACGACCACCGGGACCTCCTGGTCCGGGGACGCGGCGATCGCGGCCGAGAGCTGGTCCCACGACGTGACGGCCGCGCCGTCCCACTCGACGATCTCGTCGCCGGCCTGCAGCCCCGCCGCGGCGGCGGGCGACGGCGCGGCACCCTCGGCGCACACGGGCGCGCCGTCGGCCGTCGTCGACGTCGGGGTGCACTCGCTCACGGCACCGACGGTCGTCGTGACGGTGGGCGCCCCGATCCCCACGAGGACGACGAAGGTCAGCACCGCGGCGATGACCAGGTTCATCACGGGCCCGCCGAGCATGACGACGAGCTTCTTCGGCGTGGACAGCCGGTAGAACGCGCGGTCCTCCTCGCCGGGGCGGATCTCGCTGACGGAGGCGTCGCGCGCGTCGGCGATCACCTGCCCGAAGAACCCCCCGCGGCGGCGCGCGCCCTCCGGCGCGGCCGGCATCATGCCGACCATCCGCACGTAGCCGCCGAGAGGGATCGCCTTCACCCCGTACTCGGTCTCGCCCTTCGTGCGCGACCACAGGGTGGGGCCGAAGCCCACCATGTACTGGCTCACCCGCACGCCGAACTTCTTGGCGGGCACCATGTGGCCCACCTCGTGCAGGCCGATGGAGAGGGCGAGGCCCACCACCATCACGGCGATGCCGATCACCCAGGAGAGAACGTCCACGCGTCGAGCCTAGGTCACCGAGGCGCACGCGCGGCACGGTCCGGGGGCCGCGCGCGTGCAGGCTTCGTCAGGACCGCGCGAGGATCTCGTCCGCGCGCGCCCGCGCCCAGCGCTCGGTGCCCTCGACGGCGTCCAGCGTGACGTCGGCGGCGGCCACGCCGTCGTGCTCGGACAACACCCGCTCCACGGTCTCGACGATGTCGAGGAAGCCGATCCGGCCGGCCAGGAACGCGGCGACGCCCTGCTCGTTCGCCGCGTTGTAGACGGCGGGGTGGGTCGCCGACGCCGCTGCGGCGGCCCGCGCCAGCCCGACGGCGGGGAAGGTCGCCTCGTCCAGCGGCTCGAAGGTCCACGACGCCGCCCGCGCCCAGTCGCAGGGCGGGGAGACGACGTCGAGCCGCTCGGGCCACGACAGCCCGAGGGCGATCGGCAGGCGCATGTCCGGCGGCGACGCCTGCGCGATCGTGGACCCGTCGCGGAACTCGACCATCGAGTGCACCACCGACTGCGGGTGCACCACGACGGTGATGTCGTCCACCGGCACGTCGAAGAGCAGGTGGGCCTCGATGAGCTCGAGCCCCTTGTTCATCAGCGAGGCCGAGTTGACCGTCACCACGGGCCCCATCGACCACGTCGGGTGCGCGAGCGCCTCGTCGGCCGTGACCTTCTTGATGTCGTCGCGGCTGCGGCCGCGGAACGGCCCGCCCGAGGCCGTGAGCACCAGCCGGCGCACCTCGTCGCGCGCTCCCCCGCGCAGGGCCTGCGCGATCGCCGAGTGCTCGGAGTCCACGGGCACGATCTGCCCGGGGGCCGCCGCGGCCTTGACGAGGGACCCGCCCACCACCAGCGACTCCTTGTTCGCCAGCGCCAGCGAGGAGCCGCCCGCGAGCGCCGCGAGCGTGGGCCGCAGCCCGACCGACCCGGTGATGCCGTTGAGCACGACGTCGCTGCCGCGGCCGGCCAGCTCGGTGGCCGCGTCGGGGCCGGCGAGCACCTCGACGTCCGCGGCGCCCTGTCCGAGGCGGCCGGCCAGGGCGGACCGCAGGTCGTCGGCACGCCCGGCGTCGGCGACGGCGACGGCGCGCGCCCCGACCGCCGCGACCTGCTCGGCGAGCAGCCCGACGTCCGACCCGCCGGCGGACAGCGCCTCGACCCGGAACCGCCCGGGGTGCGCCCGGACGACGTCGATCGCCTGCGTGCCGATCGAACCGGTGGAGCCGAGGAGGGTGACGGAGCGGGGTGCGGCGGCGGACATGCCGCTCATCATCCCAGGTGCGGCGGGGGCGCCGGCGCCGTCGTGCGGGCCGGGGGACGCGCCGCGGAAATGCCCGGAATTCACCCGCTCCGGTGCTTGACTTCTCGACGTCGGACCGTGGCGCCCGGTCGCGGGCGGGTGTGAGGCCGGTTACGTTCGCAAACATGCGTACTTATCGCGTGATAGTCGGCAAGCGGCCTGTGGCCGCACTTGCCGGGCTCGTCGTCCTCGTCTCGGGCTCGGTCGTGGCCACCGCCGCCCCGGCCGCCGCGGACGGCGACGGCGAGACCCACCGCATCTACGCGACCCGCGAGGGTCTGGTCGGCAAGCGCACCGCCAACGGGCACAAGATCCGCAAGAACGACCACTTCGTGGCGCTCCCCTCGCGGCGCGCCCTCTCGCCGAAGGGGTCCGGCGCCTACTCCGTCCGGGTGTGCCGGGCGGGCAGCACGCGCTGCGAGTACGCGCCGGTGTGGGACGTGGGCCCGTGGAACAGCGTGGACGACTACTGGAGCTCGACGCGGCACGCCGCGCGCAGCCTCCCGAAGGGCACGCCCCAGGCCTCCGCCGCGTACCGGCTCGGGTACAACGGCGGACGGGACCTCTACGGGCGCAAGGTCACCAACCCCGCGGGCATCGACCTCGCCGACGGCACCTATCGCGACGGCCTGCGCCTGCCCCGCAACGCCTGGATCGACGTGACGTACCTGTGGCAGGGCTCGGCCCGCACCGGGATCGTCGTGACGAACGGGCGCACCCTCAACGTCCGGTCCGGCCCGAGCGCCGCGCGGGCGCGCACGGGCCTGGCCGCGAACACCGCGCGGGTGCCGCTGCTGTGCTACTCCCGCGGGCAGTGGATCTCCGGCAGCCGTGGCACCACGAACCTCTGGTACAAGATCGGCCGCAGCAACTGGGTCTCGGACGCGTACCTCAACACCGGCACGGGGCGCCCGGTGGCGCGACACTGCTGACGCGGCGGCACGGTGCCGGCGCGCTCAGGCGGGCGCGCGCTCTCCCGCCGGCGTGATGAGCATCAGCGGGCGGTGGCGCACCAGCAGCCACAGGGGCAGCACGATCACGCACAGCACGGGGAGCACCGCGACGTCGGCGACCATCGCGACGCCCATGAACAGGGCCAGCCACCCGTCCCGCGCGACGACCATCGTGGCGCCGAGGACGGCGGCGGCGACCGCGATCGCGAGCGGGATGCCCGGGAACGCGGCGTGGGCGGCCAGCGCGACGGCCACGCCGACGAAGACGGCCGGGAAGATGCGACCGCCGCGGAAGCCGGCGCCCGCCGCCACGACCAGGGCGACGATCTTCACGACGCCGAGGCCGAGCAGCGCCCACACCCCGTACTGATCGGCGGTCCGGGTGAGCTCCTTCATCTCGTCCAGGCCCTTGAACAGGCTGAGCGGCCCGCCGAGGACGCCGAGCACGCCGAGCACGAGGCCGCCCGCCCCCAGGGCCAGGACCGGGTGGCGCAGGGCGTGGAACGCGCGGTGCACCAGGGGGAACGCCCACACGCCCGCGAGGCACAGCAGCGCGGCGGCGATCGCCACGAGGGAGCCGGTGACCAGGTCGAGGGCGGCCGGGGTGTAGGCGGGCACCTCGACGTTCAGCTGCGGGGCGCCGAACAGCACCATGGTGAGCGAGCCCGCGCCGGCCGCGACGAGCGGGCCGAAGAGCCGGTCGAAGAGCTCGCCCTTCCCGCGCCCGGCCAGCATCTCCGTCATGAGGAGCGCCGCGCCGACGGGGGTGCCGAACATCGCGCCGAGCGTGCCGGACGCCGCCATGAGGATCACGACCTGCTGCGGCGCGCCCAGGCGCAGGCGCGCGACCACCCACACGGCGAGGGCGACGTTGACGGCGATGATCGGGTTCTCCGGCCCGAGGCTGACGCCGCCCGCGAGCCCGACCGCGAGGGCCAGCGCCAGGCCGGGGACGGTCCGCGGGGGCAGCGGCGCGGCGACCAGGCTGGTGGTGGCAGGGTCGTCGCCCGCGTGGCCGGGGAACCACGCGACGATCGCGCCCACGACGAGCCCGGTGAGCGTGAGCGTCCCGAGGATCCACCAGGGCGAGTCGCCCTGGGTCCCCACGGCGGCGGGCAGGGTGTCCCACAGCCAGTCCTGCGCCGCGCCCGCGACGGAGGACACGAGGATCAGCCCGAGGGCGGACAGGACGCCGACGACGGCGCCGGGGACCGCGACGGCAGCCAGCCGGGCGGTCGTGAGGGCGGTGGCGGACGTCTCGAGGGCCGGTCCCGGGCTCTGCGCTGGCACAGCTCGGAACCTACTGGCCCCCGCTCCATCCGGCGCGGCGAGGGTGCCGGCTCACGGCGCCGCCCCGGGAAGAGGGGCGTCGTCGAGCACGTCGGCGGGCCCCTCGGACGGGTCGCGGGGCCCGGCGACGGCCGCCGCGCGGTCCGACCAGGTGCGGGCGCCCGCCGCGAGCGCGACCGCGGTCCCCGCCACGACGACGGCGGCGGGGACCGGCAGGGCGTCGACGCCACCCCGCGCCACGAGCAGGGAGGCGAGCGCCGCCCCGACCGCGATCCCGCCGTTGAACACCACGGGGATGAGCGCGGCCGCCGTCGACCGCCGGGCGGGGCCGCCCAGGCGCAGGATCAGGGTCTGGGCCAGGGGCGGCAGGGCGCCCGAGGCGACGCCCCACAGCACCACGACCGCCGCGCCGAGGGCGGGGTGCACGTCCACCACCGCGAGCCCGAGCAGCGCGACCGCCGTGCCGGCCGTGCTCAGCACGAGGGCGGGTGCGGTGCGCGCGCCGAACCGCCCGGCGAGCACCACCCCCAGCGCGGAGGCGAGCCCGAACACGAGGAGCAGCGTGCTCACCCCGCCGGGCACCGCGGCCGCCGGGGTCTCGACGATCCGCACGACGTAGGTGTAGGCGCCGTAGTGGCCCACCAGCAGGACGCCGACGATCGCGGTCACGGCGATCATCGGGCCGGGTCCGGCGGGCGACGCCTCCGGCACGGTCGGGCCGGCGCCGGTCGTCGGGGCGCCGGACCGCGCGCCCGCTCGCGGGGAGCGTTCCACGACGGCGCGCACGAGGACGGCGACGACGAGCGTCAGCGCGGCGAGACCCGCGAACGCGGCGCGCCAGCCGACGGCGCGCGTCACGAGGCTCGCGAGGGGCGTGCCCAGCACCATGCCGAGCGTGGCCCCGCCGAGCACGACCGCCACGGAGCGCGCCAGCAGCCGGTCGGGCACCAGGTCGGCGACGTGCGCGTTGGCGCTCGCCCAGAGCAGCCCGACGGCGGCGGCGCCCACGAGCCGGGCGCCCACGGCGACGCCGTACGTGGGAGCGAGCGCCGTCGCCGCCGACGACGCGGCCAGCACGGCGAGCGCGACGGCGATCACCGTCCTGCGGTCCCGCCCGGCCACCAGCCGCACCAGGGGGAAGCTCGCGACCACCACGGCCGCTGCCCAGACGGAGACGAGCAGGCCGGTGCGGGACTCGTCCACGCCGAGCCCGGCACTCATCTGCGGGAGCACGGCCGTGGGCAGCATCTCGGCCGTGACCATCGTGAAGGTGCCGGCGCCGAGCACCAGCAGGGTGGGCCACGGGAGGTCGGGTGCGGGACGCGGGGTCGAACGGGTTGTCGTCATGTCGACGACGCTAAAGATTGACACTAATGTCAATGTCAAGCGTGACCCACGACACTCCCGGAGGCCCATGATGAAGATCGGCGAGGTCGCCCGGCGCACGGGCGTCGCGCCCCGGCTGGTGCGCTACTACGAGCAGCAAGGGCTGCTGACGGCGGAGCGCGCGGCCAACGGCTACCGCACCTACTCCGAGGCCGACGTCGAGCGGGTGTCGCGGGTGGCGGGCATGGTCCACGCCGGCATCCCCACCCGTCTCATCAAGGTGCTGCTCGACATGGAGGAGACGGCCCTGCAGGACCACCCGACGTGCCCCCGCACCGTCGCCGAGCTCCTCGCCTCCGAGCTGGGTGGTATCGAGGACCGCATCGCGTGCCTCACGCGCAGCCGCGACACCATCCGCGAGTTCCTGGCCCGCACCGAGCACGCCGCGCTGCTGTCCGAGGCGGCCGCCCGCTGACCCGCGCCACGCACGACGCCGCAGGGGCCGCCGACCTGTGGTCGGCGGCCCCTGCGGGCGGTGCGGCGGTGCGAGGCGGGTCGGCCCCGGTCACTCCACGACACGGTCACTCCACCCCGAGCAGCACCTCGATCGCGCGGGCGAAGAACCGGTCCACGGAGCCCTCGGCGTACGCGTCCGAGCCCTTGGCGCGGCTGAACGTGGCCGAGCGGATCTCGGTGGAGGTCAGCGGCTCCTGGCGGTCGAAGTACGCGACGAGCCGGTCGCACAGCGCGTCCACGTCGTCGGTGTCGTAGCCCTGCGCGCCGCGCTCGGCCGGCGCGAACTTCTCGCCGTCGGGCCGCCCCAGGCGCCCGTACATCGTGCGGGCGCGGTCGGCGAGGGCGGCCATCCAGGCCTCCTGGCCGTGCGCCGCGACGTACTCGGCACGCTGGCGCGCGATGAACGCCGCCTCCAGCCGGTCCAGCGCCGCGTCCACCTCGTGCGTGTCGTAGCCGCCGCGCACCAGGTCGAACGTCGACACCTGGATGTCGGCGTGCGACAGGGGCTCCGCGGTGCGACCCTCGTAGGCCTGCCGGGCGTGGTCGAAGAAGTCCTCGACCTCGTCGCGGTCGTACCCGGTGCGCATCGCGGACACCGTGCTGAACAGTGCGCTCACTCGTCCTCCTCGGCAGCCAGCTGCCCGCAGGCGCCGTCGATGTCGCTCCCGCGGGTGTCACGGATCGTGGTGGGGATGCCGTGCCCGCGCAAGCGTGCCACAAACTCGTCCTCGACATCACGCTCGCTCGCGGTCCAGATCGAGCCAGGAGTGGGGTTGAGCGGGATGGGGTTGACGTGCACCCAGCCGCGGCCGCGGGCGTTGAGCTTCTCCCCCAGCAGGTCGGCGCGCCAGCCGTGGTCGTTCATGTCCTTGATGAGCGCGTACTCGATCGACACGCGCCGGCCCGTGACCTCGAAGTAGCGCCGCGCGGCGTCGAGCGCCTCGTCCACGCTCCAGCGGGTGTTGATCGGCACGAGCTCGCTGCGCAGGTCGTCGTCGGGCGCGTGCAGGCTGAGCGCGAGCGTCACCGGGATCTCGAGCTTCGTGAGCTTCTCGATCGCCGGCACCAGGCCCACCGTCGAGACGGTGATGTTGCGTGCCGACATCCCGAAGCCCTCGGGCTGCGGCGCGACCAGCGCGCGCACCGTCTCGAAGACCGCCTTCGGGTTCGCCAGCGGCTCGCCCATGCCCATGAACACGAGGTTGTTCAGGCGGGTCGGGCCGCCGGGGATCTCACCCTCGGCGAGCGAGCGGTTCGCGGCGCGCACCTGCTCGAGGATCTCCGCCGTCGAGAGGTTGCGGGTGAGGCCGAGCTGCCCCGTCGCGCAGAACGGGCACGCCATGCCGCAGCCCGCCTGGGACGACACGCACAGCGTGGTCCGGTGCGGGTAGCGCATGAGCACCGACTCGACCTTCGCGTCGTCGAACAGGTGCCACAGCGTCTTGACCGTGGTGCCACCGTCCGCCTCCAGCCGCCGGGTGGGGCGGATGAGCGGGGGGAACATCGTCGTCGCGATGGCCTCGCGCGTCGACGCCGGCAGGTCGGTCATCTGCTCCGGGTCGGACGTGTAGTGCTGGAAGTAGTGCGTGGCGAGCTGCTTGGCCCGGAACGGCTTCTCCCCCATCGCCTCCATCGACGCCACCCGCTCCGCGGGCGTGAGGTCCGCGAAGTGCTTCGGCGGCTTGCCCCGGCGGCGCGGCGCCATCTGCAGGGGCATGGGTGCGGTCTCGTCGCCCGGCCGGACCACGGGGATCCCGAGGTCGGTGCCGGGCGCGGCGGGACGGGCGGAGGTGGGGGGCATGACGGTTCCTTACAGGGCGCCGGGCGGCGCCATGGTGAGCACGAGGTACACGAACGGGGCGGTGACGACCAGCGAGTCGAGGCGGTCCAGCACGCCCCCGTGACCGGGGAGCAGCGAACCCATGTCCTTCAATTCTAGGTCGCGCTTGATGAGCGACTCGGCGAGGTCGCCCACCGTGGCGGTGATCGCCGTGAGGACGCCGAGGACGACGCCCAGCAGCGGGCTGGCGTCGAGCGCGAGCACCGCGCCCGCGACGCCCACGGCCGTGGCGAGCACGACCGAGCCCGCCAGGCCCTCCCAGGTCTTCTTCGGGCTGACGGTGGGCGCCAGCGGGTGGCGGCCCATCGTCACCCCGGCGATGTACCCGCCGGTGTCGTTCGCGACGGCGAGCAGGATGAACAGCGCCACGCGCAGCTCGCCGTCCGGCTGCGCCAGCAGCAGGAGCACGAAGCCCGCGAGGAACGGCACGTACGTCGCCGCGAAGACGGAGGCGGCCGAGTCGCGCAGGGCCTGCGGCCCTGGGCCGTCCAGCACCCGCCAGACGACGACCGCGCCGACCGTCAGCACGTACGCGACCAGCAGCGCCTCCGGCCCCGACGTGTACGCCGAGACGACCATGCCGGCCCCGCCCACCAGGAGCGGGAGCATGGGCAGCCGGATGTCGCGCCGGGCGAAGGCCTGGCGGAGCTCCCAGAGCGCGGCGCCCACGGCGACGACCGCGACCGCCACGAACGGCTCCGGGCGGAACCACAGGGACGCCGCCACGCCGACGAGCAGGAGCACGCCGACGGTGATCGCCGCGGGCAGGTTGCGGCCGGCGCGCGACGACGTCGGGCCGGCCGCCCCACCGGTGGCGGGGTCGAGCGGGGACGCGTCCTCGCCCGGTTCGAGGGGATGGGTCACCATCAGACCTCGAGCAGCTCGCTCTCCTTGCCGGCGAGCAGCTGGTCGATCGCCTCGACGTGCTTCTTCGTCAGCGACTCCAGCTCCTTCTCGGCCCGGGACACCTCGTCCTCGCCGGCCTCGCCGTCCTTGACGATGCGGTCCAGCTCCTCCTTGGCCTTGCGGCGGACGTTGCGCACGGAGATGCGGGCGTCCTCCGCCTTCGTCTTGGCCATCTTCACGTAGTCACGACGCCGCTCCTCGGTGAGGGCGGGCATGACGACGCGGATCGCGTTGCCGTCGTTCGACGGGTTGACGCCCAGGTCGGACTCGCGCAGCGCCTTCTCGATCGTCGTCATCGAGCTCTTGTCGAACGGGGAGATGAGCACCGTGCGCGCGTCCGGGATGTTGAACGACGCGAGCTGCTGCAGCGGCGTCGGGGCGCCGTAGTAGTCCACGGTGATCTTCGAGAACATGCCGGCGCTCGCGCGGCCGGTGCGGATGCCCGCGAAGTCCTCCTTGGCGACCTCGATCGCCCGGTCCATCTTGTCCTCGGCCTCGAGGAGGGTGTCGTCGATCACCGGTGCTCCATTCTCGTCGTCGTGCTCGTCGGTCGTGTCGTGCTCGGTGGACCCGCGCAGGGTCAGTGCGTGGTGACCAGCGTGCCGATCTTCTCGCCCAGCAGTGCGCGGGTCACGTTACCCGGCTCCTCGAGGCCGAAGACGCGCATCCGCACGTCGTTGTCCCGGCACAGCGAGAGCGCGGTGGCATCCATCACGTTGAGGCCGCGCACCAGGGCGTCGGTGTAGGTCAGCTGCTCGAGCCGCTCGGCGTCCGGGTTCGTGCGCGGGTCGGCCGAGTAGACGGCGTCGACGCCGTTCTTGCCCATGAGGACCTCGTCGCAGTGCGTCTCCAGCGCGCGCTGCACCGAGACGGTGTCGGTGGAGAAGTACGGCATGCCCGCCCCCGCACCGAAGATCACGACGCGCCCCTTCTCCAGGTGACGGATCGCCCGCAGGGGGATGTACGGCTCCGCGACCTGCCCCATGGTGATCGCGGTCTGCACGCGGGTGGTCACGCCGTCCTGCTCCAGGAAGTCCTGCAGCGCCAGGCAGTTCATCACCGTGCCGAGCATGCCCATGTAGTCGGCACGGGCACGGTCCAGGCCGGCACGGGACAGCTCGGCCCCGCGGAAGAAGTTGCCCCCGCCGGACACGATCGCGACCTGCACGCCCTGGCGGACGGCGTCGCCGATCTCCTGGGCGACGCGGCGCACGACGTCCGTCGCCAGGCCCACGCTGCCGCCGCCGAAGGTCTCGCCGGAGAGCTTCAGCAGCACCCGGCGTGCCGGCGCGCTCTCGCCCGCCGCGGCGGGCGGCTCGGTCTGGTTGGTCTCGGTCACGTGCGTCACCGTCGCTCTCTCGGTCTGTTCCGCATGCCTCGGGCATGTGCTGCGCATCGCCGCGCGGCGCGCTGGACGCCGCGGGCGTGGCCGGGCCTGCGCCGCCCGACCGTTGGTGATCACCCTCCGCGCATCCTGGCACCGGACGGCGGCTCCCGCCCCGTCAGGGGCGCGGGTGGGTGGGTATGCGACAGGCCCGACCGCACCGCGCACGGTGCGGTCGGGCCTGGACGCAGGCGGGTGTCAGCTGCCGACGCGGAAGCGGACGAAGCCGAGCAGGTTGCCGCCGGTGGCGGCGACGTGCTTGGCGACCGTCGTCTTCGTGTCCTTGGCCAGCGGCTGGTCCACGAGGACGGCGTCCTTGAAGAAGCCGCCCAGGCGACCCTCGACGATCTTCGGCAGGGCGGCCTCGGGCTTGCCCTCGGCGATCGAGACCTCGCGCGCGATCTCGCGCTCCTTCTCGACGACGTCCGCCGGGACGTCCTCGCGGGACAGGAACCGCGGGGCCAGGGCCGCGACGTGCTGCGCGACGTCCTTGGCGACGGGCTCGGCCGCGTCGTCCGTGGCGACGAGCACGCCGATCGACGGCGGCAGGTCCTTGGCCGTCTTGTGCAGGTAGGTCGTGACCTTCGGCGCCTCGAGGCGGGCCACGCGGCGCAGCACGATCTTCTCGCCCAGGGTGGCGCCCTGCGCGGCGATCGTGTCGGCCACGGTGCCGTCGGCGGCCGGGGCGGCGAGCGCGGACTCGGCGTCCGTGGCACCCGCGGCGGCGGCGGCGTCGAGGACGGCGTCGGCCAGCGCGATGAACTTCTCGTTCTTGACGACGAAGTCCGTCTCGGCGTCGAGCTCGATCATCGTGGCGGCCTGGCCGGCGGCGGAGTCCTCGACCTTGACGGCCACGAGGCCCTCGGTGGTCGCGTTGCCCTCGCGCTTGGCGGCGCGCGCCAGGCCCTTCTTGCGGATGATCTCGATGGCCTGCTCGGCGTTGCCGTCGGCCTCGTCGAGCGCCTTCTTGACGTCGAGCATGCCGGCACCGGTGCGCTCGCGGAGCGCCTTGATGTCAGCGGCGGTGTAGTTCGCCATGGGGGTCCTCCGTGCTGGTTCGAGATCCGCCCGGCCCCGGTCGGGGCGCCGGGCGGAAGGGGCGTGCGGGGTCGCGGGCCGGTCGCGCGACGGCGACCGGCCCGCGAGGCCTCACTCGGACTTCTCGGTGGCCTGCTCGCCCTCGGCGGCCGGCGTCTCCTCGGCGGCGGGCGCCTCGGTGGCGGTCTCCTCGGCGACGGGAGCCTCGGTGGCGGCCTCCTCGGCGACGGGAGCCTCGGTCGCGGCCTCCTCGGCGGCGGGCGCCTCGGCCTGCGCGGCCTCGGCACCGGCCAGGAGCTCGCGCTCCCACTCGGCCAGCGGCTCGGCCTCGGTGGTCTCCGCGGCCTCGCCCTTCTTGCCCGAGTGACGCTGCATGAGGCCCTCGGCCGCGGCGTCCGCGATCACGCGGGTGAGCAGCGTGACGGAGCGGATCGCGTCGTCGTTGCCCGGGATCGCGTAGTCGACGACGTCGGGGTCGCAGTTGGTGTCGAGGATCGCGACGACGGGGATGCCCAGCTTGCGGGCCTCGTTGACGGCGAGGTGCTCCTTGTTGGTGTCGACGACCCAGACCGCGGACGGCGTCTTGGCCATGTCGCGGATGCCGCCGAGCGTGCGGGCGAGCTTGTCCTTCTCGCGACGCAGGACGAGGAGCTCCTTCTTCGTCAGCGCGGAGCCGGCGACGTCGTCGAAGTCGATCTCCTCGAGCTCCTTGAGGCGCTGGAGGCGCTTGTGCACGGTGGTGAAGTTGGTGAGCATGCCGCCCAGCCAGCGGTGGTTCACGTACGGCATGCCGACGCGGGCGGCCTGCTCGGCCACCGGCTCCTGCGCCTGCTTCTTGGTGCCGACGAAGAGGATGGTGCCGCCGTGGGCGACGGTCTCCTTGACGAACTCGTAGGCGCGGTCGATGTACGACAGCGACTGCTGGAGGTCGACGATGTAGATGCCGTTGCGCTCGGTGAAGATGAAGCGCTTCATCTTCGGGTTCCAACGGCGGGTCTGGTGCCCGAAGTGGACACCGCTCTCGAGGAGCTGGCGCATGGTCACGACGGCCATGACACGTCCTTTCGCCGCGTGCGCCGGATCATCCGGGCTGCACGCGCGTCTGGCGACCGGCCCTGCATCCTCGGCAGGAGTCCGGTCGCGGTACTCGGTTCGTCGGTGACGGGCATCTGACCCACCACCCCTGGCGTCACGCCGGGCCGGCACCGTCCCCGGGAGTACCGGGAACGGACCGCTGCCGACGCGGCCGCGCCCTGCGACCGGCGGACCGGGACGCGGGGCGCGTACGTGACGCGCGATGTCGACCTGCCCGCACCGTTCCCCCGGCCCGGACGGGCTCCGAGCCGTCGAGGACGGCAGCGGAGCACACCGGGAAGGTTCGGGGGCGAGGCACAAGCCGATCGCGCCCACCAGTCTACCCGACGGGAGGGGGCCGTCCGTCGCCCCCGCGACCGGCCCCGTCACAGCCGGCGTCGCCTGTCGCCGCGCCGGGCGTTTGCCCTTCGCGGATCCGTCCTGAGCCCGGTCCTGGGACCCGTCCGTCGCGGCGCCGAGCGGCCGGTCGGAGCGCGGGCACCGCCGTCGTCGTCGACGCCGTCCCCGGCGATTAGGCGGGCGGGACCCTGCCCCCAGGACGGCCGCGTCCCCAGGATCCCACCGCGCCGCCCCACCGCCGGCCCGGCCTGGCCAGGATGCCCGCATGACTCCCGTCCCCGGCCCACCGCTCCCCCGCCCGCCGGCCCCGCGCGCCGCCGGGCCCACACCGCCCCTCGCCCCTGGGCCGACGGAGCGCGGCTCGGCCGCGCCGCCCTCGGCGCCCGCCGATCGCGGCGCACGGCGGGCCGCCCGAGCCGCCCTGCTCACCGTGCTCGCGCTGCTGCTCGGCGCCGCGCCCGCCGTGGCCGGAGCGGCGGGCGGTGGTCCGCGGCCCTCCCTGCGCGCAGACACCGTCCTCGGGACGCACGTCCGCGCCATCGCGGAGGCGGCTGGGACACCAGGCGCGGCGGGGACACCAGGCGCGCCGCAGGCGGCAGGGACGCCAGGAGCCCCGGAGGCAGACGTTGCGGACGCTGCGGGCACGGGCGCTGCGGGCGCGGGCGCTGCGGCGCCGGCGACGACGATCCACCACGCCCGCAGCACGGCGGACGGTACGGCGGACGGCACGGCGGACGGCACGGCGGACGGCACGGCGGACGGCACGGCCAACGGCACGGCCAACGGCACGGCGGACGAGCTTGCGGGCGACCTCGCGGGCGACCTCGCACCGCGCGACGGCTGGTCGCGTCCCGTCCCGGGGTCGGTCGTGCACCCGTTCGACCCTCCCGCCGAACGATGGCTGGCCGGGCATCGCGGCGTCGACCTCGCCGCGGGCGCGGGCGACCCGGTGCGGGCCCCGGCGGCAGGGGTCGTCTCCTTCGCCGGCTCGGTCGCGGGCAAGCCGGTCGTCGTGGTCACGCACCCCGGCGGCCTGCGGTCGACCTTCGAGCCCGTGACAGCCTCCGTCGGCCGCGGCGACACCGTGGGCCGCGGCGAGGCGATCGGCGTCCTTGCCGACACCCCCGGGCACTGCGCGCCCGGCGGATGCCTGCACTGGGGCGTGCTGCGCGGTGAGGTCTACCTGGACCCGCTCGCGCTGCTCGGCGAGGACGCCCCGATCGTGCTGCTCCCCGGCGGCCCCTGAGAGACCACCGACGAGTACGGCGCGCCGCGACGGTCTCACCCTCGACCGGACTTCCGACGAAGGAGGAGACGCCATGGCCAAGGTGATCGCGGGGGCGACCGTCTCGCTGGACGGCTACGTGCAGGACGCCGACGGGGACTACGGCGCGCTGTACGCGGACTTCGACTCGCTCGAGAGCAGCGCCTACATGCGGCAGCTGCAGGAGGAGACCGGCGCGGTGCTCATGGGCCGCCGCACGTACGACCTCGCCGAGGATCCCGACGGCTACGCGGACGGGTACGAGTTCCAGGTACCGATCTTCGTCGTGACCCACGAGCCGCCGCCCGTCGCACCGAAGCGCAACGACCGGCTCTGGATCACCTTCGTCCCTGACGGGGTCGCGGAGGCCGTCGCGCGCGCCGTCGAGGCCGCGGGCGACCTCGACGTGACCTTCATCGGCGGTGCCGAGGTGTTCGGCCAGCTCATGGCGCACGGTCTCGTCGACGAGCTGGCCATCGACGTCATGCCGGTCCTGTTCGGCGGCGGGGTCCGGCTGTTCGACGGAGGTGCCGGGTCCGTGCCGCCCGGCACCACCCTGGAGAAGGTGAGCGTCCAGGAGATCGGCGTCCGCACGTCCCTGCGCTACCGCGTCGTCCGGGACGGCGCGTAGGGCGAGCACCGGGCCCCGGGGCGCCGTCCGGGAAGCAGCTCGGAGGGCGGCCGACGGGAGGTCAGGCGCGGGGGAAGGCCTGCACGAACACCTTGCGGAGGCGCTCGTCGTCCACGTGGGTGTACCGCTGGGTCGTGCCGAGGTCGGAGTGCCCCAGCACCTCCTGGACGGACCGGAGGTCGGATCCGCCCTGGAGCAGGTGCGTGGCTGCCGAGTGCCGCAGGGCGTGCGGGGCGACGTCCTCGACCCCGGCCTGCGCGGCCAGCTGGTGCACGGCGTCGCGGACCTGACGCTGCCCCCACCGTCCGCCGCGCGCGCCGAGCAGGAGGGCGGCGCCGGACCCGGGCTGCACCAGCGCGGGCCGGCCGGCCGCGAGCCACTCGGACACGGCGCGCGCCGCCGGCACCCCGAAGGGCACGACCCGTTCCTTGCCGCCCTTGCCGAGCACCCGCACGAGCCGCTCGGTGAGGTCGACGGCCGGGACGTCCACCTGGACCAGCTCGCCCACGCGGATCCCGCTGCCGTACAGCAGCTCCGCGGCGGCCCAGGCGCGCAGCGCGGAGGGCCGGTCGTCGGGCTCGGCGGCGTGCGCCGCCTCGCGGGCGGTGTCGAGCAGCGCCGACGCGGCGTCCGCGCTCAGCACCGTGGGCAGGGTGCGCGGGACCTTGGGGCTGGCGAGGCGGGCCGTGGGGTCGACGCTGACGAGCCCCACGCGGTACGCCCAGCGCAGGAAGGTGCGGGCCGCGGCGCCGCGGCGGGCGATCGTGGCCCGCGCCAGCCCACGGTCGGCCTGGGTGGCGAGCCAGCCGCGCAGCACGGCGACGTCCACGCCGGGCAGGTCCCCCACGCCGTGCCGCACCGCGTACCGCAGCAGCGAACCCACGTCCGCGCGGTAGGCCCGGCGTGTGTGCGCCGAATGGCCCCGCTGGACCTCGAGAAACTCGTCGAAGCGGGCCAGCGCCTCGTCGAGCGGCGCCGGCAGCGGCGGCAGGTCCGGATCGGTGTCCATCCAGGTCAGTGTGCCCCTGACGGGGCGAGAGGGGGGTGAGGCGACGCGCGTGTCTCCCCCGCGCCACCCCGTCCTCGTCACCCTCGCCTCCCGGTGCGGCGGGTCCCCCGGTGCCAACGGCCGCCGTCCTGCGCGGCGAGCCCGTGCAGCTCGAGGTCGCCGAGCCCGGCGAGGGTCTCCGCGACCGACAGCCCCGCGGTCCGGATCAGCGCGTCCAGCGCCGCGGACGACCGCGCCGGCAGCGCGTCCCACACCCGCCGCGCGCGCTCGTCGAGCGCATCGACCTCCTCGGGGCGGCCGGCCCGGGGCGTGGTCCCGGCGGCCGGGCACCCCGACGCGCGCGGGTCGCCGTGACCGCCCTCCGCGTCGGCCGGCCCGGCGACCGCTCCCGTGCCGTACGGGCCCGCGAGCTCGGCCACCTCCGCGGCGTCCGTCACGCAGACGGCCGCGCCGTCGCGCAGGAGCACGTGGCACCCGGTCGACGTCCCGGACGTCACCGGACCGGGCACGGCACCCAGCGGCCGCAGCAGCCGGGTCGCGTGCCGGGCCGTGCTCAGCGCACCCGAGCGCCACGCCGCCTCGACCACCACCGTGGCGCACGACGCGGCGGCGATGATCCGGTTGCGTGCCAGGAACCGCTGCCGGAACGGGGCGGAGCCCGGGGGCACCTCGCTGACCACCGCGCCGCCGCCGTCGGCCAGCCGGCGCAGCAGCTCGGCGTTCCCGGGCGGGTAGAACCGGTCGACGCCTCCCGCGAGCACGGCGACCGTGGGCGCGCCGCCCGCGAGCGCCCCGCGGTGGGCCGCGGCGTCGATCCCGTACGCCCCTCCGGAGACCACCGTGAACCCGCGGTCGGCGAGCCCGGCCGCCACCCCCGAGGCCACCTGGTCGCCGTACGCGCTGGAGGCCCGCGCCCCCACCACCGCGACCGAGCGCTCCACGAGGGCCGCGAGGTCCGGGTCGCCCCGCACCCAGAGCGCGAACGGCTCCTCCGCCCCGAGGTCGACGAGCCGACCGGGCCAGCGCGCGTCCTCCGGGGTCAGGAGGCTGCCGCCCAGCCGGTCGAGCACGCGCAGCTCGCGCCGGGGGTCGAGGCGGTCCAGGCGAGGCGCCCACCGCGCGACGGCCTCCATGAGCCGGTCCGCCGCGACGTCCGACCCGAGCGGGTCGAGCGCCGAGCCGCGCAGGGCGCGGGCCGGGTCGCGGACCGCGTCGGCGACCCAGCCGAGGGCGTCCCCCGGCCCGAGGTGCGCCACGAGTGCCCCCGCCACCACGTCGCCCGGCTCCACGAGCCGGCTCCAGGCGGCGCGGGCGAGGTGCGGGTCGGCAGTGTCGAACGGCAGCGCGGGCGGCACGGGCGGTACGGACCCGGTTCGGCGCGGCGGCCGGTCGACCGGCGGCGCCGCCCTGCGCCCGGGCGCGGCGACGACGGGCTCACCCATGGTTCCCCCGGGTACGCATCGTGACGGCCAGGGAGACGTCCTCGCGGGTCGGGGACCCGCGCCCGGCCAGGTCGGCGACCGTCCACGCGATCCGCAGCACCCGGTCGGCCCCGCGCAGGCTCAGCACGCCCCGGTCCACCATCTGCTCGATCGGCGCGAGGACCCCCGGCCCCCGCGAGCGGTCCCGCAGCCACCGCCCCGACACCTCGGCGTTGGTCGTCCAGGGGGTGCCGGCCAGCCGCTCGCGCGCCAGCGCGCGAGCCTCCGCGACCCGGCGGGCCACCTCGACCGACGACTCCCCGGGGGTACGGGCGGTGCGCTCGGCCCGGGTCACGGGATGCACGTCCACCTGCAGGTCCACGCGGTCGAGCAGCGGGCCCGACAGGCGGCCGAAGTACCGGCGCTTCGCCGTCGGCGTGCACGCGCAGTCGAGCCCCTTGTTGACCGACGCCATCCCGCACGGGCAGGGATTCGCCGCCAGCACCAGCTGGAAGCGGGCCGGGTAGCGCGCCGCGCCTCCCGCGCGGTGCAGCACCAGCTCCCCCTGCTCCAGCGGCTGCCGCAGGGTCTCGAGCACCCGGGAGGGGAACTCGGGCGCCTCGTCGAGCAGCAGCACGCCCCGGTGCGCCCGCGACACGGCACCGGGCCGCGCCAAGCCCGTGCCGCCCCCGACGATCGCCGCCGGGGTGGCCGTGTGGTGCGGGTCCTCGAAGGGAGGCCGGGTGAGCAGACCGTTCCCTGGGTCGAACGTCCCGGCCACCGAGTGCACGGAGGTCACCTCCACCGCCTCCACGGGGGTGAGGTCCGGGAGGATGCCGGGCAGCCGTGCCGCGAGCATCGTCTTCCCCGCACCGGGCGGCCCCACGAGCAGCAGGTGGTGGCCGCCGGCGGCCGCGATCTCGAGCGCCACGCGCGCCTGCGCCTGGCCGACCACCTCCGACAGGTCCCCCGCCGAACGGCGCACGACCGGCTGCCGGGCCGGCCGGACGGCGTCGAGCTCCGGCAGCTCGGCCAGGTCGCCGCCGTGCAGCAGCACCACCTCGGCCAGGGTGGCGGCCGCGTGCACCCGCGCCCCCGGCACCAGGCGGGCCTCCTCCGCGTCGCCGGCCGCCACGACGACGTCGAGGCAGCCGGCCTCGACGGCCGCCGCGACGGCAGGCAGGACGCCCCGCACGGGCTGCAGGCGCCCGTCCAGCCCGAGCTCGGCCAGGTGCACCACCCGGTCCAGCCCGGCGCCGGGGATCGTCCCGTCCCCCGCGAGCACGGCCACGGCGATGGCCACGTCGAAGGACGAGCCCGACTTGCGCAGCGAGGCGGGCGAGAGGTTGACCGTGATCTTGCGGTGCGGCCACTTGATCCCCGTGGAGAGGACGGCGGCCCGCACCCGCTCGCGCGACTCGTGCAGCGCGGTGTCGGGCAGCCCGACCAGGGTGAACCCCGGCACGGACGCCGCGAGCTGCGCCTGCACCTCCACCAGGTGGCCGCTCAGCCCCGTCAGGGCCACCGACGCCGTCGTCCCGAGGCCCATCAGAGCACCCCGACCAGGTGCTCGACCTGGGCGGCGCCCGACCGTGGCAGCACCACCGCCACGACGTCGACCCGCACCTCGCGGCACCGCACGCCGCGGTGCTCGACGAGCCACTGCCCGGTGAGCCGGCGCACCCGCGCGAGCTTCTCCGGCGTCACCGCCTCGGCCGGATGCCCGTACGCCGTGCCCCGGCGCGTCTTCACCTCGATCGCGACCAGCACGTCGCCGTCGAGCGCGACCAGGTCGAGCTCACCGCCCGACCCGCGCCAGTTGCGCTCCAGCACCTGCAGACCCTGCGCCTCGACGTGGCGCGCGGCCACCCGTTCCCCGTACCGCCCGACGGCGTCCTTCGCCCGCATCGAACCACCTCCGCGGGAAGCCTCGCGGAGCGGCATGGCGCCGGGCGCGGGTCACGTGCGGCTGTGGACCACGCCCTGCCTGGGGGCAGCGTCGGCGCCTGCGGACGGCCCGCGGCGTCCTCGCGCTGATGGCCGCGAGACCGCTAGAGGGCGAGCTCCGCCTTCGCGAGCTCCTCGACGTTGACGTCCTTGAACGTCACCACGCGCACGGACTTCACGAACCGCGCGGACCGGTACACGTCCCACACCCAGGCGTCGGCCAGCCGGAGCTCGAAGTAGACCTCGCCCGCGGCGGAGCGCACCTGCAGGTCCACCTGGTTGGCGAGGTAGAACCGCCGCTCGGTCTCGACGACGTACGAGAACAGGCCCACCACGTCGCGGTACTCGCGGTAGAGCGCGAGCTCCATCTCGGTCTCGTAGTTCTCGAGGTCTTCGGCGCTCACGGTGCCATCATCCCATCGGCGAGCCCCGCGTCGAGCGTGGCGGCGGGCGCGCCGGGAACCGTCGCGCCGATCCCGCCGTCGTCGGCGAGCGCGCGGAGGTTCCACGACCGGCGATGCTGCGGCGTCGGGCCGTGGCTGCGCAGCGCCTCCAGGTGGGCCGGGGCGGAGTACCCCTTGTTCTGGTCCCAGGCGAACGCCGGGTACTGGCGCGCCAGGCGCACGAGCAGGCCGTCGCGCTCCACCTTGGCGAGCACGCTCGCCGCCGCGACCGACGAGCACTGCAGGTCCGCCTTGACCAGGGTGCGCACCGCGGGCTCGGGCACGTCGGGGCTCAGTGCCGGGTCGAGGTCGGTCGCCTCGAAGAGGTCCACGTCGCCCCGGCTCAGCCAGTCGTGCGAGCCGTCCAGCAGCACCACGTCCACGTCGCCGCAGGTACGCCGCACCTGTGCCAGGGCGCGCCGGCCGGCGAGCCGCAGCGCGGCGACGATGCCGTGCGCGTCGATCTCCGCGGGCCCGGCGTGCCCGACGGCCCAGGCCACGCCCCAGCGCTGCAGCTGGGGGACCATCGCGACCCGCGCGGCCGGGGTGAGGAGCTTGGAGTCCGTCAGGCCCTGCGGGGCCGTCCGCGTGGCGGCGTCGACGACGACGACACCCACGCTCACCGGGCCGGCGAGCGCGCCGCGGCCCACCTCGTCCATGCCCGCGACGAGGCGCGCCCCGCCCGTGAGCAGGGACCGCTCCTGGCGCAGGGTGGGGCTCCGGCGCTGCTTGGCGGCCGCGTTCGCCGTGCGCCGGCGCGGCGGCGTCGGACGACGCACCGTCTCGGGGCCGGAGAGCACGCGGGCGGCCTGTGCGCCGCCCTGCTGCTCGACGAGCGAGGTCACGGCTCCGGCACCTTCGCGAAGACGTCGCCCGGGTTGCGCAGCAGGGTGGCGTCGCTCAACGGCCAGACCGTCGCGAACGCCGAGCCGACCACGTTGTCCATGGGCACGAAGCCGCCGCCGGGCTTGCCGGTGTTGTAGCGGGAGTCCGCCGAGTTCTGCCGGTTGTCGCCCATGACGAACAGCATGCCGTCCGGGACGGTGGTGTCGAAGTCGAGCTCGCTCGGCACCGAGCCGGGCTTGATGTACGACTCCTCGTCGATGGGCTGCCCGTTGACGCTTACCCGGCCCTGGTCGTCGCAGCACGTCACGTGGTCGCCCGGCAGGCCGATGACGCGCTTGATCAGGTGGTCGCCCGTCTCCTGCGGCATGAGCCCGACGAAGGTCAGGACGTTCGTCACGGCCTGCCCGACCGGCGTGCGCTCCGGCGGCTCGTACGGCGGCAGCCAGCCGCCCGGGTCCCTGAACACCACGATGTCGCCGCGGTGCACGTCGAAGACGTCCGGGACCATCCGGGAGACCATCACGCGGTCGCCGACCTCGAGCGTGTCCTCCATCGACCCGCTGGGGATGAAGAACGCCTGCACGAGGAACGTCTTGATGAGCCACGACAGGACGAGGGCGCTGACGACGATGATCGCCGTCTCGCGCAGGACGCCGAGCCCACCGCTCCGTCCACGGCTCGGCGCCGGGCCGCCGGCCGGGGCGGCCTGGCCCGAGCCGACCACGGCGTCGAAGCCGTCGGCCCCGCCGCCGGACCCCTCGCCCGCGGGGTCGTTCGGTCGAGGCTCGTGCGCACTGGGCCGGTCGGTCACGGGATCGGAGTCTGCCACGCTCTCACTCTTTCACTCGCCACCGTCCAGGGCGAAACCGTCACGAGCCGTGGCGTACCGGGCGACGAAGACCACCACGGACCACCGTCGGGAGACGACGGACGGGCGGCCCTGCCGTAGCAGGACCGCCCGTCGGTGCGTACCGGTGCGGCGTGACGCGGGGCGTCACGCCGCCGCGGTTCACTTCGCGGTCGGCGTCACGCGCTTCTCGCGGATCTTCGCCTTCTTGCCGCGCAGGTTGCGCAGGTAGTACAGCTTCGCGCGGCGGACGACACCGCGCGTCACGACCTCGATCGAGTCGATGGTCGGGGCGTGCAGGGGGAACGTGCGCTCCACGCCGACACCGAAGCTGATCTTGCGGACGGTGAAGGTCTCGCGGACGCCGCCGCCCTGGCGCGCGATGACGATGCCCTGGAACGCCTGGACGCGCGAGCGGTTGCCCTCGACGACCTTGACGTTGACCTTGACGGTGTCGCCGGCGCGGAAGTCCGGGACGTCGGAGCGCAGCGAGGCTGCGTCGACGGAGTCGAGCGTGTGCATGGTTCTCTCCCCGCCCTGCCACAGGTCAGGAACAAGATCGTGGCACGCTCTCGGGCGCGCCGTGTCTGACGAATCGGTGGGTGCGTCGGCTCCTCGACCCAGACGGCTACCAGCCGTCATGACCTCCCCTGTGGCAGAGGCCGGGTCGGCGAACACACCAGCGCCCTATTCTGCCACAGGTTCCGGCGCCCGTCGGAGGCCGCCGTCGGCCACCACCCAGCCGAGGCCCGCCAGGAGGGCGAGGTCGGCCTTGTCGAGCCCCGCGACGTCGAGCGCCGCCACCATGTCGGGACGCCGCGCCGCGGTGCGCTCCAGGGCCCGGTCGCGGCGCCAGCGCTCGATCCGCGCGTGGTGCCCGGACAGCAGCACCTCGGGCACCTCGAGCCCCTCCCACGCGGGCGGCTTGGTGTACACGGGGTACTCGAGCAGCCCGGCGGCGCCGTGCGACTCCTCGACCAGCGAGTGCGGGTTGCCCACCACGCCGGGCAGCAGCCGCCCGAACGCCTCGATCATCACGAGGGCGGCGACCTCGCCGCCGTTGAGCACGTAGTCGCCGATCGACAGCTCGCTCACGCGGTGCCCGGCGGCCCGGGCGCGCTCGGCGACGCGGGCGTCGATGCCCTCGTACCGGCCGCACGCGAACACGACGTGCTCCTCCAGCGCCAGCGCCTCCGCGTGCCGCTGCGTGAACACGTCCCCCGACGGGGTCGGCACCACGAGGTGCCCGCCGCCGCCGGCGGGCAGGACGTCGTCGAGCGCGTGGCCCCACACGTCGGGCCGCATGACCATGCCCGCTCCCCCGCCGAACGGGGTGTCGTCCACGGTGCGGTGCCGGTCGGTGGTCCAGTCCCGCAGGTCGTGCACACGCAGGTCGAGCAGCCCGGCCTTGCGCGCCTTGCCCACCAGCGACAGGTCCAGCGCCGCCAGGTAGTCGGGGAAGATCGAGACGACGTCGACGCGCACGTCAGTCCTCCGGGCGGTCGACGACGGCGGACTCCGCGTCCCGGGCGAGCAGCCCGCCCGGCGGGGTCAGCACGACCCGGCCGCCGGCCACGTCGACCGTGGGCACGATGGCGTGCACGAACGGGACGAGGGTGCGCTCACCGCCCGGCTCACGGACCACGAGCGCGTCGTGCGCGGGCAGGTGCTCCAGCCCGACGACCTCGCCCACGACCGTGCCGTCCTCGAGCTCCGCCCGCAGACCCTGCAGCTCGTGCGGGTACCAGGCGTCCTCCTCGTCGGAGGCGTCGGCCTCGACGACGAGCTCGACGCCGCGCAGCGCCTCGGCGGCGGTCCGGTCGGCGACCTCCGCGAACGACACGAGCCAGCGCCCCTGGTGCTCGCGCGCGGCGGTCACCGTCAGCGGCCCCGCCGACGCCGGGTCGGTCCGAAGGGTGAGGCCGACCGCCAGCCGGTCCTCGGGGTTGTCGGTGCGCAGGTCGAGACCGACCTCGCCCCGGAGCCCGTGCGCACGCGCGACGCGCGCCACCACCAGCTGCATGACCACTCCTGTCTCGAATTCGCTCCACGGGACGTCGACGGCCCCGCGGTCCAGCATGCCCCGCCCTGGTCGAGGCCACAGACGACGAGGCCCGGCCCCACCGGCGTGCGGTGGGGACCGGGCCTCGTCGAAGCTACGGCAGCGGGTGCGGCGGTCAAGGCCGGTCGACGTCCACGACGTCGACCCGCACGGGGCCGTCCGTCGCGAGCGCGCCGACCACGGTGCGCAGAGCCTTCGCGGTCCGTCCGCCCCGGCCGATCACGCGGCCGAGGTCGTCGGGGTGCACCCGCACCTCGAGCAGGTCGCCCCGGCGCTGCGTCCGTGCGCCCACCCGGACGTCGTCCGGGTGGTCCACGATGCCGCGCACCAGGTGCTCGAGGGCCTCGGCAAGCATCAGGCCTCGGCCTCGGCCTCGGCGGACTCCGCCGGCTCCGCGGTCTTCTTCTCGGCGGCCTTCGCCTTGGCCTTCTCGGCCTCGGCGGCGACGGCCTCGATCGCGGCGGCGCTGTCGGCCTTCGCGGTCTTGGTCCGCAGGGTGCCCTCGGCGCCGGGCAGGCCCTTGAACTTCTGCCAGTCACCGGTGACCTTGAGGAGCGCGGCGACCTGCTCGGTCGGCTGCGCACCGACGCCGAGCCAGTACTGCGCGCGCTCGGACTTGATCTCGATGAACGACGGCTCCTCGGTCGGGTGGTACTTCCCGATCTCCTCGATGACGCGGCCGTCGCGCTTGGCGCGCGAGTCGGCCACGACGACGCGGTAGTACGGGGCCCGGATCTTGCCGAGGCGCTTCAGACGAATCTTGACGGCCACTGTGGTGGTGTCTCCTGGTTCTGGTGGGGCGACCTTGCGCTCCGCCGGGTGGGGTCCTGGCGGCGCATGAGGTCAGGACGCGACCTGCGCAGGAGAGAGGGGCCTGGGCACGCCGAGTACCCGGCCATTGTGCCAGACCCGGGGGGCGCGCTCCAACCTCACGTGACGCACCTCTCGCCGCCGGCTCGCGTCAGCCCCGCACGACCTGTCCGCGCAGCACGACGGCCGTCGGGTGCCGCAGCACCTCGATGTCCTCGCGGGGGTCGGCCGGGTAGACGACCAGGTCGGCGCTGGAGCCCTCGACCAGCGCGCCGAATCCCAGCACCTCGCGGGCCCGCCAGGTCGCCATCGCGACGACGTCGGCCGCGGGGATGCCCGCCGCGACCAGCTCGACGCACTCGTCCACGACCCGCCCGTGGCCCAGGGTGCCGCCCGCGTCCGTGCCGACCAGCAGCGGGACGCCCGCCTCGTGCAGCGTCCGCACGTGCTCGTAGCGGCGCGCGTGCATGCGCCGCATGCGCGCGGCGTACACGGGGTACTTGTCCTGCGCCTGCTCCGCGATCTCGGCGAAGCGCCCCACCTGCAGCAGCGTGGGTGTCACCGGGATGCCGCGCGCGGCGACCTCGTCCACGTAGCCGCCGACCACGCCGGTGCCGTGCTCGATGCCGTCCACGCCCGCGGCGAGGAGGTCGCCGACGACCTCCTCGGAGAACGCGTGCACCGTGACGCGCGCCGCCTCGGCGTGCGCGGCGGCGACGGCCTCGACGAGGACGTCGCGCGGCCACAGCGGCCGCAGGTCGCCGTCGGCGCCGAGGTCCCGGTCGATCCAGTCGCCGACGAGCTTGACCCACCCGTCCGCGCGACGCGCCTCGGCACGCACCGCGCCGGGCAGGTCCGCCACGTCGTCGAGCTCGAGGCCGAAGTTCCGCAGGTAGCGCCTCGGCCGCGCGAGGTGACGACCGGCGCGCACGAGGCGGGGCAGGTCGGGCCGCTCCTGCACCCAGGAGGTGTCGGCCGGCGACCCCGCGTCGCGCACGAGCAGGACACCCGCGTCGCGGTCGGCGAGCGCCTGCGCGACCGCCGTCTCGGCGTCGACGGCGCCGTCCGGGCCGAGGCCCACGTGGCAGTGCACGTCGACGAGCCCCGGGAGCACCCAGCCCTCCAGGTCGCGGGTGGCGCTGCCCTGCGGCGACGGCCGGGTCAGGCTGACGCGTCCGTCGCGCACCCACATCTCACCGACGTCGCGGTCCTGTCCGAGCAGGACATGGCCGGTGACGTGCAGCGGGACGTGCGGGGCGGACATGGTCGAAGGCTACCGAGTCGCAGGGTTCGTCCGGGCGCGCCGGGCCGGAGGCTCAGCGACCGCCGAGCAGCTTGTCGAAGCCGTCGGGGAGCTGGAGCTTGGACAGGTCCTGCTCCGCCGGCTCCGCGCCGCCGCCGACACCGAAGGCGGAGCCGGGCGCCGCGGTGGTCTCGGCGGGGCCGCCGAGGGCGCGCTGCAGGGCGTCGCGCTCCTGCTGGGCCCGCTTCGCCGGGTTGCCGGACTTGCCCTTGACCTTGCGCTGCGGCGCCTGCTTGCCGCGCGCCTTCTTGCCGCCGCCGGGCATCCCGGGCATCCCCGGCATCCCGCCGGGCATGCCCGGCATGCCGCCGCCCTTGCTCATCTGGCGCATCATCTTCTGCGCCTGGCCGAACCGCTCGAGGAGCTGGTTGACGGCCGTGGTGGTCTGCCCGGAGCCGCGCGCGATGCGCGCCCGGCGCGAGCCGTTGATGATCTTGGGGTTGTCGCGCTCGGCCGGCGTCATCGACTGGATGAGGGCCTGGACGCGGTCGACCTCGCGCTCGTCGAAGTTCTCGAGCTGCTCGCGCATCTGCCCCATGCCCGGCATCATCCCGAGCATCTTCTTCATCGAGCCGAGCTTCTTCATCTGCTGCATCTGCACGAGGAAGTCGGAGAGGGTGAAGTCCTCGCCCTTCTCGACCTTGGCCGCCATCTTGGCGGCCTCCTCGGCGTCGAACGCCTTCTCGGCCTGCTCGATGAGGGTGAGCACGTCACCCATGTCGAGGATGCGCGAGGCCATCCGGTCGGGGTGGAAGACCTCGAAGTCGGTCAGCTTCTCGCCCGTGGAGGCGAACATGATCGGCCGGCCGGTGATGGTGGCCACGGACAGCGCGGCACCGCCGCGGGCGTCGCCGTCGAGCTTGGACAGCACCACGCCGGTGAAGTCCACGCCCTCCTCGAACGCCTTCGCGGTCGCGACGGCGTCCTGGCCGATCATCGCGTCGATGACGAACAGGACCTCGTCGGGCTGCACGGCGTCGCGGATGTCCGCGGCCTGGCGCATGAGGACCTGGTCGACGCCGAGGCGGCCGGCGGTGTCGACGATGACGACGTCGTGCTGCTTGGTCCTCGCCTCCGCGACGCCCTGGCGGGCCACGCCCACGGGGTCGCCGATGACGACGTCGGTCTCCGCGCCCTGGTTGCCCGGGTGGGGCGCGAAGACGGGCACGCCCGCGCGCTCGGCCACCACGGACAGCTGGGTGACGGCGTTGGGCCGCTGGAGGTCGGCGGCGACGAGCAGCGGCGTGTGACCCTGGTCCTTGAGGGCCAGCGCGAGCTTGCCAGCGAGCGTCGTCTTACCGGCGCCCTGGAGGCCCGCGAGCATGATGACCGTGGGCGGCGTCTTCGCGAGCTGGAGCGGGCGGGTCTGGCCGCCGAGGATCGCGACGAGCTCGTCGTTGACGATCTTCACGACCTGCTGCGCCGGGTTCAGCGCGCCCGACACCTCGGCGGACAGCGCGCGCTCGCGCACGGCGGCGGTGAACTCGCGCACGACGGGCACGGCGACGTCGGCGTCGAGCAGCGCCCGGCGGATCTCGCGCACGGTCGCGTCGATGTCCGCCTCGGAGAGCCGGCCCCGACCGCGCAGGTTCTTGAACGTCGCGGTGAGCCGGTCCGACAGGGAGTTGAACACCAGGCAGGTCCTCACAGAGAGTCTTCGGGGGATGCAGCCACCTAGCCTACCCGTCACCCACCGGTCGCCAGGCGGTCGGTCCCGAGCGCCCGGCGGGCCCGCCGCGTGAGGTCGTCCACCAGGGCCGCGCGCCACGCCGTCCAGCCCGCCGGCCCCAGGGACGACGCGTCGGCCTCCGTCAGCGCCCGGACCGTCTCCAGCAGGTCCGCGCGGTGCTCCAGCGCGTCCAGGAGCTCCGTCACGGTGGCCGGGTCCTCCAGGTCCGCGGTGGTCGCCAGCCGCGCGAGGGTGAGGTGGTGGCGCACGACCAGGCCGACGTCGCGCGCCACGGCGTCGTCGAAGCCGGTGCGCCGCACGACGCCGGGCGCGATCGCGGCGCCCTCGACGGCGTGGTCCGTGCTGGCCGCGCCGCGCCGCTTGCCGATGTCGTGCAGCAGCGCGGACAGCAGCAGCACCTCGCTCGGCGCCGGGGCCACGCCGGCGTCGGCCGCGACCTGGCGTCGCACCCGCGAGGCCCGGGCGACCGTCTCGACGAGGTGCCGGTCGACCGTGTGCCGGTGGATCGCCGCGCGCTGCGGGCGGTTGCGCACGCCGGCCCACTCGGGGATCCAGGTCGTCACGACGCCGGCGAGGTCGAGCGCCTCCCAGACGGGCACCTGGGCCGGGCCGGCGCCGAGCAGCGTGAGCAGGGCCGTGCGGGCGGCGGGCGGCCACGGCACCGGAGGCGGCGGGCTCTGGGCCAGCGACTGCACGGTGACCGGCGAGAGCACGAGGCCCGTGCGCGCCGCGGTGGCCGCCGCCCGCAGCGGGAGCAGCGGGTCGTCGGCGGGCTGCGCGCCGGCGGCCAGCACCAGCTCGCCGTCGTGCTCGACGAGGCCGTCGCCCGCGGACCGCAGGCGTGGGGCCGACCGCCGGCCCCGGACCACGACCGGCCGCCGCACCGCGGGGCGCTGGAGGGCCTGTCGCGCCCGGCGCACGGTCGAGTCCAGGGCGTACGAGATCTCGCGGCCCGCCTCCGCGAGGCCCGCCAGCAGCTCGTCCGGGTCGTCGTGGCCGCAGCGCGCGGCGACCTCGTCCAGGTCGGCGAGCAGGAGCCGCGTGGAGCGGCGCCGCGTGACGACGTGCACCGTGTCCCGCACGTCCAGCAGGTGCGCGTACGCCCGGTCGACCCGCCCGTGCGGCCGGTCGGTGAGCCAGGTGGCCGCGAGCGCCGACAGCAGCACCGCGTCGCGGATGCCGCCGCGGGACTCCTTGAGGTCCGGCTCGATGAGGTACGCGAGCTCGCCGGCCCGCTCCGCGCGCTCCCGGGCGCTGTGCAGCAGCTCCGGCAGGCGCCGCCGGGAGGCGGACCGCCAGTCCGTGAGGATCGCCGAGGCGGCCCGGTGCACGACCACGGCGTCGCCCGCGAGCGGGCGCACGTCGAGCCAGCCGACCGCGGCCGGGAGGTCGGTGGACGCCAGCCGGCGGGTCTGGCTCAGGGAGCGCACGGCGTGGTCGACGTCGACCCCCGAGTCCCACAGCGGGTACCAGAGGGCGTCGGCGACCCGGGCGAGCTCGTCGGGCTTGTGGGTGCGGCCGTCGTGCACGAGGACGAGGTCGAGGTCGGACAGCGGGCCCGGCTCGCCGCGGCCCAGGCTGCCCACGGCGGCCAGCGCGATCCCCGCCGGGTCGACGTCGGCCGTGGCGGCCTCGTACAGGGGCGCGAGCCGGTCCGTGACGAGCTGCTGCAGGGCGGTGCGGCGCGCGACGCCGGACCGGCCGGGGCCCGTCAGCCCGTCGGCCAGGGCGAGCAGGTCGGCGCGCAACGGGCCGACCGGGCCCCGCCCCCCGGTGGTCGGGGGGCGGGGCCCGGTCGGGTCCCCGAGGGGGTCGGGCACGGGCAGCGCCACCTAGAGGGCCGCGTCGCCGTGCTCGCCGGTGCGCACCCGCACCACGTCGTCGAGCGAGGTGGTCCACACCTTGCCGTCGCCGATGCGCCCGGTCTGGGCGGCCTTGACGACGACGTCCACGACGGTGGGCGCGTCCCCGTCCGCGACGAGCACCTCCACGCGGACCTTGGGCACCAGGTCCACGGTGTACTCGGCGCCGCGGTAGACCTCGGTGTGCCCCTTCTGGCGGCCGTAGCCGCTGGCCTCGCTGACCGTCATGCCGCGGAGGCCGGCGGCCTCGAGGGCGGACTTCACGTCGTCCAGGCGGTGGGGCTGGATGACTCCCGTGACGAGCTTCATGCGCGGATCTCCTTCGCGACCGAACCCTGCTGGATCGTCTCGTACGCGGTCTCGCTGTGCACCGCGAGGTCGATGCCGCCGACCTCGGCCTCCTCGGGCACCCGCCAGCCCATGACCGCCTTGAGGGCGAGGGCGATCACCGTGGTGAGCACCAGGGAGAAGACGACCGCGATGAGGGCGATGATCACCTGCACGACGAGCTGGGAGAACCCGCCGCCGTAGAACAGGCCGGTCTCGGTGGCGAGGAAGCCGATGGAGACGGTGCCCCAGAGGCCGGCCACCAGGTGCACGCCGACGACGTCGAGCGAGTCGTCGTAGCCCAGCTTGTACTTGAGGCCCACCGCGAGGGCGGACAGGACACCGGCGACGGCGCCGAGCAGCAGCGCGCCCACGGGGCTCACGGACCCGGCGGCCGGGGTGATCGCGACCAGGCCCGCGACGACGCCGGACGCGGCACCGAGCGAGGTGGCGCTGCCGTCGCGCAGCTTCTCCGTGACGAGCCAGGCGAGCATGGCGGCCGCGGTCGCCGACGTCGTGTTGACCCACGCGAGGCCCGCGGACTCGTTGGCGCCGAACGCGGAGCCGGCGTTGAACCCGAACCAGCCGAACCACAGCAGCGCCGCGCCGAGCATCACCATCGTGAGGTTGTGGGGGCGCATCGGCTCGGTGCCGAAGCCCTTGCGCTTGCCGACCACGAGCGCCAGCACGAGGGCCGCGGCGCCGGCGTTGATGTGCACCACCGTGCCGCCCGCGAAGTCGATCGGCGCGGCGATCCCGCCGAACGGCCCGTCGGCGGACAGCAACCCGCCGCCCCAGACCATGTGCGCCATCGGGAAGTAGACGACCGTCGCCCAGATGCCCGCGAAGACCATCCAGGTCCCGAACTTCACGCGGTCGGCGATGGCGCCGGAGATGAGCGCGACGGTGATGATCGCGAACGTGACCTGGAAGGCCACGTCGATGACCTGCGGGTAGTTGCCCAGCGGGCTCACCACCGCGTCACCCGCGTCGTCGAAGAGCGTCCCGCTCAGCCCGAACTGGTCGAACGGGTTGCCGACGATCCCGCCGACGTCCGAGCCGTAGGACATCGACCAGCCCCACAGCACGTAGATCACGCCGATGACGCCGATCGCGCCGAACGACATCATCATCATGTTCAGCACCGACTTGCCGCGCACCATGCCGCCGTAGAACAGCGCCAGGGCGGGCGTCATGAGGAGCACGAGCGATGCCGACGTCAGCATCCACGCAGCGGCCCCGGTGTCCCATTCCATGGTGTTCTCCCCTCGCCAGCCCGGCGGCTGGTCGGGGACAACACTCGCGGTGCACCGTTTCGCCCGTGCTCAGGTTGTGTGACGGGCAGGTGACAAAGCGGCCTCGGACGTCAACGTTCTGTTACGTGGCGCGCCGGCGCCCCGGTCCGGCGGGTCAGCCGAGGAGGCCGTCGACGAACTGCTCGGGGTCGAAGGGCGCCAGGTCGTCCGGGCCCTCCCCCAGGCCGACGAGCTTGACCGGCACGCCGAGCTCGCGCTGCACGGCGACGACGATCCCGCCGCGGGCGGTGCCGTCGAGCTTGGTCAGCACGATGCCCGTGACGCCCGCGACCTCGCCGAAGACGCGCGCCTGGTTGAGGCCGTTCTGGCCCGTGGTGGCGTCGAGCACCAGCAGCACCTCGGCCAGCGGGGCCTCCCGCGTGATGACGCGGGTGATCTTGCCGAGCTCGTCCATCAGGCCGGCCTTGTTCTGCAGCCGGCCCGCGGTGTCGACCAGCACGACGTCCGTGCCGTCGGCCTTGCCCTGCTTCACCGCGTCGAACGCGACGGCG
Source organism: Isoptericola sp. NPDC057653 (assembly GCF_042799955.1). Taxonomy (NCBI): domain Bacteria; kingdom Bacillati; phylum Actinomycetota; class Actinomycetes; order Micrococcales; family Promicromonosporaceae; genus Isoptericola; species Isoptericola sp. NPDC057653. Next base: position 2,250,752 of record NZ_JBHVHP010000001.1, on the reverse strand, counting down.
GCCGGGTCCGCGCCGTCGCGGTCGGCGCGCACGGTCTCCACGCCCACCCGCGAACCCCAGGTCTGCAGCTGGTCGGCGGCCGCCGCGCGGAACGTGTCCGCCGCGCCGAGGACGACGGTGCGGTCCTCCGCGACCAGCACCCGCGCGAGCTTGCCGACGGTCGTCGTCTTGCCCGTGCCGTTGACGCCCACGACCAGCACCACCGCGGGCAGCCGCGTGCCGTCGTCGCCGACCGGGCCGGTCGTCGCGATCTCGCGGTCCAGGGACGGGTCGACGACGTGGAGCAGCTCCTCGCGCAGCAGGTCGCGCACCGACTGGGGGTCCTTGACGCCGAGCACACGCACCCGCGTGCGCAGGGCGTCGAGCAGCTCCTCGGCCGGGCCGGCGCCGATGTCGGCGAGCAGGAGGGTCTCCTCGAGCTCGTCCCAGTCGTCCTCCGTGAGGTGGTCGCGGGAGAGCACGCTCAGCAGGCGCGCGCCGAACGGGGAGCCCGAGCGGGCGAGCCGGTCGCGCAGGCGGACCAGCCGGCCCGCGACCGGCTCCGGCGTCTCCAGGGCGGGGGCCGCCGGGCCGGCGTCCTCGGGCGCCGCGACCTCCGGCACCCCGACCCCCGGCTCCGCGGCGGGCGCCTCCGGGGCGGGCGGCGCGAGCGTCGTCGAGCCACCGGCGTCGTGGTCCGGGCGCCGCCGGCGCGACCGCGGCACGAGCAGGGCGGCGCCGCCGCCGACCACGACGACGACACCGAGGAGGATCCAGAGCCAGAGCAGATCAGTCACGCGCACAGTCTCCCAGAACCGCGCACCACCGCCGCCCGGGCCGGCTCACCGCCGGGCGGCGCGGGACGCGGGTCGCGAGCGACCCTGCGGCGCCGGCCGCGACGGCTCACTCGGGCTTGCGGACGGTCCCCACGTGCCAGGTGCTGCGCGCCTGCAGCCGCGCCCGGTGCAGGGCCTCGGTCAGCTCCTCCGGGTCGACGTACCCCGGGGCGTCCTCGATCGTCGCGGCGAAGAACTCGTCCATGCCGGTCTCGACCGGGGCGGGCGGCGCGGCGCGCCTGCGCCGGAGCCCGGACCGGAAGTCGCGGAGGAAGCGACGGAGGCCGGGGGCGTCCTCGTCCTGTCCCTCACGACGCTCCATGACGTTGGCCACGAGGAACACCACCGCGGCGAGAACGAGGGACCCGAGGACCCAGAAGACGAACGTGAGCATGGCGCTATTCTCCTCGCGCGACGGCGGTCTCGCGCATCCGCTGGGAGATGACGGTCGTCACACCGTCGCCGCGCATGGTCACGCCGTACAGCGCGTCCGCGACCTCCATCGTGCGCTTCTGGTGGGTGATGACGATGAGCTGCGAGTCCTCCTGCAGCTCACGGAAGATCTCGAGCAGCCGGCCCAGGTTGACATCGTCCAGGGCGGCCTCGACCTCGTCCATCACGTAGAAGGGGCTGGGGCGGGCCTTGAAGATCGACACGAGGAACGCCACGGCCGTGAGCGACCGCTCCCCGCCGGACAGCAGCGACAGCCGCTTGACCTTCTTGCCGGCCGGCCGCGCCTCGACCTCGATGCCCGTCGTGAGCAGGTCCGACGGGTCCGTCAGCACCAGCCGCCCCTCGCCCCCGGGGAAGAGCCGGCCGAACACCCGCACGAACTGCTCCGCGGTGTCCTGGAAGGCCTCGGCGAACACCTGCTGCACGCGCTCGTCGATCTCCTCGACGATGTGCAGCAGGTCCTGGCGCGACTTCTTGAGGTCGGCGAGCTGCTCGGTGAGGAACTGGTGGCGCTCCTCCAGGGCCGCGAACTCCTCCAGCGCGAGCGGGTTGACGGCGCCGATCCGGGCGAGCGCCCGCTCCGCCGTCGCCAGCCGCTTCTCCTGCTCCGCGCGCACGTAGGGCACCGGGTCCGGGTCGGGATCGTCCTCCGCCGCGTCGGCGGGCCGCGCCACGGGCACGTCCCGGTGCGGGCCGAACTCCTCGACGAGCACCTCCGGGTCGCTGCCCAGCTCGTCGACGGCCCGGGCCTGCAGCTGCTCCAGCCGTGCCACCTGCTGGGCGCGCGCTACCTCGTCGCGGTGCGCCACGTCGGTGAGGTCGCGCAGCTCGCCCGCGAGCCGGTCGGCGTCGGCCCGCACGGCGTCGAGCTCCTGCTGGCGCGCCGCCCGCTCCTCGTCGGCCGCGGCCCGCTCGGACTGCGCCCGCTCGATCGACCGGGCGAGGACGCCGAGCGCCGTGCCGGCGTCGTCGCGCACCGACGCGGCCGTGCGCGCCTCCGCCGCCCGCTGCACCGCGCGCCGCTCCGCCTTCTCGCGCGCCGCCCGCTCCTGGGCGGCGGCCCGGGCGAGGCCCTGCGCGCGGCCCGCGACCGCGCGCGCCCGCTCCTCGCTCGTGCGCAGCTCCAGCCGCGCCTCGGTCTCGGCGGCGCGCGCCGCGGTGGCGCTCGCCTGGGCCGCGTCCCGCTGCCCCTGGGCGGCCTCCACCTGCTCCTGCGACTGGGCGGGCTCCGCCTCGGCCACCTCGAGCCGACGCGCCAGGTCGGCCAGCTCGGCCTCGTCGGCCTTGCGCCGGTCGTGGGCCTTCGCGAGCGTGGCGCGGTGCCGCTCCGCCTCCGCGAGCGCGGAGCGGTGCGCCGCGCCCAGCGTGCCGAGCTGCTCGGCCACGGCGGCGAGCGCCGCGTCGGACTCGTGCAGCCGCGCGAGGGTGTCGTCCTGGGCCGCCTGGGCCGCCTCGAGGCGCTCGCGCGCGCCGACCAGCTCGAACCGGCACCGCTCCCCGCGGGCGGCCGCGTCGTCGAGCCCCTCCTTCGCCTCGTCGAGCGCGGACGTCAGGTGCAGCACGCTCGGCGCCGCGGCGGAGCCGCCCCAGGCGCGCCCCGCCCCGAGCAGGTCGCCCGCGCGCGTGACCGCCACGACTCCCGGCGTCGCCTGCACCAGCGCGCGGGCCTGCGCCAGGTCGTCCACCACGACGACGTCCCGCAGCAGGGTGCGCAGCGGGGCCGCGGCGGGGCCGGCCACGGTGACGACGTCGGTCGCGCGGCGCGCGCCGCGGGGCAGGTCCACCGCGACGGGGTCGCTCGCGTCCGCCGGCGCGGACCCGCCCACCACGAGGCCGGCGCGGCCCGCGTCGTCGTCCCGCAGGCGCCGCAGCGCGTCGACGGCGGCGTCGACGTCGCGGACCGCGACCGCGTCGGCGACCGGGCCGAGCGCGGCGGTCACCGCGTCCTCGTAGCCCTGCTCGACGCCGAGCAGCGCGGCCACCGAGCCGAGCACCCCCGGCGCGGCGTCCGCGAGGAGGGCGCCCGCCCCGTCCTTGCGGTCGAGGCTCAGCTCGAGCGCCTCGACGCGCGCGCTCCACGTGGCCCGGTCGCGCTCCGCCTCCGCCGCGCGGGCCTCCAGGTCCCGCACCGCGGCCTGCGACTCGGCGAGCGCCGTCGTCGCGTCCTCGTGCCGGGCGTCGAGGTCCTCCTCGCCCTCCTCGGCACCCACGACCTGCACCTCGAGCGCGCCGAACTCGCGCGCGGCCTCCTCGGCCCGGCGCTCCGCCTCCGCCACGACCTCCCGCACGCGCTCCAGCTCCGCGTCGCCGGCCTCGACCCGGCTGCGGCGGGCGGCCACCTGCCCGGAGAGCCGCGCCAGGCCCTCGCGCCGGTCCGCGGCGCCGCGGTGCAGCGTCGCGAGCTCGCGCTCCGCGGCGTCCGCGGCCTTCTCCGCATCGGTGCGGGCGGCGACGACGCGCTCGACGGCCTCCCGCGCCAGCTCGACCTCGCGGGTCAGCTCCGCCTCCGTCGCCCGGGCGCGCTCCGCCTGCGCCTCCAGGGCGGCCGGGTCCTGCCCGCGCTGCTCCGGCTCGACGGTGCCGAGCAGCCGCACCCGCTCGTCGGCCAGCGTCGCCAGGCCGCGCAGCCGCTCCCGCAGCGCGCTCAGCGCGTGGAACGCGTCGGCCGCACGACCCGCGTCCGCGACGGCGCCGGACGCCGCGACCTCCAGGCGCGCCAGGTGCGCGCGTGCCCGCTCCAGCCCCTGCTCCGTGGCCTGCTGCCGCTCCTTCAGCGCCGCCTCGTCCGCCCGCTCCTGCGCCATCTGCGCGGTGAGCTGGGCCAGGTCGTCGGCCAGCAGGCGCGACCGGGCGTCGCGCAGGTCGGCCTGCACCGTCCGGGCCTTGCGGGCCGCCTCGGCCTGCCGCCCGAGCGGCCCGAGCTGGCGGCGCAGCTCCGCCGTGAGGTCGGTGAGGCGGGCGAGGTTGCCCTGCATCGCCTCGAGCTTGCGCAGCGCCTTCTCCTTGCGCTTGCGGTGCTTGAGGACGCCCGCGGCCTCCTCGATGAAGCCGCGGCGGTCGTCGGGCGTGGCGCGCAGCACCGCGTCGAGCTGCCCCTGCCCCACCACGACGTGCATCTCGCGGCCGATGCCGGAGTCGCTCAGCAGCTCCTGGATGTCGAGCAGCCGGCACGAGCTGCCGTTGATCGCGTACTCCGACCCGCCGCTGCGGAACAGCGTGCGGGAGATCGTCACCTCGGTGTAGTCGATCGGCAGGGCGCCGTCGGTGTTGTCGATCGTCAGGGACACCTCGGCGCGGCCCAGCGGGGGGCGGCCGGAGGTGCCGGCGAAGATGACGTCCTCCATCTTGCCGCCGCGCAGCGACTTCGCGCCCTGCTCCCCCATCACCCAGGAGAGCGCGTCGACCACGTTCGACTTGCCCGAGCCGTTGGGCCCGACCACGCACGTGATGCCCGGCTCGAGGCTCAGCGTCGTCGCCGAGGCGAACGACTTGAAGCCGCGGAGCGTGAGCGTCTTGAGGTGCACGCGGCGAGCCTAACCGCCGGAGGCCGCGGATCCGCGGAACTCCGCCGGTCCCGCCCGGTCGCACCCGGCCCCGCCCGACCCCGGGTACGCATCGAGCGTGCCGGCTCGTTCCTCACCATCGTCGGTCGAGGAACGAGCCAGCACGCTCGATGCTTCGGGGCGGGGGACGCGGCGCCCCCGCCGCCGGGATGTCAGAGGTGCGGGAACCAGAGCCCGATCTCGCGGGCCGCGGACTCGGGCGAGTCGGAGCCGTGCACGAGGTTCTGCTGCACCTTCAGGCCCCAGTCGCGGCCGAGGTCGCCGCGGATGGTGCCCGGGGCCGCCTCCGTCGGGTTGGTCGCGCCCGCGAGGGAGCGGAAGCCGGGGATGACGCCCTGGCCCTCGGCGACGACGGCGAGCGTAGGGCCCGACAGCATGAAGTCGACGAGCGGCTGGTAGAACGGCTTGCCCTCGTGCTCGGCGTAGTGCGCGGCGAGGAGCTCGGTCGTCGCCTGCTTGAGCTCGACGGCGGCCAGGGTGTAGCCCTTCGCCTCGATGCGCCGCAGCACCTCGCCGGACAGGCCGCGGCGGACGCCGTCGGGCTTGACGAGCACGAGCGTGCGCTCGACGGGCTCGGCGGGCAGGGTCGTGTCTGCGACGTCGGTCATGCCCCAGAGCCTATCGGCGCCGGCACCCCCTTCGACCACGGGACCCGTGTCGCCATGACGTGAATGACGACACAGGTCCCGTGCTCGAAGGGCGCTCGGGCCGGTCAGAGGTTGGGGGCGGTCTCCGGGTGCTCGGCGTCGTAGGCGGCACGCTCGCGGTCGATGCGGCCGCCGAGGCGCAGCGCCACGACCCACATGACGACGAACAGCACCCCGACGACGAACATCATCGGCAGCAGCAGGCCCATCGCCAGCACCGGCACCTGCACGACCGTCCCCGCGTAGTACCCCATCGGCGTCCCGACCATGCGGGACATCACCAGCAGCACCACGAACAGCACGCCGATGACGCCCCAGAGGGCCACCGGGGACTCGATGACCAGGGGTCCGCGCTCGTAGCCGGAGTTGCGCAGCCCGTAGAGGGCGACGCCGGCGAAGAGCACCACGAAGGCCTCCAGCTGCAGCATCATCGACGTGAACTGCGCCTTGGCGGGCCTGCGGGGCTTGATGCGGTCCCCCGGGCGGGGACGGTCGTCCTTCTTGCTCACGACCCCACGATATCCGCGCGCTCGCGGGTGCCGGGACCGTCGTCCGGGGCGACACCCTCGGACGCGTCGCCGATCTCGTCCACGACCACCGCGCCGGGCTCGCCGTCGGCCGCGAGGGCCTTGGCGGGGTCGGAGACCGCCTCGCCGCGCGCCACCATGCCGGCGATGTCGGAGAGCTTGATCACGGGCAGGAAGATCGCGAGGACCAGGCCCAGCACGATCAGCGGCAGCAGGTACCAGAACGACGGCGCCAGGGCGTTCGCGTAGGCGTCGATGACGCCGGACTTGAACGGCTCCGGCATGGCCTGCACGACGGCCGGGGTGAGGCCCTCCTCCGACGCGCCGCCGGCGCCCGCGGGCATCCCGGCGAAGACCTCCGTGAGGTTGTCCTTCAGGCGCGTGGTGAAGATCGTGGTGAACAGGGCCGTGCCGACCGCGGCGCCGATCTCGCGGAAGAAGTTGTTGGCGCTCGTCGCCGTGCCGAGCTCGCGCGGGTCGACGGCGTTCTGCACCGCGAGCACGATGGTCTGCATCACGAGGCCCATGCCGGCGCCGAGCGCGAAGATCATGGCCCCGAAGGTCCACATCGACATGTCGCCGGACAGGCGCGTGAGCCACACCATCGACAGGCCCACGATGATCAGCCCGACGACCGGGTACGCCTTGTACCGCCCCGTCCTGGAGATCGCGATACCCGAGGCGATCGAGGTCAGCATCATGCCGGCCATCATCGGGAGCATCAGCCAGCCGGACTCGGTGACGCCGGCACCGGTGGACATCTGCAGGAACGTCGGGATCATCGCCATGGCCGAGAACATGCCCATGCCGAGCACCAGGCCGATGAGCGTGGTGATCGTGAACGTGCGGTTCTTGAACAGGCGCAGCGGGATCAGCGGCTCGGCCACGCGGGTCTCCACCACGATGAACGCGGCGACGGCCAGCAGGGTCACGACGACCAGGCCCGAGAGGCGCCAGTCGGCCCAGTCGTAGCCGCCGGAGGACAGCGACCGCCAGCTGGTGACGAGGACGATGCCGGTGGTGGCGACGGCCATGGTCACGATGCCGGCCCAGTCGACCGGGCGCGAGGAGCGGTGCGACGGCAGCTTGAGCGAGAACCAGGCGATGGCGAACGCGATGATGCCGATCGGGATGTTCAGCCAGAAGGTCCAGCGCCAGCCCGGGCCCTCGGTGAGCCAGCCGCCCAGGAGGGGGCCGAGGACGGCGGAGATGCCGAAGAGCGCGCCGAGCGGGCCCATGTACTTGCCGCGCTCGGAGGCGGGCACGATGTCGGCGATGATCGACTGCGACAGGATCATCAGGCCGCCGCCGCCGAGGCCCTGCACGGCGCGCCAGACGACGAGCTCCGGCATGTTCTGGGCGAACCCGGCGCCCGCGGACGCGAGCGTGAACAGGCCGATCGCGACGAGGAACGGCCAGCGCCGCCCGTAGAGGTCGCCGAACTTGCCGTACAGCGGCATGCCGATCGCGACGGCCAGGATGTAGGCCGTGATGACCCACCCCTGGTGCTCGACGCCGTTGAGCTCGCCGACGATCGTGGGCATCGCGGTGCCGACGATCGTCTGGTCGAGGGAGGACAGGAACATCGACGCCATCAGGGCGCCGAAGATCAGCCAGACGGTGCGCTGCGTCAGGACGACGAGCGGCTTGTCCGGCGCGGCGGGAGCAGCGTGGCTCATGGGACACCTCGGATCGGTGGCGCGGAGCGCCGGGTAGTGACGGGGGCTGGGGGGTTCGGGGGCGTGCGGTCGGCACGGCGCCGGGGCGCCGGGTTCCCGCCGCGGGTCACGCCGCCGGGTTCACGGGTTCACGGGTTCACGGGTTCACGCCGTGAGGATCGCGGCGAGCTGGTCGATGACGCGCGGGACGTGGTCGCCGACCTCGCCGTGGCGGCCGGTGCGGTCCCACTCGTCCATCGCGGCGCGCGCGACGCCGAAGACGACGAACGTGCACACCTCCGGGTCGGCGGGCAGCGGGGCCGCCTGGTGGCGTCGCTCGAACAGCGCGACCACCTGCGACTTGTGCCGCTCGAACCAGGCGAAGTGCCGGGTGAGCAGGCGCGGCTCGAGCTGGAGGATCTCCAGCATCCGCTCCGCGGCGTGCTGGCCGGGGCCGGAGAACGCGTGGAGCAGCGAGCGCACGAGCACCTCGACGTCCGCCACGAGGCGGCCGTGGGGTCCCCCGGCCGCGAACGACTCGCGGACCTCGGCGCTCAGCTCGAACGCGCCCTGACCGAGCACCGCGTCGTCCTTCGACTCGAAGTAGTTGAAGAACGTGCGGGGCGAGATCTGGGCGGCCTCGGCGATCTCCTCCACCGTGACCGCGTCGAAGCCTCGCTCGAGCACGAGGCGCTGTGCGGCGTCGACGATCGCGTCCGTGCGGGCGCGCTTCTTGCGCTCACGCAACCCGAGGTCGCCGGCGGCAGATGGAGGAGTCACCGGACAATGATGCACCCGCTGCAATTTTGCACCAAGTGCAATTTCCTGTGAGCGTGCTCACACCTCGCCGAAGCCGCCCTCGATGAGCCCGACGACGGTGGCCACGGCGTCCTGCGCGTCGGCCCCGCGGGCCGCGACCTCCACCTCGGTGCCCGCCGCGGTCCCGAGCGCCATGAGCTGCAGCACGCTGGTCGCGTCCACGCCCTGCAACGTCACCGGGCCGCCGAACGCCGCCGCGGCGCGCGCCACCACCGCGGCCGGGCGCGCGTGCAGGCCCAGCGGGTTGCGGATCGACACCCGCGCCGTCACGGCGTCCCCCGGGCCCGCGCCCTGCCCCGCGGCGGGCGGGACGGGCGCGGCAGGGGCGCCGGGCGCGCCGGGCGCCGCGGCAGCGGGCGGGCCGCCGGCGGACTGCGCGGCCGCGAGCACCGCGGCGACGTCCGCGCCCTGCTGGGCCGCGACCGCGGCCGCGACGGCGCCCTCCACGAACGGGGCGTCGGCGAGCAGCACCCGGCCGGCGAGGTCGTCGTCGAGCTCCAGCGCGGACTCGACGGTCAGGACGGCGGAGCCGAGGTCGGCCAGCACCACGACGCCGTCCGCGCCGGGCAGCACGCGCCCGAGGGCCTCCTGCACGACCTCCAGCGACGTGCCGAGGCCGCCCTCGCCGTCCCCCGCCCCGCAGTCGATGGCCACGTCCGGCGCCATCTCGCGGGCCAGCTCGGCCGCCCCCTCCGCGAGGCGGGCCGAGTGGGAGACGAGCAGCAGCCCGACGCTCACGCCGGGTCGCCGCTCACGTCGCCCGCCGCGCGGACCAGGGCCGCGTCGAGCGCGGCGCGCAGCAGGAGCGCGGTCGACCGGGCACCCGGGTCCTCGTGCCCGGCGCTGCGCTCGCCCAGGTAGGAGGCGCGCCCCTTGGTGGCCACGAGCGGGATGGTGGCGGTCGCGCCGGCGTCGGCGGCGTCCGCGGCGGCACGCAGCACCGCGACGGGGTCCTGGCCGGCGTCCGCGGCGGCGGTGGCCGCCTCGACCGCGGGCGCGAGGGCGTCGACCATCGTCTTCTCCCCCACCTGCGCCTTGCCGCGGGACGTCACGCCCTCGAGCGCGGCGTCGAGCAGGACGACGACGCCGGACCCGTCGACGCTCGGGCGCGCGGAGCGCTTCGCCGCGCGCAGGAACGCCGTCCCGTACAGCGGGCCGGAGGCTCCCCCGACCTTCGACATGAGCGTGGTGGCCACGAGCATGAGGACGTCGCCGACGTCCGCCCGCTCCGCGGCGCCCGGCTCGTCGAGCTTGGCGACCACGGCCTGGAACCCGCGGTTCAGGTTCTCCCCGTGGTCGCCGTCCCCGATCTGCCGGTCGAGCTCGGTGAGCTCGTCCTTCGCCGCCGCCACGACGTCGGCGGTGCGCCGCACCCAACGCTCCGCCCAAGCCACGTCGAGACCCATCCCCGCACGCCTCCTCGCCTCGGGGCGCCCCTCGGCGCCCGTCACCAGTGCAACGCCGCCGTGCGCACCGGCGCGTCCCACAGCTCCCGCAGCTCGTCGTCCAGCCGCAGCACCGTGATGGACGCGCCCTGCATCTCCAGGGACGTCACGTAGTTGCCCACGAGCGACCGGGAGACGGTGACACCGCGCTCCTCGAGCAGCCCGCGCGCTCGACCATAGACGACGTACAGCTCCGACAGCGGCGTGCCGCCCATCCCGTTGACGAACAGCAGCACGTCGTCGCCGCCCGCCAGCCGGAGGTCGTCGGCGACCGGGTCGAGCAGGCTGCGCGTGATCTCGGTGGCGCCCGAGAACGGGATGCGGTGGCGGCCCGGCTCGCCGTGGATGCCGATGCCGATCTCCACCTCGTCGTCGGGCAGGTCGAAGGAGGGCTTGCCCACGTGCGGCACCGTGCAGGCGGTGAGGGCCACGCCCATGGAGCGCACGTTCGCGACCACGCGGCCCGCGACCTCCGTGACCGCGCCGAGGTCGTCGCCGCGCGCGGCGGCCGCGCCGGCGATCTTCTCCACGCACACGGTCCCGGCCACGCCGCGGCGGCCCGCGGTGTACAGGGAGTCCTCGACCGCGACGTCGTCGTTCACGAGGATCGTCGTGACCTGCGACCCCTCGGCCTCGACGAGCTCGACCGCGGTCTCGAAGTTGAGCACGTCGCCGGTGTAGTTCTTCACGATGGCGACGACGCCCGCGCCGGAGTCCGCGCCCAGGATGGCGGGGACGATCTGGTCCGGGGTGGGCGAGGTGAACACCGCGCCCGGGACGGCCGCGTCGAGCATCCCGTCGCCCACGAACCCGGCGTGCAGGGGCTCGTGCCCCGACCCGCCGCCGCTGACCAGGCCCACCTTGCCCGCCACGGCACCGCCGGCCCGCGACACGTAGACGGGCTCCAGGTGCACGTCGACCAGGTCGGCGTGCGCGAGGGCGAAGCCCGCGAGCGAGTCGGTGACCGCGTCCGCGGGGTCGTCGAGCAGCTTCTTCATGTCCTGCCTCCTCGGCTCACGGCTGCCACGCACGGTCGGCGGCCTGTCCCCCATCCAACACCCGGCGGCGACGGCACGCAGCGCCCCGGACGGCCCGCGCGCGGGTGATCATGCGCGTCGCGGGCGCGCGGATCCTGCTCCGCCGGGTCAGCCCCGGCCGAGCAGGATCCGCGCGTCCGCGACGGTGATGACCGACCCCGTGACCAGCACGCCGCGCCCGGTGCCGACGCCCACCTGGTCGCCGCTCTCGGCGAGGTCCGCCGCGACCTGCAGCGCCTCGTCGAGCCGGGCCGTGGTGCGCACCCGGTCCTCGCCGAAGATCTCGCGCGCCACCTCGGCCAGGTCCTCGGGGTCGGCCGAGCGGTCCGAGGAGTTGCGGGTGAGCACCAGCTCGGTGATCGCCGGCTCGAGGGTGGCGAGCAGGCCCTCCACGTCCTTGTCGGCCATGACGGCGACGACGCCGACCAGCCGCGGCAGGTCGAACTCCTCGTCCAGCGCGTCGACCAGGGCCTGCGCGCCGTGCGGGTTGTGCGCCGCGTCGACCAGGACGGTCGGGCTGGAGCGCACCACCTCGAGGCGGCCCGGCACCACGACGTCGGCGAACGCGGTCTCCACCACGCCCCCGTCGAGCGCCCGCCCGCCGAGGAACGCCTCGACGGCCGCCAGGGCGAGCAGCGCGTTGTGGGCCTGGTGCACGCCGTGCAGCGGCACCAGCACCTCGGTGTAGAGCCCGGCCGGCGTGCGCAGGTCCACGAGCTGCCCGCCGACGGCGACGCGGCGGCCGGCGACCTCGAGCTCCAGCCCCTCGCGCAGCAGGTGGGCGGAGACGGCGGCGGCCCGCTCGCGCAGGATCTCCTCCACGACCGGCTCCTGCGCGGCGCTCACCACCGTGGCGCCGTCCTTGACGATCCCGGACTTCTCCGTCGCGATCTCGGCGAGCGTGGAGCCGAGCCAGCGCTCGTGGTCGATCCCGACGGGCGTGAGCACGGCGACCTCACCGTCCACGACGTTCGTGGAGTCCCAGCGCCCGCCCATGCCGACCTCGATCACCGCGACGTCGACCGGGGCGTCCGCGAACGCGGCCACCGCCATCACCGTGAGGACCTCGAAGAAGCTCAGGCGGGGGCCGCCCTCGGCCTGCGACTCGCGGTCCACGACCCCGATGTACGGCGCGACGTCCTCCCAGACCTCGACGAACCGGGCGGCGCTCAGCGGCTCGCCGTCCACCTGGATGCGCTCGGTGACGCTGGTCAGGTGCGGCGAGGTGAACAGGCCGGTGCGCAGCCCGTGCTCGCGCACGAGGCGCTCGGTCATCCGCGCCGTCGACGACTTGCCGTTGGTGCCGGTGAGGTGGATCGACCGGAACGCGCGCTGCGGGTCGCCGAGCAGCTCCAGCACGCGCTGCACGCGTGCCAGCGTCGGGTCGATGTCGTGCTCCGGCGCGCGGGACATGATCTCCGCGTAGACCTCGCGCAGCGACTCGTTCGCGACGGCGTCGTCGGCCGCCTGGCGGGCGGCCTGACGCTCGGCCGCGCGGGCCTTGCGAGCGGCGGACGAAGGCTTGTTCTCAGCGTCGGGGGTCACTCCCGAAGGATAGGCGGTGCCCGCCCGCCGACGACGACGCGTCAGCGCGGCTCGAGCACGACGACCGGCGTCTCGCCGGACCGGTGCGCGGCGAACCGGTCGACGTCGCCCCAGCCCCGGTGGCTGCCCACGAGGGCCCACAGGCGGTCGCGCTCCGGCCCCTGCGCCGCCGCGCCCCGGACGGGACGTGGGCCGTCGACGGTGTCGACGTCGGCGTCGGGGTGGGCCCGCAGGTTGAGCCACCACGCGGGCGGCGGGTCGCCCCAGCCGTTCATGGCGAGCGTGACGTACCGGCCCTCGTCCTCGACGTAGCCGAGGATCACCGCGCGCTCCTGGCCGCTGCGGCGCCCGACCACGCGCAGGCGCAGCATCCCGAACCTGCCGCCGGGCGTCGGGCGGCGCAGCGGCCAGCGCCCGCCGGTCAGCCGGTAGCCGGCCCGCTGGAACGCCCACGCGGAGCGCACGAACCAGCGCGGGGGCACGAAGGGGGGACGGTCGGGGGCGGGTGTCGCGACCATGGCGGGGACTCCTCGCGGGCGCCGGCGCCGGCGCGCCGGGACGTCCAGGCTAGCCCCGGGGGGCGGTCCGCGCCGCGGTCGTCGCCCGGGGCTGTCGTCGACCGGCGCTACGGTCGACGCGATGGCCACCGACGACGCCCCAGTCCGCCTCGCCCACCACACCGTCCAGGGCCCGCCCGGGTCGACGGCCCCGCCGCTCGTCCTGCTGCACGGCGGGGGCGGCGACGGGACCACGTGGGACCCGTTCGTCGCACCGCTCGCGCGCCGCGCCACCGTCGTGGTGCCCGACCTGCGCGGGGCGGGCCGCAGCCCGGCCGTCGGCGCCGGCTCCGTCACCGCGCTGCGCGACGACGTGCTCCTGCTGCTCGACGACCTCGCCCTGGACCGGGTGGTGCTGGTCGGCCACTCGCTGGGCGGGCTGGTCGGGCTGCTGGTGGCGCAGGAGCGGCCCGGCCTCGTCGCCGCGCTCGTGCTGGAGGAGTGCCCGCCGCCGGAGCCGCTCGGCCTGCCCGTGCCGACGGGGTTCGCGGACGACGCGTCGTTCTACGAGCGCAGGATCCGCCCGGCGGTGCTCGCCACGCTCAACTCCCCCGACCCCGCCCGGGCGGACGCCCTGGCCGGCGTCACCGCGCCGACCCTCGTCATCGGCGGCGGCCCCGACAGCCACCTGCCGCAGGACGCGATGGTGCGGATGGCGGCGCGCCTGCCCGACGCGCGGTTCGTCACGCTGCCCGGCGGCCACCTGGTGCACCCGACCCACCCCGAGACGTTCCTGCGCGAGGTCGAGGCGTTCCTCGACCTCGCGCAGGGCGGGTGGTGACCGCGGGTCCCGACGGCCGGGCGGGCCGGCTCAGCCGGCCGGCGTCTCCCGCCTGCTCACGCGCACCGCGCGCTCGCCGTCGCCCGCCGCCACGGCGAGGTCGAGGGCGAGGGTCTCGCGGGCGATGAGGTCGCGGTGGGCCTCCACGGCGGCGACGTGCTCGGCCGGGACGTCGAGCTCCAGCGCGATGCGGTCGCCGACCTCGAGGCCGGCGGCCTTGCGGGCGTCCTGGACGTCGCGGATGACGTCGCGGGCGTAGCCCTCGGCGCGCAGCGCGTCGTCCAGCGCGAGGTCGAGGACGACGAACCCGCCGCCGGGCAGCACGCTCGCCGCGACCTCGCCGCCGGCACCCTCCGCCACGACCGTCGTCAGCTCGTACTCGGGCGCGAGCAGCGGCTCGTCGCCCGCGTCCGTGGTCACGACCACCGTGCCGTCGTCGTCGCGCCGCCACGCGCCGGACTTCGCGGCCTTGATGACGGCCTGGACGCCGCGGCCCAGGCGCGGGCCGGCCGCCCGGGCGTTGACCGCGAGGCGCTCGGTGATGCCGAACCGCTCGGACGCCTCGGCGTCGGCCTCGACGAGGTCCACCGCCTTGACGTTGAGCTCGGTGGTCAGCAGGCCCGCGTAGTCCGCGAGCGCCGCCGGGTCGGGCACGGCGACGGTGAGGCGCGCCAGCGGCTGGCGCACGCGCAGCTGGTGGGCCTTGCGCAGCGCGAGGGCGCTGGACACCACGGCGCGCACCTCGTCCATCGCGGCGACGAGCTCGTCGTCGCGCACGAGGGCGGGCTCCACGGCGCCGTCCGCGCTCGGCCAGTCCGTGAGGTGCACGGACCGACCGCCGGTGAGGCCGCGCCAGACCTCCTCGGTGAGCAGCGGGGCCAGCGGCGCCATGACGCGGGTCAGCGTCTCGAGGGCGGTGTACAGCGTGTCGAAGGCGTCGGCGTCCTCGGCCCAGAACCGGTCGCGCTGGGTGCGCACGTACCAGTTGGTGAGGACGTCGAGGTGCTCGCGCACCGACTCGCAGGCGCCGGAGATGTCGTAGGCGTCGAGCTGCGACGTCACGGTGGCGACGAGGTCGTGCGTGCGCGCCAGCAGGTACCGGTCGAGGGCCGGCAGCCCGGCGACGCGGTCGGCCGTCACGGGCTTCGCCGTGTAGCCGGCGGCGCCCCCCTCGGAGCCGGTCGCGCTGTTCGCGTACAGGGTGAAGAAGTAATAGGTGCTCCACAGCGGCAGCAGCACCTGGCGCACGGAGTCGCGGATGCCCTCCTCCGTCACGACGAGGTTGCCGCCGCGCAGGATCGGGCTGGCCATGAGGAACCAGCGCATCGCGTCGGAGCCGTCGCGGTCGAAGACCTCGGAGACGTCCGGGTAGTTGCGCAGCGACTTGCTCATCTTGCGGCCGTCGGATCCCAGCACGATGCCGTGCGAGACGGCGGTGCGGAACGCGGGCCGGTCGAAGAGCGCCGTGGCGAGCACGTGCAGCAGGTAGAACCAGCCGCGGGTCTGGCCGATGTACTCGACGATGAAGTCGCCCGGGTAGTGGTGCTCGAACCAGTCCGCGTTCTCGAACGGGTAGTGCACCTGGGCGTACGGCATGGAGCCGGAGTCCATCCACACGTCCATGACGTCCTCGACACGGCGCATCGTGGACTTCCCCGTCGGGTCGTCGGGGTTGGGGCGGGTGAGCTCGTCGACGAACGGGCGGTGCAGGTCCGGCTCGCCGTCGGGGCCCAGCGGCAGGCGACCGAAGTCGCGCTCGATCTCCGCCAGCGACCCGTACACGTCGAGGCGCGGGTGCGCCGGGTCGTCGCTCTTCCACACGGGCACGGGCGAGCCCCAGAACCGGTTGCGGCTCAGCGACCAGTCGCGGGCGTTCGCGAGCCACTTGCCGAACTGGCCGTCCTTGATGTGCTCCGGCGTCCAGGAGATCTCCTGGTTCAGCTCGACCATGCGGTCCTTGAACTTCGTCACCTCGACGAACCACGACGACACGCCCATGTACATCAGCGGCTGCCGGCAGCGCCAGCAGTGCGGGTAGGAGTGGGCGTACGACTCGCGGCGCAGCAGCACGGTGCCGGCCGTCACCGACCCGGCCTCCGCCTCCCCGCGGGTGCGCGCCTTGAGGTGGTCGATGATCGGCAGGTTGGCGTCGAAGACCTGCAGCCCGGCGTACTCGTCGACCGGGTGCGTGAACTTGCCGTCCGCGCCCACGGGCATGACGGAGGCGACGCCCTCGCGGTCGCACACGACCTTGTCGTCCTCGCCGAACGCGCCGGCGCTGTGCACCAGGCCGGTGCCGTCCGTCGTCGTGACGAAGTCCGCCTCGACCACGCGGTGCGCGCGCTCGCGCCCCTCGTAGTACGCGAACGGCGGCACGTAGGAGGTCTGGAGCAGGTCGCGGCCGGTGAGGCGGCCGACGACGCGCGGGGCGTCCTCGCCCTCGTCCGTGAGCTCGCGGGCGTACGCGTCCACGCGCGCCGCGGCGAGCACGTACCGCTGCGGCGTGCCGGTGAACGACGACTCCACGACGACGTAGTCGATGTCCTCGCCCACCATGACGAGCAGGTTGGAGGGCAGGGTCCACGGCGTGGTGGTCCAGATGAGGAGCTTGTCCCCGGGGCGCACCACGTCCTGGCCGGCGGGCACGGTCGCGACGTCGAAGCCGACGGTCACGGCCGGGTCCTGGCGCGTCTGGTAGACGTCGTCGTCCATGCGCAGCTCGTGGTTGGACAGCGGCGTCTGGTCGTTCCAGCAGTACGGCAGGACGCGGAAGTCCTCGTACACGAGGCCGGCGTCGTAGAGCTTCTTGAAGCCCCACAGCACCGACTCCATGTAGGTGACGTTGAGCGTCTTGTAGTCGTGGTCGAAGTCGACCCAGCGCGCCTGGCGGGTGACGTAGTCGCGCCACTCGGACGTGTACTTCAGCACCGACGCGCGGCAGGCCGCGTTGAACTTCTCGATGCCCAGCTCGAGGATCTCGTCCTTGGTCTTGATGCCGAGCTGGCTCATCGCCTCGAGCTCGGCGGGCAGGCCGTGGGTGTCCCAGCCGAACCGGCGCTCCACGTGCTTGCCGCGCATGGTCTGGTAGCGCGGGACGACGTCCTTCGCGTAGCCGGTGAGCAGGTGCCCGTAGTGCGGCAGGCCGTTGGCGAACGGGGGGCCGTCGTAGAAGACGAACTCGTTGCTGCCGTTCTCGCCGGCCGGGTTCTTCGCCACCGACGCGCGGAACGTGTCGTCGGCGCCCCAGAAGTCCAGGACCTCGCGCTCGATCGCCGGCAGGTCCGGGGACGCGGGGACGCCGGCGATGCCGAAGGCGGCGCCCGGCTGGTCGGGCCTCTGGTCGGACGAACGGTGCTGCGGATAGGCCATGGGTGGGCTCCTGTGCGAACGAGCTGGCGGTACGGGTCGGCGGATCGAGTGCGTCGTGCTGCTGTCTCCGCGAGGACGACGCCCCCGCCCCGAAGGGCGCGGGTACCGCGGTACCACCCCGCTTGCGGACACCTGCCGAGGTCTCGGCACGGCGCCCGCCGCTCGTTCACGGCTGTCACGGGCCTACCCGTCCGGTTCTACTGGGAGTGGGACGCACTCGGTTCTTCCGGAGGCTCGCCGGTGATGGCCGGGTCGACGCCTGTGCGTCCATGGTAGCCAGCCGCGCAAGCCGGTCCCGACGCCGCGCCATCGGCATGGCGACTCGTCTAGGGTCGCGCGGGGCGGCGGGCGCCTGACGGACGTGGGCGGAAGGACGGGCCGGTGGGCGCGGTGGGCTGGTGGGACCGGCGGCAGGTGCCGCTGTACCTGGCCGCGATCGTCGTCGGCGCCGCCGCCGGCCTGACCCTCCCGGAGGTGGCGCCCGCCCTGGAGCACGCGATCACGCCGGTCCTGGCGCTGCTGCTGTTCGCGACGTTCCTGGGCGTGCCCCTCGTCGACGTCGGGCGCGCGTTCCGCGACTGGCGGTTCCTCGCCGTGGTGCTCACGACGAACTTCGTGGTGATGCCCGCCGTGACGTTCGGGCTCTCCCGGGCCGTGGCGGACGACGCGGGGCTGCTGCTGGGCGTGCTGCTCGTGCTGCTCACGCCGTGCGTCGACTACGTCGTGGTCTTCACGGGGCTGGCGGGCGGCGCCCGCGACCGGCTCCTCGCCGCGACCCCGCTGCTGATGCTGCTGCAGCTCCTGCTGCTGCCGGGCCACCTCGCCCTCCTCGCCGGCCCCGGCGTGCTCGGCGTGGTCGACGCGGGACCCTTCGTGCACGCGTTCGTCGTGCTCGTCGTGGCGCCGCTGGCCGCCGCGGGCGTCGTCCAGGCGCTCGCCCGGCGGGGCGGGGCGGACCGGCCGGGTGCCGCGGGCCGCGCCGGCCGGGCGACGGAGGCGGTGGCCGCCGGCGCCATGGTGCCGCTCATGATGGCGACCCTCGCGGTGGTGGTCGGCTCGCAGGTCGCCGCCGTCGGGGCCCGCGCGGTGGACCTCGTGCGGGTGGTGCCCCTCTACGTCGCGTTCGTCGTCGTCGCCGTGGCGGTGGGCCTGGCCGCCGGGCGGGCCGGACGCCTCGACGCGCCCCGCACCCGCGCGGCGGTGTTCTCCACGACGACGCGCAACTCCCTGGTCGTGCTGCCCCTCGCGCTCGCGCTGCCCGGCGCGCTGGCCCTCGCGCCGCTCGCGGTGGTCACCCAGACCCTCGTCGAGCTCGTCGCCATGGTCGTGCTGGTGCGCCTGGTGCCGAGGCTCGCTCCGGTGCGCTGAGGCGCGCGGGGTAGCGTCGCCGGCATGCGCCGCGGACCGCTCCTCGCCCTCGCCGGGCTCGCCGCCGCGCTCGCGGGCAGCGAGTGGCTGAACGGCCGCTGGTCGCGGACGCTCGTCGCCGACGACGCACGACCGCCCGGGGGCACGCAGGCCGTCGTCGTGCTCGGCTTCCGCAACCCCGGCCCCGCGGCCAACGCCGTGAACCGGTGGCGGGTCCGGGCCGCGCTCCGGTCGATCGACCCCGCCGCGCGGGCCACCCTGGTGCTCAGCGGCGGCGCCACCACCGGCGGGCGGTCGGAGGCGAGCGTGCTGAGCACGCACGCCGTCGCCGTCCTCGGCTACGACGGCCCCGTCGTGCTCGAGGAGGAGAGCCGCACCACGTGGGAGAACGTCGCCCGCGTGCTCCCGCTCGTCGAGGACGCCGACCGCATCACGATCGTGTCGCAGCCCGCCCACGCGCTCAAGGCGCGGGTCTACGCGCGGCGGCAGCGGCCCGACCTGGCGGGTCGCCTGACCCGCGCCGACGACCACCGGTGGGGCGAGTGGCTCGCGCTGAAGCCGGTCCTCGCCGCCTACGGGCTGTGGACCCTGCGCGGCGTCCGCGCGGACCTGCGACGACCGTGACCGCGCCCCTCGGTCAGTCGTCGCGCGGCACGGCGCGGAACGACGTCGGCAGCCCCAGTTCCCGCCGCAGCCGCGCCGCGTAGGGGGCCCGCGCGTCGGGCGTCGCCCAGGCCGCGTCGTGGTGGCGCCGGTACAGGTCGTCGCCGCGGTGGCGCGGGAAGACGTGCACGTGCAGGTGCCACAGGTCCTGGTCCCCGGCGGGCTCGTTGTGCTGCCGCACGGACGTGCCGTCGCACGCGTACGCGTCGCGCACGGCGACGGCCACGCGCCGGACGAGGTCCCACACCGCCTGGTTGTCCTCGGGGGTGATCGCGTACAGGTTCTCGACGTGCGCGCGCGGGATCACCAGCAGGCTGCCGGGGTTGCCCGGCCACCACTTCGGCGCCACGCGCGCGTACGCCCGCCCGGTGACGGCCACGACGTCGCCCGGCCGGCTGTGCTCGTCCCCGCGCCCCTGCTGCTCGAGGCAGAACGGGCACGCGTAGCCCGCGGGCGCGTGGGTGTGCTCCATGCGGGGAGTCTTCCAGCGCCGCGGGCTTCCCCGCGACGCCGCCGGCACCCCTAGGGTGTCGCCGTGACCATCCACGAGTCGCTGCTCGCCTTCGCGCTCGTCGCGGGGCTCCTCACCCTCGTCCCCGGCCTCGACACCGCGCTGGTGCTGCGCAGCACCGTGACCCGCTCGCGCTCGCACGGGTTCGCGGCGCTGCTCGGGATCCAGGTCGGCACCCTGGTGTGGGGCGCGGCCGCCGCCGGCGGAGCGGCCGCGCTGCTCGCCGCCAGCCAGACGGCGTACCGCGTGCTGACCCTCGCCGGCGCGGCGTACATGGTGTGGATGGGGGCGGCGATGCTCTGGCGCTCGTTCCGCGCGCCCGCGACCGCGCCCGGGGACGGCGGCCTCGACGTCCCCCTGCCCACCGGCGGCCGGTGGCGCGACTTCGGCATGGGGCTGAGCACCAACCTCATGAACCCCAAGGTCGGCGTGTTCTACGTCGCCGCCATCCCGCAGTTCGTGCCCGACGGCGTGAACCCGCTGCTCATGGGCCTGCTGCTCGCGCTGGTGCACTGCCTGCTGGGCACGGCGTGGCTGTCGCTGGTCGTCCTCGGCGCCGGGTGGGTCGGGCCGCGGCTGCGGCGGTCGAGCGCCGTGCGCTGGGTGGACCGCGTCACGGGCGGCGTGCTGGTCCTGTTCGGCGCGCGCCTCGCCGTGTCCGCGCGGGTCTGACCGGACCCGGCGTCAGCTGAACGACAGCCTCTCCACGACGCGCCGCGCGGCCTCCTCCGGGTCGGCCGACGTGTCCAGGAGGTCCGATCCCGCGAAGGCCCCCTCCCGCCACAGCGACGCGAAGCCGTGCACGACCGACCACGCCGCCAGCTGGACGGCTGCCGGGTCGGCGACGCCGTCCAGCCGGCCGACCCCCTCGCGCAACGCCTGCCCGGAACGCCGGCGGGCGGCGGCCAGGTCCGGGTCGTCGGCCCGGAGCAGGTCGGAGCGGAACATCACGGCGAAGTGGCCCGGCCGGGCGAGGGCGAACCGGACGTAGGCCACCGCCACCTCCTTCAGCTCGGGGCCCGCGGCGACGAGCTCCGCCGCCAGCAGGTCGAAGCCCTCGGTCGCGAGCGCGGTGAACAGCCCTCGCCGGTCGCCGAAGTGGTGCGCCGGCGCGGCGTGCGACACCCCCGACCGCTGCGCCAGGCCCCGCAGGGAGAGCCCGTCGACGCCGTCCTGCGCGATCTGGTCGGCGGCGTGGCGCAGCACGACCGACCGCAGGTCCCCGTGGTGGTACCCGTCCGCCATCAGGCCTCCATCTAGCCATTGACCAGTCCGCGCTCGCGAATCTAACTTGTCACTGTCAAGATCCACTCTAGCCGATCCGGGAGAACGCCATGGCACCCCTCGTCGTCCTCGTCACCGTCACCCTCGCGGCCCGGGGCCTCGGCGCCCTCGGAGTCGACCCGCTCGACGGCTGGCCGCCCGCCCTGACCGCCGGGCTGGTGGCCATGCTGCTCCTCACCGCGAGCGCCCACTTCACGAGCCCCCGGCGCGCAGCCCTGGTCGCCATGGTGCCGCCCCGCCTCCCCCGGCCCGAGCTGCTCGTGACCGTCACGGGGGTGCTCGAGCTCGCGGGTGCCGCCGGGCTGCTCCTGCCGGCCACGCGCACGGCGGCCGGGATCTGCCTCGCGCTGCTGTTCGTCGTGATGTTCCCGGCCAACGTGCACGCGGCCCGGGCCGCCGCCGGCGTCCGCACCATGCCGCTGCCCGCGCGGTCCGCGCTCCAGGTCGTGTTCGTCGCCGCCTGCCTCGTCCCCGCGCTCGCGGCGTGGTGAGGCGCCGGCGTCAGGTGATCGTCACGGGGATGGTCTGCCAGCCGGTGGCGCCGTCGGGCGCGGGCGGCGCCTCGGCCTGGACCTGCACGTTCCCGTCGGCGTCGGTCGCGCGGACCGCCACGGTGTGGTCCCCGGGCGTCGCGTCCCAGTCGTGGCGCCACTGCAGCCAGGTGTCCGGGCCGACGGTCCCGGCGAGCTGCGCCTCGACCCACGCACCGTCGTCGACCCGCACCTGCACGCGCGAGATCCCGGTGTGCTGCGCCCACGCCACGCCGGCGAGCGTCACGGTGCCCGCGGGCAGGTCGGCGCCGGGGCGGGGGACGTCGATGCGCGACGACAGCTTGATCGGGCCCCGCGCGGACCACCCCCGCGGCGTCCAGTAGCCCTGGTCGGCGGCGAACGTCGTCACCGTGAGCTCCGTGACCCACTTGGTGGCGGACACGTACCCGTACAGGCCCGGCACCACCAGCCGTGCCGGGAAGCCGTGCTCCACGGGCAGGGGCTCGCCGTTCATCCCCACGGCGAGGAGGCTCGCCCGGCCGGGGTCCTGGAGCACCTCCAGCGGCGTGCCGGCGGTGAACCCGTCCGTGCTGCGCGAGAGCACCATGTCCGCGCCGACCTGCGGCCCGGCCCGCGCCAGCAGCTCGCGCACGGGGTACCCGAGCCACCGGGCGTTCCCGACGAGGTTGCCGCCCACCTCGTTGGAGACGCACGTCAGGGTCACGTAGTGCTCCTCGAGCGGCAAGGCGAGCAGCTCGTCCCACGTGAGGGTGAACGGCTGGTCGACCAGGCCCGTCACGGACAGCGACCAGTCCCCCGGGTCCACCTGGGGCAGGAGCAGGGCGGTGTCGATCCGGTAGAAGTCCGGGTTCGGCGTGACGTAGGGGGTCAGCCCGGGGACCGTCGCCGGGGCGCCGAAGTCCACGCCGGTGGGCAGCGGCGCGGCCGCCGTCGCGGGGCGCGGCAGCCGGATCGCGTCCCGCGCGGCCGCCACCACGCGGCCGCCGGCGGACACCACGCGCGAGGCCCCGAGCGCGAGCACCGCGCCCGCCGCCGTCACGCCCGTCCACTGCAGGAACCGCCGCCGGTCGACCGCCTCGCGCCAGTCGCCCCCCGGGCGCTCGTCCTCGGCGAACCACACCTCGACGCGGCGCAGCAGCGCGCCCAGCAGGACGACGGCGGCCACGACGCCGACCAGGCTGGGCAGGGCCCACACGACGGTCGCCCCCGGGCGGCGGGCGGCGATGATCGCCGCGACCACGCCGACCGCGCCGAGCAGGACCGCGCCCCACGGCGGGCGACGGCGTTCCAGGAACCCGGCGAACGCGGCGCCCGCGAGCGAGACGACGCCCATCGTGGCGAGCAGCACCGCCTTGTCGGCCGTGCCGAACCAGGAGACGGCGAGGTCCTTGAGCCAGCCCGGCACGCCGTCGACCACCGCGCCGCCCACGGCGACGACCGGGCCGGACCCCGGGCCGACGAACGCGGCGAGCAGCTCCGCGAGCGCGAGGCCCGCCCCCGTCGCGACGACGCCCGCGAGCGCCGCCCACCAGCCGTCGTGCCGTCGCTTCTCGGGCGGGCCCGCCGACGCGGGGTCCCACGGCGGGGCCTCCCCCCGTCCGGCCTCCCCCGGCCCGGCCCCCTGCGACGCGCTGTCCCCTGCCGGCGTGCTGGTCATCCCCTCAGCGTCCCACTGCCGTGCCCGGCTCGGGCAGCCCGGGGTCGCGCCAGCCGGCGAGGTGGCCGAGCCACGCGACGGCGAGCCACGACCCCTGGACGACGATCTCGAGGCCTGGCGCCGCGAGGGTCGCGTCGCAGCGGGTGTCGAGGGTGACGGGCCCCTCCTGCCCGGGCGCGACGGCGAGCGAGCGGAGCGCCAGCGTCGCGCGGTCGACCTCGACGTCGCCGCCCGTCCCCGGGAGCTCGACCCAGAACCGCGGCGCGGTCGCCCACAGGCGCGGGCGGTCCGCCGCGGTCGCGGCGGCCCACGACGGGGAGCCGCCGACGACGACGCACGGGAGCTCGGCCACCGGCTGCGCGGGGTCGCGGGGCACGCGCGGGGGCTCCGCCGCGAGGCCCGAGAGGTCGCCGGCGGGGGCGTCGCCGCTCGCGATCGACATCGCGAGGTCGACGGCGGCGCGCACGAGGCCCGTCGCCGCGCCCGCGCTCGCGCGGGCCCCGCGCCGCTGTCGGCGCGGCCGCCGCCACGAGATGGCGTCCTGCACGCGACTGGTCATGACGCCGGAGCGTAGCGCCGCCCGGTCACCGCCACGCCCGCCGTCGGTCCAGCAGGCGGGCGCGCACGCGGTCGAGTTCCGCGTCCGTCACGCCGTGCGCACGCAGGTAGGCGGCGGGGTCGACCGCGTCGAGGAACTCCTCGAGGGCCGCGCCGACGTCGTCGCACCAGGCCGCGAGCTCGTCGGGGGCGCGATGGGTCTCGTGCCCGCCGGGGTGGGCGGCGGCGCGCTCGTTGGTCGCGCGCACGGCCAGCAGGTAGTCCTCGACGACCGCGGCGCGCGGCACGCCGACCAGGGTCAGCAGGAGCGCGGTGACCATGCCCGTGCGGTCGCGCCCGGCCGCGCAGTGGACGACGACGGCGCCGTCGGGCGCGGCGGCGAGGGTCCGGAAGACGGCCGCGATCAGGTCGGGCCAGCGCTCGAGCACGGTCGGGTAGTACCGCGGGGTGTCGAGGTGCGGGGCCCACGCGCGCATGAACTCCTCGTCGTCCGGGTCCTCGACCGGGCGGGCGTGGCGCGTCACCGACGACGGCAGTGCGAGCGGCTCCACCTCGGCCGCGTTGCGCAGGTCGACGACGGTGCGGACACCTGCTCCCGCCATCGCCGCGATCCCGTCGGGGCCCGCGTCCTCGAGGCGCGGCGCCCGGAAGACGCGCCCGGCCACGGTGCGGCCGCCGTCGGTGGTGGGCAGGCCGCCCAGGTCCCGGGCGTTCGGCAGCGCGCCCCAGCGCACGGCGCGGCCGTCGTCCGTTGCGGGACCGGCCGCAGGCGTCGGCGCGGTGGGGACGATGCCGCTCGGGGAGGTCACGCGCGCCAGGCAACCACACGCGCGGCCACGGGCGTACTAGGCTCGACGCCGGATCACGGGCCCGACTCTGGCCCGTCGGCGCGACCCGGGCTGTGGGCCGCGGTTCCACCGGTGCGAGATGCCGCGCCGTCCTGGACCTTTGACCGCCCTGTGCCGTCCCCGACCCGTGATCCTGGAGTCCCCCGCGTGCCTCGCCGCCCCCTCACCGCCGTGCCCGCCGCCGTCCCGACCATCCTCGTGACCGCCCTGTCCGTCGTCGCCCTCGCGGGCTGCGGGCAAGGGCCCGACGCCGGCGCGGCGCCGGCCTCGTCCGCCTCGTCCGCCTCGTCCGACGGAGCCGCCGGAGCGGGCACCTCCTACCCGCTCAGCCTCGACAACTGCGACACGCGGACCACCGTCGACGCCGCCCCGCAGCGGGTCGTGACGATCAAGTCGAGCACCACCGAGATGCTGCTCGCGCTCGGGCTGGGCGACCGCATCGTCGGGTCGGCGTTCCTCGACGGCCCGGTGCCCGACTCCCTCGCCGACGCCGCCGCGGAGGCCCCCGCCGTCGCGACCCCGCTGTCCGACCAGGTGCCCGGCAGCGAGGCCGTGCTCGGGCTGGAGCCCGACCTCGTGTACGCCGGCTGGGAGTCCAACCTCACCGCGGACGGCGCGGGCGACCGCGCCACCCTGGCGAAGCTGGGCGTCGCGACCTACGTCTCCCCGGCCGCCTGCAAGTCCCCGGAGTCGATGCCCGACCCGCTGACCTTCGACGACGTCTTCGCGGAGATCGGCGAGGTCGGCGAGATCTTCGACGCCTCCGACGCCGCGGACGACCTCGTGGCCGCCCAGCGCGACACCCTCGCGTCCGTCACCCGCGACGACCGCGGCCTCACCGCGCTCTGGTACTCCTCCGGCGACGACATCCCGTACGTCGGCGCGGGCATCGGGGCGCCGCAGATGATCATGGACGCCGTCGGCCTGGACAACGTCGCCGCGGACGTGCACGACACCTGGACGTCGTTCTCGTGGGAGCAGGCCATCGAGGCCGACCCGGACGTCATCGTGCTCGTCGACGCGACGTGGAACAGCGCCGAGCAGAAGATCGAGCGGCTGGAGTCCAACCCCGCCACGGCGCGCATGACGGCCGTGCGCGAGGGCCGCTACCTCACCGTGCCGTTCCCGGCGTCCGAGGCCGGGGTGCGGAACGTCGACGCCGTCGTGGACCTCTCCGACCAGCTGGCCGGTCTCGACCTGTGAGCGTCCAGGCCCGGCCCGACGCGCCGCCCGCGCCACCGCCCGCACCCGGCCCGTCCGCCGCGCGCCGCGGCGCCGGGTGGTGGCTGCCCGCGGCGGCCGTGGTGCTGGTCGCGACCGTCCTCGTGACGGTCACCGTCGGGCCGGCCGACCTGTCCGTCGCCGACGTGTGGCGCTCGATCGCGACGCACCTCGGGCTCGGCGGGGTGCTCGGCCTGGAGCCGCTGGGCGCGCTGCCCGACGGCATGGTCTGGGAGCTGCGGCTGCCCCGCGTGCTCACCGCGGCGGCCGTCGGGGCCGGGCTCGCCGTGTGCGGCGTCGTCATGCAGTCCCTGACGCGCAACCCCCTGGCCGACCCGTACCTGCTGGGCCTGTCGTCCGGCGCCTCCCTCGGCGCGGTCCTCGTGCTCGTGGCCGGGCTGACCGTGCTGCTGCCGGTCGCGGCGTTCGGCGGCGCGGTCGTGGCGCTGGCGGCCGCGCTCGGGCTCGCCGGGGCGATCGGCACGATCACGCCGACCCGCACCGTGCTGGCGGGGCTCGCGGTGAGCCAGCTCGCCGCCGCCGCGACGAGCTTCGTCATCTTCTGGTCGGCCACCGGCGACTCGTACCGCGAGATCCTGTCGTGGCTGATGGGCTCGGTGGCCGGGGCCACGTGGACGTCGGTCGCGATCACGGGCGTGGCCGTGCTGGTGCTGGGCACGCTGCTCGCCTCGACGGGGTCCGTCCTCGACGCGTTCACGTTCGGCGACACCGCCGCCGCGGCGCTCGGCGTGCCGGTGGCGCGGGTGCGCTGGCTGCTGCTGGTCGGCGTCGCGCTGCTGACGGGGGCGCTGGTCTCGCAGTCCGGGTCGATCGGCTTCGTCGGCCTGATCCTGCCGCACGCCGTGCGGCTCCTCACGGGCGCGCGCCACCGGCTGCTGCTGCCGCTGTCGGCGCTGTGCGGGGCGTCGTTCCTCGTGTGGGCGGACACGCTGGCCCGCACCGTCTTCGCCCCGCGGGAGGTGCCCGTCGGCATCGTCACCGCGGCGGTCGGCGCGCCGGTGTTCGCCCTGCTCCTGTGGCGCGGGCGGAGGATCGCATGAGCGCGGGCACCAGCACCGCCCCGGGCACGGACGCCCGGGCCACCTCCACCGACGCCCCGGCCGCGGGCCTCGACGCCGCCCGCGTCTCGTGGGCGACGAGCGGGCGGCTGATCCTCGACGGCGTGGACGTCACCGCGCCCGCGGGCGCGGTGAGCGGCCTGCTGGGGCCCAACGGGTCCGGCAAGTCGACCCTGCTGCGCGTGGTGGCCGGCGTGCAGCCGCCGTCGGACGGCGGTGCCGGCGCTCCCCGCGTCGCGTTCGCCGGGGCGGACCTGCTCGCCCTGCCGCGTCGCCGCCGCGCGCGCACGCTCGCGTTCGTCGAGCAGGAGGCGTCCACCGACCTGCCCGTGACCGTGCTCGACGCCGTCCTGCTCGGGCGCATCCCGCACCGCCCCCTGCTGGCCGGCGACTCCGCCGCCGACCGGGCCGCGGCCCTCCGCGCCCTGGACGAGGCCGGCGCCGCCGGGCTCGCGGACCGCGAGGTCACGACCCTCTCCGGCGGCGAGCGCCAGCGCGTGCACATGGCCCGCGCGCTCGCGCAGGAGCCCGCGCTGATCCTGCTCGACGAGCCCACCAACCACCTCGACATCGCGGCCCAGCTCGACGCGCTGCGCGTGCTGCGCACGCTCGCCGACCGCGGCGTCACCGTGCTCGCCGCCCTGCACGACCTGCACCTCGCCGCCCAGCACTGCGACCACGTGGTGCTGCTCGCCGCCGGCCGTGTCGTCGCCGCGGGGGACGTCCGCGACGTCCTCGTGCCCGACGTCCTCGACCCCGTGTACGGGGTGCGGACCGAGGTGCTCACGCACCCGGTCACCGGGCGTCCGGTGCTGACGTTCACGCGCCGCGACTGAGCGGCTCCCCCGAACCGCGCCGGCGGGCGACACGCAGCAGTCGACGAGCACCCAACTTTTGATTGACTCTCGACGGAAGTCTCGTAGGATGACGACCAGGTGGTCGGCAACGATTCACCCGCCAGGAACGGTTCGACCCCGTCGCCCCCGCGCCGAGCAGCGCGGGGCGACGCGCTCCCCCGTACGACGACGTGCGGCGGGCTTCGCTCGACGACGAGACGAGGAGGGCAGACGCAGGGCGCCGCACAGGCCCCTGACCAGGACCGACACAGAACCGGGCCACCCTGACCCGTCGTTGGCGCGACGGGGGTGACCCGGTCCGGATGACCTCTCGCAGGCGACTGAACCTCACAGGAGTGGCATCAGATGAAGCATATCCACGGGAACAGGGCCCCGAACCGGCGCGCGACCGCCGCGCTCACCGCGGGCCTGCTGGCGCTCACCGGCATCGGCGCCGCCACGGCGCCCGCCGTCGCGCACGACGGCGTCGACCACGCGGCCGAGCCGGGCGGCGACGCCGCCCTCGACTGGTCCAACTACGAGAAGATCACGCTCACCAAGGACGTCGGCGAGCCGATCGACATGGCGGTGCTCCCCGACAGCCGGGTGCTGCACACCGCCCGCAACGGCGACATCCGCCTCACCGACCCGTCGACCGGCGTCACGAAGGTGGTCAACACCCTCGACGTGTACGCCAACTCGGAGGACGGGCTCCAGGGCATCGCGATCGACCCCGCCTTCGAGGACAACGGCTGGGTCTACCTCGTCTACGCCCCGCGCGACGCCGACGGCGACGGCGTGTCGGACACCCCCACGGGCAACGCCCCGGAGAAGCTCCCCGCGGGCGAGGACGAGAGCTACTGGGACCAGTGGAAGGGCGTCAACCGCCTCGCGCGGTTCGAGTGGACCGGTGACGAGCTCGACCTCACGTCCGAGCAGAAGATCCTCGACGTGGGCACGCAGCGCGGCCAGTGCTGCCACGTCGGCGCCGACATCGACTTCGACGGCGACGGCAACCTCTACCTCACGACCGGCGACAACACGCCCGCGGGCACCCCGGGCGCGAACGGCTTCGCCCCGAACAACGACGCCCCCGGCATGAACCCGGGCTTCGACTCGCGCCGCGGCGCGGGGAACACGAACGACCTGCGCGGCAAGATCCTGCGGATCCACGTCGAGGCGGACGGCTCGTTTACGATCCCCGAGGGCAACCTGTTCCCGCCCGGCACCGAGAAGACGCGCCCCGAGATCTTCGTCATGGGCGTGCGCAACCCGTACCGCTTCGAGGTCGACCCCGAGACGAGCACGCTGTCCTGGGGCGACTACGGCCCGGACGCCACGCGCGCCGTCGCGGAGGCGAACGACCGCGGCCCCATGGGCCTCGTGGAGTGGAACGTCGTCTCCCTCGACGACCCGCACAACTCCGGGTGGCCCTACGCCACCGGCGACAACTTCGCCTACAACGAGTGGGACTTCGCCACGGGCACGCCGCGGGAGTTCTTCGACCCGGAGAACCTCACGAACACCTCGCGCTGGAACACCGGCCTCGTCGACCTCCCCCCGGCCCGCCCGGCGACCCTCTGGTACGGCGACAACGTCGGCGACCAGCCGTGGGACGAGCTGGTGAGCTTCGGCACGGGCTCGGGCCAGGCGCCCATGGGCGGCCCGGTCTACCACTACGACGCGGACAGCACCGCCCCGGGCAAGCTGCCCGAGTACTGGGACGGCAAGTACTTCTTCGGCGAGTTCTCGCAGGACTACCTGGCCGCGTTCACCGTGGACCCGGCCACCCTCGGCGTCACCCACATCGAGGACTTCATGCCGAACTCGGTCATCGGGCCGGCCGGCCAGCCGATCAACGACAACCCGATGGACCTCGAGTTCGGGCCCGACGGGTCGCTGTACGTCCTCGACTACGGCGACGGCTTCTTCCGGGCCAACCCGGACGCCGGGCTGTACCGGATCGACTACGCCGCCGGGAACAAGGCGCCGCAGGCCCGCTTCACCACCACGCCCGACTCGTCGTCCTCGGCACCGCTGGAGGTCACGTTCGACGCGAGCGGCTCGTCCGACCCGGACGGCGACGCGCTGACGTACGACTGGGACGTCGACGGTGACGGCACCTTCGACCTCACCGGGGTCACGGCCACGTACACCTACACGGAGCTCGGCCAGTACACCGCGCGCCTGCGGGTCACCGACGCGAGCGGCAAGCGGTCGCTCACCTCGACGGTGGTCTCGGTCGGCAACCAGGCGCCGGAGGTGACCGTCGAGTTCCCGGAGAACGGCGCGTTCTTCGCCTGGGGCGACGCGATCCCGTTCAAGGTCACCACGAAGGACGCCGAGGACGGCGACGCGACCGTGTGCGAGCGCGTGAAGTGGACGTACGGCCTCGGCCACGACGAGCACGCCCACCCCGAGACCTCGGGCACCGGCTGCGAGGGCGTGTGGCAGACCGACCCGAACTCGCCCGAGCACGGCGCCGGCGCCAACCTCTACGGCGCGGTCGTCGTGACCTACACGGACGGCGGCGCCAACGGGCAGCCCCCGGCGTCGGGCGAGGCCACGGTGCGGCTGAACCCGTTCGTCCAGGAGGCCGAGTTCCACCCGGTCACCGGCGGCGAGGTCGTGGACGACGCGGCCGCGAACGGCGGGAAGGCCGTCAGCCTCGGCAAGAAGGGCTCCCTGGAGCTCGGGCCGGTCGCGTTCGACGGCATCGACGACGTCGTCGTCCGCGCGTCCGGCAAGGGCCAGCTCTGGCTGCGCTGGGGCTCCGCGACGGGCCCGTCGTTCGCCAAGGTCTCCCTCCCCTCGGCCGGGACGCTGACGGACGTCGTCGTGCCGCTCGCCTCGGCGCCGAAGGGCAGCGGGACGCTCTACGTGACGACGAACACGGGGGCCGTCGTCGACACGCTGACCTTCCGTGGCACGGGAGCCGGCACCGCGCGATGACGGCGGGGCCGGTGCCGCGGGCGTGCCCGCGGCACCGGCCCGCACCACCGCGGTGCGGCTCGCCCGAGCCGCACCGCTCCATCCCCTGAAGGAGAGAGACGATGAGCAGCAAGTCCCAGATGACGCGCCGCAGCCTGATCAAGGCGCTCGCGACGTCGACCGTGGCCGTCGGCCTCGGTGCCGCCGCCCCGGGGGCCGCGGCCGCCACCTCCACGGCGGCCGCGAGCGCCGCGACCGCCGGCAACGGCCGCCTGGTCCCCCGGGCAAGATCGGCATCCAGCTCTACTCGATCCGCGACAAGGTCTCGAGCCTCGGGTTCCGCACGGTGTTCGAGCAGCTCGCCGACATCGGGTACACCGAGATCGAGTTCGCCGGGTACACCCAGGGCCAGGTCGGGGCGATCACCCCGGAGGAGATCCGCCGGCTCCTCGACGACAACGGCCTGCGGGCCGTCGGGTCCCACGTCGGCATCGGCGCCCTGCGCACGGACCTGGCGCGCCAGCTCGAGATCGCGAACATCCTCGGCATGCCGCACGTCGGGACGGCGAACGCCCCGTCGAACGTCGCCACCGTGGCCGGGTACCGCGCGGCCGCGGACGAGTTCAACGCCTGGGGCGCCCAGGCGAACGCCGCCGGGCTCAAGCTCTACCAGCACAACCACGCGGGCGAGTTCGCGTTCGCGAGCGACCAGCCCGACGTCCGCCTCTACGACGTCTTCTTCGACCACACCGACCCGGACGCCGTGTTCCTCGAGATGGACGTCTACTGGGCCTTCGTCGGCCAGCACCTCTACCCGGGGTTCGAGCCGATCGACTACGTGCGCGGCCACGCCCACCGCTACCCGCTCCTGCACCTCAAGGACGGGGCGCGCAACGAGGCGAACCCCAACGGGTTCGACATCATCGAGTTCGACGCCGGCGACCTGCCCTACCGCGAGTTCCTGCGCGCCACGAAGGCGCGCGGCACCCGCTGGGGCATCTGGGAGCAGGACAACGCCCCCACGACCGCCGTCCCGCCGAACCCGGTCGACTCGCTCGGCAACGCCCGCCGCAGCTACACCTCGATCCTCGGCCTGCGGGGCTGAGGCGAGCGGCCACGGGGCCCCGTCCGCGCACGGCGCGGGCGGGCCCCGTGTCGCGCGTCAGCGGCGCAGGCCCAGCTCGATGGCGGGGCAGCGGTCCATGACCATGTCGAGGCCGGCGGCGCGCACCCGGGCGGCGGCGGCCTCGTCGACGACGTCGAGCTGGAACCAGACGGCCTGCGCGCCGATCGCGACCGCCTCGTCGGCGACGGCGCCCGCGAGGTCGGAGCGGACGAACACGTCCACGACGTCGACGGGGAACGGGATGTCGGCGAGGGTCGCGTAGCCCTGCTCCCCGTGCACCGTCTCGGCGCTCGGGTGGACCGGCACGATCCGCTTGCCGGCCCGCTGCAGCACGCCCGCGACGCCGTACGCGGCGCGGGCGGTGTTGGTCGACAGCCCGACGACGGCCCAGGTCGTCGTGCCGGCCAGGACCCGGTCGATCGTGGCGTCGGCGTCGTCCGTCCCGGTGTCGGGGCCGCTCGTCGTGTCCGGTGCGCTCATACCGGGCACAACCCTGGCGTCGAGCGGCCTGTTCCAGTCCTTCGGGTCCCTCATCCGCATGCTCGTGCCCTCCTCGTCCGTCCCGTCGTCCTCGCGCTCACGCGACCGCCAGCGCCGCGCCCGAGAGCGCGCAGGCCGCCGCGCACGCGACCGTGCGCACGTGGTTCCACCGGCTCCACGGCCGGTCGAACGCGGCCCAGCCCGCGGCGTCGGGGCTCGCCGCCAGCCGGTCGTTCAGCGGGACGTTCGCGGCCGCCGTGACCCCGAGCATGCCCACCAGCACCACCACGGCGCACGCCACCACCAGCCACGCGCCGTCGTACCCGCCGACGAGCCCGATCACCCCGGTCACGACCGGCACGACGACGGCCGCGCCGAACAGCGTCATGAACGGGGGCCGCACGGCGTCGGCGTTGATCCCGGCCATGGCCGCCGCGGCGTCGTCCGGGGCGACTCGCCGCAGGCCCGCGACGACGAAGGTCGAGAACGCGGCGAACACCCCGCCCGCCAGGCCGGTGACCAGCGTCGTCAGTACGAGGAGCACGTCCCAGAGGTTCATGGGCCCAGTCAACCAGCGGGACCCGCCGGAGCGCAGCAGGATGGAGTCATGCCCGCCCCTCCTTCGGTCGTCAAGGCCACCAAGCGGTTCAATCCCTACGCCCTGAAGGTGAGCTCGCGCGTGCCGCCCTGGGCCACGCTGCACCACGTGGGGCGCACGAGCGGCCGCGAGTACCGCACCCCCGTCGTCGCGTTCGCCGCCCGCGCGCCGATCGACACGCAGGTGTCGCGCCCGGGCGACCCCGTCGAGATCGGCGAGTACCGCGACATCCTCGTGCTGCACCCGCTGCCCTGGGGCGCCGACGTCGACTGGTGCCGGAACGTCCGCGCCGCGGGCTCGTACCGGCTGACCCGCAAGGGCGTGGACTACCGCGTCGACCAGCTGCGCGTCGTCGACGCCGAGCACGCGCGCGGGCTGCTGAGCGGCCTGTTCGCCTCGCTCACCGGCGCGAGCGGCGTCGAGAGCTTCCTGGTGGGGCGGCTGCGGCGCCTGCCCTCCGGCGCGTCGGCCTAGGGTCGCCGCCGGTCCGGGACGATGGGGCCATGACGACCGTCGCCGGGGACTTCGACCTGACCCTGGACGAGTTGCGCGTCGTGGCCCGCTACGTGGCCGAGAGCGCCGAGCCCGTCCTCCCGCTGTTCGCGCTGGACCGCCCCGACGACCCGCGCCCCGGCGCCGCGCTCGCCGCCGCGTGGGAGTTCGTCGGCGGCGCCCCGCGCACGCGCCTGCAGCGCGTCACCGCCCTCGACGCGCACCGCGCGGCACGGGAGGCGACCACCGAGGCGGCCCGGCTCGCGGCCCGCGCGGCGGGCGACGCCGCGGCCGCCGCGTACCTCCACCCGATCGCGCGCGCCACGCAGGTGGGCCACATCCTGCGGGCGGCGGCGAGCGCGGCGCGGGTCGCCGAGCTGCGAGCCGGCGACGACCCGGAGGCCGGCCTGCGCGCGATCGACGAGGCGCGGGCCCGCGCGACCCCCGCGCTCGTCGACGTGCTCCGCCGCTACCCGCCCGCACCCACCGGCCGCAGCCGCGTCGCCGCGCTGATGTCGCTCCTGGACGCGGACCTGCGGCGCGCCACCTGACCGGCGCCCCGGCCCGCCTCAGTCCCGGGGCGGGGGGCCCGCCACCAGGGCGAGCGCCTCCTCGTACGCGCCACCGAAGCCGATCCGCGTGACGTCGCCGAGGTCCATCGGCCGCGGCGCACGGTGCCACTGCCCCTGGAGGTCGATCTCCAGCAGCCGCACCGTGCCCTCGTCGACGGAGACGACCGCACCGATGAAGCAGACGTCGGGCCGGTCGAGCTCCCGGTAGACCGACGTCGCCGGCGCCGCGGCGGCCGCCGTGGTCACGGCGGCCCGGACGTCGTCGAGCTCGACGTCGATCGGCGGCGGCCACTCCCCGCGGGCACGGAGCGCCGTCACGCTGAAGCAGTCCGGGTCCGGGTCGATGGTCACCGCCCGGACGTCCTCGAGCCGGAGGAGCGTCCAGCCGTCGAACCTGACGCGCTCCGCCAGGTGCGCCAGGGCCACCCATCCGGCGCCGACCCCCACCACGAGTCCTTCGACGTGGTCCGCCCCGCGGATCCACCGGCGCACGCCCACGACCAGCCGCTCGTCCCGCGCCCGCTCCAGCCGTGCGACGACGGCGTCCCTGTCGAACGGCGGCTTCGTCGTCTTCCTGCCGGGCACGGGGACCATGATGCCCGCGACGGCGGGGATCCTGCGTCCGCGGACGCGGCCGGGCACTATGGACGCATGACTGCGCAGCTCTGGATCACCGGCGACCCCGACACGGACGCACTGCTGAGCGACGACATGTTCGCCCTGCTCGTGGGCATGCTGCTCGACCAGCAGTACCCGATGGAGCACGCGTTCGCGGGGCCGCGCAAGATCCGCGACCGGCTGGGCAGCATCGACCCGCACGCGGTGGCGGACGCCGACCCGGACGAGTTCGTGACGCTGGCGACCACTCCCCCGGCGATCCACCGGTACGGGCGGTCGATGGCCGCGCGCGTGCAGGCGCTGGCCCGCGCGATCGTGGACGACTACGACGGCGACGTCGCGAACCTGTGGACCCTGCCGGGCGCGGACGGGCCGGCGACCGGCGCCGAGGTGCTGGCGCGCCTGCGGGCGCTGCCCGGCTTCGGCGAGCAGAAGGCCAAGATCTTCCTCGCGCTGCTGGGCAAGCAGCGCGGCATCCGGCCCTCCGGCTGGCAGGAGGCGGCGGGCCACTACGGCGACGAGGGGTCGCGGCGGTCGATCGCGGACGTCACCAGCGCGGAGTCGCTCGCCGAGGTGCGCACGTTCAAGAAGGCGCAGAAGGCGGCCGCCAAGGCCGCCAAGCAGGGCTGACCGCGGCCGTCAGCGGCCGGGCAGGGCGCCTGCCGCGCGGAGTCGTGCCAGCAGCGCGTCGTGCGGGACGCCGTGCTCCGTGCCACGGTGCCCGACGGTCGTGACGGCCGTGAGCACGGAGGCGAGCAGCGCCTCCTCGACGGCGTCCATGGTGGCGGCGAAGAGCGGGTTCAGGGCGTCGTCCGGCAGGAGCAGCCGGTCGGCCGGGTCGGCCGTGGTGAACGCCAGGCCGTAGTCGCCGCTGCCGTGGGAGAAGTCGGAGCCCACGCGGCCCATCGCGAACACCGCGCGCCGTGCCACGCGCTCCAGCCGGCGCGCGTCCAGCGGCGCATCCGTGGCCACGACGATCATGCAGGAGTTGCCCTCGGGCACCCCCGATCCCTTCGGCACCTCGTCGATCTCCTCGGCACGCGGCCCTGCCGAGGAGATCGACGGCGTGCCGAGCAGATCCGCCGCGGGCATCGGCACGCCCTGCACGGTGAGCGTGCCGGAGAAGTTCGACTGCACCAGCGCGCCCACGGTGCGGGTCGCCCCCGCCACCTCGACGCGGCGCGACGACGTCCCGATGCCGCCCTTGTAGCCGAGGGCGGAGGTGCCCGCCCCCGCGCCGACGCAGCCCTGCGCCACCGGGCCGGCCGTCGCGCCGTCGAGGGCGGCCAGCACGTGGTCCTCGGTGATCGGGCGCGCGCGGATGTCGGAGAGGTACCCGTCGTTCGTCTCCCCCACGAGGGGGTTCAGGGAGCGCACCTCCTCGTAGCCGGGCAGAGCCAGCACGTGCGTGACGAGGGCGTCCGCGGCGCGGAACGCCGACAGCGTCGCGGTGAGCACGACCGGCGTCTCGATCGTGCCCAGCTGCTCCAGCTGCGTGGCGCCGACCAGCTTGCCGAACCCGTTGCCCACGAACAGCCCGCACGGCAGCGACCGGCGCCGCCCCGGCCCGGCCCCCAGCGCGTCGGGCACGACGGCGGTGACGCCGGTGTGCAGGCGCTCGCCCTCGTGCAGGGTCGTGTGCCCGACGCGGACGCCGGCGACGTCGGTGATGGCGTTCGCCGGCCCGGTGGGCAGGTCGCCGACGACGACGCCGAGCTCGCGCGGGCCGGGCCGCGCACCCGTCGGCCGCGCGCTCACGAGCGGGCCCCGGCCGGGACGAGGGCCACCGGGTGCACGTCGCGCCAGGTGCGGGTGCCGTCCACGAGGTCCTGCACGTGCTCCCGGAAGCGGGGGCAGGTGGCGATGTCGTGGGCCCGGCACGACAGGGCGTGCTCCGTCATGTGCCGGGAGCGGTCGATCTCCTCCTGGCGCCGGTCGAGCTCGGCGAGGTGGGCCACGAGGACCTCGTGCCGCTCGCGCGCGCCCTGGCCGGACGCCCCGGCGTCGAGCAGCACCTGGATCTGCTCCAGGCTCATGCCCGCCACCTTGGAGCTGAGGATCGTCGCGACGCGCACCACGTCGTCGGGCCCGTAGCGCCGCCGCCCCGCGCCGTCGCGCGCCGGGTCGAGCAGGCCGACCTCCTCCCAGTACCGCAGCAC
Source organism: Isoptericola sp. NPDC057653 (assembly GCF_042799955.1). NCBI lineage: Bacteria > Bacillati > Actinomycetota > Actinomycetes > Micrococcales > Promicromonosporaceae > Isoptericola > Isoptericola sp. NPDC057653. The sequence continues at coordinate 2,214,023 of NZ_JBHVHP010000001.1, read as the reverse complement.
GTGGGTCTCCAGGCCGAACCGCTCCGCGAGCTCCCCGACGCCCCACGACGTCGCCTCCGCCGCACCGCTTGACTTCATGTCGACATGAAGTCACAGCCTGGGGTCGGCACGCAACCCGAACCCCGAAGGAGCCACCGTGAGCGACCCCCGACCCACCCTGCACGACGCCGTGATCGTCGGCGCCGGCCCCGCCGGCCTCGCCGCCGCGCTGATGCTCGGCCGCACGCACCGGGACGTCGTCGTCCTCGACTCGGGCGCCTACCGCAACGACCCCACCGACGCGATGCACAACGTGCTCGGGTTCGACGGCGCGGCGCCCGCGGAGTTCCGCGCCGCCGCGCACCGCACCCTGGCCGCGTACGAGACGGTCGAGCTGCGGCGCACCACGGCGCGCGAGGTCGCGCCGCTCGACCCGGCGGACCCGGCGGGCGGCTTCGTCGTGCGCACCGACGCCGGCGACGTCGCCGCCCATCGCCTGCTGCTCGCGACGGGGGTGCGCGACGAGCTCCCCGCGACGCCCGGCCTGGACGCCCTCTTCGGCACCGTCGCCGCGCACTGCCCGTACTGCCACGGCCACGAGTTCTCGGGCACGCCGGTGGCGATCCTCGGGGCGGGCCCGCACTCCCCGCGCGTGGCGGGCCTGGTCGAGCGCATCGCGAGCCGCGTCGTCGTGCTCGCCGACGGCGCGGACGTCGACGCGCAGGTCCGCGCGGCGCTGGACGCCCGCGGCGTCGCGGTCCGCCCCGAGCGCGTGCTCCGCCTCGAGCCCCTGACCCTGCCCGGCGGCCACCCCGGCGCGCGGGCCGTGCTGGACGGCGGCGAGGCGGAGGAGCTCGGCGGCGTCATGGTCGCCCCGGCGCTGCACCAGTCGGCGCCCTTCGCGGAGCAGCTCGGTCTGGACCTGCGCGACTCCGGCTGCGTGGCCGTGGACGCCATGGCCCGCACGAGCCTGCCCGGCGTCCTCGCCGCCGGCGACCTGGCGCACACCGCCGACTTCCCGATGCCGGTGAGCTCCGTGACCGCGGCGATGGCGACGGGCCAGCTCGCGGCCGCGTCCATCGACTCCGACCTGCTCGGCCTCGCGCGCTGACGAGGACCCGGTCCCCGCGACGGGCAGGATGGCGGGCATGAACCGGCACCTGTTCGTCGTCGCCCACCCGCACGCGGAGCACACCGCCGCCGGCCTCGTCGGCGGGTGGTACGACTCGCGCCTCACCGACCGGGGCCGCGCCGACGCGCACCGCGTGGCCGCGGAGCTCCGGCGGCGGCTCGACGCGCGTCGCGAGCCGTCCCGCCCGGTGCGCGTCACGACCTCCGACCTCGCCCGGGCCGCCGAGGCCGCGGACGTCGTCGGCGCGGCGCTCGGGGTCGCCGCGGAGCGCGACCGGCGGCTGCGCGAGATCAGCTTCGGTGCCGCCGAGGGCCGCCCGAACGCGTGGCTCGACGCACGCCGGGGACCGGCCCCCGCCGACGACGACCGGCTCGACCACCGCGGCCCGGTGCCCGGCGCGGAGACGCGCCGCGAGGTGGCCGCACGGGTCGGCGCGTGCGTCACCGGCCTCATGGCGGACGAGGGCCACGACCACGTGGTGGTGACGCACGGCTTCGCGCACACGTTCGTCGTGACCACGTGGCTGCACGTCCCCGTCGAGGCTGCTGGCCTCGCCACCTTCGCGACGTCGCCCGGCGCGATCACCCACCTCACCCACGACGACGGCTGGCGCAACCGGACGCTCGTCGAGCTCGGCGCGACGGGCCACCTGGCGGCCGCCCACTAGGCTCGCCGCATGACCTCACCGCAGCTGCTGCCGCTCGGCCCTGCCCCGCGCCCGACGTCGGGCGACGACCTCGCCGCCCGGCTGCGCGCCCTCGCCGTCCGCGCGGCCGGCCCCGGCGTCACGGGCCTGGACCGGGCCCAGGTGCGGGCGGAGCTCGACGGCGCGGACGTCGCCTCGCTCGAGCTGGACCTCACCGGGGTCGCGTTCGGCGCCCAGCCGAAGGCGCCGGGCGTCGAGTGGTCGCCCGCGACGGTCGTGTCGCGCGAGGAGGGCACGGTGCGGCGGCTGCGGGTGGACGCCCACCCGCTCACCGCCGTCGACCTCCCCGTCGACGTGCTCGTCGAGGCCGCGGGCCTGCGGTTCGCGTGGGTCGAGGGGTCGGACGGCCAGGTCGGGTTCGAGCCGGTGGAGCCCGACGACGCGCACCCGGTCACCGGGCAGGCCAGCGTCGCCGTCTCGCGCGCGGGCCTCGTCGCGACCGTGCACGGCCTGCTCGCCGTCTCGCTGCAGTCGCAGGGCATCACGCTGAGCGACCTGGACGTGCAGATCGACTCGCACGGCCCGCGCGCGGCCGGCCTGCGGATCGAGGCGAAGATCCGCAAGGGCTTCCTGTCCGCGGGGGTGTCGGCGACGGCGTCGGCGTCGATCGACGCGCAGATGGTGCTCACCGTCGGCGACGTGCGCATCTCCAGCGGCAACCCGCTGGTCGCCGCGCTGCTCGGCGCCGTCCGCGGCCGCGTCGAGGCCGCCGCGAACCAGCGCCACGACCTGGCCGCGGCCCTGCCTCCCGGCATCCACCTCTCCGACGTGCGCCTGGACGTCGGCGAGGACCTGGTGATCACCGCCCGCCTGGGCTGACCGGCCCGGCCGGTGTCGGCGGGCCGTGGCAGATTCGTGGTGTGCCCGACAGACCCGACGTCCCGCCCGAGCTCGTCGACCGCCTCCGCGGCCTGCTGCGCTTCCCGGAGTGCGCCGAGGAGGACGCCTGGACGGGCGTGCGGTGGCGGGTGCGCCGCGCCACGGTGGCGCACGTCTTCGGCGGCGAGGACCAGCTGTTCCGCGTGACGTTCCGCGCGGACCCTCAGGAGGTGCAGGCGTTCGAGCACCTCGGCGGCCCGTACTTCCGCACCGGCTGGGGCAGCAACGTGGTCGGCGTCCTCCTCGACGCGCGCACCGACTGGGACGAGATGGCCGAGCTGCTCACCGACTCCTACTGCATCCAGGCGCCGCAGGTGCTGGCCGACGCGGTCGCCCTGCCGGGGCCGGCCGGGTGACCGCCGCCGTCAGAGCGTGACGGACGTGCCGACCAGCACCAGCTCGGACGTGTGCGAGCCGGCGACGCCGACGTTCGCAGGACGCTCCACGAACCCGGGCAGCCCCTCGAGCCCGCCGCCGGCGGCCACGACCCGCAGGTCGAGCGGCTGGCCCGCCGGGACGGTGAGGACGACCTCGAACCCGTCGGCGCCCGGGGCGTAGAAGCGGGTGTCGAGGGCGCCCGCGTCGACCGGGACCTCGCGGCCGGCCACCGCCGCCGACCCCACCCCGCGGGCGTTGAGCTGCACGTACCGCAGGGCGTCGCTGGTGCCGATCCGCGCGCCCTCGCCGGGCGTCACGCGCAGGGTGAGGCGGCGCGCGTCGCCGGCGGGCTCGGTGTCCACCACGTCGACGACGGGGGCGGGCAGGTCGGTGGCCTCGGCGGGACCCGCGTGGACCTCGTCGGCGAACATCGGGAACGGCTCCGACAGGTCGGTCTCGGTGTCCACGTACTGCGCGGTCCAGTCGCTCGGGTCCTCCTCGTCGGAGACCCAGTGCGCGGTCCCGGTGTCGGCGTCGAGGGCGTACGCGAGGCGGGTGGGCTCGGGGTGCTCGGCGTCGAACGGGTCCGCGACGAAGCCCACGACGAGCGCGCCGACCGCGACGGCGGCGCACGAGCCCACCAGGCCGAGCCCGACGCGACGACCGCGCGGCAGCAGCACCGCGAGCACCGGCGCGAGGGCCAGCCCGAGGAGCGCCGCGACCACCGCGGGGGCGGCCCCCGTGGCCAGCCCGAGCGCCGGGAAGAAGAGGAGCACGATCGGCACGAGGACGACCACGCCGACGCCCGCCCCGAGCGTCACGGCGACCCGGCGGCCGACCGTCCCGGGCGCCGCCGTCACGGCGACGAGGCCGGCCACGGCGCCCGCGAGGGCCGGGATCGCGGCGAGGTAGGAGCCGCCGGGGGTGACGGCGGCGAGCACGACGCCGAGGACGGCGAGCCAGCCGAGCGCCCCGACGGCGAGCGCGGGCCCGCCGAGCGAGCGGCGCAGCCCGACGAACCAGGCGACGAGGACCGTCGCGACGATGCCCAGCAGGGCGACGCGGAAGCCCCACGGCCGCCACGGGTCGAGCATCTCGCCGTAGCCCGGCCGCACGGCGACCATCAGCCACCACAGGCCCATCGAGCCGACGACGGCACCGACGAGCGGGACCAGGGCCGACGCGAAGCCGAGGGCGAGGCGGCCGGCGGAGGTCCGCTCGCCGCGGACCTCGCCGCGGCGGGCGAGGACGACGGCGAGGGCGCCGACGGCGACCACGGCCGCCACGGCGAGCGGCCACACGAGCCAGCCGGGGTAGCGCGCGAGCACGCCGCCCGGCAGCGGGAAGTAGGTGGCGTCGTCCGACGCGGGCCGCGCGAGGGCCGCGGCGTCGCCGTTCCCGAGCTCGCGCGCGAGGGCCAGGGCGTTCGACCCGTGGTGCTGCAGGCTCGCCAGGGACATCCGGTCGGGGGTGTCCTGGGGCGCGTGGTAGGTGGCGGAGCCGTCGATGTACGCGGAGTTCAGGCCGGTGAAGCGGCCGTCCGGGTCGTCGAGGAACGGCGAGAAGTCCGTGTCGTTGGGCAGGATCCGGTACACCTCGACGGCGAGCGAGCTGCCCACCGGGTAGGGCACCTTCGCGTAGGCGTCGACGAGGGCGGCGTTGCCGTCGGACGTCTCGAACATGATGGCCGGGCCGGACGAGCCACGGGCCTCGACGTTGACCACGACGCCGCCGTCGGCCGCCCGCGGGTCGGCGTGCGCGAACGCCTCGGCCCCGCAGAGGCAGGCCTCCTCGGCGTCGGTGAAGACGAGGACGACGTCGTTGCGCAGCGGCTCGCCGGCGCCGAGCGCCCGGGCGGTCTCCAGCAGGGTGGCGACCCCGGCCCCGTCGTCGTTGGCGCCGTGCGACACCTCCGCCGAGTCGTAGTGCGCGACGAAGAAGACCGGCCCGGTGGAGTCGGTGCCCTTGATCGTGGCGACCACGTTGGTGGTCGCGGCGACGCGGCTCTGGTCGCCCAGGCGCCCCGACATGCCCACCCCTTCGGTGACGTCGGGGTCGAGCCCGAGGTCCTCCAGGTCGGCGACGATCCGCTGGCGGACGTCGGCCGCGGCGGCCGTGCCGTGCGGGTGCACCTCGGTGCCGATCGCCTCGACGGTGGCGAACGCGCGCTCGGCGCTGAACTCGTCCGCGGCCGCGTCGGCGGACCGCGGCGACGGCGGCAGCACCGACCACACGGCGAGCGCCGCGAGGACGAGGAGGAACAGGGAGCACGCGAGCGACGTCGCCCACGACCGGGTCTGGATCACGCGCGCAACCTAGCCCTGCGCCCCTCCCGTGGCCCAATCGTGACCCGCCGCCGCGCGCTCCCCGCCCTCGTCACGGGCGCGCGACCTGCAGCCGGCGCGTGTGCGGGCCGGTCCACTCCAGGCGCACCACGCCGGCCACCGCGCCGTCGGCGACGCGCGCCGGGTCCGCCCAGTAGCCGTTCGCCGGGTTGCGGAAGAACGTGGCCCAGACGTCGCCGTGCTCGTCGACGAACATGTTGTTGTGTCCGGCGCCCACCCCCGCGGTCCAGCGCTCGGAGTACGGCCCCACGAAGTGGTCGGCGACGGCCACCACGGCGTCGTACTGGTCCTTGGCCCCGGTGCCCTCGAGGTACGACCAGCGGGGGTCGGCGTCGCCGGACCGCCACGCCCACGCGGCGTGCATGAGGTAGTAGCGCCCGCGGTACTTCTGCACGTAGGCGCCCTCGAGGTACGGCTCGGGCGCGTACGGCGTCTGCCGGAACTCGGGCAGGTCCGTGGGCGTGGTGATGTCCTCCATGTCGTCGGTGAACCGCGCGTAGAGGTCGTTGTGCAGCACGAGCCACGCGGCGTCGCCCTCGCTGAACATGCTGCCGTCGATGTGGTGGTACGCGCCCGGCGCGATGAACGCCGGGCCCCCGACGAACGGCTCGCCGAACGGCTTGTCGACGTTGCCCTCCGCCAGCCGGTACGGGCCCTCGAGCCCGCCCTCGCTCACCAGCAGGAACGACCCGACCTTGGTCGAGTGGTCGCCCATGCACGCGACGATGTACCAGGTGTCGCGGAAGCGGTGCACCTCGGGCGCCCACACGTTGCCGCGCTTGCCGAACCGGCCGTCGTCGGTCCAGTACTCCTGCCACGGCGCGACGACGGTGCGCCCCGGCGCGTTCTCGCCCACGAACTCGGGCGACCACACCTTGCCCCGCGCGGCGCCGGGCCGCACCCCGGTGGTGTCGACCAGGGTCCACGGGCCCTCGAGGGCGGGCGCCGTCCACAGGTAGAGCCCGTCGTTCCAGGGCGAGGCGTTGGGCCGCCCGGCCGCGCGCGTGGTGCCGGTCGCGACGTAGACGGACCGGCCGTCGACGTCGAACCGGTTGACGTACGTGTCACGCATCCAGACGCGGCCGAGGTCGGCGTCCTGGGGCCGCAGCTCGAGGTCGAGCACGAAGGAGTTGTCGTCCCGGAGCCACAGCTCGGACCGGCCGTCGGCGGCGCCGTACGGCCGCGGGTCGGGCCAGGCCGGCGGGAACGGGCCGCCGGGCGCTCCCCCGCCCGCCGCGGGCGCGGCGGGCCCCGGCGCGTGCGGCGCGGCGGCCGCGGCCTCGCCGCTCAGCGTCACCGCCGAGAGCGCCCCGACGGCTGCCGCCCCCATGAACTCGCGTCGCTTCATGCCTGCGCTCCTGTTCCCTCGGTCGTGCGGTCGGTCGTGCGGTCGGTCGTGCGGTCGGTCCTGCCCGGCCCGGCGAGGCCGGCGGGGACGGGCTGGCTCGGGTGCGGGACGTCGTCGACGGCGGCCTGGGCGTGCCACAGGTCCACCTCGAGGCGCGCACGGACCCGCGCGTACGCGGGGTCGTCGGCGACGTTGCGCAGCTCGTCCGGGTCCGCCACGAGGTCGAAGAGCTCCCACTCGCCGGGGTAGGTCGCCGACCCGGTGCCCGGCAGCCCGAGCCCGTCGTTGTAGTAGTAGACGAGCTTGTGGCGCTCGTCGCGGTAGCCGTAGTGGGCCGGGGCCTTGTGGTTCCCGTCGTCGTGCTCCCAGTACCGGTAGTAGAAGCCGCGCGGCGGCGGCGTCGCCTCGGGCTCGCGGCCCGGCTCACGGCCCCCGCCGAGGTCTCCCCAGAACGACCGGCCCTGCATCCGCGGGTGCGGGTCGACGCCCACGGCGTCCAGCAGGGTGCGCGCGAGGTCGACGTTCGTGACGATCCCGTCGAACCCGCCGCCCGCGGGCAGGCGGCGGGGGTAGGACAGCACGAACGGCATGCGGATCGACTCCTCGTACATGAACCGCTTGTCGAACCACCCGTGGTCGCCGAGGAAGAACCCCTGGTCGGAGGAGTACATGAGCAGCGTGTCGTCGAGGTCGCCCCGCGCGCGCAGCCAGTCGGTGACGCGCCCGACGTTGTCGTCGACCGACGCCACGCAGCGCAGGTAGTCCTCCATGTACCGCTGGTACTTCCACAGCGCCAGCTCGTCGTAGGAGAGCCCCGCCGGCGGGTCCACCTTGAGGTCGGTGGAGCTGAGGTGGTCCGCGATCCGCATCGCGGCCCGCCGCGCCGACGACGTGCGGGTCGCGTAGTCGTCCGTGAACGTCGCGGGCACGGGGATCGGGTCGGCGTACAGGTCCGCGTGCCGGGCGTCGGGCTCCCACGGGCGGTGCGGCGCCTTGTGCCAGATCAGCACGCACCACGGGTCGTCGCCCTCCAGCGACTCGACCCAGCGCAGCGCCAGGTCCGTGATGACGTCCGTCGCGTACCCCGGCTCGGTCCGCAGCCCGCCCGCCGACAGGAACGTCGGGTCGTGGTACTCCCCCTGGTCGACGAGGACGTCCCAGTAGTCGAAGCCCTGCGGGTCGTGCCCCGTCCCGTCGCCCATGTGCCACTTGCCGACGACGGCGGTGCGGTAGCCGGCCTCGCGCAGCCGGGACACGAACGTGGGCTGGCTCGCGTCGATCGGCGTGGAGAGCGTCGTCACGCCGTTGACGTGCGAGTACGTGCCGGTGAGGATCGACGCCCGCGACGGCGTGCAGAGCGAGTTCGTCGCGTAGCAGCGGTCGAGCCGGCGCCCGAGCGCCGCGATCTCGTCGATCCGGGGCGTCGTGTTCACCACCGACCCGTACGCGCCGATGGCGTGCGCCGCGTGGTCGTCGGTGAGGAGCAGGACGACGTTCGGCCGCCTCACGCCGGCACCTCCCCCGCGTACGTGGTCTCGTCCAGCCCGGACTGCGTGGGGTCGTGGTCCACGTCGCCGACGTCGTACATCGTCGTCATCCAGTGGTAGAAGTTGTCGCCGCGCTCCCGCAGCACCTGGTACAGCCGCCGCATGAGCGCCCGGCGCACGGGCGTCATCTCCGGGTGCCGGTAGACGTTCGACAGCTCGTCGGGGTCCGTGGCCAGGTCGTACAGCTCGTTCGTCGAGTCGGGGTTCACCACCAGCTTGTACCGGTCGGTGCGCAGCATCCGCTGCGGGTACGGGAAGTGGTGGCCGTGGAACTCGCACACGATGTCCTCGGCCCAGCCCGCCTGCCCGTCCGGCTGCTCGCCGCGCACCAGCGGGAGCAGGCTGCGCGAGTCCACCGCGGGGGCCGGGTCGATGCCCGCCAGCTCGAGGATCGTGGCCGTGCAGTCCAGCAGGCTGACGAACTCGGTGCGCACCTGGCCCTGGGGCCCGCCCGGGACGCGCAGCAGCCCCGCGGTGCGGTAGATGTCCTCGTACATCGCCGGGCCCTTGTCGTGCAGGCGGTGCGCGCCGGTGAACTCGCCGTGGTCGCTCGTGAAGAACACGGCCGTGGAGTCGACCAGCCCCAGCCGCTCCAGGGCGTCCATGACGCGGCCGATCTCCCGGTCGATGAGCGCCACGTAGCCCCAGTAGACGGCGATGAGCTTGCGGGTCGTCTCGATCGGCATCGTGTCGAACGTCCAGTGCGCGCTGTAGTTCGCCTGCACCGGGGGCTTGCCCGCGAACGTCTCCGCGATCGAGCGCGGCAGCTCGACGTCCGCCGGGTCGACGAGGTCGAAGTACTCGTCGGGCAGGATGTACGGCAGGTGCGGCCCGAAGAAGCTCAGCTCCAGGAAGAAGGGCCGCGCCCCCGAGCGGAAGTCCTCGGCGTACCGCTCCAGCAGCTCGATCGTCCGCGTGGCGAGGTAGTGCTCGAAGGTCGCCTCCACCGGCTGGTGCAGGCGCGCGGCCAGCAGGTTCCCCGGCCCGCCGTTGGGCAGCGTGCCGCGCACGCGGTCGCTGATCGCGTACGGCGGGAGCCCGTGCTCGTCCAGGTACGCCAGGTAGTCCGGGTGGTCCACCGGGTTGTGCCACCCCGGCAGCTCCGGCCCGTCGAACCCGAACGCCCCCGCGTCCTTCTGGGTGCCCGCGTGCCACTTGCCCACGAGGCCCGTGTGGTAGCCGTGGGCGCGCAGCGCCTCCACGAACGTGAAGGTGCCCTCGGCGAGGTCCTCGAGGTAGCCCACGTTGCGCTCGTGGTTGGCCAGCACCCGGTGCCGGAACGGCGCCTGCCCCGTGAGCAGGCTCGCCCGCGCCGGCGTGCAGATCGCGGTGGGCGTGTACCACCGGTCGAACCGCGTGCCGCCGGCCGCGAGCGCGTCCAGCACCGGGGTGTGCGCCAGCGCGTTCCCGTAGGCGCCGAGCGTGTCCGCGCGGTGCTGGTCGGTCATGAGGAACAGGACGTTGGCCGGCCCCGCGGCGCCGTCGGCCACCGGCGTCACTTCCCCGCCCCGACGAAGAGGTCCCCGGTGTAGAACTCGCTCGGCTCCACCGCCTCGGGCAGCTGGCCCGCCTGCACGAAGTAGTCCTCCATGCCCGACAGCCAGGTGTCGAACGTGCCGTCCTGCGTGTACCCGTCGAGCTCGTCGAGGCTCAGCACCTGCACGTTCGCAGCGTCGGCCTTCACGTCCTCCACCGGCAGGTCGTTGAAGTCGGCGGTGAGCTGGATGGTCTCGTCCAGGTGGTCGGCCCGGTAGGCGATGGCGTCACGCAGCGCCCCGAGCACGCGGTCCACCTTGTCCTGCTCCTTCGCGACGACGTCGTTGCCGGCCACGAACGCCGTCGGGAACGCCACCGTGTCCTTGAAGTCGCTGTTCTTGGCGAGCTCCACGAGGTCCGGCACCTGCTTCTTCACGGTGGCGAGCGCCGGGTACCAGAGCCCGGCGCCGTCCACCTTGCCCGACGAGAGCGCCGCCACGATCGCCGCCGGCTCCATCGGGACGATCTCGACGTCGTCCTTCGTCATGCCCGCGGCCTCCAGGGCGAGCGTGAGGATCATGTCCCCGGAGGTGCCCTCGGGGATGGCGACCTTCTTGCCCGCGAGGTCCTGGATCGAGTCGATGCCGGGCTGGGCGACGACGCGGTCGGCCTGGCCGAGCGAGTTCATCGCGACGATCTTGGCCTGGCCGGAAGCCGGCAGCCAGAACGCACCGGGCCCGATGTACCCGAAGTCGAGGTCCCCGGTGCCGAGGGCCTGGATCTGCAGCGGGCCGTTGGTGAAGGACGACGTCTTGACCTCGACGCCGTGCTTCTCCCACAGCCCCTGGTCCTCGGCGACGGCGAGCAGGCTGGTGCCGTTGAAGTCGGGGATGTACCCGAAGTTGACCTCGACGGTCGCGTCGTCGGCCGTGCCGCCGCCCGCGCCGTCGTCGCCCGAGCAGGCGGCGGTCGCGACGAGGGTGGCGGCGACGAGGGCCGACAGGGCGGCCGCGCGGCGCGCGGTACGGGTGAGTCGCATGGGATGTCCTTCGGGTCGGGTCGGTGGTCGGGTCAGCGCGCGGCGGACGCCGAGGTCTGGTGGTACACGGAGTGCCACACGCGGTTGCGCAGCGCGGCGAACTCGGGGCTGAGGCGCACGTCCTCGGTGCGCGGGTACGGCAGGTCGACGTCGACGACGTCGTAGACGCGCCCGGGGCGGGCGGCCATCACGACGACGCGGCGGGCCAGGAAGACCGCCTCGTCGACGTCGTGCGTGATGAACATGACGGTCCGCTTCTCGCGGCTCCACGTCTCCAGGAGCTGCTCCTGGAGGTTCACGCGTGTGAGGGCGTCCAGGGCGCCGAAGGGCTCGTCCATCAGCAGGATCGACGGGTTCACCGCGTAGGCGCGCGCGATCGCGCACCGCTGCTTCATGCCGCCGGAGAGCATCTTGGGCAGGGCGTCGGCGAACTGCTCGAGCCCGACGAGGCGGATGAAGTGCTCGGCGCGCTCGCGCCGCTCCGCCCGGCCGAGGCCGGCCACCTTGAGCCCGAACTCGATGTTCTTGCGCACCGTGAGCCAGGGGAAGAGCGCGTACTGCTGGAAGATCACGCCGCGCTCCGGGCCCGGGCCGGCGACCTCGGCGCCGTCGACGAGGGCGTGGCCCGACGACGGCTCCTCCAGCCCGGCGAGGATGTTCAGGAGCGTCGACTTGCCGCAGCCGGACGGCCCGACGACGGTGACGAACTCGTTGTCGGCGATGTCGAGGGACACCCCGTCGAGCGCGACGAACTCCTCGTTCCTCAGGGCGAACGTCTTGCGGACGTCCCGGACCGAGATCTTCGCGGTCGACGCGGGCGCCGCGCCGGGGGTCGCGGGGGTGGTGGTGGTCATCGCCGCTCCTGCCATCCGGTGAGCCGGGTCTCCGCGAGGAGCAGGAGCCGGTCCATGACGAGTCCGAGGACGCCGATCACCACGATGCCGACGAAGATCGTCGCGATGTCGTAGTAGAGCTGCGCCTGCTGCATCCGGTATCCGAGCCCGGCCTGGGCGGCCAGGAGCTCGGCGGCGACGAGGGTCGCCCAGGCGGACCCGAGGCCCACCCGCATGCCGACGAGGATGAACGGGGTCGACGCCGGCACGACCACCCGCAGGAAGATCGTGCCGTCCTTCGCCCCGAGCACCCGGGCGGCGTTGATGAGGGTGCGGTCGACGCTCACCACGCCCTGGTAGGTGGAGATCACGCAGGCGAGGAACGCCGCGAGGAAGATGACGAACACCTTCGGCAGCTCGCCGATGCCCATCAGCACCAGCACCAGGGGCAGCAGCGCCAGCGGCGGGATCGTCCGGAAGAACTGGATCCACGGCTCGAGCAGCCCGCGCGCCACGGTGTACCAGCCCATGAGGAAGCCGACGGGCACGGCCACGAGGGAGCCGAGGAGGAACCCCGACAGGACGCGGCCGAGGCTGGCCAGCACGTCCTCGGCGAGGGTGCCGTTCGACCACAGCTCGGCGGCCTTGGCCACCACCTCGGGCGGCGTGGGGAACTGGAAGCCGTTCAGGGCGAGCAGCCACCAGACGCCGATGCCGCCCACGATGGAGACGGCGTTGAGCAGGCGCAGGGAGGCGCGGCGGGACAGCCGCCGCCGGGGCCTGCCCGGCGCGGGGCTCCCCGCGGCGGGCGCGCCCGCGAGGTGCGGGGACGGTCCCGGCACGGCGCCGGCCGGGACGTCCTGCGTGGGGCCGGGCGACAGCCCGGGAGACGACGCGGTCACGGTGCGCTCCTTCGCAGCGGGGGACGGTCGGCCGCCGCGGGTGCGGGGTAGCCGGCGAGCAGGGGTGAGGAGTGGAACAGCGCGGCGAGCGCGCCCAGCGCGCCCCCGCGGTCGCCGAGCTGGCTGGCCCGCAGCACGCGGGGCAGCTCGGTCGGGACGGAGTAGAGCTCGTAGCGCAGGGTCGCGGCCGCCTGCTCGACGAGGGCCGGCGCCACGTGGGCGACCTCGCCGCCGACCACGACCTCGACCGGGTCGAGCACCATGGCCGCGGCGCCGAGCACGCGCCCCAGGGCGGTGCCCGCCTCCCGCAGCACCGCGTCGACCACGGGGTCGGCGCGCTCGACGGCGACGGCGAGGTCGTCGAGGTCGCGGACGTCCGCGCCGCGGTCGCGGCAGGCGGCGAGGATGGCGGGCACGGACGCGACGGTCTCCAGGCAGCCCCGCTTGCCGCAGCGGCACACGACGCCCGTGGGGTCGGCGGTGACGTGGCCCAGCTCCCCGGAGAATCCGCGGGCGCCGCGCACCAGCCGCCCGGAGACCACCAGGCCGCCGCCGACGCCGTCGGACAGCCGGACGTACACGAGGTCGCTCGGCCCGTCGGGGCGGGAGACGGCCTCCGCGAGGGCGGCCAGGCGCGTGTTGTTGTCGAGGACCACGGGCGTGCCGAAGCGCCGGGCGAAGGCGTCCTCCACCTCGCCGGGCGCGGCGTGGCGGTGCCAGGAGACGGGCACGCTGCCGGGGCCGCCGGCGTACGGCCCCGGCACGCCGATGCCCACGGCCTGCAGCGCGCCGAAGTGCAGGCCGTGCTCGGCCACGAGCCCGTCGATCAGGGCGAACGCCAGGTCCACGCGCGCCGGCCAGGGCTCGTCGTCGTAGGGCTGCACCCCGGACGCGATGATCTCGTGGGAGGCGTCCGCGACCGCCACGTGCACGCGCCGGTGGCCGAAGTCGACGCCCAGGTACTGGCCGGCGGCGGGGTCGAGCGCGAGCCGTTCCGCGGGTCGGCCGCTGCCGCTGCGGGTCGCCGCGTCGGTGTCGATGACCACGACGGCCCCGCGCTCCAGCAGGCTGGCGGCGATCTCGGACAGCGTCGTGCGGGACAGCCCCACCCGGCTCGCGAGCTCCGACCGGCTCAGGGCTCCCCCGGAGCGCAGGGCGGCGAGGACCCGCTCCTCGTGGGTGCGCCGCACCAGCGCGTGCACCCCTGTCGTCGTCGACATGCGGGCGACGCTACGAAGCCCGGATTTTTCCGTCAACGACCCGGCAGAATCCAATCTCCGCACGTCGGCGGTGTTGGCAGAATCCGCGGGACGTGTCCCCCTGCCGGGCCCACCGGCCCCCGTTCTCGACATGGCGGCGACGTTAGGGGGCGCCGAATTCCTCCGGCTAGACCCCGGCGGAATTCCCGAGTAATTCCATCGGACATCCACGAAATAGCCACGATCCGAGGGGCCGGGCGGACCGCGCCGAGACGGTCGCGCCGACCGTGGTTGGATCGGCCCGTGCGCGCGATGACGTTCGACCGGTTCGGCGGCCCCGTGACGGTCCGCGACCTGCCCGAGCCCATGGCACCGCCCGGCGGCGTGGTGGTGCGGGTGCACGCCAGCGGGCTGTGCCTCAGCGACTGGCACGGGTGGGCGGGCCACGACACCGACATCACCGCCTTCCCCCACGTGCCGGGCCACGAGCTCGCGGGCGTCGTCGCCGCCGTGGGCGAGGGCGTGACCCGATGGCGGGTCGGCGACCGGGTGACCTCGCCCTTCGTCTGCGGCTGCGGGCGCTGCGGCTGGTGCAGGTCCGGCCAGGCGCAGGTCTGCCCCGACCAGACCCAGCCGGGCTTCACGCACGCCGGGTCGTTCGCGGAGCTCGTCGTGCTGCACGCCGCCGACACGAACCTGGTGGCGCTGCCCGACGACGTCGACGACGCCACCGCCGCGAGCCTCGGCTGCCGCTTCGCGACGGCGTACCGCGCCGTCGCCGGCCGCGCCCGCGTGCGTGCCGGCGAGCGCGTCGTCGTCGTGGGCGCGGGCGGGGTGGGCCTCAGCGCCGTGATGGTCGCGGCCGCGCTGGGCGCGGAGGTCGTCGCCGTCGACCGGCACGACGGCGCCCTCGAGGCGGCCCGCCGGGCGGGGGCCGCGCGCACGGTGCTCGCCGCCGAGGGCCTGGACGTGCCCGCCGCGGTCCAGGAGCTCACGGGCGGGTGCCACGTGAGCGTCGACGCCGTCGGCAGCGAGCGCACCTGCGCGGACGCGATCGGGAGCCTGCGGCGGCAGGGCCGGCACGTGCAGGTGGGCCTGCTGCCGCCGGTCGACGGCCACCCCCGCGTGCCGATGTCGCGCGTGATCGGCCGGGAGCTCGACGTGCTCGGCAGCCACGGCATGGCAGCCGCCGACTACCCGGAGATGCTGGCCCGCGTCGCCGACGGCACGCTGCGCCCCGCTGCCCTGGTCGACCGCGTCGTCGGGCTGGAGGAGGGCGCGCGCCTCCTGCCCGGGCTGCACGACACCCCGCGCGCCGGGATGGTCCTGGTCGACCCGCGGCGCTGAGCGACCCGGCCGCGACGGCGCGGACCGACGTCGCGGAGATCACCCCCGCGGCCGGCGGGCGGGCGTGGCTTCCCGGCGGCGCCGCGGATATGCTGGGCGGCGGCCTGAGCAGCAGCGGCGACCGCCGCACACGACGAGGGAGGTGCACGCACATGACCCGTAGCGAGCCTCCCAGTAGTCCGAGCCGCGACTGACGGCTCCCCCGCCCGGTCCGTCCGGGCGGCCGTGACGCGCGCACCGTCCGCGTCACCCCCCTCCGAGCTCCCCCGCTCCCCCGTGGCACGCCCCGGGACGACGTCGGGGCGCCCTCGGCCGAGCCGCAGTCGCGGGACCGATGCACGCCGCCTCGCCCCTGCACGCCCTCGGAGTCCGCCATGGCCCTCACCTCCAGCACCCGTACCGTCCGCACCCGCCCCCTGCTCGGCGCCCTGCGCCCGCGCCGCGCCACCCCGGCGAGCGGCGCGGGCGGCCGCCTCGGCAGCGCCCGCCGCGACACGGACCGCCCCGACGCCGACCGCCTCGACCGGCGCGACCTGCCCGGCCGGTCCTCGATCGTCGAGGCCGCCCTCTACGACGCGGACGGCCGCCGGGTCGCCAGCTTCACGCGCCTCGCCGAGGTGTTCCGCGAGCTGCGCTCCCGCCCCGGCGGGATGGCGTGGATCGGCCTGGAGCGGCCCGACGAGACCGAGCTGGCCCAGCTCGCGCGCGAGTTCGACCTGCACCCGCTCGCCGTGGAGGACGCGATCGTGGCGCACCAGCGCCCCAAGATCGAGCGCTACGGCGAGACCCTGTTCGTCGTCCTGCACGCCGCGCGGTACGTGGACGCGACCGAGGAGGTCGAGTTCTCCGAGCTGCACGTGTTCGTCGGCCCCGACTTCGTCGTCACCGTGCGGCACGGGGCGTGCCCCGACCTCGCCGCCGTGCGCACCCACCTCGAGGCGCACCCGGGCATGCTGGCCCGCGGCCCGGAGTCCGTGCTGTACGCGATCGTGGACCGCGTCGTCGACGACTACGCCCCGGTCGTCGCCGGCCTGGACGCCGACATCGACGAGATCGAGTCCGAGGTGTTCGGCGGCGACGCGGCCGTGTCGCGGCGCATCTACGAGCTGTCCCGCGAGGTGGTCGAGTTCCAGCGCGCCGTGCGGCCCCTGCAGCGCGTCTGCGGCTCCCTCGCCAAGGGCGCGGAGAAGTACGGCGTCACCGAGGAGATGCAGGCGTACCTACGCGACGTCGCCGACCACCTCACCGAGGTGGCCGACCGCGTCGAGTCGTTCCGCGCCGCGCTGCGCGACATCCTCACGGTGAACGCCACGCTCGTCGCGCAGCGGCAGAACGAGGAGATGACCCACCTCACCGAGGTGAGCATCCGCCAGGGCGAGGAGGTCAAGAAGATCTCCGGCTGGGCGGCCATCCTCTTCGCCCCGACGCTGGTCGGGACGATCTACGGGATGAACTTCGACATCATGCCCGAGACGCACTGGTCGTGGGGGTACCCGGCCGCGCTCGTCGCGATGCTCGGCGTGAGCGTGGCGCTCTTCGCGGTGTTCCGCTGGAAGCGATGGATCTGAGCCGCACGGTGGTCGCGCGCGCCGCCGCCGGTCGCGGTCGCTAGGGTCACGGGGTGACCTCGACCCCGGCGCCCGCCCCCGGCACCCCGACGACCGACCACGGGGGGCTCAACCCCGCGACCCGCACCCTCCTGTCCCTCGGCGCCGCCGTCCTGGTCCTCGCGGGCATGTACTGGGCGAGGGACGTCCTCGCGCCGGTGTTCCTCGCCGCGGTGATCGTGATCATCTGCCACCCGGTCCGGAGGCCGCTCGAGGCGCGAGGATGGCCGCGGTGGCTGGCGACGACGGCGGTCATCGTCGTCGCCTACCTGATCCTCGCGGCGCTCATCGCGATGCTCTTCTTCGCCGGCTACCAGTTCGCGGGCCTCGTCCGCGAGTACGTCGGGCAGCTCCAGCAGTCCATCGACGAGATCGCGACGCAACTGTCCGCCCTGGGCTTCGACGCGCAGCTCGCCGATGCCGCGTCGTCGTTCCTCGAGCCGTCGCGCGTCCTCGCCCTGGCGGGCAGCGTGAGCAGCGTCGCCCTGTCGATCGCCACCGCGCTCTTCTTCGTCCTCGCCTACGCGATCTTCATGGCCGCCGACGCCGCCCGCTACGCCACCGCGTCCCGCGTGTTCGGCGCCACGCACGGCGCGCAGATCGGGCGGGCCACCAAGTTCAGCTCCGGGGTGCGGCGCTACTTCGTGGTCAACGCGACGTTCGGTGCGGTCGTCGCGGTCGTGGACGGCTTCGCCCTCGCGCTCCTCGGGGTGCCGGCGCCCGTCGTGTGGGCGATCCTCGCGTTCGTCACCAACTTCATCCCGAACATCGGCTTCGTGCTCGGCCTCATCCCCCCGGTCATCATGGCGTTCGTCGTCGGGGGCTGGCCCCTGGCCCTCGGGGTGATCGCGGTCTACTGCGTCGTCAACGTGGTGCTGCAGGTGCTGGTGCAGCCCAAGTTCGTCTCCGACGCCGTGAGCCTCAGCCTCACGCTGAGCTTCGTGTCCGTGGTCTTCTGGACCTTCGTCATCGGCCCGCTCGGCGCCATCCTCGCCATCCCGCTGACCCTGCTGGTCCGCGCGCTGGTGCTCGAGGGCGACCCGCGCACGGTGTGGCTGCGCTGGCTGTCCGGCGACGACGTGACCCCGGCCGACGAGCTGCCCGCCGCGGCCGTGCCCGCCCTCGCGGCCGCCCCCGTCGCCGCGGTCGCCGCCTCCGGGTCTGGCACCGCGCCTGCGTCGCCCGGGACGACGGCGGCCGCCGCGGCCCGGGGCGGCAACCACACCCCCGACCCCTCGCACCCCGCGGTCGACCGGGTGCGCGCCGCGCTCGACGCCGCGGGCGCCGACGGCGAGGTCCGCTGGCTCGACGACCACGCCACCACCGCCGCCCGGGCGGCGGAGGCCCTCGGCGTGCCCGTCGGGGCGATCGCGAACTCCCTGGTCTTCACGCTCGACGACGAGCCCGTGCTCGTCATGACCAGCGGCGCGCACCGCGTCGACACCGACTTCCTCGGCGCCCGCCTCGGCGGGCGGCTCGCCCGCGCCGACAAGGACACCGTGCGCGACGCCACCGGCCAGGTGATCGGCGGCGTCGCGCCGGTCGGGCACCCCGCGCCCGTGCGCACCCTGGTCGACGTCGGGCTGCGCGACCACGACGTCGTGTGGGCGGCCGCGGGGCACGCCCGCACCGTCTTCCCGACGTCGTTCGACGAGCTGGTGCGGATCACGGGCGGCACGCCGACGCCGGTCGTGCCGCCCGCGGAGTGACCCGCCGGGCGCCCCGCCCGGGTCAGTAGCCGAGCGCGTCCAGGGCGGCGTCGGCCATCGCGCTCTCGCCGCGGGCGTTGGGGTGCACCGGCACCACGTTGGTGCCGAACAGCAGCGGCTCCACCCAGCGCTCCCCGGCCGGTGCGCACGCGTCGCGCCCCTCGCTGCGCTCCGCCAGGTCGACGAACGTCGCGCCCGTCTCGTCGGCGGCGCGCTCGACGACCCGGTTCAGCGTGGCCTGCAGGTCGCGCAGGTAGGGCACGTCCCCGGCGGCGACCGGGAGCTTGGCGAAGCAGCCCTTCTCCTGGGGCACGATCCACGGGTAGCCGAGGATCGCGACGCGCGCGTGCGGGGCGCGGGCCCTGATGTCCTCCAGCGCCTGCCGCACGGCGGGGTACGTGGACTCCTCGACCTGGCGGGTGAACCGGTCGCCGTAGGTACGTTCGCACGGGTTCCCGTGGCCGGCGGTCAGCGCGCCGATCGAGCCGCAGGCCAGCAGGGCCCCGATGAACGTGCTGTTGTCGTTGCCCCCGATGGTGAGCGTCACCAGGTCGGTGTCCGCGGTGACGGCGTCGAGCTGCGGCGCCACGCCGGGGTACTGCCGCGACGTGAGGTCGGCGGTCTGCGCGCCGCCGCACGTCACGTCCACCACGCCGGCGTCGAGCCGGTCTGCCACGACGTGCGGATAACTGAGCGTGCTGCGGAGGCACGCGAGCGGGGCGCGCAGGTCCGCCGGCAGGATGCCGGAGCCGGCCGAGTACGAGTCGCCGAGCGCGACGTACCGGTCGGGGGCGGGCGTCGCGCCGGCGGGGGCCGCGGCGGCGACCAGGGCGGCCGCGGCGACTGCTGCGGCCGAGAGCGCCGCGAGCGCGGCGCGGGCGGTGCGGGTGGTGCGGGTGGTGCGGGTGGTGCGGTGGCTGTGTCGTGCGTGCTGCTGCATGAGACCACTCCCTCGTGTGTCCGCAGGCGCTCCTCGTCGAACGCCGAGACCGAGTATCACGAGGTGCGACGCCGTCCACTGCGCGACGCGCCGACGATCCTTGCCCCCGGCATCGGCGGCCGCCGCGCGGCCGCTACCAGCCGCGCAGCCGGTCGGGCACCACCCGCAGCAGCACCGCGTACTCGGCGCGGAACTGGTCCGGCGTCATGCCCAGGCGCCGGATCGGCCCGGCGTACCGGGCGTCGAACGCGGCCGCCTGGTGCGCGGTGAGGCCGCCGTCGTCGACGGCCGCGCGGCCCACCAGGACGACGACGTCGTCGCCCACCTCGTCGGTGCCGAAGTGCAGGGCGACGCGCGGGGACCGCCGCACGTTGCGCAGCTTCGCCGTCCCGGGCCGGGACAGCAGGAGGACCTCGCCGACGCCGTCGTCGCCCGGCTGCCAGAGGAACCACACGGGCGTGGGCTGCGGCGTCCCCGAGGGGTCCACGGTGGTCAGCCACACGACCTCCTCGGTGCGCAGCCGCTCGGCGGCGCGCAGCCCGTGGGGCGTCGACAGGTCGACGGGCGCGGGCCGCGCGGTCGAGGTCGTCGCGGCGGTCGTGGGCGGCGTACCGGGCGGGGGCGTCGTCGTCATGGCAGCAGGCTCGCAGGTGCGGCGCGTCGTGCCTAGCGTGGAGTGGGGCGACCCCGCCCCCCATCCGCGAAGGAGCACGACGATGGCTCACGGCGACATCACCCACATCGACATCCCCGTGACGGACCTGGACCGGGCCAAGGGGTTCTACGCCGGCCTGTTCGGCTGGCAGATCCAGGCGCCCCCCGGGTTCGAGGACTACCCGATGTGGCGCGCCCCCAACCAGATCAGCGGCGGCGGCCTCGCGCCCCGCGACGGCGGGTTCGACCAGCCCCGCAGCTACGTCGAGGTGGACTCGATCGACGACACGCTCGCCAAGGTGACCGACCTGGGCGGCACGGTGCTCATGGAGAAGAGGGAGATCAGCCCCACCAGCTGGTGGGCCGTGCTGCAGGACCCGGACGGCAACCGGATCGGCCTCTACGAGGGCACCACCGACGCCGGCTGACCCCGCGACGCGCGAGCCGACGGGTCAGCGGGCGAAGAGGACGCGGCCGTCGGGGTCGTCCTCCCGGCGCGGGCGCAGCGCCCGCGGGGCGGGCCAGGGCAGCTCGTACCGGGTCACGGCGGCGTCGATCGCGCCGAAGTCGTCGGTCTGCACCACCACCCGGGAGGGCGTGACCTCGACGAGCCGCACCCGCAGCGGCTCGTCGCCGGCACGCTCGAGCACCCACGCGTCGGCCATCCACCGCAGCCCCGTCTCCTCCAGCGCCTCCTCGGCGCCGGTCCAGTCGAGGGGCCCGCTCACGTCGCGCCCGAGCAGCGACACCGCCACCCAGTCGTCGCCCTCGGGGCGCAGCCAGCCGACGGCCTCGCGGTCCTCGGGGCGCCGGTGCTCGATCCAGTCGGCGGGGACCGTCATCGTGCCGCCTCCGCTCGGCCGGCGGCGAGGCCGCGGGCGTACGCCTCCGCGCTGCCCTCGCGGAAGAGGTCGTCGGCGCTGGGCCGCACCAGGGTGCGCGCGCCGGGGCCGTCGGCCTCGGCGCCCTCCCCCGCGCGCACGTGCCGCGCGAGCCCGCGCACCACGGCCACCGGGCGGCCGTCGGCCTTGCCGCGCACCAGCTCGGACGCCGCGGCCACCTCGTCGGCCACGGCCGTCACCGTCACCGACAGCGGGCGGCCGTGCGCGTCGACGCCGCCGCGCAGGTCGTCGACGACGTCCACCCCGGCCGCGCCGATCGCGATGTCGGTGAGCCCGTCGCGCCACGGGCGGCCGGCGGTGTCGGTGACGACGACGCCGAGGCGGTCGAGCCCGAACCGCTCGCGCAGCGCGGCGCGCAGCGCGCGGGCGGACGCGTCCGGGTCCACGGGGAGCAGCAGCACCGTGCCGTCGGGCGTGTTCGACGCGTCGACCCCCGCCGCGGCCATCACGAGGCCCAGCCGGTTCTCGACGATCCGCAGCGGAGGCAGGCCCCCGGGGCGCTCGCGCGTCGCGACCACCCGCACGGTCTCGTCGGAGATGGCCTGCTCGCGGTCGGCGGCGCGCACCACGCGCCCCTCGGCCTTGGAGACGATCTTGGACGTCACGACGACGACGTCGCCCTCCGCGAGGGGGTCGCCCGACGCGGCACCGTCGGCGGCGAGCGCGTCCCCGACGAGCCGGGCGAGGTCGTCGCCCGGGCGCACCTCGGGCACGCCGGCCGGGGCCCAGACGACCAGCCGCGGCGCGCCGGCAGCGGCGCCGGTCACCGGGCGAGCTTCGGGAGCACCTCGCGGCCGAAGACCTCGATCCACTCCTTCTGGTTCCGGCCGACGTTGTGCAGGTAGATGCGGTCGAAGCCGAGGTCGACGTACTTCTGGATGGCGGCGCGGTGCTCGTCCGGGTCGGAGCTGATGACCATGCGGCCCTCGAAGTCCTCCGGGCGCACCAGCTTGGCCATCTGCGCGAAGTCGTGCGGGGAGCGGATGTCGGCCTTGGGGAACTTCATGCCGCCGTTGGGCCACTCGGTCATCGCGTTGGCGAGCGCCTCCTCGTCGGTGGCCGCCCACGACATGTGCACCTGCAGCACCTTCGGCATCCCCTGCGGGTCGCGGCCCGACTCGCGCACGCCGTCGTCGAACTTGCCGAACAGCATCTCGATCTTCTCGAGCGGCGCCCCGACCGTGATGAGGCCGTCGGCGTGCTTGCCGGCACGCTTGGCGGTGATCGGGCCGGCGGTGGCCACGAGGATCTCCGGCGGCACCTCGGGCATCGTCCACAGGCGCGTGGACTCCATCTTGTAGTACTGCCCGGAGTGCTTGACGTCCTTGCCGTCGAGGCCCGACGCGAAGAGCTTCTTGATGATGTCGATGGCCTCGAACATGCGGTTGATCCGCTCGGGGGCCTCGGGCCAGTAGCCGGCGACGACGTGCTCGTTGAGGGCCTCGCCCGAGCCCAGCCCCAGCCAGTGCCGGCCCGGGTACATCGCGGCCAGCGTGGCGGAGGCCTGCGCGACCATCGCGGGGTGCCAGCGGAACGTCGGTGCGGTCACGCCGGGGCCGAGGTCGCCGCGGGTGCGCTCGCCGAGCGCGGTGAGCACGTTCCACACGAACGCGGCCTCGCCCTGCTGCGGCACCCAGGGCTGGAAGTGGTCGGCGGCCATGACGCCGGAGAAGCCGTGCTCCTCCGCGTAGGCGGAGTACTCGACCACCTCGGTGGGATGGAACTGCTCGAGCATCGCGGCATAGCCGATGGTGAGAGCGGAAGGCATGTCCCCGACCCTATCCCCGACCACGGACCAGGTACGTGGTACCGCCCCGCTCACGCCGGGCGCTCACCCCAGCCGCTTGGCGAAGAAGTGCTCGGCGTACGGGTTGTCGTTGTACCGCGGGATGCGCCGGTAGCCCGCGCGCTCGTACATGGCGACGGCCTCCGCGAGGGTCCCGTTCGTGTCGAGCCGCACCTCGCGGTGCCCGAGGTCGCGGCTGACCCCCTCCAGGTGACGCAGCAGCCGGGAACCGAGGCCGGCGCCGCGCCAGCCGGGGTGCACCCACATCCGCTTGATCTCCCCGACGCCGCCCCCGGCGCCGGAGGACAGGGTGCGCACGCCGCCGCAGGCGACGGCCTCGCCGTCGCTCGTCGCCACGACGAACGCGCCCGACGGCGCGGCGAGGCCCGCCGCGTCGGGGTCGGACGCCGTCCCGGCGGGGCCCGGGTCGAACCCGCCGGGGAACCGCTCGTCGAGCTCGGCCACGTACGCCGCCACGGCCGTCCGCGCCAGGTCGGACGTCGGGTCCACGCGTTCCAGGGCGACGGTCGCGGCCCGCACCAGCAGGTCGGCCTCGGCGAGCGCCGCCGCGAGCCGGGCCCGCTGGCGCGCCGTGAGGGGCGCGACGAGGTCGCGCGCCCGGTCGACGGACCGGCGCTCGAGGTCCGCCCACGCGCGACGGCCCGCGGCGGTGAGGTCGACGCGCCGGCGCCGCCGGTCGTCCGGGTCGGGCACGACGGCGACGAGGCCGTCGGTCTCCAGCCGGCGCAGCAGCCGGCTGAGGTACCCGGAGTCCAGGCCGAGCCGGGCGCGCAGGTCGCGCGTGGTCCCGGGCTCGGTGCCGATCTCGAACAGCAGCCGGGCCGTGCCCAGCGGCATCCCCGTGCCCAGGAACGAGTCCTCGAGCGCACCCACGCGCTGGGTGTAGCTGCGGTTGAACCGCCGCACGACCGCGACCTCGTCGCCCGTGCCCCTGGCCACCTGCTCGTCGTCCATATCTCTGACTTTAGTCAGAGAACATGGCTCCAGGGAAGATCCCGACGGGTCCGAGCCGGACGACAGGAATACTTGTCATGTTTATCATCTCGCCCTAGGGTGCCGGTATGCCCGCACCCGGAGCGACACCCGGAGCCATGGCCGGCGCCCTCGTCTGGCGCCTGTCGACCCGGTGGCGCACCGCCGTCGACCGCGCCGTGGCCCCCCACGGCCTCACCCATGCCACGTACGTGGTGCTCACCACGCTCTTCGCCCTGCAGCGGGCCGCGGCCCCGCCGAGCCAGCGCGCCCTCGCCGACGCGTCGGGGCTGGAGCCCATGTACGTCTCGCGGCTCATCCGCACGCTGGAGGCCGACGGCCTGGTGGCCCGCACCCGCGACGACCGCGACACCCGCGTGGTGCGCCTGGCGCTGACCGACCGGGGCTCGGCCGTCGTCCACCCGGCGATGCGCACGGTCCAGGCGCTGCTCGACCGGCTGCTCGCACCGCTCGGCGGCCGCGACAGCGCCCGCAGCGCCGAGCTCGTCGCCGTCCTCACCGCCCTGCTCGACGCACCCCTCGACCCAGGAGCCACCGATGCCTGAGCTGTCCGTCCTCGACTCGACGATCCGCTACACGGAGTCCCCGACCGAGGGCCACGCGACGCCCGTCGTCTTCCTGCACGGCAACCCGTCGTCGTCGCACACGTGGCGCCGGGTGCTGCCGGCCGTCGGGCACGGCCGCCTGCTGGCCCCCGACCTGGTCGGCATGGGCGCCTCCGGCAAGCCGGACCTCGCGTACACGTTCGCCGACCACGCCCGCTACCTCGACGGCTGGTTCGACGCCGTGCTGGGCGACGAACCGGCCGTCCTCGTCGGGCACGACTGGGGCGGCGCCCTGGCGATCGACCGCGCGGCACGGCATCCCGGACGGGTCCTGGGCACGGCGCTGTTCGAGGCCGTGCTCCGGCCGGTGCGGCCCGAGCACCTGTCCCCCGCCGCCCGCGCGCGGCGCGAGCTCGTCGCCTCGCCCCAGGGCGAGGTGATGTTCCTCGACGAGGTCACCGCCGTCCGCCAGGCCTACACCGGGGGCGTGCTGAACCCGGTCCCCGAGGCGGAGCTCGCCGCGTACCTCGAGCCCTACCCGACGCGCGAGAGCCGTCGTCCGCTGCTCTCCTGGGCGCGGCAGCTCGGCGCGCCGCCCGCGGAGCTCGTCGAGCGCCTCGAGCGGGCGGGCGCCTGGTTGGAGGACTCGGCTGGCGTGCCGAAGCTGCTGCTCACCTTCGAGGGGTCCCCGACGCTCCTGATCGACGAGCGCGCCGTGGCCTGGGCGCGCGAGCACATGGTGGCCCTCGAGGTCGAGCACCTCGGCGCGGCGGGCCACCACGCGACCGAGGACCGGCCGGGCGAGATCGGCCGCGCCCTCGGCGGCTGGATGGACCGCCACGCCCTGCGCTGAGCGCGGCGCCCGGCGGGAGGTCAGGCGCCCTGCCGCTCCCGCCGGCGTCGCGCCTGGAGCTCCGGGTCGGCGACGGGCGCGGCCCCGACGAGCATCCGGGTGTACTCCTCCTGCGGGTCGCCGAGCACGCGGGCGGTCGGCCCCGACTCGACGATGCGGCCCGCCTGCATGACGGCCACCCGGTCGCTGACGCGCTCCACGACGGCCAGGTTGTGCGAGACGAAGAGGCACGCGAACCCGAGCCGCGCCTGCAGCTCGGCGAACACCTCGAGGACGCGGGCCTGGACGGACACGTCGAGCGCGCTCGTCGGCTCGTCGGCCACGAGGACCGCCGGGTCGAGGGCGACCGCGCGCGCGATGGCGACGCGCTGCCGCTGCCCGCCCGAGAGCTCGTGCGGGTACCGCACGGCATGCTCCGCGCCGAGCCCCACCATGCCCAGGAGCTCCAGCACCCGGGCCCGGTCCTCCGCCTCGCTGCCGTCGCCGTGCAGCCGCAGCGGCTCGGCGACGCACGCCCCCACCGACCAGCGGGGGTTCAGGGTGGACGCCGGGTCCTGGAAGACGATCCCGGTGCGGCGGCGCACCGCCCGCAGGTCCGCCCGCCGGGCGCCGGCCAGCTCGAGGCCGTCCACGACGACCCGGCCGCGGTCCGGCACCAGCAGCCCGGACACCACCTGGCCCAGCGTGGACTTGCCGGAGCCCGACTCCCCCACCAGCCCGAGCACCTCGCCCGCGGCGATCCGCAGGCTCACGTCGTCGGCGGCACGCACGGGCGCGCGGCGACGACCGCCGGGATACACGACGTCGACGTCCTCGAGCACGACGACGTCCCGGGCGCCCGCGGGGGCACCGACGTCCGGCGCCGCCGCCCGGTCGGTGGCGGAGACGCGCTCGCCGCCGACCTGGCGGGCGAGCTGCCGCCCGAGGTGCGGGACGGCGTCCAGCAGGGTCCGCGTGTACTCCTCGCGGGGCGCGGCGAAGAGCTCGCGCACGGGCGCGTGCTCGACGACGCGCCCGTCGCGCATCACCACGACGTCGTCCGCGAGGTCCGCGACCACGCCCATGTCGTGCGTGATGAGCAGCACCGCCGTCCCGCGGGTGTCCCGGAGCCGGCGCAGCAGGTCGAGGATGTCGGCCTGCACCGTGACGTCCAGGGCCGTCGTGGGCTCGTCGGCGACGATCGCCACCGGGTCCTGCGACAGCGCCATCGCGATGAGCGCGCGCTGCAGCTGCCCGCCGGAGAGCTGGTGCGGGTAGGAGCGCGCGATCCGCTCCGGCTCCGGCAGCCCGGCCTCGCGCAGCAGGGCCAGGACCCGGTCGCGCGCGACGCCCCGGGTCATTCGGGCGTGGGCCCGCACGGCCTCGGCCACCTGGTCGCCGATGGTGACCACGGGGTTCCAGGCGCTCATCGGCTCCTGCGAGACCAGGGAGAAGACCGCGCCGCGCACGGCCCGGTACTCCTCGGGGCCCGCGCCGACCAGCTCGTCCCCGGCGTACCGGATGCTCCCCGTCACGTCGGCGCTGGGCGGCAGGAGCCCGAGCACCGCCATCGCCGAGACCGACTTCCCGGACCCGGACTCGCCCACCAGCGCGGTCACCCGTCCCGGGCGCAGCACCCACGACGACCCGTCGACGGCGGGCGTGGCGGCGTCCTCGAACACGACGGACAGCCCCTCCACCTGCAGGAGGGGCTGCCCGTCGCGCGTGTCGGTGCTCACTGGGCCAGCGAGACCTTCAGGTAGTTCGGGTAGGCCGGGAAGTCCGGGATCTCGAAGTTCTGCACCTTGGAGCCGTGCAAGAAGGAGTTCTTCGTGTAGATCAGCGGGACCACCGGGGCGTCCTCGAGGATCGCCTTGTCGGCCTGGGCCCAGACGCCGGCAGCGGCGTCGGCGTCGGTCTCCTGCGTCGCCTGCTCGATGAGGGCGTCCACGTCCTTGTTCGAGTAGCGCGACAGGTTGTACCCGCCGTTGCCGATCTGGGACGTGGCGAACAGCGGCTGGATGTTGCCGTTCGCGCTCGGGAAGTCCGGCTGCCACGAGGAGAGCGTCAGGTCGTAGTCCGACCCGTCGCCCTGCGTCACCGTCTGCGTCCACACGTCCGACGGCTGGGACACGATCTTCACCGTGATGCCGGCGCGCTTCAGGCCCTGCTCGATGGCCTGGGCCTTCGGCAGCGTCGGCGAGTCGTCCGGGACGACGAGCCGCAGCGTGCGGCCGGCCCAGCCGGCCTCCTCCAGCAGCGCCTTCGCCTTGTCCGGGTCGCCCGAGGCGTCGGCCGGGTACAGGTCGAAGTCCTCGCGCCCCGGGATGCCGGGCGTGATGAGGGTGGTGGCGAGCTCGCCGGAGATCTCGCCGCCGGAGGCGACGAGGAAGGCCTGCTTGTCGACGGCGTACTCGATCGCCTCGCGCACCTTCGCGTCGTCGAGGCCGTCGGCCTCGGTGTTGATCGCGAGGTAGGCCAGGGCCCCCGGGCCGGAGGTCACGAGGCGCTCCTTGGCGGACGCGTCGTTCTGCACCTGGGCGAGCTGCGCCGCGGGCACGAAGGTCGCGCCGAAGGCGTTCTGGTCGTCGCCCGCGTCCGCGATGAGGCGCTGCGCCACGACGGTCTCGTCCTGGCCCAGCTCGAAGACGATGGAGTCGGGGCCGGCCGTGCGGACCTCGTCCGTCGACGCGTCCCACTTGTCGTTGCGCTCGAGGGTGACCGAGGTCCCCTCCTTCGTCTCGGCGACCGTGTACGGGCCGGTCGCGACCGGCGTCGTGGTGTAGGTCGAGACGTCGTCCTTGGCCTCGGGCACGGCGCCGAACGCCGGCATGGAGACGATCCACGGCCAGTCGCCGTAGGCGCTGTCCAGGTGGAAGACGATGGTCTTCTCGTCGGGCGTCTCGATCGAGGCGAGCTCCTTGCCGTCGTACGGTCCGGCGTAGTCGTCGCCGCCGGTGAGCAGGCTCTTGTGGTAGCTCAGGCCGCCCGAGAGCTCCGGGGCGAACGAGCGCTCCACCGAGTACTTGACGTCCTGGGACGTGATCGGGGTGCCGTCCTCGAACGTCACGCCGTCCTTGAGGGTGTAGGTCCAGGTCGTGCCGTCGTCGGACACGGTGCCGGTGTCGGTGGCGAGGTCGGGCACGACCTCCGTGCTGCCGTCCGGGTTGGTCTGCCACGCCGTGAGGCGGCGCTCGACCAGGCCGAGCGTCGTGATGGCGAGGTTCTGGCTCGTCGCCGGGTCCCAGTTGATGGACGGGGCCGAGGTGAGGATGTGCAGCGTGCCGCCCTTCTGGACGGCGGTCGGGCTGCCGGTGGTGCTGTCGTCCTTCTCGTTCGCGCCGCACGCGGTGAGCACCAGCGCGAGCGCGGCGACGGCGGAGACGGCGCCGACGGCGCGTCGGCGGGCGAGGTTGCGGGTCATGGTCTTCTCAGTACCTCTCGGGGAGTTCGTCGGGGTCGGGGTGTCGCGTCACGCGGGGACATCGCCCGGCGTGCAGGCGGGCGCTCATGCGCGCACCCTCGGGTCCATGACGCCGTAGACGACGTCGACGAGCAGGTTGGCGACCACGATGAGGGCCGCCGAGAAGAAGGTGACGCCCACCAGGAGCGGCACGTCGGTGTTGCCGACGGCGTCGAGCAGCAGCGCGCCGAGCCCCGCCATCGAGAACACCTTCTCGGTGATGACGGTGCCGCCGAGCAGCACGCCCAGGTCGAGGCCGAAGAGGGTGACGACCGGCACCATGACGTTGCGCAGGGCGTGCCGCGTCACGACGCGCCGCTCGGTGATCCCCTTGGCCCGCGCCGTCCGGACGTACTCCGACCCGAGGGCGTCGAGCATCTGCGCGCGGGTGAGCCGGGCGTAGATCGCCGCGGACAGGAACGCGAGCACGCACCACGGCAGCACCAGGTGCCAGGCCCAGTCGACGGGGCTCGTGGTGAACGGGACATACCCGTTCACCGGCACCATGTCGAGCGTGAAGCCGAACAGCAGGATGCCGAGCAGCCCCACGAGGTAGCTGGGCGCCGAGACGCCCGTGATCGCCGCGACCATGATGGTGCGGTCGACCGCCGTGCCGCGGCGCACCGCCGCGACCACGCCGCCGGCCACGCCGGCGAGCAGCCACAGGACGGCGGCGCCGATCGCGATCGAGAAGGTGACCGGCAGCCGCCCGACGATGAGGTCGGTGACGGGCTGGCGCAGCACGAAGGAGTAACCGAGGCAGGGGGCCGGGCAGTCGATCTGCGCGCCGGCGGACCCGAACGTGCGGCCGGTGAAGATCCCCGTGACGAAGTTCCACCACTGCACGACGAAGTTCTGGTCGAGGCCCATGAAGGCCCGCGCCGTCTCGAGCCGCTCGGGGGTGCACGGCCGCCCGCAGGCGAGCTGGGCAGGATCGGCCGGCAGCAGCACGAAGATCGCGTAGGTCAGCAGGGACACCGCGAGCAGCACGAAGACCATGCTCGCGAGGCGCGTGCCGAGGAACCGCAGGGAGCTCACTTGCGGCCTCCGGAGCGCGGGTCGAGGGCGTCGCGCAGGCCGTCGCCGAACGCGTTGAACGCGAGCGTGATGCCGAAGAGCGCGATGCCGGGGAAGACGAGGTACATCGGGTCGGAGCTGAACCAGGTGACGGCGTCCCCGATCGAGCGGCCCCACGACGGCGTCGGCGGCGGGACGCCGACGCCCAGGAAGGACAGCGCGGCCTCGGCGCCGATCGCGCCCGGGATGCTGATGGTCGCGAAGACGACGACGGTCGCGGCGAGGTTGGGGAGCACCTGGCGGAACAGGACGTGCCCGTGCCCGGCACCGAGCGCCTGGGAGGCGCGCACGAAGCCGCGCGAGCGCAGCCCGAGGGCCTGGCCGCGCACGACGCGCGCCACCGACGACCAGCTGAAGAACCCGATGACGAGCACCAGCAGCAGGAGCGGCGGGAAGGAGTCGGGCACGACGGCGCCGATCGCGATCATGAAGATCAGCGCGGGCAGCCCCAGCATCACGTCGACGCCGCGGCTGACCACCCAGTCGACCCAGCCGCCGAGGTAGCCGGCCAGCAGGCCGAGGACCGTCCCGATGAGCATCGAGACGACCGTGGCGCCGATCCCCACGACCAGCGACGTCCGCGAGCCCATGAGGACGACGGCGAAGAGGTCGCGACCCGTCAGCGGCTCGACGCCGAACCAGTGCTCGGCGCTGACGCCGCCGCCCCAGCCCGCCGGGGCGCCCGTCGCATCGAGGGCGCCCAGGTCGTAGGTGTACGGGTCGACCCCGACCAGGCGGATGATGAGCGGCGCGAGCAGGGCGACCAGCACGTACAGCAGCACCACGACCGCGCCGGCGACGGCGAACCGGTCCCGGGCGAACCGGCGCCAGAACGTGCGGCGCCCGACCGCGGGCGCGGGCTGCCCCTCGGGCACGACCAGCTCGTCGGCGTGGTCGAGCGTCATGGGAGCTCCTCGGGTGTCAGACGGGCAGGGCGAAGCGGTGGCGGCAACACCGACAACACATCGCCTGCATCTCGTCCTCCCGGGACTTCGTGCGGTCCGGCCCGCACGAGGCGGCCGGACGGTTCGAGGGTGACGCCCGAGGGGCGCCGGCCGTCACGATACGACGGTTCGGGGCCCGTTCCGGACACTCGTCCATACTATGACACAGGCATCCAGCAAGTGAGATATGGGTGGGCGGAGAGCCACCTCGCATCTGGGAGAATGAGCGACCATGAGCGACTTCCCGACCCCCGAGGCGCCGACCGCGCCCGCGCAGACCCCCGCAGCGACCCCGACCGCCGGCACCGTAGCCGGCGACGTCGTGCGCGCGGTGGTCCGGGAGGTACCGGACAAGGTCAGCCTGGACGGCCTGGAGCAGCGGTTCGACGAGCGCTGGTCGGCCGAGGGCACGTACGCCTTCGACCGCACCGCGACGCGCGAGCAGGTGTACTCGATCGACACCCCGCCGCCCACGGTCTCCGGCTCGCTGCACGTGGGCCACGTGTTCAGCTACACCCACACCGACACCGTCGCGCGCTTCTGGCGCATGCGCGGCAAGAAGGTCTTCTACCCGATGGGCTGGGACGACAACGGCCTGCCCACCGAGCGCCGCGTGCAGAACTACTTCGGCGTCCGCTGCGACCCGTCGCTGCCGTACGTCGAGGGCTTCGAGCCGCCGCACCAGGGCACCGACGGCAAGAACGTCAAGCCCGGGGACCAGGTGCCCGTGAGCCGGCGCAACTTCATCGAGCTGTGCGAGCGGCTCACCGCCGACGACGAGCGCCAGTTCGAGGAGCTGTGGCGCCGCCTCGGCCTGTCCGTGGACTGGGCCCAGAACTACCAGACCATCGACGCCACCTCCCGCGCCGCCTCGCAGCGCGCCTTCCTCCGCAACCTCGCGCGCGGCGAGGCGTACCAGGCGGAGGCCCCCGGCCTGTGGGACGTGACGTTCCAGACCGCCGTGGCGCAGGCCGAGCTCGAGGCGCGCGAGTACCCCGGGTTCTACCACCGGGTCGCGTTCCACCGCCCCGACGGCGGCGAGCCGGTCTACATCGAGACCACCCGCCCCGAGCTCATCCCCGCCGTGGTGGCGCTCATCGCCCACCCCGACGACGAGCGGTACCAGGGCCTGTTCGGCACCACCGTCGCCTCCCCCCTGTTCGGCGTCGAGGTCCCGGTGCTCGCGCACCCGGCCGCCGCGATGGACAAGGGCGCGGGCATCGCCATGTGCTGCACCTTCGGCGACCTCACCGACGTGCAGTGGTGGCGCGAGCTGCAGCTCGCCACGCGCTCGGTCATCCAGCGCGACGGCCGCCTGTCCCGCGAGACGCCCGCCTGGATCGCGGGCGGCCCGGGCGAGGCCCTGTACACCGAGGAGCTCGCCGGCAAGACGGCGTTCTCCGCCCGCACGGCCGTCGTCGACGCCCTCCGCGAGTCGGGCGACCTCGACGGCGAGCCGTCGGCCACCCAGCGCATGACGAACTTCTACGAGAAGGGCGACAAGCCCCTCGAGATCGTCACCTCCCGCCAGTGGTACATCCGCAACGGGGGCCGCGACTGGGAGGCCCGCGACCTCAAGGCCGAGCTCCTCGCGCGGGGCAAGGAGCTCGACTTCCACCCCGACTTCATGCGGGTGCGGTACGAGAACTGGGTGAACGGCCTCAACGGCGACTGGCTCATCTCGCGCCAGCGCTTCTTCGGCGTGGCCGTGCCGCTCTGGTACCCGGTGACCGAGGCCGGCGACGTCGACCACGACCACCCGATCGTGCCCTCCGAGGCGGAGCTGCCCGTCGACCCGACGTCGCAGGCCCCGGCCGGCTTCGACGAGTCGCAGCGCGGCGCGCCCGGCGGCTTCGTCGGCGACGCCGACGTCATGGACACCTGGGCCACGTCGTCCCTCTCGCCGCTCATCGTGTCCGGCTGGGAGCGGGACGCCGACCTGTTCTCCCGCGTCTACCCGATGGACCTGCGCCCCCAGGGCCAGGACATCATCCGGACCTGGCTCTTCTCCTCGGTGGTGCGGTCGCACCTCGAGTGCGGGGTGCTGCCGTGGAAGCACGCGGCGATCAGCGGCTGGATCCTCGACCCGGACCGCAAGAAGATGTCCAAGTCCAAGGGCAACGTCGTCACGCCGATGGCGCTCCTGGAGGAGCACGGCGCGGACGCGGTGCGCTACTGGGCCGCCGCCGCCCGCCTGGGCACGGACGCGGCCTTCGAGGTCGGCCAGATGAAGATCGGGCGCCGCCTCGCGATCAAGGTGCTCAACGCCTCGAAGTTCGCGCTGACCTTCGGCGTGGACGCCGAGACCGGCGCGGGCGAGATCGTGCTCGACCCCTCGCGCGTCACCGTCGCGCTGGACCGCGCGATGCTCGCGGGCCTGGCGGAGGTCGTCGAGCAGGCCACGGCCGCGTTCGAGGCCTACGACCACACCCGCGCGCTCGAGGTCACCGAGACGTTCTTCTGGACCTTCTGCGACGACTACCTCGAGCTGGTCAAGGACCGCGCGTACGGCGCGGGCGCCGCGGCCACCGAGGTCACCGCCGAGACCGAGTCCGCGCGCACGGCCCTCGCCCTCGCGGTCGACACCCTGCTGCGCCTCCTGGCGCCGTTCCTGCCGTTCGCGACCGAGGAGGTCTGGTCGTGGTGGCGCGCGGGCTCGGTTCACCACGCCGCGTGGCCCGTCGCCGCCCCGCTGCGCACGGCCGCCGGCGACGGCGACCCCGTGCAGCTGACGGCCGCCGGGCACGCCCTCGCCGCGCTCCGCAAGATCAAGTCGGAGGCCAAGGTCTCCATGCGCACGCCGATCCTCGCGGCGTCGATGGCCGTGCCAGCCGCGCTGCTCGACGGCGTCCGGTCCGCGATCGACGACGTCCGAGGCGCCGGCCGCGCCACCGGGACCCTCGAGGTCGTCGAGGCCGCCGAGGGCCAGGGCAACCCGGACGTCCAGGGCGGCATCGTCGTCACCGCCTCCGAGCTCGGCGAGCCCCCGGCGCGCAAGCCCAAGGCCTGACCGGGCGCGACGCCGCGCCGGCACGCCGGCGGGTCGGGCGACCTCGTCCCCCGGCGTGCTAGCGCGGCGTCGTGAACCGGTCGCCGTCACCGCTCATCGTGGCGGCGACCTCCTTCGGCGTCCCGTCGTCGTGCCACCGCAGCGTCGCGCCGACGCCGTCCATGAGGTCCACGGACCCCTCGGGCGCGAACGTCAGCGCGGCGTCCTGCGCGATCGCGGCGCGCAGCAGGGCGGAAGGCGCGGGCAGCTCCTCGAGCCCGTCCGTGACGCCGAGGTCCTCCAGGTCGCTGCGCGAGGTGGCGACGTGCATCGGGTCCGGCCCGATCCACAACGTGCGGCCGCCGAGGAGGCCGGACAGGTCCGCTCCCCCGGCACCGTTGCTCGGTGCGGTGAGCACCGCCGCGGCGTCGAGGGCGAGCTGCTCGGACAGCACCAGCGCCTTCACCTGCCCGCGGGCGAGGACGGCGACCACGTCCTCGACCGACGACACGGCTCCCTCCTCGCGCCCCTGGTCCTGCCGGAACTCGGCGAGCACGACCTCGCGCCGCCGCTCCCGGTAGGAGTCGAGGGCGTCCTCGACGCCCGCCTCGAAGCTGTCCGCCCGGATCCCCGGGCCGCGCCCGCCGCCGGCCACCTCGACGGCCCGCCGCCCGGCCTCCTGCCCGAGCTCGGCGCGCACGAGGTTCACCGCCCGCACGTCGCCGGTGAGCAGCACGACCTCCGGGCGCCCCTCGGCCACGCGCCGGTCGATCTCGGCCGCCACGGCGGCGGCGTTGCGCTTCCAGGAGTCCTCGGCACGCGACTCGATGATGGCGCGCTTCGTGCCGGTGCTGGACGTCTTGCTGACCTCGTCGTTCGGGCCCTCGAACGTCTCCCGCGCGCCGCCGGGTCGGCCGACGGCGTCGCAGGGCCAGAAGTCCGCGCCGCTGCGGTCGACCGCGACGCAGAGGGCGTCGACCGTCTCGTCCGCCGCGAGGGCGGCCTGCAGCAGCGCCGGCACCGGGAGCCAGACGCCGGTCGCCACGGCGGGCGGGTTGCGCAGCACGCGGTCCACGGCCACGCCGCCGTCCCCCGCGATGAGGACCCTGCCGTGCGTGCCGGCCACCCGTGTGGGCCGCAGCACCGCGGCCTCGAGCTCGTCGAGCACCTCGGTGGGTGCCGACTGCCGCTCGAGGGAACGTCGTACCGCCCGCCAACGGTTCGCGACGTCCCTGTCGCCCGCCTCGGCCGAGGGCGTCGCGTCCAGGTAGACGGTCGCGAACGGTCCGGGGCGGCCGACGAGGGGCTTGAGCCAGTCGATCTTCATCCGTGATCCCCCTGATGTCGTCGTCGGCTGTGGCCTCCAGCCTGCGACGGAAACGCGGCCGACGCCACCGCGTCGGCCGGAGGGTCACGACCCCGTGGCCGGGATCAGATCTCACCCCTTCAAGCGTAGGTGTCCAGGGGCGGCAGCTCACCCTTGAGCCGCCCCTGGGCGTGCTCCGCGGCGATGCGCTCGTGGTGGCGGATCACCTCGGAGACGATGAAGTTGCGGAACTGCTCCGTGAACTCGGGGTCCAGGCCGGCGCCCTGCGCGAGCCCCTTCAGGCGGTCGACCTGCTGCCGGTCGCGCGACGGGTCCGCCGGCGGGAGCCCGCCCACGGCCTTGAGCTCTCCCACGCGCCGGGTCATCTTGAACCGCTCGGCGAGCAGGTGCACCAGCGCGGCGTCGATGTTGTCGATGCTCGCGCGCAGGTCGAGGATCTCCTGCGGCATCCCGTCGTCGGCCGGGCGGCCGGCCGGCGCGGGCACGGGTGTGGTCTCGTCGGGGGTGTCGGGCATGGGTCGATCCTACGAGCCCGCGGACGTGCGAGCGTGTAGGGTCCCTCTTCGGCCTGAGACGGCCGACCCGACGCACGGAGAGAGAACAGATGACGGTCGCGACCACGCCGAGCCTCGTGGAGGTGCCCGAGGGCACGAGCATCAGCACGCTCCTCGCGGACCGGGTGGCCCGGGCCGGCGACCGTCCCCTCGTCGAGCGGCGCGCGGCGACGGACGGGTCCTGGGTGCCGGTGACGGCGGGCGAGTTCCAGGCCGACGTGCTCACGGTGGCCCGCGGGCTCGTCGCCCGCGGGATCGAGCCCGGCGACCGCGTCGCCATCATGTCCCGCACGCGCTACGAGTGGACGCTGCTCGACTTCGCGGCCTGGGCGGTCGGCGCCGTCGTCGTCCCCGTGTACGAGACCTCCTCCCCCGACCAGGTGCGGTGGATCCTGGCCGACTCCGGTGCGCGGCTGGTCGTGGTGGAGACGCCGGCGCACGCCGACGCCGTGCGGCAGGTGCATGACGACCTGCCGGACCTCGAGGACGTCCTGGTGATCGCGACGGGTGCCGTGGACGCGCTGCGCGAGGCCGCGGCGTCCGTGCCCGCCGCCGACGTCGCCGCCCGCCGGGACGCGGTGCGCCGCGACGACCTCGCGACCATCGTCTACACGTCCGGCTCGACGGGCCGTCCGAAGGGCGCCGAGCTCACCCACGGCAACTTCGCGCACCTCGCCCTGAACGCCCGTCTCGCGCTCCCCGAGCTGCTGGAGGCCGACGGCGCCCGCACGGTCCTCTTCCTGCCGCTCGCGCACGTCTTCGCCCGGCTGATCCAGGTCGCGGTGATCGCCAGCAGCTCGGTGCTCGGCCACCTCCCGGACGTCAAGACGCTCACGGACGACCTGCGGACCTTCCGTCCGACGTTCCTCCTGGCCGTCCCGCGGGTGTTCGAGAAGGTCTACAACTCGGCCGAGCAGCGCGCCGGCTCCCGCTCGCGACGCCGCGTCTTCGCCTGGTCCGCCCGCGTGTCCGGCGCGTACTCGCGCGCCCTCGACGACGGCCGCGTCCCCCTGGGCCTGCGGCTGAAGCACGCCGTCGCGGACCGGCTCGTCCTCGCGAAGCTCCGCGCCGCGATGGGCGGCGCGCTGCGGTACGCGATCTCCGGCGGCGCCCCGCTGGGCGACCGCCTCGGCCACTTCTTCCGCGGGGCGGGGCTCACCGTGCTCGAGGGCTACGGCCTCACCGAGACGACGGCGCCCACGGCGGTCAACCTGCCGTCGGACCTGCGCATCGGCACGGTGGGCCCGCCGTTCCCGGGCACCTCCGTGCGCGTGGACGACGACGGCGCGGTGCTGGTCTCCGGGCCGCACGTCTTCCGCGGGTACCGCGGGCGCCCGGACCTCACGGCCGAGGCGCTGGTGGACGGCTGGTTCCGCACCGGTGATATCGGCGCGATCGACCACGGGCACCTGCGCATCACGGGCCGCACCAAGGAGATCATCGTGACCGCGGGCGGCAAGAACGTCGCGCCGGCGCCCCTGGAGGACCGCGTGCGCGCGCACCCGCTGGTCTCGCAGGTCGTGGTGGTCGGCGACGCGCGCCCGTTCATCGGTGCCCTGATCACCCTCGACGCCGAGATGGTGCCCGGCTGGCTGGCGACGCAGGGCATCCCGCCGATGTCCGTGGGCGCCGCCCGCACCGACCCGCGGGTGCTCGCGGCGCTGGACGCCGCCGTCGAGGAGGCGAACACCGCGGTCTCCCGGGCGGAGTCGATCCGCAAGTTCCGGGTGCTCGAGGGCGACTTCACCGAGGCGAACGAGTACCTCACGCCCTCGCTGAAGGTGAAGCGGGACCTCGTGCTGCATGACTTCGCGGGCGAGGTCGAGGAGCTCTACACGCGCTGACCCCGACGCCCTCCGCGGGGCTCAGGCCGACTTCTCCCGCGGGGGGCGGCGGCGCACGGGCGACGTGCGCGGCACCAGCGTCGGGTTGACGTTCTCCAGCACGACCTCGCGCGTCACGACGACCCGCTCCACGTCGTCGCGGCTGGGCACGTCGAACATCACCTGCTGGAGGACCTCCTCCATGATGGCCCGCAGACCGCGCGCGCCCGTGCCCCGCAGCAGCGCCTGCTCGGCGATCGCCTCGATGGCCTCCTGCTCGAACTCGAGCTCGACGCCGTCGATCTCGAACATCCGCTGGAACTGCTTGACGAGCGCGTTGCGGGGCTCGGTGAGGATCCGCACCAGCGCGCCGCGGTCCAGCGGCGAGACGGAGGCGATGACGGGCAGGCGGCCGATGAACTCGGGGATCAGGCCGTACTTCTGCAGGTCCTCGGGCCGCACCTCGGCGAACAGGTCGTCGTCGGCGACGGTCTCCATGGGGGCGCTGAACCCGATGCCGCGCTTGCGGGCGCGGGACGCCACGATGTCGTCGAGGCCGGCGAACGCGCCCGCCACGATGAACAGGACGTTCGTGGTGTCGATCTGGATGAACTCCTGGTGCGGGTGCTTGCGCCCGCCCTGCGGGGGCACCGACGCCGTCGTGCCCTCGATGATCTTCAGGAGCGCCTGCTGCACGCCCTCGCCGGAGACGTCGCGCGTGATCGACGGGTTCTCGGCCTTGCGGGCCACCTTGTCGACCTCGTCGATGTAGATGATCCCGGTCTCGGCCTTCTTGACGTCGTAGTCCGCGGCCTGGATGAGCTTGAGGAGGATGTTCTCGACGTCCTCGCCCACGTAGCCGGCCTCCGTGAGGGCCGTGGCGTCGGCGATGGCGAACGGCACGTTGAGCATCTTCGCGAGCGTCTGCGCGAGGTACGTCTTGCCGGTGCCGGTCGGGCCGATGAGCAGGATGTTGGACTTCGCGATCTCGACGGCGTCGTCGCCGTCGCGCGCGGCCTCGCCCGCCTGGACCCGCTTGTAGTGGTTGTAGACCGCCACCGCGAGCGCCCGCTTGGCCGGCTCCTGCCCGATGACGTACTGCTCGAGGAAGTCGAAGATCTCGCGCGGCTTCGGCAGCTCGGTGAGCCCCAGCTCGGCCGCCTCGCCGAGCTCCTCCTCGATGATCTCGTTGCACAGGTCGATGCACTCGTCGCAGATGTACACGCCGGGTCCGGCGATCAGCTTCTTGACCTGCTTCTGCGACTTCCCGCAGAACGAGCACTTGAGCAGGTCTGCGCCGTCACCGATCCGAGCCACCGGGAGCCTCCATGTCCTGAGTGCTGGTCCTGCGTCCATTCCACACCACGGGGGCGTCGTTGTCAGCCGAGTGCCCCGGTGCGTCGTGTCACGGGGCCCGCATCCTCTCCTCGAAGAGGGCGCGGGCCCCGTGACGTTGCAGGTCAGCGCGCCGCGAGGGCGGCCGGCTTGCGGCTCTCGAGCACCTGGTCCACCAGGCCGTAGTCCTTCGCCTGCGCGGCGGTGAGGATCTTGTCGCGCTCGATGTCCTCGCGCACCTGGTCCACCGACTTGCCCGTGTGGACGGCCAGCGTCTCCTCGAGCCACTCGCGCATGCGGATGAGCTCGTTGGCGTGGATCTCGATGTCGGACGCCTGGGCGTAGCCGCCGCCCTCCATCGCGGGCTGGTGGATCAGCACGCGGGCGTTCGGCAGCGCGAGGCGCTTGCCCGGCTGGCCGGCGGCCAGCAGCACGGCCGCGGCCGAGGCGGCCTGGCCGAGGCACACCGTCTGGATCTGCGGCTTGATGAACTCCATCGTGTCGTACAGGGCGGTCATCGCCGTGAACGAGCCGCCCGGGGAGTTGATGTAGATCATGATGTCGCGGTCGGGGTCCTGGCTCTCCAGGACCAGCAGCTGCGCCATGATGTCGTCGGCCGACGCGTCGTCGACCTGGACGCCCATGAAGATGATGCGGTCCTCGAACAGCTTGGTGTACGGGTCCTGACGCTTGAACCCGTAGGCCGTGCGCTCCTCGAACTGGGGCAGCACGTACCGCGACGACGGGGCGCCGTGCGGCAGCGCGACGCCGCCGGGACGGCCCGCGGCGCCGGCCAGGTTCTGGGCCCGGAGGGCGAACTGGTACTCCTCGGAGTAGCTCACTGTGGTCTCCTCACGTAAAGGTCGGTGATGTCCTCGCGGGACGGGGCGGGCGGGCGGCGTCAGGACGCCGCGGTGCCGCCGCCGCCCGAGACCGAGGACGCGTTGGTGACCACGTGGTCGACGAACCCGTACTCGAGCGCCTCTTCGGCGGTGAACCAGTTGTCGCGGTCGTTGTCCTTGAGGACCTGCTCGAGCGGCTGGCCGGTCTGCTCGGCCGTGAGCTCCGCGAGCACCTTCTTCATGTGCATGATCAGCTGCGCGCCGATCCGCACGTCGGTCGCGGTCCCGCCGACGCCGCCGGACGGCTGGTGCATCAGCACGCGCGCGTGCGGCGTGATGTAGCGCTTGCCCTTGGCGCCCGACGAGAGCAGGAACTGCCCCATCGAGGCCGCCATGCCCATCGCGATGGTCGCGACGTCGGGCTGGATGTACTGCATCGTGTCGTAGATCGCCATGCCGGCGGTGATCGAGCCGCCGGGGCTGTTGATGTACAGCCAGATGTCCTTGTCCGGGTCCTCCGCGGCCAGCAGCATCATCTGGGCGCAGATGGCGTTCGCGTTCTCGTCGCGCACCTCCGAGCCGAGCCAGATGATGCGCTCCTTGAGGAGCCGGTTGTAGATGGAGTCGTTGAGGCCGAGGCCCGGGCCATCGGCACGCGCCACCGGCGTCGAACCGTCCATCCGCAGCAAGTCGTTCACGTCCGTCTCCTTCGTCATCGCCGTCGATCGACCCTAACGTGCGCCGGTGCGGCGAAACGTCCCGGAGCGGGCCCTTTTCGCTGCGGGCGCACACGCGCCGGCCGCCCGGGGCGTCCGCTCAGGCCCGGGCGGCCTCGCACAGGGTGCGCGCCGCGCGCCGCGCCGTGCGGAACGGCTCCGCGGGGGCGCCGAGGCCGGACGCCGCGAGGGCGCCGTCGTAGAGCAGCACCAGGGCGGCCGCGAGGTCCGCGGGGCGCCGCAGCCCGGCGGCGCGGCACTCCCCCGCCACCAGGTCGAGCACCCACGCCTTCTCCCGGGCGACCTCCACGGCGACCGGGTGGCCCGGGTCCTCGGTCTCCGCGCGCGCGTTGATGGCGGCGCAGCCGCGCCCGCCCTCGGCCGCCATCCAGAGCCCGGCGGCCTCGAACAGGGCCAGCACGCGGTCGACCCCCGCCGCGGGGTGCCCGTCGAGCACCCGGCGCAGATGCGCTTCCCAGCGCGCGTCGCGCTCGCGCAGGTACGCCACCTCCAGGGCCTCCTTGGACCCGAAGCGGTCGTACAGCGTCTTCTTCGTGACCCCGGCCTCGGCCGCGATGGTGTCGACGCCGACGGCGTGCAGCCCCCGCGCGTAGAAGAGGCGCGAGGCCGCGTCGAGGATCCGGCGCGCGGCCGGGGTGAGGGTGGTCTGCGCGGTCATGCGACCGACTATACAGATCTGTATATTGGCGAGCATGAGTAAACAGATCGGTATACCCGCGGGGGCGGTGACCGCCCTCGCCTCGGTCGCGTTCGTGCTCGCGTGGAGCTCCGGCTTCCTGGGGGCCAGGTTCGGCACCGGGCAGGCGCCCGTGCCCACGCTGCTCCTGTGGCGGTACGTCGTGGTGGTCGTGGCGCTCGGGGCGGTCCTCGGGGTCGCACGGTGCGCGCGCCTCGCCCGGCGTCGCGGCCGCGACCCGGCACCCTCCCCGGGCAGCGTGGCCGCGCACCTCGCCCGCCCGGGCCGCGAGGGTCGCCAGGCCCGGCACCACGTCGTCGTCGGGCTGCTCTCCCAGGTCGGGTACGTGCTCCCCGTCTACGGCGCGATCGCGCTCGGGGTCAGCACCGGCGCCACGTCGCTGGTCGACGCCGTGCAGCCCGTGCTGGTCGCCACGCTCGTGGGGCCTCTGCTCGGGCAGCGCGTGCGCCGCCTGCAGTGGGCCGGGCTGGCCACGGCGTCCGCGGGCGTCGCGCTGCTCGTGTCCGCCGACCTGCGGGTGACGGCGGCGCCCGCGTGGGCGTACGCGCTCCCCGCGGCCGCGGTCGCCTCGCTCGTGGCCGCGACGTTCCTGGAGCGGCGCCGGCCGGCGACGCTGCCCCCCGGTCCGATGCTCGCGCTGCACGCGTCCGTCGCCGCCGTCGTGCTCGCCGTGCTGGCGATCGCCACGGGCACGGCCGCGCCGCCGGCGGACGCCGCGTTCTGGGCCTCGACCCTCTTCCTCGCGCTCGTGCCCTCGCTGGCCGCCTACCGGCTGTACTGGTCGCTGCTGCGGCGCGTGGACGTCACGACCCTCAACGCCCTGCTGTTCCTCGTCGTCCCGACCACGACGCTGGCGGGCGCCGCGCTCTTCGGCGAGCCGCTGGGACCCGTCGTGTCCGCCGGCCTCGCCCTCGCCGGCCTGGGCGTCGCCGCCGTGATCCGCGGGGAGGCACGCCGGCCCGCCCCCGCCCGGTCACGCACCGCGCACGACGACGGCCCGCACCGTCCGTGAGGACGATGCGGGCCGTCGGGGTACGTCAGGTCCGGAGGTTCCGGGGATCAGGCCTTGGCCGTCTCCTCCGGGGTCTCCTCGGCGGCCGCGTCCGACGCCTCGGCCGGGGCGGCCTCCGCCTCGACGGAGCCCTCGACCTCGGCGGCCGCGGCGTCCTCCTCCTCGGTGCCGATGAACTCGGTCAGGTCGACGACGTTGCCGTCGGAGTCCTTGACCTCGATCTCGCGCAGCGCGACCGCGAGGGCCTTCGAGCGCGCGACCTCACCGACCATGGCGGGGATCTGGCCGCCCTGGTCCAGGCTCGAGATGAACTGGTTCGGGTCCATGCCGTACTGCTGCGAGGCCTGCACCAGGTACTCGACGAGCTCGCCCTGGCCGACCTGCACCTCGAGCTTCTCGGCCAGCGTGTCGAGCAGGATCTGGTTCGTGAGCGCCTTGGTGGCGTCCACGGTGACCTCGGCGCGGTGCTCGTCGTCCTCGAGGCGGCTCTCCGACTCCAGGTGACGGTGCACCTCGGCCTCGACGGCGCCCGACGGCACCGGGACCTCGACGGCCTCGAGAAGCTTCTCGAGGAGCAGGTCGCGCGCGGCGACGGCCTGGTTCGACGTCTTGATCGACGCGACCTGCTCGCGCAGGTCCGCCGTCAGCTCCTCGAGGGTGTCGAACTCCGAGGCGAGCTGGGCGAAGTCGTCGTCCGGCGTCGGCAGGTCGCGCTCCTTGACGGCGGTGGCTGTGACGGTGACCTGCGCCTCCTCGCCCTCGTGCTCGCCGCCTGCGAGCTTCGTGGCGAAGGTCGTGGTCTCGTCCGTCGACAGGCCGGTGAGCGCCTCGTCGAGGCCCTCCAGCATGTTGCCGGCGCCGATCTGGTAGGAGACGCCGGAGACCGAGTCGATCTCCTCGTCGCCGATGACGGCCTTGAGGTCGATGACGACGTAGTCGCCCTCGGCGGCCGGGCGGTCGACGCCCACGAGGGTGCCGAAGCGCTCGCGCAGCGCGTCCAGGCGCTCCGTGACGTCCTCGTCGGTGACCTCGGTGCTGTCGACCGTGATCTCGATGCCCGACAGGTCGGGGAGGGTGATCTCCGGGCGGACCTCGACCTCGGCGGTGAACGCGAGCTGGCCCTCGCCGGCGGCGGCGGGGATCTCGGTGACCTCGACCTCGGGCTGGCCCAGCGGGCGCAGCGACTCCGACGTCACGGCGTCGCGGTAGAAGCCCGACAGCGCGTCGTTCACCGCGTGCTCGACGACCGCACCCCAGCCGACGCGCTGGTCGATGATGCGCGGGGGAACCTTGCCCTTGCGGAAGCCGGGGATGTTCACCTGCTCGGCGATGTGCTTGTACGCGTGGTCGATGCTCGGCTTGAGCTCGTCGTACTCCACCTCGACGGTCAGCTTGACCTTGGTGGGCTCCAGGTTCTCGACGGCGCTCTTCACTTCGATGGTCTCCAACGGTTCGGGTGCGTTGCGCGCGCGTCTCACCGGCGCGAGCCGGCCTGGTTGCTGCGGCGCGGGGTGCGGGGACCGTACGACGGGCGTACGGGCAACCCGTTCATGCTACGGCATCCGGCCCTCGCGGAGATACCGTCGTGAGGCACCCCACCCGGCGCGGCTCGTGGCACCCTGGGCCGATGTCGACGAAGCCGAGGCGCGGCGCGGTAGCGGTGGTGACCCTGGTCGTGATGGTGGTCGGCGTCGTCGTGGCGGCGGCCGCGCACCAGGTCTGGCAGGCGACGCCGCGCTGGGCGTGGCGCCTCGCGGACCTGGACCGCAACGAGCTCCATCTCGGTGGGGTCGACGACGTCGAGGACGGCACGGTCGTCGCGCAGGACACCGGGACGGTCACCGTCCGCTACACGAGGCCCGGGCTGGGTTTCTTCGGCCAGCCCACGGGCGACGCCGGCGCAGCGGTCTGCTACCTGTTCCCGCTCGACGAGCCGGACGACTTCCACCGCGTCGGCTGCCCCTGAACGCTGCGGCGTCCCCGGCCCCGGGCCGGGCTCGTGCGCCGCGCACCTCACGGGGGACGACCGCGGCCCGGGCGCGCGGATGGTCGACCAGCCGCGAGCGCGGTCCGCGCCGCCCCGGAGTCGAGGAGCGCACGGTACGGCGTCCCGTCCACCGACAACGTGAGACAGGGCAGCGCCTGCCGCGGGTCCTCGGGGTCGCGCTCGACCTCCAGGGGGATCGACACCATGGTCCGCACGCGAGCGGCGCCCGCCGCCGGGCACAGGTCCGCCCACCTGCACCGGACGGGTCCAGATGGGCGACGGTCGGGGTGACTGGATTCGAACCAGCGACCCTCTGCTCCCAAAGCAGATGCGCTACCAAGCTGCGCCACACCCCGTGGCCCGCCCGCCGGGCGGGGCCTCGGTCAGTGTAGTGCGACCCCACCCAGGGAACGCCACGACGTGCACGGACGGAGGTCCGGCGCACCGGGCACCTTTTGCTAGAGTCAGCCCCGCGTTCCGACCCCGGCGGCAGTGCCCCG
Source organism: Isoptericola sp. NPDC057653 (assembly GCF_042799955.1). NCBI lineage: Bacteria > Bacillati > Actinomycetota > Actinomycetes > Micrococcales > Promicromonosporaceae > Isoptericola > Isoptericola sp. NPDC057653. The sequence continues at coordinate 2,169,637 of NZ_JBHVHP010000001.1, read as the reverse complement.
GGACGGCCGTGCGGGCGTAGCTCAATGGTAGAGCCCCAGTCTTCCAAACTGGCTACGCGGGTTCGATTCCCGTCGCCCGCTCCCCTTTCTCCCCCTCCCCACCCTCCCCTCGTTCCCGAGGCGCCCTCGGCGCGCGCCCGTGCCGACCCGCTCGCCATGCCCGGGCACACCCGTCGCCCGACCTATCGACGGCGCCGATGGATGAGATGCGTCTTGTCGATCGGTCGGCGCCTGGCTAGGCTCGGCGCCGCACCCAGCGACAGACCGCACGCATCACGAGGAGGGCCGGGCATGACGATCGTCGTCCCCCGTGTCGCCCCCTCGTCCGCACGCAGGACGGTGCCGGTGTCGACGCTCCGCACCCCGGCGTGCGCCGCGGCGACGACGCCGCGATGCTGTCGATAGAGCGTCCACGCCACGTCCGACCCGCCTGACGGCGGGTCCCCGGCGATCGTGCGGCGCTCGCACCGACCCGCCGAGACCCCTGCGCACCCCCGGCCCCGAGGGCCGACGACCGCAGGCCGCGGCACACCCGCACCCCTCGCCCGCACGCTCTCTTCGAGAAGGATCACCATGGCACGCATCTACGACGACGCGACGAAGCTCATCGGCCGCACCCCGCTCGTCCGGCTCAACCGTCTCGCCGCCGGCCTCGACGCGACGGTCGTCGCGAAGCTCGAGTTCTACAACCCGGCCAACTCCGTGAAGGACCGCATCGGCGTCTCGATCATCGACGCCGCCGAGGCCTCGGGCGAGCTCCAGCCCGGCGGCACCATCGTCGAGGGCACGTCGGGCAACACCGGCATCGCCCTCGCCTGGGTCGGCGCCGCGCGCGGCTACAAGGTCGTCCTCGCGATGCCGGAGACGATGTCGAAGGAGCGCCGCGCCCTGCTGCGCGCGTACGGCGCCGAGCTGGTCCTCACCCCGGGCGCGGAGGGCATGAAGGGCGCCGTCGCCGCGGCGGAGAAGATCGCGACCGAGCGCCCCGGCGCGATCCTCGCCCGGCAGTTCGCCAACGAGGCCAACCCGAAGATCCACCGCGAGACGACGGCCGAGGAGATCTGGGCCGACACCGACGGCGCGGTCGACATCGTGGTGGCGGGCATCGGCACCGGCGGCACGATCACGGGCGTCGGCCAGGTGCTCAAGGAGCGCAAGCCGTCGGTGCAGGTCGTCGCCGTGGAGCCGGAGGAGTCGCCGATCCTCAACGGCGGCGCCCCCGGGCCGCACAAGATCCAGGGCATCGGCGCGAACTTCGTGCCCGAGATCCTCGACACCTCCGTCTACGACGAGGTCGTCGACGTCAACGCCGAGACCTCCGTCGAGCTCGCGCGCCGCGCGGCGAAGGAGGAGGGGCTGCTGGTCGGCATCTCCTCGGGTGCCGCGATCGCGGGCGCGCTCGAGGTCGCGAAGCGGCCCGAGAACGCCGGGAAGCTGATCGTCGTGGTCATCCCCGACTTCGGCGAGCGCTACCTGTCCACGATCCTCTACTCGGACCTGCTGGACTGACGTGACGAGCCACCGCCCCGCTCCCGCCCCGTCCGCCGACGTGCACGACGTCGACGGCGAGGTCGACCACCCGATGCCGGACGGTCACCGCCCGGGCCTGCGGCACCTGCTCGAGATCCTCGCGGAGGACCTCGAGGCGGCGCACGCCCACGACCCGGCGGCCCGCTCGCGCTTCGAGGTGGCGCTCGCGTACCCCGGCGTGCACGCCGTCTGGGCGCACCGGGTGACCCACCGCATGTGGCACCGGCCGGGCCTGCGGCTGCCGGCCCGGCTCCTGTCGCAGGCCGCGCGGTGGATCACGGGGATCGAGATCCACCCGGGCGCGCGGATCGGGCGGCGGCTCTTCATCGACCACGGCATGGGCGTGGTCATCGGCCAGACGGCGGTGGTCGGCAACGACTGCGTGCTGTTCCACGGCTCCACGCTGGGCGGGCGGTCGATGACGCGCGGCAAGCGGCACCCCACCCTGGGCGACCGTGTCATGGTGGGCGCCGGCGCGAAGATCCTCGGCCCGCTGTGGATCGGCGACGACGCGCAGATCGGCGCGAACGCCGTCGTCACCCACGACGTGCCCACCGGGATGGTGGCGGTGGGCGTGCCCGCCCACGCGCGCCACCCCGGGCACCGGCCCGACCACGGGCAGCACGTCGAGGACGCCTCCGAGCTCCTCGAGTACGTCATCTGACACCCGCCGTGGCCCGACGGCCCGCGCCCCCGCTCCGGCGGGGCGCGGGCCGTCGTCGTTCCGGCCGTCGCGTCGATTGTTCTAGTTCTCGTAGAACAACTAGCATGAGGGCATGCTCTGGAGGATCGACCCCGCCGCCGCCGAGCCGCTCTACGCGCAGCTCGTGGGCCAGGTGAGCCTGGCGGTGGCCCGCGGCGAGCTGCGCGCGGGCGAGCGGCTGCCCGCGGCCCGGGAGCTGGCCGCGTCGCTCGACCTCAACGTGCACACCGTGCTCAAGGCGTACCAGGCGCTCCGTGACGACGGGCTGATCGAGCTGCGCCGCGGCCGCGGCGCCGTCGTGACCGGCGCACGCCCGGACCTCGGCCCCGTGGAGCAGGCGCTGGCCGACCTGGTCGCCGCCGCCCGGCGCGCCGGCCTGTCGCCCGAGACCACCACCACCCTCGTCAAGGAGGCGATGCACCGATGACCACGACTCCCCCGCGCCCGACCGCCACCACCACACCCTGGCGCCCCCGCGCGCGCAGGGCGGTGGCCTGGGCGTCGGCGGCCGGGATCGCGCTCGCCCTCGCCGCGGCGGCGGTCGCCTGGTCCTGGTTCGACGAGCTGCCCGCCGAGGTCGCCTCCCACTGGGGCACGGACGGACGGCCGGACGGGTTCTCGACACCGGCCTCGTTCGTCGGGGTGGGCCTCGCGCTGGCCGCCGGGCTCTGCGCCCTGTTCGCGGCGATCGGCTGGGGCTGGGGGTCGGCCGTCTCGACGCGGCGGCTCGCCGCCGCCGGGTGCGTGTGGTCGGGCGGGCTCGCCGGGATGGTCGTGCTCACCTCGCTCGGCCCGCAGCGCGGCCTCGCCGACGCCTCGCAGGCCACGCTCGAGGGCTGGACCATGGTCGCCTCGGTGCTCCTGCCCCTGGTCCCGGCCGTGGTGGCGGCCCTGCTCGTCCCGAAGGACCGGCCGCTCCACGCCACCGCGCCGGTCGCGGACGACGCGCCCCGCACCGCCCTGCGGGACGGCGAGCGCGCGGTCTGGCTCCGGCGCGCGACCGGCGGCCCCGGGCTCGCCGTGGGCACGGGCGCGATCCTCGTGACCGCGGTGCTCGCCGTCGCGCTCGAGACCTGGGCGATGCTCGTGGTCCCCGCCCTCCTGGCGGGCCTGTTCGCGGCGATGTTCGCCTTCACCGTCCGCGTCGACGCCTCCGGCCTCACCGTGCGCTCCGCGCTCGGCTGGCCGGGCACGCACGTGCCGGCGGACGAGGTCCTCGGCGCGTCCGTCGTCCAGGTCCGGCCGTTCGCCGAGTTCGGCGGGTGGGGCTGGCGCGTCGGCCGCGGCGGGCGCGTGGGCGTGGTGCTGCGCACGGGCGAGGCGCTGCTCGTCGAGCGCACGGGCGGTCGCTCGCTCGTCGTGACCGTGGACGACGCCGCGGCCGGCGCCGCCCTGCTCAACACCGTGGCCGAGCGCTCGCGCTCGTCGCGCTGAGCCGCCCTGCCCCGGGCACGGCCCGGGGCTCAGGCCAGCAGCTCCGGGTGCGCCGCGGCCACCCGGCGGGGCGCCTTCGCGAGCCACGCGTCCACGAGCAGCTCCCGGAGCGCGGCGGCATCGGTGACGTCCAGCCGCACCAGGGCGACGGGCACGCCGTCGAGGTGCGGGATGGTGAACGCCTCGGGGCGCGCGGCGAGCACCGCCTCCTTCTCGCCGAGGTCGTCGACGACGACGGCGAGGATCGGCCCCGCGGGCACGGGGTCGTCCTCGAACCGCCGCAGGTCGGCCTTGGTGAACGGCCGGAGCCACGTGAACACCCGCCCGGACACCGCCCACGCGCGGTTCCGGAACGTCGTCGTCTCGGTGACCTCGGGCAGCGCCGCGGCGGCACGGGCCGCGTCGTCGATCGTCGCCATCCCCCGAACCTAGCGGCGCTCCCGTGGCACGCACGGCGTCGGCTAGGGTGTGACGGGCATTACCCCGTACTGCGGGTACCGGACACATTCCGGCGGTCCCATCTCGACGAGGAGCACCCCCGCCCCATGAGCACCCTGCGCATCGGCATCCAGACCGGCTACTGGTCCCGCAAGCCCCCCAGGGGCATCGTCCCCGCGCTCGTCGCGGCCGAGGCGCTCGGCCTCGACTCGGTGTGGACGGCGGAGGCCTACGGGTCCGACGCGTTCACCCCGCTGGCCTGGTGGGGGTCGCGCACCCGGCGCCTGCGGCTGGGCACCGGCATCGCGCAGATGGCGGCCCGCACGCCCACGGCCACCGCGATGCAGGCGATCACGCTCGACCACCTGTCCGGCGGCCGCTTCGTGCTGGGCCTCGGCGCCTCCGGCCCGCAGGTCGTGGAGGGCTGGTACGGCCAGCCGTACCGCCGTCCCCTGGCGCGCACGCGCGAGTACGTGGACGTGGTGCGCCAGGTCTTCGCGCGCGAGCGCCCCGTGACCGCGGACGGCGAGTTCTTCCGCCTGCCCCTGCCCGCCGACGCCCCCGGCGCCACCGGTCTCGGCAAGGCGCTCAAGCCGACCGTGCACCCGCGCCGCGCCGACATCCCCATCGTGCTCGCGGCCCAGGGCCCCAAGAACGTGGCCCTCGCCGCAGAGGTCGCCGACGGCTGGATGGCCGGCTTCTACGCCCCGAAGGCCGACGCCGAGCACCGCGAGCTCCTGGCCGCCGGGTTCGCGCAGCGCGCCGACGAGCGCACCCCCGCGTCGGGCTTCGAGGTGCTGGCGACCGTGCCCGTCGTCGTGCGTGACGACGTCGAGGCCGCCGCCGACGTCATCCGACCCCACATCGCCCTGTACGCGGGCGGCATGGGCTCGAAGGAGGCCAACTTCCACAAGGCGTCCCTCGACCGCCTGGGCTACGCCACCGAGCTCGACGAGGTGCAGGCGCTCTACCTCGCGGGCCGCAAGGAGGACGCGGCGCGCGCCGTGCCCACCGCGCTGGTCGAGGAGATCGCCCTGGTGGGCCCCGCGGACAAGGTGGCCCGCGACCTCGCGCGCTGGGACGACACCGCCCTGACCACGCTGCTGCTGCAGGGCGACCCGTCGTCGATGCTCACGGTGCTGGCGACCTCGCAGGCCGCCCGGAAGGCCGTCGACGGCAGCACGCCCCTCGGAGCCCGTGTCCGCGCCGCCGCCGGCTCGGTGGCCGCGCGGGTGGCGCCGTCGAAGGCCTGACCCGCTAGCGTGCCGCGCCGTCGTCCTCCGGGAACCAGACGGCGCGGCGCAGGTCCACGCGCCGCCCGTCGCGGCTGAGCGGGCAGCCCTCCGCCCGCAACGCGTCGAGGGCCGCGGTGACGTGGCGGGCAGGCGGCGAGCCCGCGGCGTTGACCACCCGCCACCACGGCACCGGGTGGTTGTCCTGCACGGGACCGATCACCGCCGCGCCGTCCGGCACGAGGTGCGCGTAGCGGTCCCCCGACCCCGCCATGACGTTCCCGACCTGTCGCGGGCCGCCGCGCCCCAGCCGCTCGCCGACGATCTCCGCGATCAGGCCGTACGTCATCGCCCGGCCCGACGGGATACGGCGTACCAGGGCCAGGACCTCGGCGGCGTACTCCTCGGGGCCGTCGAGCGGCTCCTCGGTCGGCGCGGTGGCGGGCTCCTCGGCGGCGTGCACACGGCGACCCTACGGCCCGCCGCCCACCCCGGCGGCGGCACGACGGGGAATCGTCCGCGCGGCCACGGGCGGCGCCGAATTCCGCTGGCCCCGAGGCACGCTCCGCGCCACGATCGGGCGGTGACCTCCGACCGCTCTCGCTCCTCCCTGCCCGCCGGGTACCGCTCCCGGCAGCTCACCGCCGACGACCGCGGCGCGCTGCTCGACCTCGACACCTGGGCCTTCCCCGACCCGCACGCCGTCGCGGACTTCGACGAGCTGCCGCTGCCCCTCACCTGGGAGCGGGCCGTCGGCGTCGAGGCCGAGGACGCCCCGGGCGGCGGGCTCGCCGCGATCCGCGCGTCGTACCCGTTCGCCCACTTCCCCGTGCCCGGCGCGACGCTGCCGACCGCCGGCCTCACGTGGGTGGGGGTGCACCCCCAGCACCGCCGCCGAGGGCTGCTCACGGCCATGATCGACGACCACCTCGCCCGCTGCCGCGAGCCCCTCTCCGCGCTCTTCGCCGCGGAGGCCCCCATCTACGGCCGGTTCGGGTACGGCAAGGCCGCCGACGACCTCCGCATCAGCGTCCCGCGCGGCGCCGCGCTGCGCGACGTCCCCGGCGCCGCCGACCACACCGTCCGCGTGGAGCACGGCGACCGCGCCAGCCACGGCGAGCTCGTCGCGCGCCTGCACCAGGCTCCCGGGATGCCTGCCGGACCGGCGGGGATCAACCGGCCCGGCTGGGCCACCCGGGAGTCCGAAGCCCTCTGGGAGAGCTACTGGGCCGACCCGAAGTCGTTCCGCGCGAGCGGGCGCGAGTCGCTGCGGGTCGTCGTCGTCGAGCGGGACGGCGAGCCCCGCGGCTACGCGACGTTCCGCCGCACCATGGACTGGCAGGTCACCGGGCCGCGCGGCACCGTGCACCTGGGCGACGTGGTGGCCCTCGACGCGGCCGCCGCCCGCGCCCTGTGGGGCGTGCTGCTCGACCTCGACCTCATGAGCAGCACGGACCCGTTCCTGCTGCCCGTCGACGACGCGGTCATGAGCCTGCTCGTCGACCCGCGCGCCGCCGGCGCCCGTGTCACCGACAACGTGTGGGTGCGCGTCGTCGACGTCCCCGCCGCCCTCGCCGGGCGCCGCTACCAGGCCGACGTCGACGTGGTCCTCGGCGTCACCGACGCGCGCCTGCCCGAGAACGCCGGGGCGTGGCGTGTGCGGGCGGCCGCGTTCGGCGAGGCCTCCTGCGAGCGCACCGAGGCCGCGCCCGACCTGGAGCTCGACGTCCGGGAGCTCGGCGCCGCCTTCCTGGGCGGGACGTCCCTCGCGGCCCTGGCGGGCGCGGGGCTCGTCGTCGAGCGCTCCGCCGGCGCGCTCGCGCACGCGAGCGCGGCCTTCGGGTGGCCGCTGGCCCCCGCGTGCGGCTGGGTGTTCTGATGGCCGACGCGTTCTCGACCGCGGTGACCTCCGCCGCCTGGCGGGCGGAGGTCGCCGCCTGGACCGACGACGCGCTCGCCCGCCGGGGCATGCGCACCGCCGCCCCGGCCGACCAGACGCGGGTGCGCCCCTGGTCCACCCAGCTCGTGCTCGAGACCGACGGCGGACGCGTCTGGTTCAAGGCCGACTGCCGGGCGGCGGCGCACGAGCCGGCGCTGCAGCTGCTGCTGGCCGAGATCGCGCCCGACCAGGTCGACGCGCCGCTCGCGGTCGAGGCCGCGAGGGGATGGATGCTCACGGCCGACCGCGGGGCGACCCTCCGCGAGCGCCGGGCACCGACCGCAGCCGACTGGGGCGCCGTCCTCACGCGGTTCGCGCGCCTCCAGCAGGACGTCGCCGCGCGCCGCGAGGAGCTCCTGGCCACCGGCCTGCCCGACTGCTCCCCCGGCACCGTGCCGGGCCGGTTCGACACCGTCCTGGGCCGCCTGCGCGCGCTGCCGCCCGGTCATCCCGCGCGCCTCGACGAGGCGACCGCCGCCGCCCTCGACCGCGCGCGGCCCGCCGTCCTCGACGCCGCCGGCGCCCTCGCGGCGGGTCCGCTGCCCGCGACCCTGCAGCACGGCGACCTGCACCCCGGCAACGTGTTCGAGACCGGCGGCGCGCTGCACGTCTTCGACCTCGGCGACGCGCAGTGGGCGCACCCCCTCGAGGTGCTGGAGGTGTCCTCGGCCGTGGCCCGGGACGCCGGCGTCGCCTGGGAGCCCGTCGAGGCCGCGTACCGGTCGTCGTGGGCGGCGTGGCTCGCCGCGCGCGGCCTGCCGGGGTTCGACGACGGCCCCCACGGCGGCTGGGACGACCTGCGCCGCGCCGCGGGCACCACGCACGCCGTCAACCGCGCGTGGGCGTGGTGCGGGGCGCTGGCCGAGGCCACCGACGACGAGTGGGCGGAGTGGGGCGAGGCCCCCGGCCGCCACCTGTCCGGGCTGCTGGACCGTCAGGCCTGACAGACCCCGCACCAGAACAGGTTGCGCCCGGCCAGCTCCTTGGTGAGCACGGGGGCGCCGCACACGCGGCACGGCAGCCCGTCGCGGTGGTAGACGTAGAACGCCTCGTCGGCGGGGACGGCGCCCGCCGTGCCGTCGGTGTTCTGCCGGGTGCGGCGGCCGGCGCCGTGCACGCCGTCGGGCACGCGGTGCTCCGGGCGGGTCGTGACGATCGCGCCCGTGGCCGCGCCGTCGCGCATGAGGACCACGAGGTCGTCCCAGATCGCGGCGAGCACGGGCCCGGGCACGTCGCGCCCCGGCCGCAGCGGGTCCAGCCCGGCGCGGAAGAGCGCCTCGGCGCGGTAGATGTTGCCCACGCCGGCGATCGCCGCCTGGTCCATGAGCTGCTGCCCGACCGTCACGCGCGAGCGCCGCACGCGGTCGACGAACGCCGCCCGGGACGCCTCCGGCGACCCGCGACCGCCGTCGGCCCGGATCGGGTCCGGCCCGAGGCGCGCCTCGACGGCAGCCTTCTCGCGGCCCGTGACCACATCGCACGCCGTCGGCCCGGTGAGGTCCGCCACGGCGTGGGCACCCACCAGCCGCAGGCGCACCGCGCCGCGCGGGGCGGGCGGCGCCCAGTCCCCCGCCTCCGCGGCGAGAGCGTCCCCGGCGGGGAGGTCCGGCGTGGTCTCCCGCTCGCCGATGCGGCGCCGCGGCGCGCCGATCGCGTGCACGACGTCGGCGCTGCCGTCGCCCGCGAACGTCCACGCCCCGTAGAGGCCCAGGTGCACGCGCAGCCAGCGCACGTCGTCGGCCCCGTCGCCGCCCTTCGCGCCCGCGGGCGCGAAGGCGCAGAACAGCTGCTTGCCCCACGCCTCGACGGCCACCACGCGACGGCCGTCGAGCAGCGCGGCGCCGCCCGCGAACCGGCCCTGCGGGCTGGAGACGGCGAGCGTCCGCCCGCCGAAGAGCCCGTCCAGGGCCCGCGCGAGGCGGTGGACGGTGTGACCTTCCGGCACGTCGGTCGGGCGGGTCAGGAGATGGCGGAGACGTCGTGCGACGCCTCGTACGCGGCCAGCTTGTCGATGCGGCGCTGGTGGCGGGCGTCGCCGCTGAACGGCTCCGCGACGAACGCCTCGACGAACGCGGTCGCCTCGTCGACGGGGTGCATGCGGCCCCCGACGGCGATGACGTTGGCGTCGTTGTGCTGGCGGCCCAGGCGCGCCGTCTCCAGCGACCACGCGAGCACCGCGCGGACGCCCACGACCTTGTTCGCGGCGATCTGCTCGCCGTTGCCCGACCCGCCGATGACGACGCCGAGCGAGCCCGGCTCCGCCACGACCGCTTCGCCCGCTGCGATGCAGAACGCGGGGTAGTCGTCCTGCGGGTCGTACTCGTGCGCCCCGTGGTCGACGACGTCGTGCCCGGCGGCACGCAGGTGGTCGACGAGATGGGCCTTGAGCTCGTATCCGGCGTGATCGGCGGCGATGTGCAGACGCATGGCGCCCATTCTCCCCCACGCCGTGGGGGTGGGGCGCCGTAGGGTGACGCCATGACTGCCGACGCCACCGGGCTGCGGTCCGGTATCGACCTCTCCGCCCTCGACCAGGGCGTCCGCCCGCAGGACGACCTCTACCGCCACGTCAACGGGCGTTGGCTCGCCCAGCACGAGATCCCCGCCGACCGCGCCATGGACGGCGCGTTCCGTGCCCTGCACGACCTCTCCGAGGAGCGGGTCCGCGCCATCATCACCGACCTCGCCGCCACCGAGGACCTCGACCCCGCGTCCACGCCCGCCAAGATCGGCGCGCTGTACGCCAGCTTCCTCGACACCGAGAAGGTGCAGCAGCTCGGCACCGAGCCGGTGGCCGCGGAGCTCGCCCGGATCGCCGCGGCGACCTCGCCCGCGGAGCTCGTCGACGTGCTCGGCGCCCTGCAGCGCACCGGCGGCGGCGGCGCCGTCGCGTTCTACGTCGACAACGACGCCAAGGACCCCGAGACCTACGTGACGTACCTCGTGCAGGGCGGCCTCGGCCTGCCCGACGAGGCGTACTACCGCGAGGACCAGTACGCGCCCGTGCGCGAGAAGTACGCCCCGCACCTGGCGCGCATCCTGCGCCTCGCCGGCGTCACCGCCGGCTCCGCGTGGGGCGCCGACCCGGAGGACGCCGCCGTGCGCGTCCTCGCGCTGGAGACGAAGCTCGCCGGGCACCACTGGGACGTCGTGCGCGACCGCGACGCCGACCTCACGTACAACCCGATGACGCTCGCCGACCTCGTCGAGCAGGCGCCGGGCTTCGACTGGCGCGCCTGGGCCGCCGCGCTCGGTGCCCCCGCCGGGTCGCTGGACTCGCTCGTCGTGCGCGAGCCGTCCTTCGCCACCGGGTTCGCGGAGCTGTGGCGGTCGGAGCCGCTCGCCGACTGGAAGCTGTGGGCCGCGTACCACCTGCTCACGGCCCGCGCCGCCTACCTCGACGACGCCACCGTCGAGGCCAACTTCGACTTCTACGGCCGCACCCTGTCGGGCGCCCAGGAGGTGCGCGACCGCTGGAAGCGCGGCGTCGCGCTCGTCGAGCGCGCGCTCGGCGAGGCCGTCGGCGAGCAGTACGTCGAGCGGCACTTCCCGCCGGAGCACAAGGAGCGGATGGACACGCTCGTCGAGAACCTCGTGGCCGCCTACCGCGAGTCCATCGACCAGCTCGACTGGATGACGCCCGAGACCAAGGTCAAGGCCCTCGCGAAGCTCGAGCGCTTCACGCCCAAGGTCGGCTACCCCGTGAAGTGGCGCGACTACGCCGCGCTCGAGGTGGACGCCGCCGACCTCGTCGGCAACGTCCGCCGCGCCCACGCCTTCGAGCAGGACCACGAGCTCGGCAAGATCGGCCGCCCGATCGACCGCGACGAGTGGTTCATGACGCCGCAGACCGTCAACGCGTACTACAACCCGGGCATGAACGAGATCGTCTTCCCGGCCGCGATCCTGCAGCCCCCGTTCTTCGACCCGGACGCCGACGACGCCGTGAACTACGGCGGCATCGGCGGCGTCATCGGGCACGAGATCGGCCACGGCTTCGACGACCAGGGCTCCAAGTACGACGGCGACGGCCGCCTCGAGGACTGGTGGACCGAGACCGACCGCACCGAGTTCGAGAAGCGGACCTCCGCACTCATCGCCCAGTACGACGCGTTCCGCCCCGCACAGCTGCCCGAGGACGGCCCGCACGTCAACGGCGCGCTCACCATCGGCGAGAACATCGGCGACCTCGGCGGCCTGTCCATCGCGATCAAGGCCTACCGCATCGCGCTCGGCGCCGCGCTCGAGGACGCCCCCGTCGTCGACGGCCTCACCGGCCTCGAGCGGATCTTCCTCGGCTGGGCCCAGGTGTGGCAGTCCAAGGGCCGCGACGAGGAGATGGTGCGCCGGATCGCCACCGACCCGCACTCGCCCAACGAGTTCCGCTGCAACGGCGTGGTGCGCAACGTCGACGAGTTCCACGCCACCTACGGCGTGGGCCCCGACGACGCGCTCTGGCTCGCTCCCGAGGAGCGCGTCCGCATCTGGTGATCGGCGGGGGCCGGGCGGCCGGGGTGCGCCTCTCGCGAGGCGCGCCGTCCGACCGGACCCGGCCCCCTCACGACGTCGACACCCCTCCCCCGCCCTCGTGCCCGGCGTCGTGCGCCCGCGCTCCGGCGGTGGAGGGGTGTCGGTCCGTCCGAGGTGTCAGCTCTGGCCGATGCCCGCGCGGGCGAGGCTGAAGCCCTTGCCCGTCGGGTCGTGGGTGCAGGACATGCCCGTCTGCTCGCTCGTGCACGTGAAGTCGCCCTCGGTGAGCGACTTGCCGTAGTCGAGGGTGTCGACCTTCCCGCCGGCCTTCTTCGGCTGCTGGTCCGTGGGGACGCACGGCAGCTTGACGTTGCCGTCCGAGTCGACCGTCGCCACGTACCCCGTGGTGCCGTCGCAGCCGTCGACCGGAGCAGGCTGCTGGTTGAGCTGCGCGATGCCGCAGGACACGCCGTCCGCGTAGATCGTGCACGTGATGTTCTTCGACGGCGCCGCGAACTTCGCCAGCGCCGCGCCCTGCATCGGCGCGTCCTCGGACGCGGAGACCGACGGGGCCGGCGTCGTGACCGCGTCGGCCCCCGCATCGGGCGGGTTCGGGGACGACGACGTGAGGATCTGGACGGCGAACACCGCCGCCAGGGCGATGAGGACGACGTCGATCGCGATGAACGCTATCCAGCCCGCAGAGAGCCTGCGGCGGCGCGGCGGCTCCGGCGGCGGGGGCACGGCGGCGCCGGCTCCCGGGTAGGCACCGCCCGGCGGCTGCGCCGCCGGTGCGGGCTGCGTGTACACCGGCTGCTGCACCTGGGTGGCCGCCACCGGCTGGGCCTGCGCGGCCTGGTAGCCGCCCTGGTACGCGGGCTCGTAGCCGGACTGGTAGCCGGTCGGGGCGGCGTAGCCGGGCTGGGCCGGGTAGCCGGGCTGGCCCGCGGGCACGCTCGGCGGCGCCGGCGCGTAGGAGGGCTGCTGGCCGTACGACGCGGGCGGGATCTGCTGGGTGGGCTGGTACACCGGCGGGGCCGGCGTCGTGCTCGGGGCGGCGTCCGGCGGCGGCGGGACGGGGGCGTGCGCGGTCGGCGCGGCGGGCGCGGCCATGGCGGCCGGCGCGGTGACCTGCTGCAGCGGCACCTCCGCCATCGGGTCGACGGCGGACGGGCTCTGGTACGCGGACGCCACGCGACGCACGCCGGCGGCCGGCGGCACGGTCGGCGGCCTGCCGTCGTGCCCCGGCGGGGGCGGCGGAACGGTGCCGGACATCTGGACTCCCTCCAGTCACTCCTCGGGCGCCGTCGGGCGGTGCTGGGCACCCTCGCCGCGACGACGCACCGGGCAGGATGTCACGATCCGGTCTCGACGGTCGAACCCGTCCCCGCAGGAACGGGGCAATTCCGTGCGTCGGCCCTGGTTCGAGGTGGCATCATCGTGCGCGAGCCTGCGCGCCCATCACGCGCTGCACCACCTTGAAACGAGGGAGAACCCGTGCCCGGAGAGAACCTGACCCGCGCCGAGGCGATCGAGCGCGCCGACGTCGTCACCGACGTCGAGTCGTACGCCATCGACCTCGACCTCACCACCGGCCCGACCACGTTCGCGTCCACCACCGTCATCCGGTTCTCCGCCACCCCCGGCGCGAGCACCTTCGTCGACCTGGTCGCGCCGACCGTGCGCGAGGTCGTGCTCAACGGCCGCGCGCTGGACCCGGCCGAGGTGTTCGCCGACTCGCGCATCGCGCTCGCCGACCTCGCCGCGCAGAACGAGCTGCGCGTCGTCGCCGACTGCGCCTACACGAACACGGGCGAGGGCCTGCACCGCTTCGTCGACCCGGTCGACGGCGAGGTCTACCTGTACACCCAGTTCGAGGTGCCGGACGCCCGCCGCGTCTTCGCCACCTTCGAGCAGCCCGACCTCAAGGCGCCGTTCCAGGTCACCGTCACCGCCCCCGCCGCCTGGGAGGTCGTGTCGAACCAGCCGACGCCGGAGCCCGCCGACGCCACGCACGCGACGGACGCCGACGTCCCGACCGCGACGTGGGCGTTCGAGCCGACGCCGCGCATCTCGTCCTACCTGGTGGCCCTCGTCGCCGGCCCCTACGCCGTGCAGCGCGGCGAGCTCACGTCGTCGGACGGCCGCACGATCCCGCTGGGCGTGTTCTGCCGCTCGTCGCTGGCCGAGCACCTCGACGCCGACTACATCATGGAGACCACCCGCAAGGGCTTCGCGTTCTACGAGTCGACCTTCGGCGTGCCGTACCCGTTCGACAAGTACGACCAGCTCTTCGTGCCCGAGTACAACATGGGCGCGATGGAGAACCCGGGCTGCGTGACCTTCACCGAGTCCTACGTCTTCCGCTCCCAGGTCACCGACGCGATCCGCGAGCGCCGGGTCGTGACGATCCTGCACGAGCTGGCCCACATGTGGTTCGGCGACCTCGTCACGATGAAGTGGTGGAACGACCTCTGGCTGAACGAGTCGTTCGCCGAGTACGCGTCCACGCTCGCCACCGCCGAGGCCACCGAGTGGGAGGCCGCCTGGACCACGTTCTCCGCCATGGAGAAGACCTGGGCCTACCGCCAGGACCAGCTGCCCTCCACCCACCCGATCGTCGCGGAGATCCGCGACCTCGAGGACGTGCAGGTCAACTTCGACGGCATCACCTACGCCAAGGGCGCGTCGGTCCTCAAGCAGCTCGCCGCGTGGGTCGGCCGCGAGGAGTTCCTCTCCGGCGTCTCCGCGTACTTCCGCAAGCACGCGTGGTCCAACACCGAGCTGCGCGACCTCCTCGTCGAGCTCGAGGCCACGAGCGGCCGCGACCTCGCCGCCTGGTCGAAGGCGTGGCTGGAGACGGCGGGCGTCAACACGCTCCGCCCGGAGATCGAGGTCGACGCCGAGGGCCGCATCAGCGGCTTCGCCGTGCTGCAGTCGGCGCCCGCCGACTACCCGACCATCCGCCCGCACCGCCTCGGCATCGGCTGCTACGACCTGGTCGACGGCGCGCTGGTGCGCACCCACCAGGTCGTCATCGACGTCGACGGCGAGCGCACCGAGGTGCCGGGGCTCGTGGGCCGCGAGCGCCCCGCGCTCGTGCTCCTCAACGACGACGACCTCGCGTACGCGAAGATCCGCCTCGACGACGAGTCCCTCGCGGTGGCCGTCGAGCACCTGTCGCACATCAGCGACCCGCTGGCCCGCTCCCTCGTCTGGGGCTCGGTCTGGGACGCGGTGCGCGACGGCGAGACGCCCGCGTCGTCGTACGTCGACCTGGTGCTCGGCAACATCGCCGCCGAGACGGAGTCGACGACGGTCCGCACCACGATGAACCAGCTCGGCCTGGCCGCCCGGTCCTATGTGGCGCCGGAGCGCCGCGCCGCGACCCTGGCGCGCATCGGCGACCGCCTCTGGGCGCTCGCGCAGGACGCCGAGGCGGGCTCCGACCTGCAGCTGCAGCTCGTGAAGTTCTTCGCGGCGCTGGCGTCGACCTCCGAGCACGCGGCGCCGCTGCGCGGGCTGCTCGACGGGTCCGTCGCCCTCGGCGGCCTCGAGGTGGACACCGACCTGCGGTGGGAGCTGCTCGAGAGCCTCGTGCTGCTCGGCGCGGCCGAGGACGCGGAGATCGACGCCGCCCTCGCGCAGGACGACACCGCGACCGGCCGCCAGGCCGCCGCCCGGGCGCGCGCCGCCCGGCCGACGGTCGAGGGCAAGGAGGCCGCGTTCGCGTCGATCGTCGACCAGACGGACGTGCCGAACGCGATCATCCGCTCCACGGCCGCGGGCTTCGTGCACGTGACGGACCCGGCCGTGCTGGAGCCGTTCGCCGCCCGCTGGGTCGACGCGCTGCTGCCGATCTGGACCACGCGCAGCTACCACATCGCGGAGGAGCTCATCGAGGGCCTCTACCCGGCGCCGCTCGCGTCGGCCGCGCTGCGCGACGCCGTCCGCGGCTGGCTGGACGCCCACGCGGACGCCCCGGCCGCCCTGCGCCGCATGGTGGTCGAGCAGCTCGCCGGCACCGAGCGCGCGCTCGCCGCGCAGGCCGTCGACGCCCGCTGACGACGCCCGGACAGACGGAACCCCGCCCGGTCACACGACCGGGCGGGGTTCCGTGCGTCCGGGCGGCGCTACCGCGCGGTGCGGACCGCCTGGACGAGGGAGCGCAGGCGCGCGTTCTCGAAGAGGTCGTCCACCAGCACCACGTTGCCGGAGCCGTCGGCCAGCGGCACCTTCCAGTTCGGGTACTCCTGGTCGGTGCCGGGCTGGTTCTGCGTCCGGCGCTCGCCGACGGCGTCGGTGAGCTGCACGCCCACCAGGGCCGCCGGAGACCGGCGCAGGTAGCGGTGCAGGCCCTCGACGATCTCCCGCTCGGACGGGTGGTCCGAGACCAGGCCCCGCATGGCGAGGGCCAGCACGACGGAGTCCCGCTCCGTGCGGGCGAGGCTGCGCAGCTCCTGCGCGTCGTCGGCGAGGAGCCCGAGGCGCTCCCGCAGGTCGACGTGCTCCCCGGCGAGGTAGCCGGCCGCGGGCGGCATGTCGTGCGTGCCGACGGTGGCGAGCGACGCGCGCCGGTACCTCTCCGGCTCCAGCGGCCGCCCGTCCTCCTTCTCGAACCACAGCACCGAGGTGCCCAGGACGCCGCGCGCGGCGAGCTCGTCGCGCACCCACGGCTCGAAGACGCCGAGGTCCTCCCCCACGACGACGGCTCCCGCGCGACGCGCCTCCAGGCACAGGATCCCGACCAGCGCCTCGTGGTCGAAGCGCACGTAGGTGCCGTCGGACGGCGCGGCACCGGCGGGCACCCACCACTGGCGGAACAGGCCGATCACGTGGTCCACCCGCAGGGCACCCGCGTGCCGCAGCACGGTGCGCAGCATGTCCCGGTAGGGGGCGTAGCCGGCCTTCGCGAGCGCACGCGGGTTCCACGGCGGCTGCGACCAGGACTGGCCCTGCTGGTTGTACATGTCGGGGGGTGCGCCGACGGAGACGTCGCGCGCCAGCACGTCGCGGTGCGCCCAGGCGTCCGCGCCCTGCGGGTGCGCGCCGACGGCGAGGTCGTGCATGATCCCGATCCGCATCCCGGCCTCGCGCGCCACGCGCTGGGCGGTCTGCTTCTGCTCGTCGGCCACCCACTGGAGCCAGACGTAGAACTCGACCCGCTCGGACAGCCGCTCGCGCAGCGCCGCGACGGCCGGCGAGGCCGGGTCGCCCAGCTCGTCGGGCCGGGGCCGCGAGCCCAGGTGCTCGACGATGGCGCACCAGGTGGCGAAGTCTCGCAGGCCCGTCCCCTCCTCGGCGACGAACTCCTCGTACGCCGCCTGCCGGGCCGCGCGGCGCGGGGCCGTGAACACGACCTCGAGGGCCGCCTTCTTGGCCTCCCACACCGCGTCGCGGTCGAGCGCGCCCGGGTCGGCGACGAGGTCGCGCACCGGGTCGGCGGCCCACTCCACGAGGGAACGGTCCGCCGCGGACAGGTAGGCCGTCTCCGGGATGTCCTCCACCCGCACGTAGAGCGGGCTGAGGAAGCGGCGGCTCGTCGGCAGGTACGGCGACGGGGTCAGCGGGGTCACCGGCTCGGTGGCCGACAGCGGGTTCACGCCCACGAAGTCGGCCCCGCCCCGGTGCGCCGTCAGCCATGCCAGGTCCGCGAGGTCGGCGAGGTCGCCCACGCCCCACGACGTGCTCGAGCGCACCGAGTACAGCTGGACGAGGAAGCCCCACCACTGGTCGTCGTCCAGGCCCGCCGGCAGCTCCAGCCGGCCGGGCGTGACGACCACGGTGGTGCGGGTCTCGTGGCCCTCGGCGAGCGCGTACAGGGCGTGCCAGCCGAGGGGCAGGTCCGCGGGCAGGGCGAACGTCGCGCGCCCCACCCGACGGCCGTCGACCGTGCGGGGCTCGACGAAGACGTCGAGCTGCTCCAGGTCGCGGCGCGGGCGCACCGCGTGGTCGCGGGCCGCCGGCTCCGCGCCGTCCACCTCGAGCCACACGTGGACCGCCGCGCCGTCCGTGACGTGCACCGGCACGTGCGCGCCGTCGCCCTGGCGCACGACGACGGTGTGCGGGAGCACCGTGCGCCACGCGTCGTCCTGCGCGCGCTGCAGGCTGTGCGTCACCTGCTGCGGCGAGTCCGCCGGGACGCCCAGGGCGCCGAGGACGGAGATCAGCGTCGACGCCGGGGCGCGGACCACGTCCCCGCCGAAGCCGTGGTGCTCGGTGAGCACGCCGTACGCCGCGGCCAGCTCGCGCAGGGCGTCGTCCGGCTCGTCCGCGCGCGCGGCTCCGGCGGCGGGCGCCTCCGCCGACGGCGGGTCCGCGGGCTCCTCGGCCGGCTTCTCGTCGGCCTTCTCGTCGGCCTTCTCGTCGGCCTTCTCGTCGGCCTTCTCGTCGGCCTTCTCGTCGGCCTTCTCGTCGGCCTTCTCGTCGGACTTGTCCGCGTCCTGCGCGGCGGGCTCCTCGCGCTCCTTCGTGGCGGCGGGCGACGACGGCGACCCGGACGAGGACTCGGCCGCCGCCTCGGGCGCTTGGGCGCGCGCGTCGTCGGGCGTCTCGTCCGTGGTCGGCTTGTCCTTGCTCACGGGAACGATCCTGCCATCCCCCGCGCGACCAGGCCGTCCGCCCACGCTGCGGCGCCCGGGGCCGGCGGGCGTTTCGTCACGACGGCGGCCCTCGCTACCGTGGTCGGGTGACTCCCGCGATCCTCTCCCTCCGGACCGCTGCCCCTGCGGCGGTGAGCCCGAGCCCCGACCCCAGCGAGACCTCCATCCTCGACGAGGGCGCGAAGGCCGCGGCCGACGCCGGGTCCAAGTTCTGGGAGTGGTTCACCGGCTGGCCGCTGCAGATCCTCGTCATCCTGGTGATCGGCGGCATCGTCCTGGCGCTGCTGCGCCGTGTGATCGGGCACGTCACCGAGAGCATCGCCACGGGGGCGGGGACGAAGACCACCGAGGGCCCCTCGCCCTCGGCGGCGTGGCGCCGGTACCTCAACCGCGCCCCCTTCGTGGAGGACGCGCTGGCCATGGCCAACCCGCTGGCCAAGCAGCGGCGGGCGCAGCGGGCCCGCACCGTCGGCTCCGTGCTGCGGTCGTCCGCCAACATCGTGGTCGGCACGATCATGCTGCTGATGATCCTGCAGTCGGTGGGCGTCAACGTCGCCCCCCTGATCGCGTCCGCCGGGGTCGTCGGTATCGCGATCGGTTTCGGCGCCCAGGCGCTCGTGAAGGACTTCATCTCCGGCATCTTCCTGCTGGTCGAGGACCAGTTCGGCGTCGGCGACACGGTCGACCTCGGGTCGGGCGCCGTCGGCACCGTCGAGGAGGTGCAGCTGCGCGTCACGCAGGTGCGCGCCTTCGACGGCACCCTCTGGTACGTGCGCAACGGCGAGATCCTGCGCGCCGGGAACATGACGCAGCAGTGGTCGCGGGCCGTCGCCGAGGTGCGGGTCCCCGTCGGCTCCGACGTCGACCTGGTCCGCGCGGCGCTCGGCCGGGCCGCGGACGCCCTGCAGTCCGACCCGGTGCTCTCGTCCGTGCTGCTCGAGGTCCCGTCCGTGCGCGGCGTCGACGCCGTCAACGACGCCACCCTGACGTTCACGCTGCACGCGCAGACCCGCCCCGGAGACCAGTGGGAGGTCTCGCGCGAGCTGCGCCGCCTCGCGCAGGAGCAGCTGCGCGAGGCGGGGGTGCTCCCGCGGCTGGACGAGCCGGAGCTGCCCGCGCTGGAGAAGGCCGCCGACGGCGACGCCTGACCGGCGCGCCGCATCGGCGTCGCCGGGCGGGCCCGGTGGGGTCAGGAGACGAGCAGCGGGTCCATCTGGGCCGCGAGGTCGTCGGCCTCCGGCCCCACGATCACCTGCACCACGCGGCCCGAGCGCACCACGCCGAACGCCCCCGACGCCTTGAGCCCCGGCTCGTCCACGAGGTCCGGGTCGCTCACCTCGACCCGCAACCGGGTGATGCACGGCTCGAGCTCGACGACGTTCCGGCTGCCGCCGAGCGCCGCGAGGATGTCGTCAGCCTTGTTCGAGGCGATGGTCATAGGGGCCTCCCGTGGAGTGCGTCGTTGCAGGTCCGTGACCAGCCTAACGCGCCGGGCGCCAGGACGGGAGAAGCGGCGTCCTCGCGTCTGGGAGGATGGCCCGGTGACGGACCAGACTTCACCCGCGGCCCCTCCGGAGTCGTTCTACGACGCCGTCGGCGGGCACACCACCTTCGAGCGCCTCGTCGACGTGTTCTACGAGGGCGTCGCCGACGACGAGGTGCTGCGTCCCATGTACCCGGAGGAGGACCTCGGGCCCGCGAAGGTGCGGCTCACCCTGTTCCTCGAGCAGTACTGGGGCGGCCCGACGACCTACAGCCAGCAGCGCGGCCACCCGCGGCTGCGCATGCGGCACGCGCCGTTCAAGGTCAACCCCGACGCCCGCGACCGCTGGCTGCGGCACATGCGCACCGCCGTCGACTCGCTCGGCCTGGCGCCGATCCACGAGTCCCAGCTCTGGGACTACCTGGAGCGCGCGGCCCACAGCATGATCAACACCTTCGACGAGTGAACGAGGAGCGAGCGTGAGCGAGACGACGACCACCGCCACCGCCTCCGGCGCCATCCCCGACGCCCTGGACCGCCTCCTGTCCGCGCTCGACCTGAGCGAGGTCGACGGCTGGGGCCCGCGCGGCGAGGACGACCTGTGGCGCGGCGACAGCGTGCCCGGCCCCGCCCGGCGCGTGTACGGCGGCCAGGTGCTGGCCCAGGCGCTGCTCGCCTGCGGGCGCACCGTCGACGACGACCGCCTGCCGCACTCGCTGCACGCGTACTTCCTGCGCGAGGGCACGCTGGACACCCCGATCGACTTCGCCGTCGAGCGGCTGCGCGACGGGCGGTCGTTCAGCGCGCGCCGCTCGCACGCCATCCAGCACAACAAGCCGATCCTGTCGCTCACGGTGTCGTTCCAGGTGGACCAGCCGGGCTACGAGGCCTCGGAGCCCGCGCCGGGCGACGTGCCGCCGCCCGAGGACGTCCCGTCCGCGATCGAGATGCTCGACGGCATCGACCACCCTGCCGCGAAGTTCTGGTCCCACGAGTCGGCGTTCGACCTGCGGCACGTGGGCGGCTCGCTGTACCTCGGCCCCGACCCGGACCCCAAGCCCACCCAGCAGGTGTGGGTCCGCGCCCGGCACGCGATCGCCTCCGACGACCGGCTGCTGCACCGCGCGCTCCTCGCGTTCGCCTGCGACCAGGTGATGCTGGAACCCGTGCTGCGCCAGGCCGGGAAGTCGTGGACCGACGTGGGCGGCACCGTGCCGATGGCGAGCCTCGACCACGCGATGTGGTTCCACCGCGACGCGCGCGCCGACGACTGGCTGCTGTACGTGCAGGAGTCCCCCGGCGCCCAGGGCGGGCGCGGCCTCGGCCTGGCGCGCGTCTACGACCGCGAAGGGCGGCTCGTGGCGAGCATCGCGCAGGAGGGCATGATCCGGCTGCCCTCCTGATCGCGGCCTGATCGCGGCCGCCACGGCGGCGGTGCGGGGACCACGGCCGCGCCGCACACTGTGCGCGTGCGACTGCGCCGTGTGTCCGCGTCCTCGCCCGGCTACTCGCGCCGCGCGAGGGGTGACGGCTGGGTGTTCCTCGACGTCGCGGGAGCGCCCCTCGACGACGCGGCCGAGGTGGCGCGCTGCACGCGCCTGGCGATCCCGCCGGCCTGGACCGACGTGTGGATCTGCCGCCACCCCGACGGCCACCTGCAGGCGTTCGGCCGGGACGACGCCGGACGCGGGCAGTACCTGTACCACGAGGAGTGGCAGGAGCGGCGGTCCCGGCGCAAGCACGACCACGTGCTCGACGTCGGGCGCCGGCTGCCGGCCGCCCGGGGCCGGGTGACCCGTGACCTCTCCCGGCCCGGCCTCGGCCGCCGGACGGTGCTCGCGCTCGCGTTCCGGCTGCTCGACGACGCGTACTTCCGCGCGGGCGGCGAGGTCTACGCCGCTCGGCACGGGAGCTACGGCCTCGCGACGATCCGCAAGGAGCACGCCACCGTGCGGCGCGACGGCACCGTGCACTTCCGCTACCCCGCCAAGTCGGGGCAGCTGCGCGACGCCCTCGTGGAGGACCCGACGGTGGCCCGCCTCGTCACGACGCTCAAGCGGCGCCGCGGCGGCGTCGACCTGCTCGCCTGGCGGGACGACACCGGCAGCTGGCACGACGTCTCCAGCGCGGACGTGCAGGCCGACGTCAAGGAGCGCCTCGGCGCGGACGCGACGCCGAAGGACTTCCGCACCTGGCACGCCACCGTGCTCACCGCGCGGGCGCTGGCCGAGGTCGGCGCGCCGCCCCCGTCCGGACGCGGCCGGGCACGCGTGATCCGCGGGATCGTCGGCGACGTGGCCGACGAGCTCGGCAACACGCCCGCGGTCGCCCGCTCGTCGTACATCGACCCGCGCCTGTTCGACCTGTGGGAGCACGGCGAGACGATCGGCCCGACCCGGACGCGTGCGAGCGCCGAGAGCGCCGTCCTGGACCTGCTGGGCTGACCTGGCCGACGCGGGTCAGCCGCGTCGGCGGAACGCCACGGGCGCCTCGAGGAACGGCTCCCACGCGGCGCGCTCGTCCTCGGTCACGCGGCGGGGCTTCCCGCTGGCCGCGTCCACGACGACGATCGTCGTGACGGCCTTGACGTACGGGGCTGCGCCGGACGCCGGGGCCGTGCGCGGGAAGCCGCCGGGCGCGCCGTCGTGCACCTCGTAGCAGACCTCCAGGCTGGCCCCGCCGATGGCGCCGATCCACATCTCCACGCGCACCGGGGTACGAGTGAAGCCCAGCGGCCGCAGGTACTCGATCTGCTGTCCGGCGACGAAGGTGTGCGACGTCGCGTGCGGGCCGGTGTCCAGGATGGCGGTGGGCCACTCCTCGCCGTCCGCGGCGTCCGCGTGGCGCCAGAACGCGGTGATGCGGGCGTCCTCCAGGAGGCCGAACATCGCGACGTTGTTGACGTGCTGGTACGCGTCGAGGTCGGACCAGCGCAGCGGGACGGGAACGTGCAGACGGGTCATGGCTCGCATCGTCGCACGACAGCGGGCCCGTCCAGGAATCGGCGCGGTCGTCAGCCCGCGGCGATCGCCGCGGCGGCACGGCAGCGGGCGAGGGCGCCGAGCTCGTCGCCCACCGGCACCCGCACCAGGCGGTCCGCGACACCCGTCACCGACTCACGCAGCCGGCGCCGCACCCGGGTGGCCCGGCGCCGAGCCCCCGCCGCCCCGACCCCCCGCGCGACCAGGGCGAGCAGCAGGCCCAGCAGGAGCCCACCGATCGCGAGGAGCGTGGGCCAGGGGACCTCCAGCACCCCGCCCCCGGAACCCGTGAGGTCCACGGTGAGGACGGGCAGGATCAGCGGCGGCAGGCGGAAGTACTCGATCGCCGCGGCCGCGGCGAGCCACAGGAGGCCCGCGACGGCGGCCGCGAGCAGCAGCCACTGGACGAAGCCCGCGACGGCCCACCAGCGCGGCCGGCGCGCGGCCTCCAGCTGCGTCCCGACCACCGCCTGGTCCAGGTCGCCCGGCAGCCGGTCGATCCCGTCCTGCGCCCGCGCCCGCGCGACGAGCACCCAGGCGTCCGGGGCCCCGTCCGTCACCTCGTCGACGTAGCGCCGGACCGCCGACGCGGCGGCGGCGCGCACCGCGGGCCGGGCCGTGGGCAGCGAGCTGCGCACCAGGTCCGGCCGCTCGGGTGCTCCCCGCCCGGGGCCGCCGGCCTCGCGCGCACCGCCCTCTCCCCCGCGGCGGAGGCCGAGGCGACGCAGCGGGTCGCGCCTCAGGCGGGACACCCACCGGGTCACGGGCCACCCCGTGACGAGGTGGGCGTCGCGCCGGTGCGCCGCTGCCACGGCGTCCGCCACCGTGGGCACGCCCGCGGCGGCCTCGAGCGCGTCGACGAGCGTGCCCGCCGCCCGCTCGCCGGCGCGGGGCGCCGGCCCGGTGCCGCACGCGTCGGCGATGGCCCGGGCCGCCGCCCGGGCGTCCGCGGCGAGCCGCGCGGTCGCGGCCTCCCGGCGCGCCGCGGCCTCGGCGAGCAGCCCCTTGAGCTGGTCCATCCCCTGCCCCGTGGCCGCGGACACCGCCAGCACGCGGGCGCCGTCGAGGCCGTCCGCGGCGACCAGGCGACGCAGGTCGGCGAGCATGGCGTCGGTCTCCGCGGCGGACAGCCGGTCGGTCTGGTTGAGCACGACCACCACCACCTCCGACCGGCCCGCCAGCGGCCGCAGGTAGCCCTCGTGCAGCGCGGCGTCGGCGTACTTCTGCGGGTCCACGACCCACACCAGCAGGTCCGCCCGCTCCACCAGCCGCTCCGCGCGCACACGGTGCTCCACGACCACCGAGTCGTGGTCCGGCAGGTCCAGCAGCACGAGGCCCGTCGAGATCCCGGCGGGCACCCGCCGCCCGCGCAGCCGGGCGATCCCCCGGCGCGGCGGCCGCGCCGGGCCGTCGTCGTCGTCGTCCTCGGGGAGCGCCATCTCCTGCCGCCGCCGCACCTCGAGCCAGTCCAGCAGCGGACCGGCACCGTCGCCCCACACGGCAGCCACCGGGTGGGAGGTCGTGGGGCGCCGCACGCCGACGGTCGCGATCTCCTCGCCGGCGACCGCGTTGAGCACGCTGGACTTGCCGGAGCCGGTGGCGCCCGCGAGCGCGACGACCGTGTGCTCCGCGGACAGGCCGCCCCGTTCGCGGGCGCGCGTGACGACGGCGCGCGCGTCGTCGAGCAGCGCGCGGTCCAGGCGGCCGCTCGCGGCCGCCACGGCCGTCTCGAGGGCGGCGGTACGGTCCGCCAGGTCGATCCGGCTCACGCGTCCCCCTCCTCGCGCCGGTCGCGGGCGCGCCAGCGCGACCACCAGCCCCCGCGGCGCCCGGAGTCGTCGCCAAGCGCCTCGCCGGCGTCGTCGGCCTCCGCGGCCCGGTCGGGCGCCTCGGGCGGGCGCAGCGTCCCGGCCCCGCGCAGCAGCCCCCCGCTCCACGGGCGTGTCGCCCCCTCGTCCGGGACGGTGCGGGCCGCGCGCTCGGTGCGCGCGGTGGCGGCCACCCGGTGGGCGGCGTCGCGCACCCCGGCCGCGCCCGTCTCCTGCGTGCCGAGCGCGTCGAGCTGCGCCGTGTAGCGCGCCGCCTGCCCGCGCAGCACCGCCTCGACGCGGGCCTGCAGGCGCTCCTTCGCCTGCGCGGCGAGGCGCCGCACCGCCTCGTCGCCGAACACGGCCTCGAGCAGCTTCTGCGCCACGACGGCGGTACCGCCCGCGATGCCGATCTCGGCGCCGGTGAGCCCCGCGGTGGACGCGAAGACGATCACCATGAGGCTGACGCCGAGCGCGTTGACGCCGAACGACACCGCGCGGGCCGTGCCGCGCCGTGACTCCCCCTGCTCCCGCACCAGCTCCAGCACGTCCTCCTGCCAGCCCCGGATCTGCACGGCGACCTCGGTGCGCAGCGCCGCCGGCACCCGCGCCAGGTCGAGGCCGTCCAGGAGCGCCGATCCCGCGGCGTCACCTCGCCAGGCCGTGTAGGTGCGCTCGGCGGCCTGCTCCGCGGCGTCGAGGATCACCGACTCCAGGCCGGTCGCGATGGCCTGCTCCACCTGCGGGCCCTCCTTCGGCCGCCCGCGGAAGAACCGCACCAGCGCGTCGCGCGCCCGCCCGACCCCCGCCTCGACCGCGCGGAAGAACTCCCCCGTGCCGACGAAGTCCTGCCAGCGGGCCAGGACCTCGCCGCGCAGCAGCGCGCCGTCCGACGTCGCCGCCTCCACCTGCGCCAGCGCCTCCGCGTGGTAGCGGCGCGCGGCGTCCCGCAGGCGCGCGTCGGCCACCTCCTGCCCGTCGGCCGTCTCGGCGAGCGCGACGGCGCGGCGCACCAGGTCGTCCACGACGCCGTCCCGGGTGGCCGCGATGACGCGGGCCCGCGCCTCGGGGTCGCCGCCCAGCCCGGAGAGCCAGGTCGCGACCTCCGCGACCGCCGCCTCCGGCAGCAGGCCGTCGACGAGGGCGTCCGGCCCCTGCTCCGCCGCCTCGCCGAGGACGAAGACGCGCGCGCCCTCGAGCCCGTGCTCGGCGACCATGCGGCGCAGGTCGTCGGCCACGACCTCCGCCCCCGGGTCCACCCGGTCGAGCACGATCGCGACCTGCGCGCGACGGCGGGCGGCCTGCCCCAGCAGGTCCCACGGCACGGCGTCGGCGTAGCGGGCGGCCGTCGTGACGAAGAGCCAGAGGTCGGCCGCACCCAGCAGCTGCGCGGACAGCTCGCGGTTGGCGACCTCCACGGAGTCGATGTCCGGCGCGTCCAGCAGCGCCAGGCCCTGGGGCAGCGCGTCGCTCGCGACCAGGCGCAGCGCGGCCGCGCCTTCCGCCGACCGGTCGCCGCCCTCCGCGGGGGCGGCCTCGCCGCGCGGCCCGGCGCCCGAGGAGGTCACGCGGGCCAGGCCCGGCAGCACCCGGTCGGTGGTGAACCACCGCGCGTCGAGGGGGTGGTGCACCAGCACGGGGGCGCGGGTGGTCGGCCGGAGGACGCCGGGCGCCGAGACCGGCTCGCCCAGCAGGGAGTTGACCAGCGTCGACTTCCCCGCACCGGTGGACCCGCCGACGACCACCAGCAGCGGCGCCCGCTCCGCGCGCAGCCGCGGCAGCAGGTAGTCGTCGAGCTGGTCGACCGCCTGGTGCAGGTCCGTGCGCGCCGCCGCGACCCCGGGCGTCTCCAGCGGCAGGCGCAGGGCACCCAGGCGCGCGCGCAGCACCTCCAGCGCGTCCACGAGCTCCCGGGCGGTCGCCCCCTCCCGCGGTGCAGGGTCGGGCGTCGGGTCCGGGTCGGTCATGTGCCCAGTGTGCCCACCCGCAGCGATCCGCGCAGGGTTGACCTGTGACGATGCGTCCTCCCCGGGCACGGACCCACCGGATCTCGCGGAGGGTGCGGCGATCAGTCGCCCAGCCGGCGGCGCAGCCAGGCGACGCACACCTGGCCCTGCGCACGCTGGAACGCGCGCACGTGCGGGATGCCCGGGGGCGGCGGCTGCAGCGACGAGTGCACGAAGTAGCCCATGAGCGCGACGAGGTAGGCCGTGACCGCGCCCTCCTCGGTCCCCGCCGGCAGCGGGCGGAGGGCGAGCGCCTCCTCCGGCGTCGGGCCGCCCTCGAGCCGGACCGCGGGCAGCATGCCCACGAGGTCGCAGAACGCCGCGCCACGGGCGGCGTTCGGCCAGTCCACGGCCAGCGCGCGGGTGCCCCCCGCGCTCTCGAGCGCGTCGACGAGCAGCGCGTTGTCGCCGCGCAGGTCGCCGTGCACCAGCACGTCGCCCGTCACCGCGGCGGGTGCGTCCTGCTCGATCGTCGCGAGCCGGTCCAGGTGCGTCGTGAGCCACGGGTCGTAGGACGCGAGCCCGTGGGGGCGCTCGGCCGCGAGCCGTTCCGTCCGGCCCGTCGGCAGCTCCGTCTCGTAGTCCGGGAGCAGTCCCGGGGCCACGTCGTGCTCGGCCACGCCGGCGGCGAGGTCGAGGACGGCGCGCAGGTCCTCCGCGACCCACGGCATGCGCGGGGTCCGCGACGGCAGCGTCTCGAACGCGAGCGCCACCCAGGCGTCGTCGTCGGTGTCGCCCGCGGCGTCCACCGCCCACAGGAACCGGGGCGTGGGCACGCCGTCGGGCAGCAGCGCGGCGCGGCGCGCCTCCTCCCGGTACATGCCGACCGTGAACGGGTGCTCGGCGCTCACCGCCTTGACGAACACCGGCCCGCCCGCGGTGCGGAGCGTGGACGCCAGCCCCTGGGAGTAGCCGCCGTCGTGGCTGGTCCACCCCGTCACCGAGGCACCCAGCCGGCCCTCGACCGCGGCTCGCACGCGCGCCGGCAGATCGGTCCAGGTCGGGCGGGTGCGGGTCGGGGTGGCGGTCATCGCTGGAGTATCCCCCGTCGACAGTCCGTTCGCCCCAGGCATTTGTAGACCGACGCAGGACGCCCCCGGCACCGCACGGGTGCCGGGGGCGTCCAGGGGCGCGGTCAGTCGCGCGTGAGCTTGCGGTACGTCACGCGGTGCGGGCGCGCGGCGTCGGCGCCCAGGCGCTCGACCTTGTTCTCCTCGTACGAGGCGAAGTTGCCCTCGAACCAGTACCAGTTCGCCGGGTCCTCCTCCGTGCCCTCGTACGCGAGGATGTGGGTCGCGACCCGGTCGAGGAACCACCGGTCGTGGGAGACCACGACGGCGCAGCCGGGGAACTCGAGCAGCGCGTTCTCCAGGGAGCCGAGGGTCTCGACGTCCAGGTCGTTCGTCGGCTCGTCGAGCAGCAGCAGGTTGCCGCCCTGCTTGAGGGTCAGGGCGAGGTTGAGGCGGTTGCGCTCACCGCCGGACAGCACGCCCGCGGGCTTCTGCTGGTCCGGGCCCTTGAAGCCGAACGACGCCACGTAGGCGCGGGACGGGATCTCGACGTTGCCGACCTTGATGAAGTCGAGCCCGTCGGAGACGACCTCCCACAGGGTCTTCTTCGGGTCGATGCCGCCGCGCGACTGGTCGACGTAGGAGATCTTCACCGTCTCGCCGACCTTGAGGTCGCCGCCGTCGAGCGGCTCGAGGCCCACGATCGTCTTGAACAGCGTGGTCTTGCCGACGCCGTTGGGGCCGATGACGCCGACGATGCCGTTGCGCGGCAGCGTGAAGCTGAGGCCGTCGATGAGCTGGCGCCCGTCGAAGCCCTTCTGCAGGTTCGACGCCTCGAGGACCACGCTGCCCAGGCGGGGACCCGCCGGGATCTGGATCTCCTCGAAGTCGAGCTTCCGCGTCCGCTCCGCCTCCGCGGCCATCTCCTCGTAGCGGGCCAGGCGCGCCTTGGACTTCGTCTGGCGGCCCTTCGCGTTGGAGCGCACCCAGTCGAGCTCGTCCTTGAGGCGCTTGGCGAGCTTGGCGTCCTTCTTGCCCTGCACCTCGAGGCGGGCCTGCTTCTTCTCCAGGTAGGTGGAGTAGTTGCCCTCGTACGGGTAGAGCCGGCCGCGGTCGACCTCGCAGATCCACTCCGCGACGTGGTCGAGGAAGTACCGGTCGTGCGTGACGGCGAGGACGGCGCCCGGGTAGGTCGCCAGGTGCTGCTCGAGCCACAGCACCGACTCGGCGTCGAGGTGGTTGGTGGGCTCGTCGAGCAGCAGCAGGTCCGGCTTCTCCAGGAGCAGCTTGCACAGCGCGACGCGGCGGCGCTCGCCACCGGAGAGCACCTTGACGTCGGCGTCCGGCGGCGGGCAGCGCAGGGCGTCCATCGCCTGCTCGAGCTGGGAGTCGAGGTCCCACGCGTCGGCGGCGTCGATGTCCTCCTGCAGCGTGCCCATCTCCGCGAGCAGCGTGTCGAAGTCGGCGTCCGGCTCCGCCATGAGGGCAGAGATCTCGTTGAAGCGGTCGATCTTCGCCTTGAGGGGGCCGACGGCCTCCTCGACGTTGCCGAGCACCGTCTTGTCCTCGTTGAGGGGCGGCTCCTGCATGAGGATGCCGACCGTGTACCCCGGGGAGAGGCGCGCCTCGCCGTTCGACGGCTGCTCGAGGCCCGCCATGATCTTGAGGATCGTCGACTTCCCGGCGCCGTTGGGGCCGACGACGCCGATCTTGGCGCCGGGCAGGAAGTTCAGCGAGACGTCGTCGAGGATGACCTTGTCGCCGTGCGCCTTGCGCGCCTTGTACATGGAGTAGATGAACTCAGCCACTGGCTCTGCTTCCACCGTTCGATCGCGCGGGGAACCCGAGAGGTCGGGTCCGAGAGGTTCGAGGCTCCAGCGGAGCACGCTGGAGGACCGGCATGGCGGCCGGTCCACCAGCCTACGCGACCGGGGCGCTCACACGCCGACCGGGACCGGATCCTCCTCGTGCTCCGACCGGACCGGGCCCGCCGCGTCGGCCGCGTCGGCCGCGTCGGCCGGCTGGCCCGTGGTCTCGTCCGCCGCGGTCCGGTCGACGACGCGCGTGAACCGGGCCAGCCCGCGCGTGACGTCCGGACCGACGGCGTGCGCGTCGACGACGAGCTGCCAGCGCTCGTTGCCGTCCCTGTCGGTCCACTCCTCGGTGGAGAGCCGGCCCGCGACCACCACCGGGTCGCCCTGGCCGAGCGACTCGGCGACGTTCCGGGCGCCGGTCCGGAAGGACTTGACGGTGAACCACAGGGTCTGGCCGTCCGACCAGTCCCCGCTCTGCGCGTCCCGCACGCGGCGCGTGCTCGCCACGCGGAACGTGGTCCACTCCACGCCGTTCGGCGACCGGTGGAGCGTCGGCTTGGTCCCGACGAACCCGTTGACCGTGATGCTGACCTCGTTCATGCGCTCCTCCTGGGCTCGGCGCCGACGGTCGCCGGCGTGCGCCCAGGATCAGTCGCGCGAGGCCCGGTGGGCGCCCTTCCGGGGTGCATCTGTGGACGACGGCGCCAGCTCGCCGCCTGTGGGCAGCCTCAGGGACCCGGTGAGCGGCCGCGACGTCGGGAGCTCGGTCGCCGCCTGGGCCAGCTCGCGCACCCGGCGGTGCTCGACCAACAGTCGCTGCGTGGGCTCCCCGAGCCCCTCCGAGAGCACGCGCTCGAGCGCCGCGCGGCCGGCCGAGGCGACCGCCTGCTCCCGCTTGCGGGCCAGGGTCCGCCGGGCGGCGGTCGCGGCGAACGCCACCGCGACGGCGGCCACCGCCAGCACGACCGCGCCGCCGAGCGCCACACCACCCCAGGGGGAGCCGAGGTCGAGCACGCCGGTGAGCGCGAGCACCGCCACGACGGCGGCCACCACCGCGACCCCGCCGAGCGCCCACGACGTGCGGCGCAGCGTCCGCGCCGACGACGGGCCACGGGTGTCGAGCGCGACGCCCCGCAGCGCCCCCGCCACCGAGGTCCGCAGCTGGTCGGCCCCCGCCACCGACGCCGCGAGCGAGCGCTGCCAGCCCGGGCGCAGCGACGCGCCCGCCCGGGTGAGCCAGCGGGCCCGCGACAGCGCCACCGCGTCGCGGTCCGGCGGCGGCACCTCCGGGCGCCCGTAGCCGTTGCGCACGGCGTTGCCCACCTGGGTCGCGACGGCGTCCAGGCCCGTCGCGGCGACCAGCGCGTCGAGCTCGCGCTCCACGGCCGGGCCCATCTGCCACGGCACCTCGGCCGGCGTCTGCGCCAGCAGCAGGCGGGCCGCCGCGTCGAGCTCGGCCGCCGCTCGCCCGGCCGCCACCGACCGGCGCGCGCACGCCTCCTCCAGGAGCACCCGGACGCGGTCGATCCCCTCGCCCGTGCGCGCCGAGACGCCCTGCACGTACACGCCGCGCAGCCCGTCGTCCTCGAGCAGGCGCGCGAGGTCCTTCAGCAGGTTCTCGCGCTGCGCGTCGGGCACGGTGTCGACCTGGTTGAGCAGCACGACCATGGAGGACTCGGAGCCCACGGCCTCGCGCAGGTAGCCGGAGTGCAGGGCGTCGTCCGCGTACTTCTGCGGGTCCACCACCCAGACGAGCAGGTCGACCAACGGCAGCACCCGGTCCACGACCTCGCGGTGCGCCGGCTCGACGGAGTCGTGGTCGGGCAGGTCGAGCAGCACCAGCCCGGCCAGCTTCTCCTCGTCCTCGCCGTCGAGCTCGCCGCCCTGCGTGATCCGCCGCTCGCGGTCCACCCCCACCCAGTCGAGCAGCGCCTCGGCGTCGTCGGACCAGGAGCACGCGGTGACGCGGGCCGTCGTGGGGCGCTTCACGCCCACGTCGGCGAAGCTCAGCCGCGACACCTTGTTGAACAGGCTCGACTTGCCCGAGCCCGTGCCCCCGGCGAACGCCACCACCGTGTGGTCGACGCCGAGCGCGAGGCGCTGGCGCACGCCCTCGACCGCGGCCGTGACGCGCTTGGACGTCGTGTCGTCGAGACGGGGGCCGGCGATCTCGAGCGCCTTGGCCAGGTCCTCGGTGCGGGCGCGCAGGGTCGCGTCGTGGGTCGGGCTCTCGGTCATGTCAGCCTCCTGAGCTCGGCGAGTCGCACGCGCAGCCCCGCGGCCGCGTCGTCGGCGGGTTCGGACGGCGCGAGGTCGTCCAGCACGGCCTCCACCTCGGCGTCGACGACGGCGGCCGCGCGGTCGCCGAGGTCCTCGCGCAGGGCGGTGACCGGGTCGTTCGCCGTGTCCCCGAGGACGCGGTCCAGGAGGCGGGCGGCGTCGTCGCTGCCGGCGGCGGAGGCCAGGAGCAGCGTCGCCAGGCCGCGCGGCCCGAACGCCTTCACGGCGGACTCGACCCGCGGCGCCTGGGTGCCGCCCACGAGCTCGGCGACGACGGCGTCCGCGCGCTCGGACCACCCCGCCACGCGGCCGGGCACGTCCGCCTCGCGGGCGGCCGTGCGCGCCGCGCCGTCGGGCGCCACCGCCTCGCCACCGGCGGGCGCTCCCGGCCCGGCGAGCACGGCGCGCAGCCGCTCCTCCACGCGGGCCCCGGAGGCGGCGAGGGTGCGCGCGGCGGCGTCGACGACGTCGGACCGCAGGCCGTCGAGCGCGGCCTCGCGGGCGCGGCCGGCCCTGCGCGTGCTGCGCGCCCGGTCGCCGCGCACCTTGACGCGGTCGACGCCCGCCGTGCCGGAGAGCTCCCGCCACCGGGCCTCGACCGACGCCCCGGCCACGACGCCCGCGGCGACGGCGTCACGGGCGAGCTGCTCCGCCGCGGGGATCTCCTCGGTGACGCGGCGGCGCAGGACGTGCACGGCGTCCTGCTGGGCGTCCAGCGCGTCCGCGAGGGACGTGACCCAGCCGGGCAGCGCCCCCAGCGCACCCTTGAGCGTCCGCACGACGACCGCCCGCGAGCGGTCCGGCCCGGCGAGCATGGTGAGCCAGCGCCGCACCGGCTGCACGACCGCGGGGTCGAGCAGGCCCTCGTGCGGACCGACGTCCGGGATCACGAACAGCGGCACGTCGGTCATGCCGTGCTCGCGCAGGCGCTGCATCAGGTCGCCGCGCACCGTGGTCAGCGTCTCCTTCGGCACCCGGTTGAGCACCATCGCCACGGACGCGCCGCGCTCGGTCGCGCGGGCCAGCGCCTGCCACGGCAGGGCGTCGCCGTACCGGGCGGCGGTCGTGACGAACAGCCACAGGTCGGCGGCCTCGAGCAGCTGCTGCGCCGTCGACCGGTTCTGCTGGACGAAGGAGTCCAGGTCGGGGGCGTCGAGGAGCGCGGTGCCCCGCGGGACGCCCTCGTGCTGCACGACGCGGGACAGGTCCGTCACCGGGCCCGTCGCCATCACGTCGGCGTCGAGGGGGTGGTGCGCGAGCACCGGCTCGCGGGTGGTGGGCCGCAGCACCCCGGCCTCGGAGACCGGCTCGCCGAGCAGCGAGTTGTACAGGGTGGACTTGCCCGCCCCGGTGGACCCGGCCACCACGACGACGGCCGGGGACGACAGCTCCTTCAGCCGCGGCAGCAGGTGCTCGTCGAGCTGCGCCAGCAGGCGGTCGCGCGAGGCCGCGGCGTCCTCGGCCCCGTCGATCGGCAGGGGCAGCTCGACGGCCGCGACGTCGCGGCGCAGGTCGCGGGCCACGTCGTGGACGGTGACGCCGATCTCCTCGCCGGCCCCGGCGTCCTTCCTGCTCGCGGCGCGGCGCGAGGCGCGGGTTTCCAGGGAAGGTGTCACGGGCACATCCTTCCCGCTGGGGCCGGTCGTGCCAAACGCGCGCGCCGCACGGCAGGGCGATCCTTCGCGCGGCACGCGTCCCGGCCACCGCCCCTGACGATCTGACTGGTGCCCCCAGCAGGACTCGAACCTGCAACCTACGGATTAGAAGGCCGTTGCTCTATCCATTGAGCTATGGAGGCGCGGGCCCATCGTATAAGGCCCCGGTCGACAGCGACCGTGCCCGCCGACGAGTCCGCGCAGACGCCGTGACCCGGCTCACCTGGGAAAAAGCCGTGCGCTGCACGAAGGCTTCCCGGCAGACTTCTTCCTGCACCGCGGTGACGCGCGGCCGGTCGGACACCGGTCGCGGGGGTGGTCCCTGGCCCGGACCGACGACCCACGTCACGAAGGACACCATCACCATGTATTCCACGGACAACCTGCTTCTCGTGCAGGCGATCCAGCGCGAACGCCTCGAGGAGGCCGAGCGCCACCGCACCATCCTCCGACTCCGCCAGCAGCACAAGCAGCTGCGGACCTCGCACGCCCGCCAGCAGCACACCAGCGTCACCCGGTGGCTGTTCGACTGGCTGACCGCATGACACCCGACGCGCGACCGTCGCCACGCCGCAGGCGCGCCGACGTCGCGACCACGAGGGCCCCGAGGCCCGGACCGTTCCCCTCGAACCGTCCGGAGCACCGGGGCCCTCGTCGTGCTCCCCGGCCGCTCACGGGCGCGCGGACCGTAGGCTGGCCCTCGTGAGCCCCGCGAACCCGAACGAACGCATCGTCTGGATCGACTGCGAGATGACCGGCCTGGACCTGCGCGCCGACGCGCTCGTCGAGGTCGCCGCCGTGGTCACCGACTCCGAGCTGAACGTGCTCGGCGAGGGGGTCGACGTCGTCGTCGCGCCGCCCGCGGCCGCGCTCGAGCAGATGAACGACTTCGTGCGCGACATGCACACCACGTCGGGCCTCCTCGAGGAGCTGCCCGCCGGCATGACGCTCGCCGAGGCCGAGCAGGCCGTGCTCGACTACGTCCGCGAGTGGGTGCCGGACCCGGGCAAGGCCCCGCTGGCCGGCAACTCCGTGGGCACGGACAAGATGTTCCTCGACCGGGACATGCCCGAGCTGGTGGGGCACCTGCACTACCGGATCGTCGACGTGTCGTCGATCAAGGAGCTCGCCCGCCGTTGGTACCCGCGCGTCTACTTCGCCTCCCCCAAGAAGGAGGGCGGCCACCGGGCCCTCGCGGACATCCTCGAGAGCATCGACGAGCTGCGCTACTACCGCGAGGCCCTGCTCGTGCCGCAGCCCGGCCCGGACACGAAGACCGCGCGGGCCGTCGCCGAGCGGATCAAGGAGACGTCGGTCACCCGACGGACCGCGAAGTCCTGACCAGCCCCGCGGAGCAGGTATAGTTCTGGTCGGCCGGTCGCTCGCGTCCGGCCATGGTGGCTATAGCTCAGTCGGTAGAGCGCCTGGTTGTGGTCCAGGAGGTCGCCGGTTCAAGCCCGGTTAGCCACCCTGAGAAGCGCCCTGGAGACAGGGCGCTTTTTCTTTTGCCCAGCGGCGGCCTGCGCGACGCCGACGGGCCCTTCGGTCGTTCCGGTATACCATCGAGGCGGCCGCGGACGCGGTCCCCGCGCGACCGAAGGAGACCCTCCCGCCGTGGCTCAGCAGGCCGCCCCCGCCCGCACGACCGGCCCCGCCGCCGCGTTCTCCTCCCTGCGCGGCAACCGCCCCTTCCAGCTCCTGTGGGCGTCGAACCTGTTCTTCTTCGGCGGGGTGTGGACCCAGACGCTCGTGCTCGGCTGGCTCGCGTTCGAGCTCACGCACTCCGAGCTGCTCGTCGCCGTGTACACGGCGGCGCGCCTCGCCCCGATGCTCCTCGGGCCCGTCGCGGGCGCCCTCGCCGACCGCTACGACCGGGTCCGCCTGCTCCTCGTCGCCTGCGTCTGGGCCACCGGCGCGGTCGCCGTGGTCGCCGCGCTGGCGTCCGCCGACCTGCTCCCCTACTGGGCCCTGGTCGTGGGCGGGTTCGCGATCGGCATCGCCCAGTCGCCCTCCCAGCCCGCCCGGATGTCGCTCGTGCTCGATCTCGTCGGCCGGGAGAACCTCTCCAACGCCAACGCGCTCAACTCCATGGCGATGAACATGACGCAGGTGATCGGCCCGGCGCTGGGCGGCGCCATGATCGCCGCGATCGGCGCCCCCGCCGCGCTCTGGGTCTCGACCGCCTGGTACGTCGCGTCACTGCTGCTGTTGCTGCCGCTGCGCGGGCTCCGCACGCGCACCGCGGCGGGCGGGCACGCGTCGACGTCGGTGCTGCGCATGGTCACGAGCGGCTTCCGCGCCATCGCCGGCCACCGGCTCGCGGTCGCCGTCCTGCTGGTCACCCTGGCGGCGAACGTCTTCCTGTGGCCCGTCTACCAGTCGTTCATGCCCGTCTTCGCCGCCGAGTCGTTCGGGCTCGACGCCGCAGGCCTGGGCGCGCTGCTCACCTGCGCGGGCGTGGGCGGGCTGATCGGGTCGCTCGTCATCGCCGCGCTCGGCGACTTCCGCTTCAAGGGCGCCCTGTTCGTGATCGGCACCACCGTGTGGGGACTGGCCTGGGTGGCGTTCTCGCTCGCCACCGAGCCCGCGACGGCGTTCGCGCTGATGGTCGTCATCGGCCTGGCCAGCGCCGCCTTCGGCGTGCTGCAGACCACCCTGCTGCTCATGACCACCGAGCCCGCGGTGCACGGGCGCGCGCTGGGCCTGCAGGAGCTCGCGATCGGCGTCATGCCCGCCGCCACCCTGGTGATCGGCGCCGTCGCCGAGCGCGTCGGGGTGCAGCACACCGCGCTGGGCGCCGCGATCGCGCTCGTCGTCACCCTCGTCGTCCTCATGCTCGCCGTGCCCGACCTGCTGCGCCTCGGCCGGGCCGACGACGGGACCCCCGGTGCCGCGACCGAGGAGGCCGCGTGACGGCCCGAGCACGACGCCGCGCCCCCGCCGCCGTGGCGGCCGTCGTCGCCGGGGCGCTCGCTGCCTCACTCGCCGCGTGCGCGGCGCCCTCTCCCGACTCCCCCACCCCGCAGGAGGCCATCGTGCCCAGCTCGCCGTCCGGACCCTCGTCCGCCGACACCGGCCCCGCGAGCGCCGCACTCCTGCGCGCCGTCGGGCGGGGCGACGCCGAGGCCGTGGCGGCCGCGCTGCGCGACGGCGCCGACCCCGACGCCCGCGACGGCGACGACCGCCCGGCCCTCGTGACCGCCACGCGCCAGGGCGCCGTCGACGTCGTGCGCGCGCTGCTGGAGGCCGGCGCCGACCCCGACGCGAAGGACGCCATGGCCGACTCCGCGTTCCTCTACGCGGGCGCGGAGGGCCTCGACGACATCCTCCGGCTGACGATCGCGCACGGCGCCGACGTGACGAGCACCAACCGGTACGGCGGCACCGCGCTGATCCCGGCCAGCGAGCACGGGCACGTCTCGACGGTGCGCCTCCTGCTCGACGCAGGCGTGCCCGTCGACCACGTCAACGACCTGGCGTGGACGGCTCTGCACGAGGCGATCGTGCTCGGCGACGGGTCGGCCGACCAGGTCGCCGTCGTGCGCCTCCTGCTCGAGGCCGGCGCCGACCCCGCGGTGCGCGACGGGCAGGGCGTGCTGCCCCGCGACCTCGCCGGCTCGCGCGGCCACGACGCGATCGTCGCCGAGCTCGACCGCGCCCGCTGACCGCCCTCAGGCCCGGGCGAGGATCGCCGCGGCGAAGGCGTCCAGGGTCGCGGCCGTGCCGGAGTGCTGCATCCACAGCGACGGCTCGGTGAGCTCGAGCTCGATGACCATGGGCGTGCCGTCGTCGCCCGTCACGAGGTCGACGCGCGCGTAGAGGAACGGGCGCTCGCCGCCCACGTTCTCCCGCGCCACCGCGAGGGCCTTCTCGGCGGCGTCGACCTGGTCCGCGGTCGCGGTGGCGGGCGACATCCGCTCGGTGGCGAACTGCCCGTCCGACGGCTGGGCGGGCCCCGTGAGCAGCGCGTGCTTGCGCACCGCGTGCCGCAGCTCGCCGTCGACGAACACGAGGCCGGTCTCCCCCGCGGTGTCCACCGACGTCACGTAGGGCTGGATCATCACGGCGCGGCCGGCGTCGAGCAGGTCCGTCGCGTGCTTGATCGCGAGCGCCCGCGACTGCGCGGACACCGGCTGGTAGCGGCCCGCGTCCTGCGCGCCCGCGCTCACCACGGGCTTGACCACGAAGTCGCCGAAGGCGGGCATGCGCGTGTGGACCGCACGCTTGGACAGGTGCCGGTCGGGGTCGAGCCAGATCGTCGGGATGACGGGCACGCCCGCGTCCTCGAGGGTGCGCAGGTAGCCCTTGTCCGTGTTCCAGCGCAGGACGTCGGCCGGGTTCTCCAGGCGCGGCACCCGGTCGGCCCAGGCGAGGAACTCGTCGCGCCGGGGCGAGTAGTCCCAGGTGGAGCGGACGACGACGAGGTCGAAGACCGACCAGTCGACGTCCGGGTCGTCCCACACGACGGCCTCGGCCACGGCGCCGCGCTCGGTGAGCGCGTCGAGGAGCGGCCGGTCGTCGCTGTCGAGCCGGGGCAGGGCGGAGCAGGTGGCGAGGCCGATGCGCGTCGAGGTCACGCGCCGAGCCTAGTTCTCCGCCTGGTCGCGGTGCGCGGTGCTCGCCGCCGGCGTGGCGGGCGCGGCGGGCGCGGCGGCGTCGGCCGCGCGACGCAGCCCCCCGAGGATCCCCGCGGCGGTCAGCGAGCCGACCACCGCCCCGTCGTCGTCGGTCACGGGGACCCGACCCTGGGACGAGGTCGGCAGGGCCGCCACCCCCTCGAACGCGTCGGCGAGGCTGGCACCGAGCGGGACCGCCGGGGGCGCGGGCTGCACGACGAGGGAGGCGTCCTCCAGGTCCTCGCGCCGCACCCGGGCGAGCGCCAGCATCCGCTGGTGCGCGCCGGCGCCGACGAAGTCGCGGACGCGGTCGGTGGCCGGGTGCGCGAGGACGGTCAGCGGCGAGGCGACCTGCTCGAGGTGCCCGCCCTTGGACAGCACCGCGACCCGGTCGCCCAGGCGGACCGCCTCGTCGACGTCGTGGGTGACGAGCACGACGGTGGTGCCCACCTCGCCCAGGATGCGCGCCACCTGGGTCTGCAGGTCGCGGCGCCGCTCGGGGTCGACGGCGCCGAACGGCTCGTCCATGAGCAGCACGGGCGGGTCCGTGGCGAGCGCCCGGGCCACGCCCACCCGCTGCCGCTCGCCGCCCGAGAGCTGGTGCGGGTAGCGGCGGCCGTACTGCCCGGCGGGCAGCCCGACGAGGTCGAGCACCTCGGCGACGCGGGAGCGGACCCGCGACCGGTCCCAGCCGAGCAGGCGCGGGACGGTGGCCACGTTGGCCTCGACGGTGCGGTGCGGCAGCAGGCCCACGTCCTGGATGACGTAGCCGGTGCGGCGGCGCAGCGCCACGGCGTCGACCTGCGTGACGTCCTCGCCGTCCACCAGGACGCGCCCCGACGTCAGCTCGACGAGCCGGTTGATCATCCGCAGGGTGGTCGACTTGCCGCAGCCCGACGGGCCGACCAGCGCCAGCACCTCCCCCGGCTCGACGGTCAGGCTCAGGCCGTCGACCGCGACGGTGCCGTCCGGGTAGGCCTTGCGGACGGCGTCGAGCTCGATGCCGGCGGACAGCCGGGCGGGAGCGGTGGCAGGGGCGGGCATGGCTGCGAGGCTATCGAGGGCTTCCCACACGCCGGCCTGCGGCGCGCCGGGGCGTCGCCCGGCCCGGCGTCGGAGGCTGCCGCTACGGTCGAGCCCATGGTCACCAGCGCTGCCACCACCGCTGCGGACAACCCGTGGTTCTCCTGGTCGTACGTGACCGAGAACGCCGACGTCCTGTGGGCGCGCACCAGCGAGCACGCGCTGCTCACGATCGAGGCGGTCGCGATCGCCGCGCTCGTCGCGGTGCCGCTCGGGCTGCTCGCCTCGCGGGTCCGCTGGCTCGCGGGGCCGCTGCTCGGGACGGCCGCCATCCTGTACACGGTGCCCTCGCTCGCCCTGTTCGCGATCCTCGCTCCGATCATGGGGATCGGCCGGCAGCCGGTGCTGCTCGGCCTCGTCCTCTACGCGTTGCTCGTCATCCTGCGGAACACGGTGACCGGGCTCGACGGCGTCGACCCGGCGGCCGTGGACGCCGCGCGAGGCGTCGGGCACGGCCCGCTCCAGGTGCTGGCGCGGGTCCGGCTGCCCAACGCCCTGCCGAGCATCGTGGCCGGGCTGCGGCTGGCCACCGTCACCACCGTCGCGCTGGTCACGGTGGGCGTCGTCGTGGGCTACGGCGGGCTCGGGCAGCTGATGTTCCAGGGCTTCCGCAACAACTTCTACCGCGCGGAGATCATGACGGCGACCCTCGCCTGCGTCCTGCTCGCCCTCGTCCTCGACCTCGTGCTGTGGGCCGCCGGCCGGGCGCTCACGCCCTGGCTGCGCGGGAGGGCCGCATGACCGGCGCGGCGGCACCCGTCGTCGTGGCGGAGGGCAACGGCGTCGTCGGCGAGGCGATCGCCTACCTCAACGACCCGCTGAGCTGGACGGGGCCGGGCGGCATCCTCGAGCTGGGCCGTGAGCACCTGGCCCTCACGGCGGCGTCCGTGCTCGTCGCCGCGGTGGTCGCCCTGCCCGTCGGTGCGGCGCTGGGTCACCGACGCCGGGGCGGCGGCGTCACCGTGTGGCTGACCAACGCCAGCCGCGCCGTCCCGACGCTCGGCATCATCCTGCTGCTCGCCACGGCGGGCCTGTTCGGCGACGGCGCCACGGTGGTGGCCGCCGCGCTCTTCGCGGTCCCGGTGCTGCTGGTCAACACGTACGAGGGCGTGCGCGGCGCGGACGCCTCGGCGCGCGACGCCGCGGTCGGCCTGGGCATGCCGGGCCGCCAGGTGCTCACCCGCGTCGAGCTGCCGCTGGCCACGGGGCTGGTGGCGGCGGGGGTGCGCACCGCCGTCGTGCAGGTCAGCGCCACCGTGCCGCTGGCCGCGCTCGCCGGCGGCGGCGGGCTCGGCCAGATCATCGCGCTCGGCATGGGCACGCAGCGGTACGGGCAGGTGCTCGCCGGCGGCCTCCTCGTCGCGGCCCTCGCCCTCGTGCTCGACGGCATCTTCGCCGTCGTGCAGCGCGTCGTCACCCCCGCGCCCCTGCGCGCCGCCGCCCGGCGGTAGCGGCCCACGCATCGTCTGCCCGGCAAACCGGTTGCCCCGCCGGGACCTCCGAGGTCGAATAGGGCGGTTCACCCGAATCCCACGCTTGTCCCCCACGGACGGAGAGCACGATGACCTCCCACCGCACGACCACCCTGCGACGCACGACGGCCGCCCTGGCCGCCGTCGTCGGCGCGACGGGTCTGCTCGCCGCCTGCGGCTCCCCCGGATCGGCCGGGGGCGGCGGGTCGACGTCCTCCGCGACGGGCTCCGCCGCCGCCGCCACCTGCGAGGCCGTCCCCGGCGACGCGCTCGTGGTGCTCGAGGACGACAAGAAGCTGCAGACCGTCGACAACATCATCCCGGCGGTGAACGCCGACCTCGCCGCGCAGGCCCCCGACCTGATCCCGCTGCTCGACACGGTGTCCGCCGCGCTCGACACGGACACGCTCATCGGGCTGAACAAGGCGGTCGACATCGACCGCAAGACGTCCGAGGACGTCGCGGCCCAGTTCGTGCAGGACGCCGGGATCGCCGCCGAGGACGACTCGGCCGGCAAGGGCGTGACGGTCGCGATCGGCGCGGCCGACTTCGCCGAGAGCGCCACCCTGGGCAACATCTACGCCGACGTGCTCAAGAGCGCCGGCTACGACGCCACCGTCACCACCATCGGCAACCGCGAGACGTACCTGCCCGCGCTGCTGAAGGGCGACCAGATCCAGATGGTGCCCGAGTACACGGGCACGCTCACCGAGTTCCTCAACAAGGACCTCAACGGCGCGGACGCGAAGCCGCTCGCCTCCGGCGACCTGGACTCCACGGTCGCGGCGCTGACCGACCTCGGCAAGCAGGCCGGCCTCGCGTTCGGCAAGCCCTCGCCCGCCCAGGACCAGAACGCGTTCGCCGTCACCCAGGGGTTCGCGGAGGCGCACGACCTCACCACGCTGAGCGACCTCGCCGCCGCGTGCGGGGGGCTGGTGCTCGGCGCCGGCCCGGAGTGCACGGAGCGCCCGTTCTGCCAGCCGGGTCTCGAGGACACCTACGGCCTGACGTTCTCCGAGTTCCGCTCGCTCGACGCCGGCGGCCCGCTCACCAAGGCGGCGCTGCAGAAGGGCGAGATCACCCTCGGCCTGGTGTTCAGCTCCGACGGCTCCCTCGCGACGTCGGCGGGCTGACCCGCCCCCAGGCACGACGAAGGGCCCCGAGGTCTTCTCGGGGCCCTTCGTCGTGGTCGCCGCCGGGACGGCGGCCCAGGTGCTCGGTCAGTGCTTGGCGACGGCCTTCTCGGCGCCAGCGCCGGTGAGCGACCGGACCTCCATCTCGGCGAACTTCTCCGGGTGCGGCTTCTCCTTGGACAGGAACGTGCCGACGATCCCGAGCAGGAAGCCGAGCGGGATGGACACCAGGCCGGGGTTCGTCAGCGGGAAGACCGCGAAGTCCGCGGACGGGAACATCGCCTTCTCGTCGCCCGACACCGTGGGCGACA
The DNA here is from genome assembly GCF_042799955.1 of Isoptericola sp. NPDC057653. Taxonomy (NCBI): domain Bacteria; kingdom Bacillati; phylum Actinomycetota; class Actinomycetes; order Micrococcales; family Promicromonosporaceae; genus Isoptericola; species Isoptericola sp. NPDC057653. The sequence goes on along the minus strand of NZ_JBHVHP010000001.1, from coordinate 2,127,637 downwards.
GCACGATGAGCACGATGCAGGAGACCAGGCCGCCGTAGATGCTCCACAGCGCGCCCGAGGTGTTGAACCGCTTCCAGAACAGCGAGAAGACGATCGTCGGCAGGTTGGCCGAGGCCGCCACCGCGAACGCGAGCGCCACGAGGAACGCGACGTTCTGGTTCTGGGCGAAGACGCCGCCCACGATGGCGATGACGCCGATCACCACGACCGTCCAGCGCGCGATCCGCACCTCCGAGTCCGGCTTGACGTTCCCCCTCTTGATGACGTTGGCGTAGATGTCGTGCGAGAAGCTCGCCGCCGCCGTGATCGTGAGCCCGGCCACCACCGCGAGGATCGTCGCGAACGCCACCGCCGAGATCAGGCCGAGCAGGATCTCCCCGCCGAGAGCGAAGGCCAGCAGCGGCGCCGCGGAGTTCACGCCGCCCGGCGCGTTGAGGATCGCGTCGGGGCCGACCAGCGCTCCGGCGCCGTACCCGAGCACCAGCGTGAACAGGTAGAAGATGCCGATCAGCCAGATCGCCCAGACCACCGAGCGGCGGGCCTCCTTGGCGGTGGGCACCGTGTAGAAGCGCATGAGCACGTGCGGCAGGCCCGCCGTGCCGAGCACCAGGGCCAGCGCCAGGGACAGGAAGCTCAGCTTCGTGGTGCCGGACAGGCCGTACTGCTTGCCGGGCTCGAGCAGCGCCTCGCCGCCCTCGCCGGCCGCCTGGACGGCGCCCCCGAGCACGTCGGAGAGGTTGAAGCCGAACTTGGCCAGCACCCAGAACGTCATGATCGCGGCGCCCACGATGAGCAGCACCGCCTTGATGATCTGCACCCAGGTGGTGCCCTTCATGCCGCCCACCAGCACGTAGAGGATCATCAGCGCGCCGACGACGGCGATGACGAGGCTCTGCCCGGCGCGGCTGTCGACGCCCAGCAGCAGGGCGACGAGGCCGCCGGCGCCGGCCATCTGGGCGAGCAGGTAGAAGAAGACGACCAGCAGGGTGGCGAGCGCCGCGGCCATCCGGACCGGCCGCTGGCGCAGCCGGAAGGACAGCACGTCCGCCATCGTGAACTTGCCCGTGTTGCGCAGCAGCTCGGCGACCAGCAGCAGGGCGACGAGCCACGCGACGAGGAAGCCGATGGAGTAGAGGAAGCCGTCGTACCCGTTGATCGCGATGGCGCCGCAGATGCCGAGGAACGACGCGGCCGAGAGGTAGTCGCCGGCGATCGCGGTGCCGTTCTGCGGCCCGGTGAAGTTGCGACCGCCGGCGTAGAAGTCGGCGGCGGACTTGTTCTGCCGGGACGCGCGGAAAACGATCACGAGCGTGACCAGCACGAACGCGGCGAAGATGCCGATGTTCACCCAGGGGTTGCCGACGTCGGTGGCCTCGGCCCCGGAGACGACGGGGGTGCCCGCGACACCCGCGACGGACGTGGACAGGATGCCGCTCACAGCTCGCCCTCCTCGATCTCACGGCGCAGCGCGTCGGCCCGCGCGTCGAACTTCTTGTTGGCCCAGCGGGCGTAGAGCATCGTGATGGCGAACGTGGAGACGAACTGACCGAGCCCGAACAGCAGGCCGACCGTGATGTTGCTCCCGCCCAGGCGGATGCTCATGAAGTCGTGGGCGTAGTTGGCGAGCAGGACGTAGACGAAGTACCAGACGAGGAACAGGGCCGTCATCGGGAAGACGAAGTTCCGGAACGCGCGCCGCAGCCCCTGGAACTCGTCGGACCGCTGCACGCGCTGGTACTCGGTCTCCCCTGGCGGCGGCTCCGCCGTGGACAGGTCGCTCATGATGCCTCCGTTGGCTCATGCGATCGGCCCGGGGCCACGCTGCCCCGGTCGAGAACGTTTCGCGAGGCACACCCTGCTAGAGGGGGCGCATGTGGCGCAAGCCACAAAACGGCGCGTCGAGAACTCGCCCGCGCGGGGCCGGGCTCGTCAGCGGCGCACGTACTCCAGGTCCGTCACGACCCGGCCGGCCGCGGTGCCCTTCTTCTCGAAGCCGGTCAGCACGCGCCCGTCGAAGCGCGGCGCCGCGGCACCGGGGCCGTGCGCGTTGCGGAAGTCGTCGCTGGCGTCGAGCACCTCGACCATCTGGTCCGCGTACTCCACCCAGTCCGTGGCCAGGCGGAGCACCCCGCCGGGGCGCAGCACCCGCGCGGCCAGCCCGGCGAACTCGGGGGTGACGAGCCGGCGCTTCTGGTGACGGGACTTGTGCCACGGGTCGGGGAAGAACACCCACAGCTCGTCGACGGACGCCTCGGGCAGGGCCGTGGCGAGCAGCTCCGCCGCGTTCGCCTGCGCGAGGCGGAGGTTGCCGAGCTCGTTGCCCGGCGCTCCGCCGTCGCGCCCCGGGTCGGCGCCGGCGTGCCCTGCCCGCACGATGGCCTGTGCGAGGCCCGGGGTGTACACCTCGACGGCCAGGTGGTCGCGCTCGGGGTGCGCGGCCGCGGCCGCCACGATCGCCTCGCCCTGGCCGGAGCCGACCTCCACGACCAGCGGCGCCGTCCGGCCGAAGACCTGCGCCGGCTCGAGCCGCCACCCCGGGTCGACGGACGTCACCGCGAGGTCGCGGGGCACCTCGACGAGGTACCGGTCGCGCCGGGTATCCCACGCCTTGCGCTGCGCGGCCGTGAGGCGCGCGCTGCGCCGCACGAAGCTGACCGGCTGCCGGCGGTAGCGCGGGTCGACGGTGTCGGTCGAGGGCTCGGTCGGCTCGGAGGTCACGGGATCGGGCACGGCTCCAGGGTAGTCGGCGCGGGCCCCCGGCCGGTCAGGAGCTGAGCTCCACGAGGGCGAGCAGGGCCGCGCCGTACGCCTCCGCGGGGTCGTCGTCGGCGAAGGTCCGCTGCTCGCCCAGCAGCTCGACGTCGACCTCGTACCGGTCCCGCGCGCCGTCGGGCGTGCTGCGCCGCAGCCCGAGGAAGGTCGAGCGCAGCAGGTCGCGCAGCTGGTCCTCGCGCGGGAGCCAGAGGGCGTCCTCGATGGCCACGGAGTCGAGCGCCCACTCGGTGGTGCCGTTGAACCCGAGGATCGTGCCCGTCGGGTACTCGTGCGCCTGGATCGTCATCGTGCTGACGGTGAAGACGTCCGTGGACAGCTCAGGGGCGTCGATCCGGAACCGGTCGCCGTCGGCCGGGCGCCAGACCAGCCCCGCGTCGCGCAGCCGGGCCGCGAGCTCGGTGGAGATCATCGACACATCGTCCGCCCGTTCGCGGCCCGGCGCGCGCCGTCAGCCCGACCCGAGCACGCGCTCCACGAACCAGAACAGCCCGACGGCCGCGACGGCGGCGGCCGCGGCCGCCGTCACCCACCGCGCGGTACGGGGCGCGCGGCGCCGCAGCAGCACGAGCAGCGGGAACGCCACGGCGATCAGCCCGAGCTGCACCGCCTCGATGCCCACGTTGAACACGAGCAGCGACCCGAGCAGCCCCCACGACCACGGCTCGTCGAGCCCCAGCGCGCCGGCGAAGCCGAGCCCGTGCACCAGGCCGAAGGCGAAGACGACGGCGAGACGCGTGACGTCCGCCCGCGTCAGGTCGTGCCACCGTGCGCGCGGTTCGCGCGCCGCGTCGCCCAGGGTGTCGGGCCGAGGGGGCGCGCCGGGCCGCAGGGCCCACAGGTGCCCGGCGGCGACCGCGGCGATGGAGATCGCGATGACGGGCTCCACCACCGCGCCGGGCGCTCGCACGGCGCCCGTCGCCGCGAGCAGGAACGTCACCGAGTGCGCCACGGTGAACGAGGTCGCCACCAGGACGACGTCGCGCAGGCGCCGCGACCCGACGATGAGCGCCAGGAGGAACAGCAGGTGGTCGGGGCCGAGCAGCAGGTGCTCCGCCCCGAGCACGAAGAACGCGCCGAGCCGGTGCGCCGCCCGGTGCTCCCCCGTCGTGACGGTCGGCTCCGACGGCGTGAGCACGGCGGACCCCTGCTCGTCGTCGAGGTCGAGGGCGACCATCGTCTCGGTGGTGTGCACGAAGGTCTCGGAGCCGGGGAACAGCGCGCTGAACAGCGTGTGCGTCTCCGCGCTCCCGTCGGATCCGACCGGGCAGGCGTAGTCGAGCACGACCGTGGCGTACGGCGTCCCGCCGCGGTCGCCGACCGTCGGGTCGCCCGCGAGCGCCGGGGTGCAACGGTCGTCTCCGGCGGCCACCTGGAACCGCTCGGTGACGTAGGCCGCGACCTCGTCGGCGTGCTGCGCGAGCTGCGCGTCCTGCGCGGCCGCGCCGCGCGCGTCGTACGCCTCGGCCGTGAGCCAGGCGGACTTCATGAGCAGGTCGTACTCGAGGTCGAGCTCGACGTGCACGTCCGCGCCGCCGCCGGCCGTGACCCGCGCGTACGCGTCGGTGGTGGCGTCGTGCGCGGCGGCGGTCGGGGCCACCGCCACGGCGGCGAGGCCGGTGAGGCCGAGGACGGCGAGGGCCGCCAGGACGGCGCCGCGACGCGACGCCGTCCTGGCCCGGGTGCGGAAGGTCACCGCTTGCCGCCCCCGGTGGTGAGGATCGCCGGCTCGGCGGCGGTGACGCCGCCCCCGCGCGTGGTGGCCGTGACGATCCAGGCGTACTGGGTGTCCTTCTTGAGGCGGTCCCAGCGCACCGCCGCGACCTCGCCGGAGGCCACCGTCTCGCGCCCGATCACCCGCGTCGGCGCGTACACGGCCAGCGAGTCCGTGACGAACGACGTGGTGCGGGTGGTGAGGTCCACGGGCAGCACCATGTTGTCCGCGGTGGAGTCGTAGCGGGCGTCGGGGTCCCACTCGTCGGCGCCGAAGTCGTCGAGGAACGGCGAGTAGGTGTCCACGTTCATCTCGGCCCGGTCGACGTCGAACTGCAGCAGCCGGAAGTACGACGCCCCGAAGCGCAGCCGCTCGGCCGGGTCGTGGCCGCCGATGCCGGCGAGGCCGACCCGCTGGGCGGGCACGGTGAAGGCCTGGTAGTCCGCGAGGAGCTCCACGACGCCGTCCGCGATCTGCCCGACCTGCGGCTTCACGTTGGTCGTGACGCCGTGCACGTGGCCCGCGAGCACGAGGAAGACGTTGTCGTTCGGCTGGACCACGTACTTGTACAGCGGGGAGCCGTCCGGCGCGGCGAAGCCCGCGTCCCGGCCGTCCTCCTGCGTGCTGGCCTCGAGGTACGCGTGGGTCATGAGGATGCCGTTGCGGTCGGCGTACCGCTCGAAGATCCCGTCGGCCCACTCGGCCTCCTCGCGGGTGACGCCGTAGCCCATGCCGACGGCGACGAAGTCCAGGCCGCCGGCGGAGAACAGGACGTAGTGGTTGGAGTTGTCGCCCTCGCGCCACGACCCGTACTCGGCGTTCTCCCACGACTCGGCCGCGGCCTGGTAGCGGTCGGGACCGAAGTACCGGTTGTACGAGTCGGCGCCACCGGCCGCCCCCGACCAGTTGTCGTGGTTGCCCGCGACGGCCGAGTTGGGGATGCCGTCGATCGTCGCCTGCAGCCGGGAGGAGACCTCGAACTCGCCGGTCACCTCGTCGCGCGTGGCGTCGTCCTTCGGCTCGCGGATGTTGTTCTCGATGAGGTCGCCGGTGTGCGACACGAACGCGATCTTGCGCTCGTCGGCGTTCTCGGCGATCCAGTCGGTGACGCCCGCGTACGCGGACTCCCAGACGGCCCGCTCCTCGGCGGTCTCCGGCTCGACCGCGCCCTCCGACAGGTACTGGGTGTCGGTCATGTGCGCGATGGAGAAGTCGTAGTCGGCCGGGTCGGCGAAGCCCTCCGGGCCCGCGTCGAGGTCGTCCGCGAACGGGTCCGTGGCCGCGACCATGACGTGCACGACGCCGCGGTCGCGGTGCTCGGGGCCGGCCGGCGCGACCAGGACGGTGTCCCCCTCGGCCTGGCCACGGGACGCCGCGATCGTGTCCCAGGCCTTCGCCTTCACGTCCCACACCAGCAGGGAGACCTCGCGGGCCGGGTCGGCGGTGCCGCTCCAGCGCACCACCGGGTGCTCCTCGGCGGTCTTCACCCGCACGTCGAAGCGCTGGTAGGCGACGTCGTCGGCCTGCGGGGACGCGAGCGTCTTCCCGTCGCCGGCGGCCAGGCCCTTCGCGGAGGCCTTCGTGGCCCCGCGCGGGTTCAGCTCGGTCGGCACGGCGTCCGCCGTGCCCTGCCGCACCTCGCCCGGCAGCAGCACGTCGGCCTGCGCGAACGACGCGGTGACCTTGCCGCCGTCCGGGCCTGCCACGCGCGCCGAGAGCTGCACCGAGGTCCCGGCGCCCGTCGTCCCGGTGGCGGGGGCGAGGTCGGACGGGACGTCGGGGACGCCGGCGCTCGTGAACGTGATCTCGCGCGTGGCGCTGTTGCCGAGCGAGTCGGAGGTCGCCACCCGCAGCGTGTGCTCGCCCGCGGGCAGGCCGGGCCCGACCGGGGCGCCGAGCGCGACGGCCTCGCCGTCGAGCGTCACCTGCGGGTCGCCGACCACGCCGCGGGGGTCGGTGAGCTCCACCGCCAGCGGGACGGTGCTCGTGAGCTTCGCACCGGCGGCCGGCGTCGAGGACGCGACCTTCGGCGCCGTGTTGTCCGTCTCGAGGACGCGGGTCGCCCGCTCGCCGGTGGTCGACGTCGCCGCGAGCTCGTGCTCGCCGTCCTCGAGGTCCGCGGTGTCGACGTCGGCACGCAGGCCGCGCGCCGGGGCGTCCACGAGGAAGTGGAGGTCGACCTGGCGGAAGGAGTTGAGGTTGGACCCGCAGGTGCCGTCGCCGAGCGCGTACGACGCCGCGGCGTTCTGCTGCTGCGCCGTGCCCGACGCCGGCGTCAGGACGACGTCGGAGATGGTGAAGTCGTCCAGGTTGCAGTCGTTCCCGAACGCGCCGGTGACGACGTCGACCTCGTTCCAGCCGGGCAGCAGCCACTCGTTGGGGAACGTGATCTCCCCGCGGCCGCCCACGATCGTCTGGTCGATGCGACGCTCGACGCCGTTGATCCGCAGCAGGTTGCTCGCGGACCCGTCGAGCGAGTTGGACCCGACGGCGAACGACACGGTGGCCTCGCCGTGGCCCAGCGCCGGGAACGCCGTCTCGCCGGCCGCGTCGATCGTCCAGTCGAGCTCGACCTTCGGCAGCGCGGAGGTGCTGGAGCCGCAGCTGCCGTCGCCCATGGCGTAGGTGGCCTGGAGGTCGGCCGGGGGCGTGACCGTGCCGTCGGCGACGCTCAGCGCGAGGTCCGACGCCGTGAAGTCGTCGAGGTTCGCGCCGCACGAGGAGGAGACGTCGCCCGCGACCAGCACGATCGTGTTCCTCCCGGGGTGCAGCAGGCGGTTCGGGACGCCCACCTGGACCCGCTCGGAGACGAGGTCACGGCCACCGGGGCCGCGCAGGTCGAGCTGCGTGCCGTTGACGACCAGGTGGTTCTGGTAGCGGGTCTCGATCGAGTTGGTGCCGACGTCGAACGAGAACACCGAGACGCCGTCGCCGAGGGTCGGCGGACCCGCGGCGGGCTCGCCGTCCACCGTGAGCGACGCCGTGCCGCCCTCGCCGTCCGCGGCCGCGGAGGCGGTCACCGTCTGCACGCCGCGCGTCAGCGTGCCGTCCTCCGGCGAGAGCGCGGGCGCGCCGACCGGGGAGTTGTTGACCCGTACGGTGTGCGTCGTGCTCGCGCCGGACCGCGTGGTCGCGACGATCTCGTGCGCGCCGTTCGCGAGGGCCGTCGTGTCGACGTCCGCGGCGAGGCCCGTGGTGGCCCCCGGCACGCCCGCGACCTCGAACGTCACCGTCGCCTCCTTGACGTAGGAGGTGTTGCTGCCGCAGGAGCCGTCGCCCATCGAGTAGGTGAACGCGTCGCCGGTGTCGACGGCGGTCTCACCGAGCAGCTCGAGCTGCACCTCCGACACCACGAAGTCGTCGAAGTTCACGCCGCACGAGGAGTCGATCCCGCCGGCGTGGATCTCGACCGTGTTGGCGCCCTGCACCAGCCACTCGTCGGGCACGGGCACCTCGACGCGCTCCGACACCCACGTGCGCTCCTGCGCCACGCGGTGCCCGTTGACCACGAGGTAGTTGCCGAACGCGACGTCGGCGGAGTTGCTGCCGACGTCGAACGTCAGCGCGGACGTGCCGGCCGTCGCGGCGGCGCCGGGCAGGTCCGCCCCGTCCACCGTGATCCGCCCGACCGGGTCGCCTGCCGTCGTCGGGGCCGCCGCGACCCGGGTGGTGCCCGAGAGGTGGGCGCCGTCCTTCGGCGTCAGCGTGGGCGCCGTCCCGGGCTTGCCCGGCTTCCCCGGCTTGCCCGGCGTGCCGTGCTTCGCGGCGCCGTCCGACGTCGTGGGGGCGTCGGGCCAGCCGGGGAACCCGGGGAACCGGCCGTCGGTGGTGTCGCCCGTCGCGTCCGCCGTCCGGCTCGCGGCCGGGGTCCCGGGCGGGCTCGTGGGCGTCGCCGTCGCCGGCGCGAGGCCGGCGCTCGGTATCGCCAGCGACGCCGCCACGACGCACGCGGCGACGGTGGACGCGCGCAGGCGTCCTGAGGGGTTCGGCCGCATCAGCGTGCCGTCCTTCCTGTCGTCGATGAGGGGAAGGGCGCTCCCGCCAGGCAGCCCGGGCTCACCCGGGGCACCAGGTTTCCCAGGCCGGGTGAACTTTCCGGTGCGTGCCGCGGGCGACCGGGAGAACTCTGGACGACGTCTGGACGTGGTCTCGACAGGCGGACGGGGACGACGAAGCCCCGCCCGGCGATGCCGGACGGGGCTGGGTGGTGCGCCATCAGGGACTCGAACCCCGAACCCGCTGATTAAGAGTCAGCTGCTCTGCCAATTGAGCTAATGGCGCGTGGCCAGAGGACGCCCACGGCTCGCGCCCGGGCGGTCCTCGCACGACGAGGCCCTCGCGGAGCGAGGACCTCGTTGCTGGTGCGCCATCAGGGACTCGAACCCCGAACCCGCTGATTAAGAGTCAGCTGCTCTGCCAATTGAGCTAATGGCGCCGGCGGTGTGAAACATTACCAGCCGTCAGCACGTGTCGAGAAACCGTCGTGCCCGGTCAGGTCTGTGACCTCGGCGACAGCCGCCCGTCGCGCGCGCGCCGGCTCAGCGGAACGCCTGCACGCCCGTCAGGTGCCGGCCGAGGATCAGCGTGTGCACCTCGTCGGTGCCCTCGTACGTGCGCACCGACTCGAGGTTCGCGGCGTGCCGCATCGGCGGGTGCTCGAGGGTGATCCCGTCGCCGCCGAGGACCGTGCGGGCGGTCCGGGCCACCTCGATCGCGCCCCGCACGTTGGCGAGCTTGCCCGCCGAGATCATGTGCGGCTCCAGCCGCCCGGCGTCCTTGAGCCGCCCCAGGCGCAGGGCGAGGAGCTGCCCCCGCGAGACCTCGAGCGCCATGTCCACCAGCTTCGCCTGGGTGAGCTGGAAGGCCGCCAGGGGCCGGCCGAACTGGACCCGCTCCCCCGCATGCCGCAGCGCAGAGTCCAGGCAGTCGCGGGCCGCCCCGGTCGCGCCCCACGCGATGCCGTACCGCGCCTCGTCGAGGCACGCGAACGGCCCGGCCAGGCCCGGGTGCAGCGGCAGGATCGCGTCGGCCGGCAGGCGTACGTCGTCGAGCACGACGTCGCACTGGACGGACGCCCGCAGGGAGAGCTTCGGCTCGATCGGGGTCGCGACGAAACCGGGCGTCGAGGTCGGCACCAGGAACCCGCGGACGCGCGGCCGCGCCTCCGCGCTGTGCTCGCCCTCGGTCGGGTCCGACGCACGCGCCCACACCACGGCGACGTCCGCGATCGACGCGAGCCCGATCCAGCGCTTGCGGCCGGAGAGCACCCACGCGTCGCCCTCGCGGGTCGCGGTGGTCCGCATCGCCGCCGGGTCGGACCCGGCGGCGGGCTCGGTGAGCGCGAAGCAGCCGATCGTCTCCCCCGCCGCCATCCCCGGCAGCCACCGCTCGCGCTGTGCCGGCGACCCGTGCTTCGCGATCGCCGACATCGCCAGCGAGCCCTGCACCGACACGAACGTGCGGATCCCCGAGTCGCCCGCCTCGAGCTCGGCCATCGCGAGCCCGTACTCGACCGCCGACCGGCCGGCGCAGCCGTAGCCCTCCAGGTGCATGCCGAGCAGGCCCGCCTCCGCGAGCCGGGGCACCAGGTCGCGCGGGAAGACGCCGTCCGCGAACCACCCCGCGACGTGCGGGCGGACGTGCTCGTCCACCAGCGCCCGCACGCGGTCGCGCGTCGCGCGCTCCGCGGGGCTCAGCTCGTCGTCGAGCGCGAGCAGGTCGAGAGGGTCCGCGGGTCGGGCGTCGTCGCCGGTCATGGGCCCACCGTAGCGACGGCGGGCACGGACGCCAGGGGCGGCGACCGTCAGAGGTAGAGGCCGGTCGCGCCCGAGTCGTCGTCGGTCTCGGTGACGCCGTGCACGTCGCGCTCGCGCAGCAGCACGTAGTCGGTGCCGCCGAGGTCCACCTCGGCGCGGTCCTCCGGGTCGTAGAGGACGCGGTCGCCCACGGCCACCTGGCGCACGTGCTCGCCCTTCGCCACCACCTGGGCCCACGCGAGCCGCTTGGGCCCGGACGCCGTCGCGGGGATCACGAGCCCCGCCGTCGACTGCCGCTCGGACGAGTCGACCTCCGGCTGCACCAGCAGCCGGTCGTGCAGCATCCGGATGGGCAGCGGCTTGCCGTCGGGCGTGGTGCGGGGCGTGGCGTCGGTCACGGGCCCCACGCTAGACGACCGGGGAGTCTAGGCTCGACGCCGAGCCCGCGCCCGCGACCCGTCGCCGGGCGACCGCACGCAGCCCTCAAGCACGCATCCCGAAGGAGCCCCCGTGACCCGTCTCGCCGTCGGCGACGCCGCCCCCGCCCTCGAGCTGCCCGCCGTCCTCCCCGACGCGACGGGCACCGGCCACACCACCGGCACCTTCTCGCTGGCCGACGCGCTCGCCGAGCCGGGCCGCAAGGGCGTCGTCGTGTACTTCTACCCGGCCGCCATGACGCCGGGCTGCACCACCGAGGCCTGCGACTTCCGCGACTCGCTCGCCTCCCTGCAGGGCGCCGGCTACGCGGTCGTCGGCGTCTCCCCCGACGGCGTGGACAAGCTCACGAAGTTCGCCGAGCGCGACGCCCTGACGTTCCCCCTCCTCGCCGACACCGAGCACACCGCGCTCGAGGCGTGGGGCGCCTGGGGCGAGAAGAAGAACTACGGCAAGACGTACGTGGGCGTCATCCGCTCCACCGTCGTCGTCGACCCCGACGGCACCATCGTCGTGGCCCAGTACAACGTCAAGGCGACCGGGCACGTCGCCCGGGTGCGCAAGACCCTCGGCCTCGACTGAGGGTCTTCGCGAGAGTGCCGGAGACGGGGGTCGAACCCGCACGCCCTGAGGGCACGGCGATCTAAACGCCGCATGTCTGCCAATTCCATCACTCCGGCCAGCGGGCGCCAGTGTAGCTAGGCGGCATTCTCGTCAGGGCCTGCGCGGCCGACCACACCACGCGTCGGGCCGTGCCGCCCTCGCGACCGACCTGCGAAGTTCGGCGTCTGCGCATGACAGTTGGGGCACAGGAAGCGTAGGTTCTCCGCCCGATTGTCCCGGAACTCCCCGCTGATGTGGTCGACGTGCAGCGTGAGCGGCGCGCCCCGCCACTGACCGTCGCACCCACATCCCTCGCAGACGTACGCCCGGCCGACCTCGAGCAGCGCCCTGCGCAGCTGGTGCGGCGGGCGCCTCCTCGTCGCCGACAGGTCACGGACCAAGACGTCCGCCGCCGACAACCTGCTACCGACTCGCCGCGATCCCTGGTCGCGGCGGAAATGGCTTGTGTCGATCTCCAGTCTCTTCAGCATCCGGCTGATGTGGGCATGAGTGCCGCCGGTCTGCGTCAACCCCAGGCGACGAAGGACGCCGGCGACCGAGTCGGACTGCGCAGACGCAGCCGAAAGCACCTCAGCCGTGTACTTACGCCGTTGGCGCGTGAAGTGGCTCGTGTCGATACCGAACTCTTTGATCCTCTTGGCGATGTGACTGTACGAGCCGCTGCGCAGCGGGACGCCGAGATACCGAAGGACATCCGCGTAGGAGGTGGCGTTCGCCGCTGCGTCCGCGAGCAGTTCCTCGGTGTACGTTCTGCGCCGACCCATGCATCGAACACTAGTTCGATCCCCCGACATGGAGCACCACGCACGACGGCCGCCCCGGGAAGCCCCGGGGCGGCCGTCGTGCGTGGTGCCGGCGTCGCGGCGATCAGGCCTGCGGGGCGCCGTCGTTCGCGGCGGCGATCTGCGAGCGCACCTCGTCCATGTCGAGGCCCTTGACGGCCTCGACGACCTGCTTGAGAGCGGGGGCGGGCAGCGCGCCGGCCTGGTTGAAGACGAGCACGCCCTCGCGGAACGCCATGAGCGTCGGGATGGCGCTCACGCCCGCGGCGGCGGCGATGCGCTGGTGCGCCTCGGTGTCGATCTTCGCGTGCACGACGTCCGCGTTCTCCTCGGACGACGCCTCGAAGACCGGCCCGAACTGCTTGCACGGGCCGCACCACTCGGCCCAGAAGTCGACGAGCACGATGTCGTTGTCGGTGACGGTCTTCTCGAACGTGTCGTCGGTCAGCTCGACGGTGGCCATGGGTGTCCTTCCATCAGGGGGTCTCCTGCGCACAGCGCCGGGACGCTCCTCAGTATTCCCGGGGCACCCGTCCCCGCGCGCTGCGGCGGGGTGGGGCGGGGTGCGGGCTGGTAGAAACGACCTGTGACGGACACGGCCGAGTTCCCTGGTGACGACGAGTTCTACCCCGACGAGCCGCAGCCCGCCGGCTGGCTCACGCCGGAGGACCTCGCGGCCGTGCGCGCGCAGCTGCCCCTCGTCTACGTCGACGCCGTGCCGGTGCGCGTCGACGACTCGGGCGACGTGGTCGCCGTCGGGCTGCTGCTGCGCGTCACCCCGCTCGGCACGATGACGCGCGCGCTGGTCTCCGGACGCGTGCTCTACCACGAGCGGGTGCGCGACGCGCTGCTGCGGCACATCGAGAAGGACCTGGGGCCGGTGGCGCTGCCGCAGGTCCCGGCGTCGCCGCAGCCGTTCACGGTGGCGGAGTACTTCCCCACCCCGGGCATCACCGCCTACCACGACCCGCGCCAGCACGCGGTGTCGCTGGCGTACGTCGTGCCGGTGACGGGCGACTGCCGCCCGCAGCAGGACGCACTCGACCTCGCGTGGGTCACCCCCGAGGAGGCCTGCAGCGACACGGTGCAGGCGGAGATGATCCACGGGCAGGGCACGATCGTGAAGCAGGCGATGGCCTGGGTGGGCCGCGTCTCGTGAGCCGTCGGGCCGCGTCGGCCGGGCACCTGCTGGTCGCCCTGCCGGCACTCGGGGGCGTCCTCATGGAGCTGGTCATCGCCCTCGTCGACGGGCCGGGCGCGGCCGGCACGACGGCGGAGCGCCTGGTCCGCCTGTTCTCCTACTTCACGGTCCTGTCCAACGTGGGCGTCGGCGTCGTGTCGGTGCTGCTCGCCCTCGACCCCGCCCGCGACGGCCGCCTGCTGCGCGTCGTCCACCTCGACGCCCTGCTGTGCATCGTCGTCACGGGCGTCGTCTACAACACGGTGCTCGCGGGCACCGTGCCCGGCCTCACGCAGGCCGGGCAGCTGTCGAACGTGCTGCTGCACATGGCCTCGCCCGTGCTCGCGGTCGTCGTGTGGCTGCTCGCCGGGCCGCGGCCGCGGGTGGACGCCCGGACCGTCGCCTGGTCGGTGGTGGGGCCGCTCGCGTGGATCGGTTACACGTTCGTGCGGGGCGCGGCCGTCGGCTGGTACCCGTACCCGTTCCTCGACGTCGGAGAGCTGGGCCTGGGCCGCGCGCTGGTGAACGCCGGCCTCGTGGCGGCGATGTTCCTGCTGCTCGCGCTCCTGGCGGGGTGGGCGGACCGGCGGCTGCCCGCGGCGCCGGACGGGCGCGCGGCCGGCTGATCCTGGGCGTCAGCCGCCGGCGGCCCGCCCCGCCACGCCCTCCCCGTCCTCCAGGCCCACCCACCACGGCCCGTACCCGAGGCGCGCCTGCTCCCAGGCCACGACGTCGCGCGCGAGCGAGCCCTCGGTGACGTCCACCGCGGCCACCGCGGCGGCCGCCACGCTCGACGTGCGGACGTAGTCGTCGAACACCTGCTGCTTGCCCGCCAGCAGCTGCACGACCCGCTCGTCCACGCCGTCCTCCGCGAGCAGCCGGTGGGCGTGGACCGACCGCACCTGGCCCATCCGGTGCAGCCGCGCGACCGCCTGCTCCTCGGCGGTGGGCGTGAGCTGCGGCTCGCACAGCACCACGACGCTGGCCGCCTGCAGGTTGAGCCCGGTCCCGCCCACGGAGATCTGGGCCACCAGCACGGCGCCGCCGTCGTCGGCGCCGAACGCGTCGACCACCCCCTGCCGGTCGGCGACCGGCACGTCGCCCGTCAGCGGGCCGTGCACGCGCGCGCCGCGGGCGCCCAGGGTCGCGGCCACGGTGTCCAGCACGGCCCGGAAGTAGGAGAAGACGACGACGCTGCGGCCCTCGTCGCGCGCCTCATCGACGATCTCGAGCAGCCGCGAGAGCTTGGCGCAGGCGGCGGGGTCGCCGTGCGCGCCGGCCGACCACGCAGCCTGCCGCATCGCCATGAGGTTGCCCGCGGCGACGGCGTCGCGGTAGGCGCGGTCGTCGCCGCGGGTCAGGTCCACCCAGCTGTCGGCGGCGATGATCCCCGGGAGCTCGACCAGCACGTCCTCCTGGTTACGACGCAGGTAGGCCGGCGCCACGGTGCGCCGGAACGCGTCCGGGCCGAGCAGCCCCAGGTGCGCCGGGAGCTGCGCGACCAGGTCCGGCTGCAGCACCCGCACGAGCTCGAGGAAGTCGTCGAGCCTGTTGTCCATCGGCGTCCCGGTGAGGAACAGCAGCCGCCACACGAGGCGCGCCCAGCGGCCCACCGCCCGCGCCCGCCGGGTGCGGGGGTTCTTCACGTAGTGCGCCTCGTCGACGACGACGAGGCCCACCTCGCCCACGTCGGTCGGCACCGCCGGGAGCCCCTCGAAGCTGGTGAGACCCACGCCGCCCTCGGCGGCCCACGCCGCGATCGCGGCGTCGCGCCCCTCCCCGTGCAGGCGGTGCGCCGTGAGCGTGGTCCGGTGCTCCACCTCCCGCGCCCAGTTCGCGAGCAGGCTCGCCGGGCAGACCACGAGGAACCGTCGCTCACCGCACGCCGCCAGGTGCGCCATCACCGCGAGCGCCTGGACGGTCTTGCCGAGCCCCATCTCGTCGCCGAGGAGCGCCCTGCCCTGGTTGAGCGCGAACCGCGCGCCGAACTCCTGGTACCCGCGCAGCGACACCCGCATCGCGCCGAGGTCGAGCGGGTGCGCGCCGACCCGGTCGACGAGGGCCTGCGGCAGGAGCCCGCGCGCGGCGAGGGCGTCCTGCGCCTGCGGCACGATGCCGACCAGGGTCGTGTAGTACTCGGCGGAGCGCCGCTCGAAGTCGGCGGCGAGGTCGAGCACGCCGGGGTCGGGCTCCCGGACGGCGGCGCCGAGCGCGTCGAGCGTCGCGGGCAGGTCGGCGAGGACGGGCGAGGCGTCCCACGCCTGCAGCGAGGCGAGGGCGGCGGCCGCCGCGCGGCGCGTGCCGGGCAGGGCCAGCCAGAGCCGGGCGGCGTGGCGGGCGCGGCGCGCCGCCGGCAGCGCGGCCGCGACGGTCGAGGCGTAGTCGATGAGCGCGGTGCGGTGCGGCTCGACGAGCGGCCGCAGCCGCATCACCCGGTGCAGGAGCGCCAGGAGCCGCTCGGCGCCGTCGGGCGTGGGCAGCCCGGCCCGGTCGATCCCGATGCGCAGCGGCTGCAGGCCGGCGGCCGCGCCGGCGAGCTGCGCGACGGCGGCCACCACGCCGCGCGCCGTCGTGTCGCCCACGCCGGGCAGGGCCGCGAGGTCGCGCGCCTCGACGTCGAGCAGGTCCGCGGCGGTCAGGTACCCCGCCGCCTGGACGGCGGCCAGGCGCAGGTTGCGCTCCGTCATCTCGCCCAGGCGGGCGCTGTCGATGCGGGCGAGCTCCTCGCGCACCCGCCGGCGCTCGTCGTCGTGCACCCACGCGGCGACGGCGACGACCGCACCGTCGAGGTGGTCGAGCACGGACTGCGCCGCGCCGGCCATGCGCGCGTGCCGGTCGACGAGCGCGCGCGCCTCCCGCCCCGGCGCGACAGGGGTGGCGGGGGCGAGCGGGTCGGTGGCCACGGGCCGAGGGTAGGGCACCGTGCCCGCGAGGGCGGGACCGGCCGGGAAGTGCCGCACGCGCCGCGCTCGGTGGAGCGCAACCTCCCAGGCCTCGCGATCCGCCTCGCCCTCGGGCAACCGGCCGGTGCAGTACCGGTGGAGCCACGCCCGCGGCCCGCCGCTCGGCGTCCTTCTCGATCACCGGCTTGCCCTGGTCATCGAGCTCGAGCACGTTGGCGAAGACCGCGAACAGGGTCTCCATCGCGCTCGGGTCGTCGCGCAGCATGCCCCAGTACTCGACGTCCTTCAGGAGGGGATGTCCCACGGAGCCGCGGCGACCCAGCCCGCGAACCGACGATGGGCGCGTGCGTCCCGGAGGACAGGTTCGTGGTGCGGACGCGACTGTACGGGGCCAGGGCCCGGGGTCAGGCAGGGGCGGTCCCGACGGCCGAGAGCACGACCGACCTCAGCTCGGCCAAGGACTCCACCGGCCGGGGCGAGCCCCAGACCTGCTGGGCGAAGACCTGGAGCCATTCCTGCAGCTGCTCCGCGACCTCCTCCTGCGTCATGGCGTCGGGCGAGTCGCACCACACGGAGAGATGGGCGCCGACCACGGGCCTCCCCGCCGGCAGCTCGAAGTCACCGGCGCTGCCAGCCGCGCCCATGAAGGTCCGGGGAGTCCACCGCTCGTAGATCCCCCGGGGGTTCTTGTACGGCCCTTGGCCCAGCCCTTCCGACGTCAGGATGAAGTACAGGTAGTCACCGTTGGAGTTGATCAGGTCGTGGCCCGCGGCCGCGTAGTCGGCCGCGGTGGGCTTACTCGTGTTCCACCGGATCCACACGTCCGCCTGCGTGCGCGGGTCGATCCGCGACACCCCTTCGCCCGGGCGGATGTCGTCGTTCCACACGCGGGGCGTGAACCCGTGCGCGCGGACCAGCCCGGCGAGCTCGTTGAGGTAGGCCTCATAGGCGTCGAGCGCCGTCGCCGCCGGGTTGCCCGTGACCTGCCGGGCATAGTCGACGAGCTGCGGGGCCGACTCGTCCGAAATCACGTCCGGCCCGGTGCCCTGCCACGGCGCGGGGAAGTACTCGTCGCCGCCGAGGTGGAACACCGTGCCGTCGAAAAGCTCGCACATCTCCTCGACGATCTCGCGCACGAGCGCCCGCGCGCCCGGCCGGCTGATGTCCAGGTACCCCGGGTGCCGGGTGCCGTCGCGGAGCACCAGCTGGTGCTCCGGGTGGAACGCCAGGATGTGGTCCATGTGGCCGGGGCTGTCCACGTCCGGGTGGACGCGCACGTGGTGCGCCCGCGCGAAGTCGAGGATGTCCCGGACCTCGGCCTTGGTGAGGTGCTGCGGGGATGCGATCTCCGGGTGGGTCTCGGACTCGACGCCGAACCCGAGCCCCTCCGAGATGTGCAGCTGGAGCGTGTTCATCTTCAGGTAGGCCATCTCGCTGATGAGTGCCTTGATCCAGTCCGGGCTGAAGTACTTGCGGCCGATGTCGAGCATGAGGGCGCGCTCGTCCAGTTCCGGCCAGTCGACGACGACGCCGCCCGGGCGACCTCCCGAGCGAAGCAGTTGGAGCAGGGTGCGCGTTCCGCTGAACACCCCGGCGCGCGACGGCGCCGAGATCCGGATCCCGTGGCCAGTGCTCAGCACGTAACCCTCGGGATGCGGGACCTCGGGGAGGTCCGCGACCTCGAGCACGATGTCGGTCCGGCGCGGCCGGGCCGTCGTCAGGACCTCCAGGTGATGGTCGAGCAGTCCCGCGAGCCGGAGGTCGCGCGCGAGCAGGGCGGCCTCGGACCGCAGCATGTCGGCCTCGTCGCCGACGAGCGCGATGCGTCGGGCGGCGACGATCGGCAGGCCCGGCCCCCCGGGGCTATATCGCTGGGGCGCCGGCAGCAGGGGCGGGGCCGTAGGGACGACCCGTGCCCCGGGGCTCGCGGAGGCCGTCGGCACGCCGAGCCCGGCGAGCAGGGGGACCGTGACCCCGGCGGCGAGCACGGTGCGGCGCGACGGACGGGAAACAGGCAGCGCTGACATGTTGACCCTCTCGATCGACTCTGATGCACGTCGCACCCTGTCAGAGATTCCCGCAGTGGTCTAGACCTGTGCCTGCCCGTTTGCCCGCCAGCGCGTCGGCCCGGCCGATCAGGCGCCGAGGTCGAGCACCGGCCAGTCCGCCAGGTCGGCGCGCATGCGCCGGTCGTGGGTCGCGACGACGACGGCGGCGGGCGTGGCGATCAGCGCCCGGGTCAGCTCGTCCACGAGGTCCACCGAGAGGTGGTTCGTGGGCTCGTCGAGCAGCAGCAGATGAGGGGCGTGCAGGAGGGCCCGCGCGAGCTCGAACCGCCGCCGCTGCCCCGCCGACAGCTCGGCGAGCGGGCGCTCCAGGTCCTCCTCGCCGAGCAGCCCGAGGGCGGCCACCGGCACCACGTGCTCCGGGTCGAGCTCGCCACGGCTCAGCAGCTCCAGCGCCTCCGCCGCGTACGCGTCGAAGCCCGACGGCGGCCCCGCGTCCTCGCCGTCCGCCGGCGACGTCGGCGCCGTGACCGGGGCCGCCGTCAGGCCCGCGAGCGCCGTCTCCTGCGCCACGACGCCCAGGCGTGCGCCGGGGGTCATGGTCCGGCTGCCGCGCGCGAGCGCCACCCGGCCGGCCAGCGCGGCCAGCAGGGTCGACTTGCCCGCGCCGTTCGGACCGACGACGAGCAGCCGGCCCGACGGCGGCACCACCACGCGCGTGCCGGGCAGGTCGAGCCGCACGCCGCCGTCGTCGGCCAGCACCCGGGGCGAGCGGACCTCGACGAGGGGGTCGCCCGGGTCCCACCCGGGCGACATGGACGGCAGGTCCGGGAAGGCGAGGCGTGCCGGCGGCACCGGCACCTCGACGGCCTCCGCCTCGAGCTGCTGCACGAGGCGGTCCGCGGCCTTGACGTGGATGCGGGCACGGGTGGCGCGGCGATGCTTCTGCGACCCCTTGGCCGGTCGCCACTCGTCGGAGAGCCCCTCGTAGGACGCGTCGAGGCGCTCGGCCAGCACCCGGGCGCGCTCCTGCTCGGCGCGGTAGCGCTGCCGCCACCGGTGCAGCGCCTGGTTCTTGGCGAACCGGTAGGCGAGGTAGCCAGGCTGCCCGTAGAGCACCGGCTTGCCGTCCATCGACGGGTCGAGGTCGAGGATGGCGGTGGCGACGTCGTCCAGCAGCTCGCGGTCGTGCGTCACGACGACGACGCCGCCCTGCCACGCGACCAGCTCTCCGGTGAGGAACTCGATCGCGGAGTCGTCGAGGTGGTTGGTGGGCTCGTCGAGCAGCAGCAGGTCGGCGCGCTCCGCGAGCCGGCACGCCAGACGCACCCGGTACCGCTGCCCGACGGACAGCGTGTCCAGGCGCCGGTCGAGGTCGCGCACGGCGCCCAGGCGGGTGAGCGCCACGTCGACCCGCCGGTCCGCGTCCCACGCGGCGAGGTGCTCCGCGCGGGCGAGCAGCCCGGACAGGCGGCGCAGGTCCCCGGTCTCGTGGTCGAAGGACGCGGCCTCCTTCTCGATCTCCGCGGCGAGCGCGCGCAGCCCGGCGAGCGTGCTGCGCACCAGGTCGCCGACCGTCTCCCCGGACCCCGCGGCCAGCTCCTGCTCCACCAGCGCGACGGTGCCGCGCCGGCGCACCGCGCCGCGCGCCGGGTGCAGGTCCCCCGCGAGCAGGTGCAGGAGCGTCGACTTGCCGGAGCCGTTCTCCCCCACCACGCCGAGCCGGGTGCCGTCGGACACGCGCAGGCTCACGCCGTCGAGCACCGGGCGGCCGGGGTAGGCGAACGCGAGGTCCGTGGCGGTGAGCTGCACCGGACAACCCTACGTGCCGCCCCGCACCCGCCCACGGCGCCGGACGGGCCGGGCGGGCGCTCGCATAGGGTGGCGGCATGACTTCCCCCGCTTCCGAGGCCGCCCTGCGCGCCGACGGCCGCACGCCCGACCAGCTCCGCCCGGTGACCATCACCCGCGGCTGGACCGAGAACGCCGAGGGCTCCGTGCTGGTCGAGTTCGGCAAGACCCGCGTGCTGTGCACCGCGTCGTTCACCGAGGGCGTGCCGCGCTGGAAGAAGGGGTCCGGCGAGGGCTGGGTCACCGCCGAGTACGCGATGCTCCCCCGCGCCACGAACGACCGCAGCCAGCGGGAGTCGGTCAAGGGCAAGATCGGCGGCCGCACGCACGAGATCTCCCGCCTCATCGGCCGCGCGCTGCGCGCCGTCGTCGACGTGACCGCCCTCGGCGAGAACACGATCGTGCTCGACTGCGACGTGCTGCAGGCCGACGGCGGCACCCGCACCGCGGCGATCACCGGCGCGTACGTGGCGCTGGCCGACGCCGTCGCGTGGGGCACCCGCCACGGCCACGTCACCGGCGGCAGGAAGGTCCTCACGGACTCGGTCGCGGCGGTCAGCGTCGGCATCATCGACGGCACCCCGATGCTCGACCTGCCCTACGTCGAGGACGTGCGGGCCGAGACGGACATGAACGTCGTGACGACGGGCGCCGGCACCTTCGTCGAGGTGCAGGGCACCGCCGAGCACGCGCCGTTCGACCGTGCCGAGCTCGACGCCCTGCTCGACCTCGCCGTCGCCGGCACGGCCGACCTCACCGAGATCCAGCGCGCCGCGCTGGCCCAGGAGCTGTGAGGATGACCGACGCGACCACCGGCGTGACGGTCCCCGCCGGCGCCCGCCTCGTGCTGGCCACGCACAACCGCGGCAAGCTCGTGGAGCTGCGCGCCATCCTGCGCGACCAGCCCGGCCTGGACGCCCTGCCCGACGAGGCCGTGGTGTCGGCGGCCGACGTCGGCGCCCCCGAGCCGGTCGAGGACGGCGTGTCGTTCGTCGAGAACGCGCTCATCAAGGCCCGTGCGCTGGCCGCGGCGACCGGCCTGCCCGCCGTCGCGGACGACTCCGGCCTCAGCGTCGACGTCATGGGCGGCGCGCCTGGCATCTTCTCCGCCCGCTGGTCGGGCAGGCACGGCGACGACGAGGCGAACCTCCGGCTCCTCCTCGCCCAGCTGGGCGACGTGCACGACGAGCACCGCGCGGCGGCGTTCGTCTGCGCGGCGGCGCTGGTCACCCCGGACGGGCGCGAGGAGGTGTGCCTCGGCGAGATGCCCGGCACGCTGGTGCGCGCCCCGCGCGGGAGCAACGGCTTCGGCTACGACCCGATCCACGTGCCCGTCGAGCAGGCCCCGGCCGCCGACGGCACGCCCGGCACGCGCACGTCGTCCGAGCTCGAGCCGGCGGAGAAGAACGCGATCAGCCACCGCGGCAAGGCCTTCCGCGCCCTCGCCCCGGCGGTCGCCGCCGCCCTCTGACGGTGGCGGGTGCGGTCGTGGCCCGGTTGCGCCTCGGAACCGGGCCACGAGCGCCCCCGCGGCGTCAGGACGCGCGACGGCGGGCGGCGAACGACGCGATCGCGCGCCAGCCCAGCAGGGTCGCGCCGAGGAACAGCGCGGTGACGACCACGAAGGACACCTCGACGCCACCGACGCCGAGGGCGGGCCGCAGGGCCAGCCCCAGCACGACGGTCGCGAACCAGACGGCGACGCCGGTGGGCCACACCCGCGCCGGCGCGCGCCACGCGCGGGCCGCGAGCCAGCCGACGGCGAGGCCCACGAGGAACGGCAGTCCCACCAGGGCGACGTGACCGAGGTCGCCGGAGGTCGCGTGGCTCATGGTGCCCACCACGGTGAACACGACGACGCACACGAGGTCGCAGACGACGGCCGGCCACGCGGCGCGGGTCGCGGGCACGGCGGGGCCGGTCGGGGCGGGGGTGCTGGGGGCGCTCACGGGGCCGAGGCTACCCGTCACAGCTCGTGCACCCCGCCGGCCACCGCGGCCTCCACGGGGCCGTCGTAGGCGGTGCGCGCCTCGGCGACCGCGACCTCGGGCGAGTTCCACACCGGCAGGTGCGTGAGCAGCAGGCGGCGCACGCCGGCGGCCGCAGCGGCCTCCCCGGCCCGACGGCCCGTGAGGTGGATGCCGCGCTCGACGCCGTCGTCGCGCCCCTCCTGGAACGCGGCCTCGACGAGGAACAGGTCGGCGCCGCGGGCGCCCTCGACCAGGCCGTCGCAGGCGTCCGTGTCGCCCGAGTAGGCCAGCGTGACCCGCTCGCCGGGGCGGACGCTCGACGGGCCGGTCACCCGGATCCCGTACGCCTCGACCGGGTGGTAGACGGCGAACGGCTCCAGCTCGAAGGGGCCCACGCGCACGGCGGTGCCCGGCTGCCAGGGGCGGACGTCGTACTCGCCGTCCATCGAGTCCCCCGGCCCGAGCCCGTACATCGCGGCCGCCCGCTCGGCGGTGCCGGCCGGTCCGAGGACGGGCAGCCGGCGCCCGACGCCCGTGCGGGCGCCGCCCCGCTCCGGGTGGTACCGCAGGTACACGTACAGGCCGGACAGGTCCGCGCAGTGGTCGGGGTGCAGGTGGGACAGCGCGACGGCGTCCAGGTCGAGCGGGTCCACGTGCCGCTGCAGCGCTCCCAGGCCCCCGTTGCCGAGGTCGAGCACCACGTTCCACTCCCGCTCGCCGTCGTGCGCCTGGACGAGGTACGTGGACGCCGGCGACCCGGGGCCGGGGAACGATCCGGAGACTCCGAGGGTGACGAGCCTCATGCGGCCTCCACGAGGGCCACCTCGGGCCCCAGGAAGCGGCGCGCGAGCTGCTCGAACGGCTCGGGGTCGCCGGTGGACAGGAAGCGGTGCACGGGCGGCGGGGCGTCCGGCGAGCGCTCGAGGTCGTGCTGCACCAGGTTGCGGTACACGTCCTTGGCGGTCTCCTCGGCGCTGGACACGAGGGTGACGTCCTCGCCCATCACGTACGACACGGCGCCGGCCAGCAGCGGGTAGTGCGTGCAGCCGAGCACGAGGGTGTCGACGCCCGCGGCGCGGACCGGGTCGAGGTAGCGGTGGGCGACCTCGAGCACCTCGGGGCCGGACGTCTGCCCCCGCTCCACCAGCGGCACGAAGTCGGGGCACGCCTGGGTGGTGATCTCCAGCCCGGGGGCCACGTGGAACGCGTCCTCGTAGGCGCGCGAGTCAACGGTCGCCTTCGTGCCGATGACGCCGATGCGCCCGGTCTTCGACGCGAGGACGGCGCGCCGGGCGGCGGGACGGATCACCTCGACGACGGGGATGCCCCGGCGCACGGTGTAGCGCTCCCGCGCGTCGGGCAGCGCGACGGCGGTGGCGGAGTTGCAGGCGATGACCAGCATCTTGACGCCCTCGTCGACCAGCCGGTCCATCACGGCGAGCGCCATCGCGCGCACGGCCGCGAGCGGCTTCGGCCCGTAGGGGCTGTTGGCCGTGTCGCCCAGGTAGAGCACCTGCTCATGGGGCAGCTGGTCGAGGATGGAGCGTGCGACGGTGAGCCCGCCGACGCCGCTGTCGAAGATCCCGATGGGGGCGTCGTTCACGCCTGGCAGCCTAGTCGTGACGGACGGTCAGGACGGCGGGGAGTGAGCGGCGACACGGCGTGGCGCCCGCCACAGCAGCGCCCCGACCTGCGGTCACACGCTCGGGCGCCCCGCCCGCAGGTCCGCGAGCATCTCCTCCACCAGCGACTCCTGGGCGAACCCGGCGGCGACGAAGACGCCGCCCCAGTACCGCCGCTCCGCGCCGGACAGGCCGACCCGCTCCCAGCCGGCGACCTCGGACCCGTCGTCCTCGCCCCCGTCGCCCTCGCCCCCGTCGCCCCCGGCACGCTGCTCGTCGTCCGCGTCGGCCCAGCCCTCGTCGTCCTCGTCCTCGACGCCGGCGAAGACCTCGTCGTGCAGCGTCTCGACGTCGGCGTCGTCGACCAGGCCGAGGCGCTCGGCGAGGACGAGGCGAAGGTCGGTCAGCGCGCCGGCGAAGTCCTGCGCGGACTCGCGCGGCACGACGATCTCGGCCCCCACCCGCGGGTCGTCCGGGAGCTCGTCGGGGGCGTCGACGGCGTCGGCGAAGGCCACGAGGCGTGCGACCTTCCCCGCCGCGAGGTCGGTCTGGGTGAGGTGCCGGAACTCGGCGGCGACGTCCGCGTCCTCCTCGTGGGCGTCGGGCAGCAGCCGCTGCACCGCCGGGTCCTGCGGCACGCGTGCCACGCCCGTGAACGCGATGCCGTCGCCGACCTCGATGCCCGGCTCGAGGCCCGCCTCGGCGCCCAGGAGCTCCGCGACGTCGCGCGCGACCCGCGCGAGCACCTCCCGTTCGACGTCGTCCCAGCGCGCGACGTAGCCCGCCGGCGCGGACCGGAACGGCGTCACGCCGCGCCTCCCTCGGCCCCGCCGTCCGGCGAGCCCGACTGCCGCAGCGTGGCCCACAGACCGAACCCGTGCATCGCCTGCACGTCCACCTCCATGCGCTCGCGCGGCCCTGACGACACCACGGCCCGGCCGTCCTGGTGCACCTGCAGCATCAGCTTCTGCGCCCGCGCGGGCGGGTAGCCGAAGTAGCTCTCGAAGACGTAGCTCACGTAGGACATGAGGTTCACCGGGTCGTTCCACACGATGGTGACCCAGGGGTCCGCGACGGCCGGCGTCGCCTCGACCCGGGTCTCGCGCTGCACCTCGGTCGCGACCGCCGTCGCGCGCGTCGTCGTCTGCCCGTTCACCGTCTCACCCTAAGCACAGCCGCAGGGCGGTCGTCGACCGTCCGTCAGACGGTCGCCGGCAAGCCGGATGACCTCCCGCGCCCTACCGTGTCCCCATGACCGACGAGCCCCGGGGCGGCGTCGCCCCGCCGCCCGGCGCCGCGCTGTCGCCTGCCGCCCCCGCCGTCCCTGCCGTCCCGGACTCGGTCCCGGCCGCGCCCCTCCCGTCCGTCCGCTCGTCGGTCGCGCTCCTCACGGACCGCTACGAGCTGACGATGCTGCAGGCGGCGCTCGCCGACGGCACCGCGCACCGGCACTGCGTCTTCGAGGTGTTCACGCGGCGCCTGCCGGCCGGCCGCCGCTACGGCGTGCTCGCGGGCACCGGCCGCATCCTCGAGGCGCTCGCCCACTTCCGCTTCGGCGACGCGGAGCTCGCGTACCTCGAACGGGCGGGCGTCGTGGACGACCGCACCCTCGACTTCCTGCGCGGCTACCGGTTCACCGGCACCGTCCAGGGGTACGCCGAGGGCGAGATCTTCTTCCCCGGCTCGCCCGTGCTGCAGGTCGAGGGCACCTTCGCGGAGGCCGTGCTGCTGGAGACGCTCGTCCTGTCGATCCTCAACTACGACTCGGCCATCGCGTCCGCCGCGTCCCGCATGACCAGTGCCGCCGTCGACCGCCCGGTGCTGGAGATGGGGTCGCGCCGGGCCCACGAGCAGGCCGCGGTCGCGGCCGCGCGCTCCGCCGTCGTGGGCGGGTTCACCGGCACGTCGAACCTCGAGGCGGGCATGCGGTACGGGCTCGACACGATCGGCACCGCCGCGCACGCGTTCACCCTGCTGCACGACGACGAGCGGTCGGCCTTCGACTCCCAGGTCGCGTCGCTCGGCCGCGGCACCACCCTGCTGGTCGACACCTACGACGTGCGGCGCGGCGTCGAGAACGCCATCGCCGCCGCCGGCCCGTCCCTGGGCGCCGTGCGCCTCGACTCCGGCGACCTCGGCGTGCTCGCGGTCGAGGTGCGGCGCCAGCTCGACGAGCTGGGCGCCACGGGCACGAAGATCGTCGTGACGTCCGACCTGGACGAGCACGCCATCGCGGGGCTCGCCGCCGTGCCCGTCGACGTGTACGGCGTGGGCACGTCGCTCGTCACCGGGTCGGGCGCGCCCACCTGCGGCATGGTCTACAAGCTGGTGGCCCGCGCCGACGCGTCGGGCGTGCTGCAGCCGGTGGCCAAGGCGTCCACCCTCAAGACGAGCCAGGGCGGCCGCAAGGGCGCCGCCCGGCGGTACGGCCCCGACGGCCGCGCCGTCGAGGAGGTGCTCGTCACCGGGCCCGACGACCTCGTGGTCGCGTGGTCGCCCGAGGACCACGCGGCGGCCGGCGACGACGGCGAGCGCGCCGACCTGCGCAACCTCCTGGTGCCGCTGGTCGTGGACGGTGCCGTCGACTCCCGCTGGGTCGGCGCCTACGGCGTGCAGAACGCCGCCAAGCACCACCTGCAGGCCCGTGCGGAGCTGCCGCGCGGGGGCCGCCGGCTCTCCGCCGGCGACCCGGCCATCCCGACCGTGGGCCTCGCGCTGTCCTAGCCTCGCGCCGTCCCAGGGGCGGGCGGCGCGGCTACTTCTTGCCGACGAACCAGCCGCGCACCATCTCGACCCGTGCCGTGAGCTGCTCGGCCGTGGCCAGCGGCACCTCGGGGCCGCCGCAGCGGCGCCGCAGCTCGTTGTGCACCGAGCCGTGCGGGGTGCTGGACTTGCGCGCCCACGCGGACACCAGCTTGGACAGTTCCTTGCGCAGGTCGGCGGCGCGCCGGTGCTCGGCCTCCGACTGCTCCAGCGCGGCCTCCGAGGCCGTCGCCCCGCCGCGGCCGCGCACCTGCTGCGCCTGCCGCTGGCGCAGCAGCGTGGTCACCTGGTCGGCCTCGAGCAGGCCGGGCAGCCCGAGGAAGTCGAGCTCCTCCGCGGAGCCGACGTCCGCGCCCGTGCCGAACTCGCCGCCGTCGAACAGGACGCGGTCGAAGGAGGCCTGCGCCTCGAGCGCCTCGAACGAGCCCAGGAGCTCCCCCGACGCCTTCTCCTCCCGGTTCGCGGCCGCGAGGAGCTCGGCCTCGGGGTCGTACTCGATCCCCTGCTCCTCGGCCGTCTTCGGTCGGTCCAGCGCGTGGTCCCGCTCGATCTCCATGCCGTTGGCCAGCTCGAGCAGCAACGGCACGCTCGGCAGGAACACCGACGCCGTCTCGCCGCGCTTGCGGGCGCGCACGAAGCGGCCGACGGCCTGCGCGAAGAACAGCGGCGTGGAGGTGCTCGTGGCGTAGACGCCGACGGCGAGCCGCGGCACGTCCACGCCCTCGGACACCATGCGCACGGCGACCATCCAGCGCGAGTCGCCCTGGGCGAACTCGTCGATCCGGGCGCTCGCGCCGTCGTCGTCCGACAGCACCACCGTGGGGCTCTGCCCCGTCAGGCGTGCGAGGTGCCCGGCGTACGCGCGCGCGTCGGTCTGGTCCGTCGCGATGACCAGGCCGCCCGCGTCCGGCACGACGCGGCGCATCTCCGTGAGCCGCTTGTCCGCCCCCGCGAGGACGGACGGGATCCACTCGCCGTTCGGGTCCAGCGCGGTGCGCCACGCCTGGGCGTGCATGTCCTTGGTCATCGCCTCGCCGAGGCGGGCGCTGATCTCGTCGCCCGCCTTGGTGCGCCAGCGCATGTTGCCCGAGTACGTCATGAACAGCACCGGACGCACGACGTGGTCGCGCAGCGCGTCGCCGTAGCCGTACGTGTAGTCCGCCTTGGAGCGGCGGACGCCGTCGCGGTCCTCCTCGTACGTGACGAACGGGATCGGCGCGGTGTCCGAGCGGAACGGCGTGCCCGTCAGCGCGAGGCGCCGCGTGGCGTCCTCGAACGCCTCGCGCACCGCGTCGCCCCAGCTCAGGGCGTCGCCGCCGTGGTGCACCTCGTCGAGGATGACGAGGGTGCGGGCGGCCTCCGTGCGCGCGCGGTGCAGCGCGGGCTTGGCCGCCACCTGCGCGTACGTGAGGGCGACGCCGTCATAGTGCGAGCCGTGCCGGCCCTGGCTGTTCTTGAACGACGGGTCGATCCGGATGCCCACGCGTGCGGCGGCGTCCGCCCACTGGTGCTTGAGGTGCTCGGTGGGCGCGACGACCGTCACGCGACGGACCAGGCCCGCCTCGAGCATCTCGGTGGCGATGCGCAGCGCGAACGTCGTCTTGCCGGCGCCCGGCGTCGCGACCGCGAGGAAGTCGCGCGGGTCGCGCTGCCGGTACAGCTCCAGCGCCTCCGCCTGCCAGGCACGGAGGTTGGACGCGGTGCCCCACGGGGCGCGGCGCGGGAACGCCGGGCTGAGGTGGGAGGCCGCGACCGACGACGGCGACTGCGGCAGCGGCTTCGCGGCCGGCTCCGCCGCGGCGGCGAAGAGGTCGAAGCCGTCGGGGTCGGGGGTGGACTCGGGCTCGTTCAGCGGCTGCGCGCTCACTTGCCGGAGTCGCCCTCGCCGCCCTCGCCGTCCTGAGGGTCGCGGAGACCGTCGTAGATCTCCTTGCAGACCGGGCACACCGGGAACTTCGACGGGTCGCGGCCCGGCACCCACACCTTGCCGCAGAGCGCGATCACGGGCTTGCCCGACAGGGCCGACTCCATGATCTTCTCCTTGCGCACGTAGTGCGCGAAGCGCTCGTGGTCGCCCGGCTCCGCCGCCTGCTCGCGGGTGTCCGGGCGCTCCAGCACGCTGGTGCCGGCCCCGGTGTCCTGCGAGGGGTCGGCGGGCGGGGTGGAGAGGGGATCGCTCATGCCGGGAAGTCTACGACGCACCCCCCGACGCTCCCGGTCCACCACCGCCCCCGTGCCCCGGATCCGGGTACGGATCACAGGCCCTGCCAGTCCGGCTTGGAGGCGAAGGTCTGGCGGTAGTAGTCGCCCAGCTGCAGCCGCGAGGCCGCCGCGTCGTCGACCAGCACCGTGGCGTGCGGGTGCATCTGCATCACCGTGCCCGGCCACATCGCCGAGATCGGCCCCTCCACCAGCTGGTGCACCGCCTCGGCCTTGCCCCGCCCCGTGGCCAGCAGCACCAGGTGCCGCGCCGACATGATCGTGCCCAGCCCCTGCGTCAGACAGTGCGTGGGCACCTGCTCCACGTCGTCGTCGAAGAACCGCGCGTTGTCCACCCGCGTCTGGCGCGTCAACGTCTTGATCCGCGTGCGCGACGCGAGCGAGGACCCCGGCTCGTTGAACGCGATGTGCCCGTCCGTACCGATCCCCAGGATCTGCAGGTCCACCCCGCCCGCGTCCGTGATCGCCTGCTCGTAGGCGGCGCACGCCGCGGGCAGGTCCTCGGCGAGGCCGTCCGGCCCGGACACCTGGTCCGCGGGCCACCCGACACGCGAGGCGATCTCCGTCTCGATAACGTTGCGGTACCGCTGCGGATGACCCGCCGCCAGGCCCACGTACTCGTCGAGCATGAAGCCGCGCGCGCGGGCGAACGACAGCCCCTCCTCGCGGTGGCGGCGCGCCAGCTCGTCGTACACCTTCAACGGGCTCGACCCGGTCGCCAGCCCCAGCACCGTGGCCGGGTCGCGGCGCAGCAGGGCCTCGATCGCGTCGGCCGCCAGCACGGCCAGCTCCTCGGCGGGGGCGATCACGACTTCCATGCGGGGCTCCAGTCTCTCGTGCGGCCCGGCGGGCGGGCCGTCCTCGCGTCCGTGGGCGCCCGAGGGCGCCCACGGCATCACATCATGGCGGGAGCCCGGCCGTCGCCGGGCTCCCCTCAGTCCTCCGGCTGCGCGGCGGGCGCGTTGAGCATCGGCGTGAGGCGGGCGTCGAACTCCCGCGCCAGCGCCTCGACGTCGCCGCCGTCCGCGATCCGGCCGAACAGGTCCTCGTACACGCCCTCCTCCTCGATCGACGCCCAGCCGGGCGCCGCGGGGGTGAGCTTCGACGCGACCGCCGTCCGCACCAGGGTGCGGCCGAACTTGTCGCCCTTCATGGCCTCCTGCGCGTCGGCGTTGGCCGGGCCCAGGCCGCTCGCGGCGAGGCGGGTCTGGAACTCGTCCGAGAAGACGACGCGCAGCACGTCCTCGGCCAGGTCGGGCCGCGGCGACGTCGCGGAGATCGCGATGTTGGACCCGCCGGCGAACACTGGCGCCAGGCCGCCGTCCACCCCGGGCAGGGCGAAGATGTCGAACGTGGAGGAGTCCTTCATGCCGTCGCGCACCAGCTCGCCCTCGTCGTTGCGCACGAGGTCGCCGATCGACCACCGCGCCCAGGCGGGCGCCATGATCGTGGCCGAGGCGGGCGGGGCCTCCTCCACGCCGTCGTTGAGGAAGTCCCAGTACGAGACGTCCTTCTCCGTCGACGGCAGGTACGACGCGTTGCGGTACACGTCCTGCCACATCTCGAGGCCCTTGACGGTCCGGGGGTCCGACAGGGTCGAGACCCAGTCGTCGCCCTTCTTGACCGCGAGCTCGCCGCCCGTCGCGAACGCCCAGGAGATGCCGTTGCGCCAGTCCTGGCCACCCATCGCGAAGCCGGCGTGGTCGTCGTCCGTGAGCGCCTTGACCCGCTCGCCGAACTCGGCGAGCGTCTTCGGCTTCTCGAACCCGGCGGCGTCCCAGACGTCCTTGCGGTAGAAGACGTAGCGCGAGCCGAAGTAGTACGGCAGCGCGTAGTGCCGGCCGTCGACCGACCCGGCGTCGACGAAGGACTGCAGCAGCTTCGTGCCGCCGAGCTCCTCGTACAGGTCCGGCGAGATCTCGCGGAACGCGCCGGAGGTGGTGAACGTCGGCGACTGCGTGTTCCCGATCTCGACGACGTCCGGCGTGGTCGCCGGGTCGTCGAGGGCCTGGGTGAGGTCCTCGACGAGGGTCCCCCACTCCTGCTGCTCGATCGTCAGCGTGGCCCCGGGGTGCTCGTCCTCGAACGTGGTCACCAGGTACTCGCGCAGCTCGGGCGTGGTGTCCGTGCCGACGAGCCACAGGGTGAGGTCGGAGTCCGCGACCGTCTCCTTCGGGTCGGAGCCCAGCGCGGAGCACCCGGCCATGGCGAGCACGACGCCACCCGCGACGAGGCTCGACCACGCCCGCACGGCCGTGCCGCGCCTCACGACGCCACCGGCCCGGCGAGAGGGCGGGCCACGGACCGGCCCACCACCGCCGCGCCCACGGCGCCCACGGGCACGTGGCCCGCGGCGAGCGTGACACGGTCGGCGAGGCCCAGCGAGGAGAGGAAGCCGGACGCCAGCGACTCGCGGGCGAGGGCGGCGCGGACCGCGTCGAGCAGCGGCTGGCCGAGCTGGGCCACCCCGCCGCCGAGCACCACCTGCGGCACGTCGACCGTCAGGACGAGCATCCGGACCGCCGCGGCGACCGCCGACGCGTACGCGTCGCGGACCTCGACGGCCCCGGGGACGCCGCGCTCGGCGGCCTCGAAGAGCTCGACGGGCGCCGGGCGCCCGGTCCGGGCCGGCCACAGCCTGGCCACGGCGGTGCCGGAGGCGTAGAGCTCCAGGCACCCCCGCTGCCCGCAGGGGCAGACCGGGCCGGCCGGGTCGACGGGCACGTGCCCGATCTCGCCCGCCGCGCCGCCGACGCCCCGCCGCAGCCGACCGTCGAGGACGAGCCCCGCGGCGAGCCCGGTGCCGAGCGCGAGGAAGGCGAGGTCGATCGTCGACGGCGGCCTGCCGGTGGCGGCGGCCTCGAGGTGCGCGGCGCCGAGCGCCGCGACGTTGAGGTCGTTCTCCAGGCCGACGGGGAGTCCCCCCAGCTCGGCGCCGAGCAGCCGCGAGAGCGCGAGCGGCGTGGCGTCGACGCCGACGTTGACGGCGTGGCGGACGGTGCCGGCGTCCGGGTCGACGAGGCCGGGCATGCCCACGCCCACGCCGACGAGGTCGGCGACGGCGACGCCGGACTGCTGCGCGACCTGCCGGGCGGCGCGGGCGGCGCCCGCCACCACGCCGCGCGGGCCGCGCTCGGTGGCCAGGCGCGCCTGGGCCACGGCGTTGCCGTCGGCGTCCAGCAGGACGGCCAGCGTCTTGGTGCCGCCGATGTCGAGCCCGACGGTGGGCCCGGCGATCAGGGTTGCGTCCACGTCAGCCCTTCACCGCCCCGGAGACCAGGCCGGACGTCATCCGGCCCTGCACGAAGAGGAAGAAGACGATCACCGGGACGGCGATGAGGGTGGAGGCCGCCATCACCTCGCCCCAGTCGATCCCCCGGTTGGCCGACGCCGACAGGAAGCTGCGCAGCCAGATCGGCAGGGTCTGCCGGTTCTCGGCGGGCAGGATCACGAGCGCCGTCGTGAACTCGTTCCACGCCTGGAGGAACGCGTACACCCCCGACGCGACGAGGCCCGGCGCGAGCAGCGGGAACGTGATCCGCAGGAAGGCCTTGGTGCGGGACAGCCCGTCGACCATGGCCGCCTCCTCCAGCTCCGCGGGGACGCCCGCGACGAAGCCGCGCAGCATCCAGATCGTGAAGGGCACCAGGGTCGCGGTGTAGAGGATCGAGATGCCGAGCACGGAGTTGAGGCCGAGCATCGGGGTGCTCTCCCCCACCGACGAGAGCATCTTGTACTGCGCGATGAACAGGCCCTCGGCCGGCAGCATCTGGATGAACAGCACCGCCAGCACGAAGCTGGTCCGGCCGCGGAAGCGCCAGCGGCTGATGGCCAGGGCCGCGAGGAACGCGAACGCGAGGACCAGCACGATGGTCACGCAGGTGATCATCAGGCTCATCCGCAGCGCGCCGCCGAACCCGGAGCCCGTCAGGACGCTGGAGAAGTTGGCGAGCGTGAAGTGCGTGGGCAGGAAGCTCGGCGTGCTCGCCTTGAGGCGCGCGGCCGGCGTGACAGCCGACAGCAGCATCCAGTAGACGGGGAACGCCCACACCAGCGACACCGCGATGCCCAGGACGCCGAGCAGGACCTTGCTCAGGCGGGGCCGGGCCCGACGGGTGACGGGCCGGTCCTCCCGGGCCGCGGCCGCGGTGACCCGCGGGGCGGTCTCGGTCGCGGCGGTCATGCGGCGTCCTCCTTCATGAGGCTGCGGACGTACGGCGCGGCGAGCAGCACCGTGAGCAGCAGGACGAAGATCGAGACGGCGGCGGCGCCCGAGAAGTCCTGGCTGCCGATGCCGAGCTCGTAGATGAAGTTGCCCAGCAGGTTCGTCTCGGAGATCGGCGCCCCGGCGTCCTGCAGCAGGCGGATCTGCGCGAAGACGCGCAGGTCCCAGATGATCTGCAGCAGCAGCACGATGGCGAGCACCGGGCGCACCAGCGGCAGCAGGATGTGGCGCAGGATCTGCGCCGGGCGGGCGCCGTCGAGCCGGGCGGCCTCGAGCACCTCCTCGGAGACCTGCGTGAGGCCGGCGTACAGGGACATCGCCACGAACGGGACGGACATCCACACGATGACCATGGTCGCGACCATGAAGAACGTGCTCGGCTGCGCGAACCACGCGTACCCCTGGAACTGCTCCAGGCCGAGCTGCACCAGCACCCAGTTGACGACACCGGTGCGGTAGTCGAACAGCCAGCGGAAGACGGTCACCGCGGCCACGAGCGGCGTGGCCCAGGCCAGCAGGAGCACGACCTGCATGACGATGCGCACGGCGCCGTGGACCGTCTTCATCAGCAGCGCGAGGCCGAGGCCGATCGCCACCGTGAGGAACGCGTTCACCAGGCAGAAGAGGACCGAGCGCCAGACGACGGTCCAGAGACGGTCGTCGGTGAAGATGCGCGCGTAGTTGTCGAGGCCCGCGAAGGTCGGGGGCGCGCCGAACTGCTGCATCATCCCGTATTCCTGCAGCGAGGTCACGACCTGCCAGTACACGGGGTAACCGAGGCCGACCAGGAGGATCAGCACCGCGGGGATCAGCAGGAGGTAGGGGGTGGCCGGCTGGCGCCGACGGCGGATCGCGATGGTGGACGCGGGCGGCGTCGAGGTGGTCATGCGGTCCTCCTTCCCGGGGTCGTGGGTGACGGGCGGAGCGGCACCGGTCTCGGTGGCACCGCTCCGCCCGTCGGGGGCGGGGGCTGAGAAGGTCAGCCCGCCTGGCCGTTGAGCATCGGCGTGAGCTTCGCGTCGTACTGCTTCGCGATGGCCGTCACGTCGCCGCCCTCGGCGATCTTCTGGAAGATCTCCTCGTAGACGGAGGCGCCCTCGACGGCGGCCCAGCCCGGCGCGGCCGGGGTCAGCTTGGAGGCCTGGGCGGACTCCACCGCGGCCTCGCCGAACTTGTTCGGGTTGCCGTCGGCGTCGACCGTCATGAGCTTGTCGAAGTCCGAGTTGGCCGGGCCGAGGCCGTTCGTGGCGAGCATCGTCTGGTACTCGTCCGAGTAGACGATCTTCAGCAGGTTCTCGGCGAGCTCCGGGTGCTGCGACTTCGCCGACACGGCGAGGTTCGAGCCACCGGCGAACACCGGGGCGACGCCACCGTCCACGCCCGGGAGCGTGAAGATGTCGAACGTGGAGTCGTCCGCCATGCCGTCGCGGACCTCCTTGCCGTCGTCGCCCTTCGTCAGGTCACCGATGGACCAGCGGGCCCAGCCCGGCGCCATGATCGTCGCGCCCGAGGGGGCCTCGCCGTCGGTGCCGTCGTTGATGAAGTCCCAGTACGCCTCGTCCTTGGCGGTGGCGGGGAGGTTGGACGCGTTCTCGTACACGTCCTGCCACTGCTCCAGGCCCTTGACGGTGTTCGGGTCGGACAGCGTGGAGGTCCACGTGTCGCCGTCCTTGACCGCGAGCTCGCCGCCGTTCGCGAAGACCCAGGAGATGCCGTTGCGCCAGTCCTGGCCGCCCATCGCGAAGCCGGACCGCTTCTTGGTCGTCAGCTCCTTGACGGAGTCGCCGAACTCCTCGAGCGTCTTGGGGACCTCGAGGCCGGCCTTCGACCAGATGTCCTTGCGGTAGAACATGAAGCGCGAGCCGTAGTAGTAGGGCAGCGCGTACTTCGTGTCGTCGATCGACCCGGCGTCGACGAAGGACTGGAGCAGCTTGTCGCCGCCCAGCTCCTGGTACAGCTCGGGCGAGATCTCGCGGAAGGCGCCGGCGTAGGTGAACGTCGGAGCCTGCGTGTTGCCGATCTCGACGACGTCCGGGGTGTTCGTGGCGTCGGGCAGCGCGGTCGTGAGCTTGGTGACCAGGTCGGTCCAGTCCTGCTCTTCGATCGTCAGCTTCGAGCCGGGGTTCTCCTCGGCGAACGTGTCGACGAGGTACTTGCGCAGCTCGTCGCTGGTGTCCGCGCCGGCGAGCCACAGGGTGATGTTGCCGGCCTCGGGGGTGCCGCCGTTGTCGCCGTTACCCTCCTCGTCGGCGGGCGCGCACGCGGCGAGCGCGAGCGCGAGGGTCAGGCTCGTCGCCACGCCGGTGGCGACGACACGGGTCCTCTTCACTGGGGATTCCTCTCGATCTGTGCAGGTCGGCGCCAGGATCGGCGCCCTCGGTGCGGTCGTCCGGCAGGAGGTCAGGAGACCCCGAGCTGGGCGGCGAGCACCAGGACGGCCGCACCCGAGAGAACGACGTCCTCGTCGAGCGTGGCCATCCGGAGCCGCAGTCCGGCCGCGGTGGCCGGCATCGTGCGGTCGGTCAGGGTCTGCAGGGCGGCGGTGCGCAGCGCGCCGTCGAGCAGGTCGGCCGGGCCGCTGAGCAGCACCTCGGCCAGGTTCAGCGCGCCCACGACGGGCGCGAGGGCGGCACCGAGCGTGCGCCCGACGCCGGCGAGCGCCTCGTCCGCCTCGGCCGGGCCCAGCCCGGCGACGGCGCGACGCAGGGCCGGCACGCCGAGCACGGTCTCGAGGCAGCCGTGGCGCCCGCAGGCGCACAGCTCGCCGTCGTCGACGACCGTCACGTGGCCCAGCTCGCCGGCGGCGTCGGCGGAGCCGTGCACGCGGGAGCCGTCGACCATCACGCCGGCGCCCACGCCCTGCCCGACGGTGAGGACGAGCATCGAGTCGGCGGCGCCGCCGTAGGTGTACTCGCCGAGCGCCGCGGAGTTGGCGTCGTTGGCGACGTGCACGGGCAGGGCGAGCCGGTCGGTGAGCAGCTCGCCGAGCGGCAGGTCGGACCACTGGCGGTTCGGGGCCTCGACGACGCGGCCCTCGTCGTCGACGACGCCCGGCGACCCGACGCCCACGCCGATGACGGGGCGCGTGGCCGCGGAGATGAGGGTGCGCGCGAAGCGCGTCAGGAGGTCCACGAGCTCGTCGCCGACGTGGCCCGCGACGGGCAGCGAGCGACGCACCACGGCCTCGCCGGTGAGCGTCATGACGGCGCCGCGCATGACCGCGTCGTCCGACAGGTCGACAGCCACGATCTGGTAGGCGTCGGTGCGCATCCCGACGAGGATCGCGGGCTTGCCGACCCGGCGGCCCGGCTGCACGCCGAGCTCCTCGACGAGACCCTCGGCGAGGAGCACGTTCACGAGGTCGGAGATCGTCACGCGGGTCAGCGACGTCGCGCGGGCGAGGTCGGCCCGGGACGTGGGCCCCTCGTGGAACAGGTGCTGGAGCACGAGGGAGCGGTTGTGCGCCCGGGCGTGCTCGGGGAGCACCTTGGAGGTGGCTCGCAGGCCGGCACCCAGACCTCGTCGTGCTGTGCGCGTCGTCGGCGTGGACATGTTTGTTAGTACAGCGTCTTAACAAGGCTCCTGTCAATCCGCTCCGGCGCCGCCGCGCGCGCGTTACCGGATCGTGACGGATGCCACCACCGGAGGCCGTCCGGCGGCACGGCGTCCGGGCCCGACCGGGCCCGACCGGGGGGGCGAACCGTCGCGTCGGGCGGGCGCGAGCGGGTGAAGATCACGGTCTCGCCACGGTCCGGTCACGATCGCGCGGTCCCGACCAGGGGCGACGTGCCCCCGCCCTACGCTCGGAGCCATGCCTGCCTCCCCCCGTCCGGACAGGGGCCGACGCGCGCCCGCCGCCGTCGCCGCCCTCGCGACCGCGCTGCTGCTCCTCGTCGCAGGCTGCTCGTCCGGCTCCGGCGACGGCGCCTCGTCCGTGCCCGACCGGGCGGCCGACTCCGCGGCCGGCTCCGCGGACGAGTCGGCGACGAGCGCGAGCGAGAGCTTCGCGGAGGCCGATCCGGCCGGTGCGGCCGCGGAGCGCGAGATCGTGACGACCGGCAGCGCCACCGTCGTCGCCGACGAGCCCGCCGCGGCGGCGAGCAAGCTCGCCCGGCTCGTGGAGGAGGCCGGGGGCCGGGTGGAGCGGCGCACCGAGACGGCCGCCACGAACGACTCCCCCGGCACCGCGTCCATGACCGTACGGCTGCCGGCGAACCGGATGACCGGCGCCGTGGAGGCGCTGGACCGGCTCGGCACCGTCGAGGACGTCGACGTGCAGACCGAGGACGTCACCGGCGAGGGGCAGGACCTCGACGCCCGCATCGCCGCGCTGACCACGTCGACCGACCGGCTGCGCGACCTCATGAAGACGGCCGGGAGCACCGAGGAGCTGCTCCAGGTGGAGCAGGAGCTGACCACCCGCCAGGCCGACCTCGACGCGCTCACGACCCAGCGCCAGCGCCTCTCCGACCAGGTCGCGATGTCCACGCTCGACGTGCGGATCGTCCCCGAGCCGGTGAACGCGGTGCAGTCGCGCGGCGGCTTCCTGGGCGGGCTCGCGTCGGGCTGGCACTCGCTGGTCACGACCCTGCAGACGATCGTCCTCGTGCTCGGCGTCCTGCTCCCCTGGCTCGTCGTCGCCGGGCTCGGCTACCTCGGGTTCCGCTGGCTGCGCCGGCGGTCCCGGCCCGAGGCCGAGGCCGGCGGGGGCGCGCCGCACGGCCCCGAGGGCGGGCCCGAGGACGGTCCGGACCACCCCGACGCGCCGCTCCCCGCGGCCCCGGACGAGGCGCCCGACCAGTCTCCCGCGCCGGTCGTCGCGGGCCGCTGAGCGGCGGCCCCGACCGGCGCCTACGCGTCCGGCTCGGCGCCGTCGCGGCCCTCGACCCAGCCGCCCATCCCGGCCCACCCGGCCGCGGCACGCTCGGTCGCCAGGTCACGCGGGTAGCCGACCACCCCGGGCCGCCGCTGCCACGGACGCGGCCCGTCGAGCGGCCGGTACTCGACGCCCGCCGCGTCCAGCCGCGCCAGGTGCGCGCCGCGCAGCCGCTCGTCGAAGGCCGGCGCCGCCGGGTTCCAGACGGCCTCGGCGAACGCCACGAGCCGCGGGAACGCCGTGTAGTCGACGCGCCGCGCGGAGTCGAGGTGCTCGCTCCACACCTGCGCCTGGGCACCCAGCAGCGCGCCGGGCAGGTCGCCCGCCAGCTCGGGCCGCGCCGCGAGCAGGCCCGCCGGGAACGGCTCGAAGGCGCGCACGTCGTCGACCGTGCGGACGAAGCCGACCGGCACCGGCTCGTCGTCGCCGCCGGCCGCGCGGTGGTCGAGGTAGACCTCCTGCTCGGGCGCCATCACGACGTCGTGCCCGGCCGCGAGGGCGTCCGCCGCCACCGCGTGGCCACGCCAGCACGTCACCACGACGTCGCGCGGCAGGTCCGGGCCGAACGCCTCGTCCCACACGACCGCGCGACGGCCGCGGGACCGCAGATGGTCCGCGAGCCGCGCGAGGAACCAGCCGTGCAGCCGCGCCACGTCCCCCTCGCCGTCGGGCCCGACGAGGCCGAGGTCCGCGGCGCGCGCCACGATGTCGGGGCGCTCCCGCCACGCCACGACCGGCACCTCGTCGCCGCCCAGCGCGACGAACGGCGAGTCGAACACCTCGCACACCTCGTCCAGGACGCCGGCGAAGAACTCGACGGCCGCGGGCGAGGGGTCGATCACGTCCTCGCTGATGCCCCAGGTGGTGCGCACCTCGTGCGCGCCGGGGCGGGCGGCCAGCTCCGGGTACGCGGTGACCAGCGCCTGCACGTGGCCGGGCGAGCCGATCTCGGGCACCACGGTCACACCGCGGTCCCGCGCGTACGCGACGATCTCGCGCAGGTCGTCGCGGGTGTAGAACCCGCCGTGGGGGCGGCCGTCGTACCGGCCCGCGCGCCAGGTGCCGACGCCGGACTCGCGCCGCCAGGACCCGACCTCGGTGAGGCGCGGGTAGCGCTCCACCTCCATGCGCCAGCCCTGGTCGTCGGTGAGGTGCAGCTGCAGCACGTTGAGGTGGTGGGCGGCCGCGAGGTCCACGAAGCGCAGCACGTCCGCCTTCGGCAGGAAGTGGCGGGCGACGTCCAGCAGCACCCCGCGCCAGCCGAACCGGGGACCGTCCTCGACCGTCACGGCGGGCAGCGCGAGCGGCGCGCTCCCGGCGCGGCGGAACGCCTGCGGCCCGGCGAGCTGGCGGAGCGTCTGCGCCGCGGCGTGCGCCCCGGCGAGGTCCGCGGCGGCCACGCGCACGGCGGCGCGGCCACCGTCGGCGTCGATCGTCAGCCGGTAGCCGCCCGCGGCGAGCCCCGGCGCGACGTCGAACACGACGTCGGCCTCGTCCTCGGCAGGGTCGTCGGCCAGGGCAGCGGGCACGAGGTCGAGCCCGAACGCGTCCTCGCTCACCCGCCGCCACCACCGGGCGGCCGGCTGGAGGTCGGGGTTGGCCGCGACCTCCGCGCCGTCGCGCAGGGCGAGGATCTCCCCCGCGGCCTGCAGGGACACGGGGGCGGGGACGACGTCGGCGGCGTACGGCATCCGGCCACCCTAACGAAATGTACGGGGTCCGAAGCAATGGCCGGCCACGCCCCCGGACGCACGACAGGCGGGCCACCGAGAAGGTGGCCCGCCTGTCGCAGGGGTGGAGCTGCCGGGAATCGAACCCGGGTCCGGTGGCGCCTTTCGAGGACTTCTCCGGGCGCAGTCTGCTGTGCTTTTCTCGGCCCCCGCGCTCACGCAGACAAGGTGCGGACGGGCCCAGTCACCTAGGTGTCCCCGCCGCCCCGGTGACGAGGGCGGCGAGCAGTGGCTCTCTAGATGACGTGAGCTACCGGGTCGAGAGCAATCCCGGGCTCACGGACTTCGGGACTCGCTCAGGCGGCGAGGGCGAAGTCGGTGCGCTTGTTATCGGCACCTATAAGTTTGCAGGCAAGTCGTTAACGAGATGAGCCTGCATCCTCGGCCCGCTTCTCCACGAAGCACGACCACCGTCGAAACCGATCAGCCCCTATGCATTTTTCAACCGGGTCTGCCGACCCTGCCGGCCACGGGAGACCCGCGCCGACGTCCTCCAGTCTAGAGGATCAACCGCCCCGGCCGCGCCGTTATTTCCGCGCCCGGGCCGCTCGCACGACGGCTCAGCCCAGGAGCTCCTGGTGCCGGATGGCGCGCTGCGCCTCGCGCATGTCCTGCTTCTCGCGGAGCGTCTGCCGCTTGTCGTACTCCTTCTTGCCGCGCGCCAGGGCGATCTCGACCTTGGCGCGCCCGTCGAGGAAGTACAGGCTCAGCGGGATCAGGGTGTGCCCCTTCTCCCGCGACTTGACGCCCAGCCGGTCGATCTCCTCGCGGTGGAGCAGCAGCTTGCGCTTCCGCCGCGGCGCGTGGTTGTTCCACGTGCCCTGGAAGTACTCCGGGATGTGCACGTTCTCGAGCCAGGCCTCGCCGTGGTCGATCGCGGCGTACCCGTCGAGGAGCGACGCCCGCCCCATGCGCAGCGCCTTGACCTCGGTGCCGGACAGGACGATCCCCGCCTCGACGACGTCCTCGATCACGTAGTCGTGGCGTGCCTTCTTGTTGTTCGCCACGATCGTGCGCGGGTCGCCCTGCTTCTTCTTGGCTCCGCCGTTGGCCCTGGACATGGTTCCCTCCTCCCGAGGTCGCGGTCTCGCGACGACCCAGGATACGGGAGCCGCGCGCGGTGGCCAGGGCTTTTCCGCGCTCCGCGGACGCCCGTCAGTTCAGCCAGCCGCCCATCGGGTCCGTGGTGCTGCCGTTGACGTACACCTCGAAGTGCAGGTGGCACGCCTCCGCGGTGCCCGTCGAGCCGGAGTAGCCGATGACCTGCCCCTTGTCGACGTACTGCCCCACCCCCACGGTGTCGTAGGTCATGTGCAGGTAGCGGGTCATGACGTTGTTGCCCTTGTAGGTGCCGTGATTGATGAGCACGTTGTTGCCGGGCCCGCTGCCGTAGTACGCCTTCTCGACGTACCCGCTCTGCGCCGCGTAGATCGGCGTGCCGCAGTAGGTGCGGATGTCCGTGCCGGCGTGCAGCCGCCAGTAGTGCAGGATCGGGTGGAAGCGCATGCCGTACGAGCTGGTCACCACGTGGTAGTTCGTCGGCCAGCCGAGGAACGACCCGGACGAGGACGACGAGCCACCACCACCGCCGCCTCCGCCGCCACCGCCACCGCCGCCGGAGCTGGAGCCACCACCGCCACCGCCGCTGTTGCTGTTGCTCTTGCGCTCGGCGGCCGCCTTCCGGCGGGCCTCCTCCTCGGCCTTGCGCCGCTGCTCCTCGAGCCGGGCGTCGCGGGCCTTCTGCTTCTTGATGATCTGCTTGAGCTCGGACTCGAGGCTCTGCTGCGCCTTCTCGTTCTGCTTGAGCTCCGCGAGCGCGCTCGCCTTCTGCGACTCGATCGACGCCTTGAGCTTCTGCTGCTTGGCGATGAGCCGCTCGACCTCGGCCTTGCGGTCCGCCGCCTCGCGCTGGGCCTTCTCGGCGGCGACCACGTTGGCGTCGGCCTCGCGCTTGAGATCGGCGATCGCCGCACGGATCGCGTCGAGCCGGGCCTGCTGGTTGCGGGCCACCGCCTCGGCGTCCTGCAGGTCGGAGAGGGTGCGCGCCTGGCTGCGGGCCGCCGACGACGAGACGGCGAACTCCGCCAGGAAGTCCTCCGTCGACTGCGCGCCGGTGACGATGCCGAGCGTGCTGGTGTCGTCGCCGTTGCGGTACGCCTGCCGCGCCATCTGCACGACGTCGGCGCGCGCGGCCTCGACCTTGCCCTTCCCCGCGTCGATCTGGCCGGAGACGGCGGCCTCCTCCGCCTCGGCGTCCGCGAGACGCTGGGCGAGGATCGCGGCCTTGCGGCGCGCCTCCTCCAGCCGGGCCTCGGCCGCGTCGAGCGCCGCCTGCGCCACCGGGAGGCGCCCCTCGACCTCGTTGAGGTCGAGCACGGCCTGGCGGAACTTGGCGTTGGTGTCCTCGAGCTCCTCCTGGAGGCTGTCGCGCTCGCGCTCCTTCGCCCGCTGCTTCGCCTCCGCGGCGGCCCGCTGGTCGTCGATGTCGTCGGCGGCCGCGGACCTCGCCTGCACGCCCGCCGTCACGGTGGCCGACGTCGTCGCCCCGCCCAGCACCAGCACCGCGGCCACGAGGCCGCCCACCACGCGCCGTCCGACGCCTCGGTTCGTGCTCAGGGTCGTCATCTGCGATCTCACACCCTCGTGTACCGGTTGAGCGTCACCACGGACGACACCACCGCCAGGAGCACGGCGATACCGATCAGCAGCGGCGCGATGAGCAGGACGTCGCCCACGTCCACGTACGCCACCCAGTCGACGGAGTCCTGCAACCAGTCCGTCACCAGGTACTGGACGGCGAGCCACAGCCCGCCCACGGCGAGCAGGGCGCCCACCAGCGCGGCGATCGCGCCCTCGAGCATGAACGGCAGCTGCACGAACAGGTTCGACGCGCCGACGAGCCGCATGATGCCGGTCTCACGGCGCCGGGAGACCGCGGACAGCCGGATGGTCGTGGTGATCAGCAGCACCGCGGCCAGGAGCATCACTCCCGCCAGGCCGGCCGCCAGCAGCGAGGCTCGACCGAGCGCGAGGAACAGCGGCTCGAACACCTCGCGCTGGTCCTCCACGACCTCGACGCCGGTGCGGCCCTCGAGGACGTCGTCGACCACCTGGTACTGCTCGGGATCGACCAGCTTGAGCCGGAACGACGCCTGCATGTCGTCCTCGGTGAGCTGGGTGCCCTGGTACCCGTCCGGGTACAGCTTCGTGAACGCCTTGAACGCGTCCGCCTTGCTCTCGAAGTACGTGGTGGCCACGACGTCCGACAGCTCGGTGTCGATGACCTTCTGCAGGGCGTCGACCTGCTCCGGCGTCGCCTCGCCGTCGGCGCACGTCGGCGCGGTGGAGCCGTCCGGGCAGAGGAAGACGGAGACCTCGACGAGGTCGTACCAGTCCCCCTTGAGCTTGGTCACCTGGGACTGCAGCAGCGCTGCCGCGCCGACGAAGGTGAGCGACACGAACGTCACGAGGACGACGGACACCACCATGGACAGGTTGCGCCGCAGGCCGCCGAGGACCTCGGTGAGGACGAACTGGAGCCGCACCCTCAGGCCTCCCGTCCCGCGCGCACGCGCTCGTGCTCGCGCAGCACCTGCCGCACCACCTCGTCGGCCGACGGCGTCCCCGCGTCGTGGCGGTGCCCGGGCGCGGGGGGCGGCGCGGGCTCGGGGTCGGGCTCCTGCACGAGGACCGGGGCCTGCTCGGGCGAGGGCACCAGGTCGTGGTCGTGGTGGTGGTCGTCGTGGTCCGCCACGCTCTCCTCTGCGCTCTCCTCTGTGCTCTCCTCTGCGGCGGCGCGCGCCGCCGCGGCCTCGGCGGCCCGCTCGGCCTCGAGGTCGGCCGGCTCGGGCGAGACCTGCACGCGCGCGGCGACGGCCCGCGCGCCGCGGCCCGGGGCGTCGAGCACGGGCGTCTGCCCCACCTGCGGCAGGATCGACTCGCGCTCGCCGTAGACGGCGTCCACCTCGTCGCGCACGACGGAGCCCGTCGACAGCTCCACCACCCGCTTGCGCATCTCGTTGACGATCTCGTCGTCGTGCGTGGCCATGACCACCGTGGTGCCGGTGCGGTTGATCCGGTCGAGCAGGCGCATGATCCCCAGCGAAGTGGTCGGGTCGAGGTTGCCCGTCGGCTCGTCCGCGAGCAGGATCTGCGGCCGGTTGACGAACGCGCGCGCGATGGCCACCCGCTGCTGCTCGCCGCCGGACAGCTCGTGCGGCAGCCGCTTCTCCTTGCCGTCCAGGCCCACCATCTCCAGCACCTCGGGCACGGTGGTGCGGATCGTGTGGCGCGGCTTGCCGATCACCTGCAGCGCGAACGCGACGTTCTCGTAGACGGTCTTGTTGGGCAGCAGGCGGAAGTCCTGGAAGACGACCCCGATGCTGCGCCGGAGGGACGGCACCTTCCAGCTCGACAGGCGGGACAGGTCGCGGCCCGCGACGTACACGCTGCCGCCGGTGGGGCGCTCCTCGCGCAGCACCAGCCGCAGGAACGTGCTCTTGCCCGAGCCGGACGCGCCCACGAGGAACACGAACTCCCCGCGCGAGACGTCGACGGAGACGTCGTCGAGCGCGGGCCGCGCCCCTCGGGCGTAGACCTTCGAGACGTTCTCGAACCGGATCACGACGTGCCTCTTCCCCTGCCTGGTGGACCGTGCAGCACCGGCCCACGTCACCTCAGGACCGGGCTGCCCGATTTCCGAGAGTCGCACCCGGCAGGGAGGGTGGCAGGAAGGACACGCCGGTGTGCCCTGGGTCCGGGCGGCCGCCCGGGGAGGCCGACGTCAGGCCGCGTCGGCGCCGCCGGAGCGGCGCCAGCGGATGCCCGCCTCGATGAAGTCGTCGATCGCGCCGTCGAACACGGCCTGCGTGTTGCCCGACTCGTGCTCGGTGCGCAGGTCCTTGACCATCTGGTACGGCTGCAGCACGTAGGAGCGCATCTGGTCGCCCCAGCTGGCCTTGATGTCGCCCGCGAGCTCCTTCTTCTTCGCGGCCTCCTCCTGCTGCCGGATGAGCAGCAGGCGGGACTGCATGACACGCAGGGCGGCGGCACGGTTCTGGATCTGCGACTTCTCGTTCTGCATCGACACGACGGTGCCGGTGGGGAGGTGGGTCATCCGCACGGCGGAGTCGGTCGTGTTCACCGACTGCCCGCCGGGGCCCGAGGAGCGGAAGACGTCGATCTTCAGCTCGGACTCGGGGATCTCGATGGAGTCGGT
Organism: Isoptericola sp. NPDC057653; assembly: GCF_042799955.1. Taxonomy (NCBI): domain Bacteria; kingdom Bacillati; phylum Actinomycetota; class Actinomycetes; order Micrococcales; family Promicromonosporaceae; genus Isoptericola; species Isoptericola sp. NPDC057653. Next base: position 2,082,990 of record NZ_JBHVHP010000001.1, on the reverse strand, counting down.
CTGCTCGATCAGCGGGACCACCTCGACCGCGGCGAACGACGTCTGGCGGCGGCCCTGGTTGTCGAACGGCGAGATGCGGACCAGGCGGTGCGTGCCGGCCTCGACGGACAGGTTGCCGAAGGCGTACGGGGCGTTCACCTCGAACGTCGCCGACTTCAGGCCCGCCTCCTCGGCGTACGAGGTGTCCATGACCTTGGTCGGGTACCCGTGCCGCTCGGCCCAGCGCAGGTACATGCGCAGGAGCATCTCGGCGAAGTCGGCGGCGTCGACGCCGCCCGCGCCCGCCCGGATGGTAACGACGGCCTCGCGGGCGTCGTACTCGCCGTTGAGGAGGGTGCGGACCTCGAGGACGTCGAGGTCCTTGCGGATCGCCGCGATCTCGCCCTCGGCCTCGACGAGCGAGTCCTCGTCCTCCATCTCGTGCCCCAGCTCGACGAGCGTCTCGACGTCGTCGATGCGCCGACCGAGGCGGGACACGCGGTCCAGCTCAGCCTGGGTGGCGGACAGCGCGGAGGTCACCTTCTGCGCCGAGTCGGGGTCGTCCCACAGGTCCGGGGCGGCGGCCTGCTCGGAGAGGTCCGCGATCTTCGCCTGCAGGACGGTGGGGTCGCTCACGGCCTCGATGGACTCGAGGGTGGCGCGCAGCGCCTTGATCTCTGCGGGAAAGTCGATGGTGGCCACGAGGTTCAAGGTTACCCGCCATGAGCGCCGGGCCCGCCCCGGCCCGTCCCTGCGGCGCGCTCCTGCCATCATCGGCCGCGTGACCTCCCGCCGCGCGACGCCCGACCGCCTCTGGTACCGGCTCGACCATCTCGAGGCAGACGTCGCGGACGACGCGCTCGCCGTGGTGGGCGAGCTCGCCACGGGGCGCGCGCTGCGCCTGCCGCTGGCGGACCTCCCCGCCGAGGACCGGTGGGTGCGGGCGCTCAGCCCCGGCGTGCGCGTCCCGTGGCGGATCGAGGCGCACGTCGTGGGCGACCGCTGGGCGGAGGTCTCCGAGACGCGCGCGGTCGTCGAGCGGGTCCTGCAGGTCACCGCCGCGGCACGCGACGCCGCACCGCGGGCGCACCCGCTGCGCGAGCTCGGCTCGACGACGGAGCGCGACGCCGACGCGGTCGGGTTCCTCGTGGACGTCCGGCGGCCCTGACCGACCCTGCACGGGGCGCCGGCCCGGTCGCCGAGGTCAGGCGCCGGCCGGCGCCTCGGGCAGCGCGCGGCCGAACATCTGCGCGGTGTCGCGGGCGCTCGGCGACCCCGCGTCCGGGTCGGCGCCGGCGGCCAGCAGCGCCGCCACCACGTCGTCGGACCCCTTGAAGACGGCGCCCGCGAGCGGCGACTGGCCGCGCGCGTTGACGCGGTCGACGTCTGCGCCGCGCTCGGCCAGGCCGCGGACGAGTCCCGCGTGGCCGTGGTAAGCCGCGAGCATCAGCAGCGTGTTGCCGTGTGCGTCCGCGTGGTCGGCCGGGACGCCGGCGTCGACGAACTCCAGCAGCAGGTCGGTTCCGGCGCGGGCGAGGTCGAACATCTGGTCCAGGCGCACGGGGAGCTTGCCGGCAGCCCGGTCGTCGTCGGGTCGGGCGTCGTCGGTCATGCGCGCGAATCTACCCGGCGAGGTCGGGCCGCCGGACCCATCCTGGACGGAGCAGGGCAGACACCGGACCGCAGGCACGGCCCGAGGGACCGGAGGCGAACCGCATGGCGACGTACCGGTGGCGCGGCCTGACGACGGGCAGCGTCGAGCACCTCGACCTGGACCTGCGGCAGGACCTGCTGCGCGCCCGCTCCCTCGTGGACCTGGGGCCCGAGCGGCTCGAGTACGCGATGGAGCTCACGCCGGGATGGGAGTTCCGGGGTCTGCGCCTGTGGTCGTCCGCGGGCCGCCAGCTCGACCTGGACCGCGACGCGGCGGGCACCTGGCGGGTGGACGGTGCGGAGCGGCCGGACCTGGCCGACGCCGTCGACGTCGACCTGTCGTTCTCGCCCTTCACGAACACGCTGCCGGTGCGCCGCCTCGGCCTGGCGGTCGAGGCGGCGGCCGACATCGTCACCGCGTACGTCGACGGCGCGACGTTCGAGGTCACGCCCGACCCGCAGCGGTACACCCGGCCGTCCTCCGACCGCTACGTCTACGAGTCCCGCGACAGCGACTTCCTGCGCGAGATCACGGTGGACGCCGACGGGTTCGTCGTCGACTACCCCGGCCTCTTCGTCCGCCTGCCCGACGACGGCTGAGGCCGGGCAGGCGGACGGTCCCGCGGGGAGGGCGCGGGGTCAGGCCGCGGCGATCTCCTGGCCGGGGCCGAAGACCTCGTGGTGGATCCGGTCGGCCGTGACGCCCCGGCCCAGGAGGGCGGACCCGACCATCGTCATGAACGGTGCCGGGCCGCAGAGGTAGGCGTCCGCGTCGTGCGGCACGTCCACGCCCGCGAGGTCGAGGTAGCCCGAGCGCAGCCGTTCCTGCGCAGGGCGGGTGCCCAGGTCCTCGTACCAGCGGTGCAGCTCGGCGGTGGGGATGTCGTCGACGAGAGCGCGCAGCTCGGCGCGGTGCGCGTGGCGCGCGGGCGAGCGGTCGGCGTGCAGCACCACGACGCGCCGCGTGGTGCCGGCGCGACGCAGGTGGTGCAGGAAGCCGATCATCGGCGTGATCCCGATGCCGGCGGAGACGAGCACCAGCGGGTTCTCGCCCTCGATCAGCGTCAGCTCGCCGAAGGGCACGGACACCTCGAGCCCGTCGCCCTCGAACGCGTTGGCGTGCAGGTGGTTCGAGACCTCGCCGGCCGGGGCCGTCCCCGTGGCGTCCGCGCCGGCCGGGACCGCCTTGACCGAGATGGTCCACGCGCCGGGCGCGCCCGCGCCGGTGAGGCTGTACTGCCGGATCTGGCGCGCGCCGTCGGGCAGGTGCACGGCCACGGACACGTACTGCCCCGGGCGCGCGGCAGGCAGCGCCGAGCCGTCCGGGGCGACCAGCTCGAGCGACACCGTGTCGGGCGACTCCTGCGTGCGCCGGCCGACCGTCACGGTGCGCCACACGTCGCCGGGCGCCACGCCCGTCTCGCCGTACAGGCCCAGCTCGATCTCGACGAGAGCGTCCGCCATGTCCCAGTAGACCTCGTCCCACGCGGCGGCGACCTCGGGCGTGACCGCGTCGCCGAGCACCTCGACGATGGCGGCGAACAGGTGCTCGTGCACGATCGGGTACTGCTCGGGGAGGATCCCGAGCGACGCGTGCTTGTGCGCGATGCGCGCCAGCACCGAGCGGGGGTCGGGGCCGTCGTCCACGAGGAGCGTCGCGTAGGCGGCGATCGCCCCCGCGAGGGCCCGCTGCTGGTCGCCGCGGGCTTGGTTGCCGCGGTTGAAGAGGTCGCGCTCCAGCTCCGGGCGGGCCGCGAACATGCGGCGGTAGAAGACGGGCGTGATGTCGCCGATCGCGCCGCCGATCACGGGCAGCGTGGCGCGGACGACGGCCGCGGACTCGGGGGTGAGCATGGAGGGACTCCTGTCTGTTCTTCAGGGTTTCCGTCGTGGGCGCCCGGCGTCGTCGCGCGGGCGTCGGCGCCGGAGGTCTCAGCCGGGCGGGCGGGTGCCGATCTGCAGCAGCAGGTCCCGGGTGGGCGCGGCGGCGACGTCGGCGATCGTCACCGGGTCGAGCGCGGCGAAGAACGCCTCGCGGGCGCGGGCGAGCGCCCCGCGCAGGCGGCACCCGCCGCGCAACGGGCAGGGGCTCGCGCCCTCGCACTCGACGACCTCCCCGTCGCCCTCGAGCGAGCGCGCGACGAACCCGACGGACACGGCGCGGGCGCCGTGGGCGAGCCGCAGGCCGCCCGCGCGGCCGCGGCGGGCGTCGACGACGCCGAGCCGGCCGAGCTGCGTGACGACCTTGGCGGCGTGCGTCGCGGGGACGTTCAGCTCCTCGGCGAGGGCGCGCGTGGTCGCGGTCTCCTCGGCGTCGAGCACCGCCAGGCGCATGACGATGCGCAGTCCGAGGTCGGTGAACGCGGTGAGCTGCACACCCGCAGGCTAGCTAAATCGGCATCTCAGATGCGCCTTTGACGGTGTGGGAAGTTCCACACTCAGCCGGCTCGGGCGGACGACGTCGCCGCGACCGTGAACCCACCCCCGACCGCGTCCGTGAACCAGCGCAGCAGCGGCGGGTGCGACGTCGCGGCCAGCCCCACCCGAGCCGTCCGGCCGTCCGGGGCCGACGCCTCCACGACCCGCAGCCCGTCCAGGCCCGCCGCCTCCCCCGGGTGCGCGGCGAGGTAGGCGCGCACCGACCCCTCGACGTCCGCGGCGGTCAGGGTGAGCACCGCCTCGCCCGCGGGGGCGGGCGCGCCGCCCGCGTAGAACCGCTCGGGCGGCGTGGCGTCCGCGGCGTCGGCGGCGACCGCGTCCGCGAGGTCGAACAGGTGCTTGCGGTCCAGGTGGACCGCCGTGGCCGACGCGACCATGCCGACGATCATCAGCGCCAGGGCCACCATCCCCGCCGTGAGCAGCATGATGCGGCCCTCCTCCCCCGCCCCGCGGGCGGGCCCGGCGCGGGCGGACGTGTCGCGACCGGCCGCGCCACGGGCGGCCCGGGCCGTGCGGGCGGTCACGGGCGCGCCTGCCCGTACTCGTCGACCGTCGCGACGTGCGTCGCGGTGACCGGGATCTCCAGCGGCACCCAGCCCCGCAGCCCCGCGGGCACGAACGGCAGCGGCACCTCCAGCCAGGTGCGCACGCCGACCGTCGCGCCCGGCGTGAGGCACGGGTCCGCCGAGCACTCCAGGGACACCGACCCGTCGACGACGTCGAAGCCCTGGTCGGCGAACGCGATGCCTGCCGCCGCCCGCGCGCGCTCCGCGCCCGCGGCCGACGAGTCCGCCGTGACCATCGCGCGGCCCGCCTCCCGGGCCGCGCCCTCGACCGCGAACGCGCCCGCCTGCACCTGCGCCACGGTGAGCACCAGGTACACCAGCGGGACCAGCAGCAGCACCGCCGTGCCGAGGAACTCGACCAGCGCCGCGCCCGCCTCGTGATCGAGGCCGGGATCGACCTCGCCGTCGGCCGACGGGGCCGCCCCGGTCGCGCCGTCCCCGCCCGGGGCGGGCGCGCTCACGCCTCCTCCAGCGCGTGACCGCGGAGGGTGAGGACGCCCGACGGGCCGAGCAGCCCGACCACCGGCAGCGGTACCTGGACCGTGACCTCCACGACGTCGAGACCGTCGCGGACGGCGCTGCGCACGGACACGTCCTCGGCGTACCGGCTCCCGAGCGCCGCGGTGAGGAGGTCGCGCGTCCGGGTGGCGCCGCTCGCGAGGTCCCGGTCGGAGCGCGCCGCCACGCGGGCGCCCTCCGCGGCCGCGTCGATCGACAGCGCCCGCACGTGCATCGCGAGCGCCACCTGCACCACGCCGAGGAACAGCGCGAGCACCAGCGCCGCGACCATGACGAACTCGGCCACGGCCGAGCCCGCCTCGGGGTCCGCCGCACCGGCCCGGGGCGCTCGGTCCCCGCGCGTGGCCGGGACCCCCGGCCCCGGTCCCCGCGCACGCGCCCCCGTCGGCCGCGACCTGTCCGCGCGGGTCACGGGTGCTCGTCGGCGACCGGCGGCGCCCATCCGGGGCGCGGGATCAGGCAGAACGGGTGGCCGGCCGGGTCGGCGTACACGTCACCGTCCCCCGCCCCCGGCGCGGCGGCGGTGAGGCGGCGCGCCCCGAGGGCGAGGACGCGCTGGTGGGCGTCGGCCACGTCGTCGACCATGACGTCGAGGTGCATCTGCTGCGGCCGCTCCGGGTCGCCCCAGTCCGGCGCGCGGTGGTCGGGCGCACGCTGGAACGCGAGCCCGGAGCTCTGGTCGCTGCGCGCGACCACGACGAAGTCGTCGTCCGCGTACGTGACGTCCTGACCCAGCACGGCCGACCAGAACTCCGCGAGCGCCCGCGGGTCGGGGCAGTCGATCACCAGGTGGTGGAGCCGGCCGATCGCCATGTCAGCGACCCGTGACGCTCGAGATCGCCTGGGTGAACGCGCCCTCCAGCAGCGGGCCGGCGATCGCCCAGAGCGCGACGACCAGGCCCGCCGTCATGAGGGTCACGAGCACCCAGCCCGGCACGTCGCCGCGCTCCGGGTCGTCCGCGGCCGGGCGGTCGTGGGGCCGGTTCTCGGTCTCGTCGTGCTGCATGGTCGGTCCTTTCGGTGGCACCGCGCGGCGGCGGTGGGGTCGGAGGTCGGCACGCACGGTCACAGGCCGATCCGGAGGGTGGCGAGAGAGGGGAAGACCGCGAAGACGACGGTGATCGGCAGGATGAGGAAGACGACCGGGACGAGCATCGCGACCTCCTTCTTGCCACCTGCCTCCATGAGCGCGCGCCTGCCGGACTCCCGCACGTCCTGGGCCTGCGCGCGCAGCACGTCCGCGAGCGGCGTACCCCGCTCCAGGGCCACGGCGACGCCCTCGGCGAACCGGGTGAGCGACGGCAGGCCCGTGCGGTCGGCCATGGCGGTGAGGGCGCCGGCGATGGGCGCGCCGGCGCGGACGTCGGCGAGCATCGCGGAGATCTCGCCGGACAGCTCCCCGCGCGCCGTCGACGCGACCCGCTCCAGGGCCGGCACCGGGCCCTCGCCGGCGGTGACCGCGAGGGCGAGGAGCTCGGCGATCGTCGGGAACTCGGCGAGCATCCGCTCCTCGCGGCGCCGGACGGCGCGGCTGAGCCACTGGTCGCACAGGACGAAGCCGATCGCCCCGCACAGCAGCACCAGGGCCGCGAGCGGCACCGGGGACGAGCCGCGGGCCGCGGCGAGCAGCAGCGCGAGGACGAGACCGGCCGCCAGCCCGAGCGCGGCCGAGACGACCTGCCGGGCGCGGAACGCCTCGACGCTCTCCGACCAGCCCGCGCGGTCGAGGCGGCGGCGCACGTCCGCGCGCGTGGACCCGAGCCGCTCGAACCAGTGCGCGGCGTCCGCGACCCACGGGGCCAGGAGCCGCTCCAGGGCCGGGAACGGCGTGTGCGCGGGCTGCTCGCGCAGGAGTCCGGACGTGGCGTCGCGGGGGCGGAGCGCCGGGGCGAGGCGCTCGTCGAGCGTCATGCGGCGGGCGCGGAGCCGGGCGACGACGAGCAGGACGCCGAGCCCACCGAGCAGGCCCACGGACGCGCCCACGAGGGAGAACCATCGGTCGATCACCTCAGCACCCGCCCTTCCTCGGGCAGCCGCCCGATACGGCGCATCAGCCAGTACGCCACGACCGAGGTCGCGGCGCCCGCGGCCAGCACCGCCACGCCGGCCGCCGAGTTGTACGCCTCCGCCGTCTCCGGCCGCGAGGCGAGGAACGCCAGCACGACCCACGGGCCCGCGGCGGCGAGGCGCGCGCCGTTGACCGTCCAGGACTGCCGCGCCTCCAGCTCTCCGCGCGTGCGGGCGTCCTCGCGCAGGAACGACGACAGCGTCCGCAGCAGGCGCCCGAGGTCCGAGCCGCCCACCTCGCGCGTGAGCCGCAGTGCCTCGATGATGCGGTCGGCGACGGGGTCGGCGAGCCGCGCCTTGAGCAGGTCCAGGCACTCGCCGAAGCGGCCGGTGGCGCGATAGTCGGCCGCGAACCGCGCGAACGCCTCGCGCAGCTCGGCCGGGCCACGCTCCCCGAGCTGCGCCACGGCCTCGGGCAGCGACAGGCCGGCCCGGACGCCGGAGGCGAGGTGGTCGACGACCTCGGGCCACACCTCGCGCAGGTTCCGGCGACGCCGCCGGGCGCGCGCCCGGACGAGCGACTCCGGCGCGACCGCGGCCATCAGCGCGAAGCACGCGGCGATCGCCGGCGAACGGGTGAGCGCCAGCCCCGCGAGCAGCACGACGACGCCGGCCGTCGCGCTGAGCCACCACAGCGCCGCCGGTGTCACCGACGGCGCCCCCGCCTGGACCAGCAGGTCCTGCACGGCCGCGGACCGGCCTCCCCGGCGCCGCGACCGCTCGGCCGGCTCCCACCACGACAACCACACGCACACCAGGCCGGCGCCGAGCAGCAGCCCGACGACGACCCCCATCAGCGGCCCCCCGCGAGCAACGACCGCACGTCCACGCCGGCGCGCGCGAACCGCTCCTCGCCGGGCGGGAACCCGTCGCCCCGCACGAGGTCGCCGCCCTGGTCGGTCGGCCGCCGGTGGAAGATCCCGGCCGTCTCGACGCGGTCGCCCTCGACCCGGCCCGTGACGGCCACGACCTCGCGCACCTGCCGCGCGCCGTCGGCGGCGACGTCGAGGTGCACCACCAGGTCGATCGCCGCCGCCACGGTCGGCACCACGAAGCGGTCCGAGACGTTCTCCCCGGCCAGCAGGGGCAGCGTGCACATCTTGGTGACGGCCTCGCGGGCCGAGTTCGCGTGCACGGTGCACATCCCGGGGATCCCGGCGTTGAGCGCCACGAGCATGTCGAAGCTCTCCGCCTCGCGCACCTCGCCGATGACGATGCGGTCGGGCCGCATCCGCAGCGCCTCCTTCACGAGACGCCGCAGCGGGATCTCGCCGGTGCCCTCGAGACTGGGCTGGCGGCACTGCATCGCGACGTGGTCGCGCGCGGCGAACCGCACCTCGAAGACCTCCTCGCACGAGATCACCCGCTGCCCCGACGGGATCGACCCGGCGAGCGCGTTGAGCATGGTGGTCTTCACGACATGGCGATTGAGGCACCCTAGGCTAGTGGGCATGACGAGGACCGCTATCTACTGCCGCATCTCCCAGGACCGAACAGGCCGAGAGGCCGGGGTGGGACGACAGGAAGAGGACTGCCGTCGCCTAGCCGCCGAGCGCGGCTGGGACGTCGCTCACGTCCTCGTGGACAACGACGTCTCCGCCCACGCACGCAAGACCCGCCCGAACTACCAGCGCCTGGTGGACCTGCTCAAGGCGGGCGAGGTGGACGCCGTGGTGGCCTGGCACAGCGACCGGCTGTACCGGCGCCTGGTGGACCTGGAGGCCCTCGTGGACCTGTTGGAGTCGTCGGCCGTCCAGGTGGCCACCGTCCGCTCAGGGCTGGTGGACCTCACGACGGCATCAGGGCGGTTCCAGGCCCGCATCCTCGGCGCCGCGAACCAGTACGAGTCGGAGATTAAGGCCGAGCGCATAGGGCGCGCCGCCCAGCAGCGCGCCGAGGCTGGCCGGTTCTCCGGCGGCGCCCGCCCGTTCGGCTACGAGGCCGACGGCACGACGGTGCGCGAGGCCGAGGCCCAGCACCTCCGCGCGCTGTATGACGACCTCCTGGCGGGGGTGACCTTGCGCGAGGCCGTGCGACGCCGCGCGGCCGGGGGGATGTTGTCGGCCACCGGGCGGCCCATCACCACCCAGAAGGCCCGTCAGATCGTCCTGTCGCCCCGGTACGCGGGCCTGTCCTCCCACCGGGGCGTCGTCGTCGGCCGGGCGGCCTGGCCCGCCATCGTGGGCGAGGACACCTGGCGGACGGTGCGAACGATCTTGACCGACCCCGCCCGCCGCACCTCGCCCGGCTCGGTGCCGCAGCACCTCCTGTCAGGCGTGGCCGTGTGCGGAGTGTGCGGCGCCAAGTGCCGGGTGTCATCGCGGGGGGCGGCCGACCGGCGCCAGGTGCGCTACCGCTGTCCTGGTGGCCACGTGGCGCGGGCCAAGGACGCGCTGGACAACCTGGTCACCGAGGCCACCATGACCTGGGCCGAAGAGTTCCTTCGCTTCACCCCTGAGCCCGAGTCGCGCACCCCATCGTCGCTACCCGCCGAGGCCGAGGCGCTTCGCCGTCGGCGCGACGATCTGGCACAGGACTACGCCGACGGGCTGCTCTCGCGGGAGGCATTCCGCGCGGCCCAGAAAGCCGTAGCCGACCGGCTGACCGCCGTGGAGACCGCCCTAGTTGCCAGCACTCGCCACGACGTAGTGGCGGCCCTGGTCCACGGCGAGGATGGCCCACGTGCTACCTGGGAGACCATGCCGCTTGTGCGCAAGCGAGCCAGCATGGCGGCCCTGTGGCGGGTCGAACTGGTGCCGGTGGCACCGGGACGCCGTGGCGTGAACGATGAAGGCGTGCGCCTCCATCAACTGTGGACCGGCGCCCCAACCGAAGGAGGATGACGTCGTTGAACATCCACTTGGCCAACGTCCGGTGCCCTGAGCCTGAGTGTCATGGCCGTATCGCGTTCGAGGTGTGGTCCACCCCCAACGGTGAGGTGCGCGCCCGCGACGACGACGCGGGGGGCGTGCTGCGGGCCGACGGTGGTCTAGGGCGCGGCGAGCTGCTGAGCGAGCTGCTGGCCAATCCGGGCCACCCCTGGTGCCGCGACCACGAGGTGGAGCTGTCCCCTCGTGGGCGACGCCTCATTGACGAGTTGGCCGAGGAGGGAGCCGCTGCCAAGCCCCTCCGCGTGCAGGGCGTTGTGCGGCACACCTGACGGGGAAGGACCCCAACTGTGGGGGCACGGTGCGGCAACCTTGACGGGGGTAGTGGACCCCAACTGTTGGGCGTTATGCTCGCCGGACAACCCCAGATCAGGCTTGTTCGGTGGGTCGAAAGTGGACCCCAACGGGCCGGGACGCGGCCCCGGACAGCAACAACCCAGGTAAAGCGCTGGGACGACACCTCCAAGGGAGGCAACGTCCCATGCCCACCACCAACGAACTTTCCCCTGCAGAACGTCGTGCACGCGCACGCGCTGCGGCCTTCACCTCGTGGGGGAACACCCCCGACCGCAGTGCCCGAACCGCACGCGGCCGTGCGGCGTTCGAGCAGCGGTTTCTGGACCAGGCCAACGGTGACCCCGTGCGCGCCGAGTCGATGCGCAAGGCCTATTTCGCATCGCTCACCCGGAAGTCTCTGGCAGCTCGCCGTGCCAAGCCGTCGCCCCTGAGCCGTGCTGGCGGTGCCGCATGAGCGCCCCCGACACCACGCGCCCCCCGTACATCGCGACGGGGCCTGTTGACCCTTCCCTCGCCGCTGCTGCAGCCCGCCTCGTTGCCGACCTGCCCGCCCCGCCCGAAGACGTCCGGGAACGGCTCGGCCGCCTGTTCGGCGGGACCTTCTATCCCCGTACCACCGGCGGGGGTGACCCCCGATGAGGCACGAGGAAGCCCCCCGGGCTGGCACCCGGGGGGCAGGGCACGAGGTGAGCACCGACCAAGGTGGCTTCCGTCGTGCTCCCGAGGTTACCCAGGGGACCCGGCCGCGCACAGCCCCGGAGGAAGCCCGACCCGGTGGCGGGGGTGGCGCTCGGTGATCCCGAAGCACGAGCCATCGCAATGGATGCGGAGCCAGGCCGATGCGGCCCTCTCGCACCTGCTGAGGACCTACGGGCGGCCGAGGCCGGGCGACCCGTTGATCGTGATGACGGTCGGCGGGCCTCCCGTCTCCGAGGACAGCCCCGACAACTTCACCTGCGACCGGTGCGAACGGTACTGCCCGCCGCCACAAGGGCTGCCGGGGGACGTCGACTTCGAGGTGGTCCCTGGGGTCGTCGTCTGGGCGGCCCTGTGCGAAGAGTGCACCCGCTTGGAGTTCCCGGGGGGGCCGTCATGGTGACCACGACGACCGAGACCGTCTGCCCCGACTGCGGCATGGAGCTGAACACCTTCACGCTGGGCACCTTGGTGCACGAGCACTGCACGTCCATCGTCGGCACCGACAAGTCCCGCGCGGCCATCGTGGCGCCCGAGCCCGACCACGATGGTGAAGACCACGACGATGGTGAAGACCACGACGATGGTGAAGACCACGACGAACGGGGCGACGGCGGCGCCAAGCCGGGCGTCCTGGACCGCTTCCTCCAGGCCTGCGGCTACCGCGACGGCGACCGGCTGACCCTGTGCGCCCAACCCCCCGGCGGGAAGTTCCGCACCACCTGGGTGACGCCCGCCGAACTGCTGGCATGGGACCTGTCCGACCAGGTCGATACCTGGCTGAGCGTCAACCCCGTGGCGGACAGCGTGACCTCGGGGCGGGGCACGTCGGCCGACGTGACACGCGTGACCGCCCTCGTGGCCGACCTGGACATCGGCGGCAACGGCAAGCACCTGCCCGACCGGGCGGCGGCCGAGGCGGTCGTGGCCGAAGTGTCCGCACGACTCCACGCCCAGCCCGCCATTGTGGTCGATAGCGGGCACGGGCTCCAGCCCCGCTGGGCCATTGACGACGGAGGCGACGTCGCCCGAGCCCGTGCCCTGATCCGTGCCACGGGGCGCTTGGTCGCAGAGGTGGCCGAGCAGCACGGCGGCACGGTCGATACCGTCTCCGACCTCGCGCGCATCTTCCGCGTGCCCGGCACGACGAACGTCAAGGACCCAGCCAACCCCGTGCCCGTCGTGGTGGTCCAGATGGCCGAGCCCGACGAGGTAGACGTCCTGAGCCTGGACGACCTGGAGGGCTACCTGAACGACGCCGGGGTGCGCGTCGGGACCGAGGACTACGCGACCGAGCGCGAGGTGGTCGCCCCGCTGGCCGACTGGCCCGATGACGGGCTGGACGAGCCGTGCCGCTACGTGGCCCGCATGATCGACGCCTGGGCCACGGACACCCCGCCCGGTCGGCACCCGTGGCTGCTCTCGCAGATGATCCGGCTAGCGTGCGCCCGGCGCCTGGGGTGCCTGAACGACGACACCTGGGCCGAGGCTCAGCATGCCCTCGTCGCGCGGTTCGGCTGGCTGCTGAAGCACACCGAGCCCCGGCGCGCCCCGGCGCTCGGGGAGGTTGCCGGGGCGGCGGGCTACGCCATGCGCAAGGCCTCGGAGAAGACCGACGACGAGGCAGCCGGAGAACTGGGCAACCATCTGCCGCACAGCCCGGACCCCGACGACGATGCCTGGGCTGACGCCCTGTCCGCCTCGGCCGCGCAGCAGAGGGAGACCGACCGCGTGGCCAGCGACGTCCAGAGCGATGGCGAGTACATCGACGGCGAGTTGAAGCGGGGGGGCACGGCCTCGGTGCCCGTCGGGCGCCAGTTCGTCGCCGCGCGGCTGGCAGGGCGCTATCGGCACGCCCCTGGGCTCGGCTGGCTCAAGTACGCCAACGGCTGCTGGCACCCCCTCGGGGCGGACGGTGACGCCGTGGTGGCCGACCAGGCCATGCGGTACGGCGCCCAGGTCGCCAAGGATGCGGTGGACTCGGGGGCCGACTCTGAGGCCGTCAAGGCCCTGCTGCGGTACCGGGAGGCTGGGCGCGCCCGCGATCTGATCACCGTGGCCCGCACCGACGCGCGGGTGCGCACCAGCGTGGGCGACTTGGACGCCTACCCGCACCTGTTGTGCGTGGGCAACGGGGTGGTGGACCTGAGGACGGGCGACCTGCTGGACCACGACCCGGAGTTGCTACTCACCCGCACCACCCCCGTGCGGTACGTCGCGGGGGCCGAGCATTCCCTGTGGGCGCGGGCGCTGGAGTGCCTGCCCCTTGAGTTGCAGGACTACGTGCGCGCTCGGTTCGGCCAAGGCGTCACGGGCGAGCCCCCGGACGATGACGTGCTGGCCGTTCTGCACGGCGGCGGAAGCAACGGCAAGTCCACCCTGTTGGACGGCGTGGCATCGGCCCTGGGTGGGCACTGCACCATCGTGTCCAAGCGTGTCCTGCTGGCCGGGGCGGGCGAGCACCCCACCGAGCTGATGAGCCTCAGGGGGGCGCGCCTGGCGTTCCTGGAGGAACTGACCGAGAACGGCGGCGGCCGGATCAACGTCGGCAGGCTGAAGGACGTGGCGGGCACCGGGCAGATGACCGCGCGGCTGATCCGACAGGACTCGGTGACGTGGACCGTCTCGCACACCCTGGTGGCGACCACGAACACCCTGCCGTCCGTAGCGGAGACCGACGACGGGACCTGGCGCCGCCTGGTCACGATCCCGTTCCGGGCGCACTACCTGAAGGCCCACGAGCCCGACGAGCCCGGCGGCATCCGAGCCGACCCCGACGTGCGCCACGCCGTCCGCCACGCCACGGGGGCGCTCGCTGAGGCCATCCTGGCGTGGGTCGTGGCCGGGGCGGTGGACTGGTACAAGGCCGGGCGCCGCCTGCCCGACCCGCCGGCCACCGTCACCAACGCCACGCTGGCCTGGCGCATCGAGTCCGACGTACTGCTGGGGTTCGCTGAGGAACGTCTCGCCCCCGACCCCTCGGGGTTCCTCCCAACGACCGTCCTACTGTGCTGGGCTAATGACCATCTGGTGTCCATCGGCCATCCCCAGATGAGGGCCAAGACGTTCGTGTCCCGGTTCCTCGCCACCGCCTGGGCGCGTCGTCACCACGTCGCCGAGGGCCGCCGTCGGGTGGGCGGGTCAGAGCACCCCGTGCGAGGCCTGATCGGCCTCACGGGCAAGCCTGAGCCACCGTCAGCAGAGGAAGGCCGGCTCTAACGTTTCCGCAGGTCAGGACGTTCTGTGCCAGGTGTGCCAGGTGCTCCCCACTACCGCCTAGAGAAAACCTATCGCGTGGTTATCCGAGCCACCTGGCACATCTGGCACACCCCTAGGTCACCGACCCGCCCGCAGCCGCGCGGCACGCTCCCGCAGCACGACGGCACGGGCCTCGTCGTCGGCCCCGCTGGCCACGTCGGCCTCTGCCTCCAGCACGTCGGCCAGCCACGTCCGGAACGCCACTGGGAGCCGCCAGCCGGTTGGCTCGGTGTCGTCGCGGCGCGTGGCCGTCGTGGCCGGGACGCCCGCCCGCAGCAGCGCCGCCCATTCCTCGGCGGTCAGGGGCTCGGCGGCCCCGAGCCGGTCCCGCAGCGCCGGTGGCACCTCGGCCCAGATGTCCGCGTACGTCGTCGCCATGGGCGTGACCGTAGGCCCGCCCACCGTCACGCCCCACCGGGGCCGCGACCCCCCTCTCTCCCCGATTGGCCCAACCGGAATCCTGGCTATTGGGCGCGGCTACCGGGACAATTGCAGGTATGCGAACCAGGGGCTGGAGGGCCAGAACGCGGGCGCTGACGAGGCTTGCCCCGCACCTGAGCCGGGACGACGTGGAGGGCGCCGCGCGAGCGCTCGCGGCCGAGGCGGGGCTGGAGGTCGTGGTGGTGCATCAGGTGCATGAACTGGACGGCGACGAGGACGTGGCGCCGGTCCCTGAGGTGCCCGAGGTGCCCGAGGACGTGGTGCCCATCCCGCTGGCCGACGCCTCCGAGCCCGTCACCGAGCCCGTCCCTGAGCCCGACGACGACGGGGACCCCGAGCGCGACGACGAGGCCGCACGCGAGGCCGAGCGCGCTCGGGAGGAACGTCGGCGCGCGGTGCTGGCCGAGACCGACGCCGCCCTGGCCAAGGGCCGCGAGTGGGACGAACTGGTGGCAGGCCGATGACGACCGGATACCCCACGACCGCCGATGAGCGGGCCGCCCTCGCGCGCGGTGTCCACGACCACCTGCCCGAGGACCGTCGCGTGCAGGTCCGCCAGGACGACTTGGAACGCCTCGCGGAGGGCCTGCCCGACCGCTTCACGGCCGACGAGACGGCCGCCGCTCTGCTGCGCTGGACAGCGCCGGACACCATCGCTGACGTGCCCTCGGCCACGAGCAACTCAGGTTTCGACGCCGTGGTGGCGGCCCGCGCCCGGCGAGAGGAGCCGCGCGGGGTGTTTGAGGCCTACAGCGCGCGCTCCAGGATCGTGACCGGCACCCTCATGCCCGATTTTGCGGTCTCCCAGCACCCTGGCCACACCGTGACGCACGTCGGCCAGGTGGACGTGGTGTCCCTGGACCCGACCGACGTCCCAGTGCACTGGAGCCACGAGACCAGCGTGCGCTGCGGCAGCCTCGTCGGCATCGAACGGCGCGACGAGGGATTGCGGGTCTGGCTGGAGCTGAGCGAGGGCGAACTGGAGGACCGTGCCCTGGCCCTGGTGGACCTCGGCCGGGTCGGCCTGAGCGCCGGATTCAAGGCCGTGATGACCACGCCGCGCGTCGGCGCCATCGTCGGGCAGCGCCGCGCCCAGGGCATGCGGTTGGGCGAGGTGAGCCTGACCGAGACCCCGGCGTTCGGCATCGCGGAGACCGGCGTCAAGCGCGTGGCCGACGTGCCCCGGTTCGCCTCCGAGGCCCTACGGCGCGAGCGCCACGACGAGCACGAGGTGCGCGCGCTGGAGGTCGGGGCGCTGAGCCGTGACGCCGACCGCGTACAGCAGCGCTACTTCCCCGCCGCACGGATCACCCTCCGGTAGCCCCCAGAACCACGGTGGCCCTGGCCGGGTCAACACCAACCCCAAGGCGGACGCGACCCGGCCAGGGTCACCGTGCCCCCCTCCCGCAGCGGAGTCAGTCAGCCACCGCCACCCCCGGCTCGCCCACGAGGGCACCCCCTCCCGCAGCGCGACCACCCCCCACACCTGAGCAAGCCCACCCCCCTCGGGCAGCGGCACCCGCCCTCGGGCATCCCCGGCCCCTCAGGCGCCCCGCAGCCACACGACGGCCAGGCACGGCAGGGCAGCGCCTCCAGGCCCGCAGCGCGGCCTACACGCGTGCATGGCCAGGCCCGCGCCAGCAGCGGCACGGCAGCAACGTCAGGACCGCAAGCCCCAGGCCGGGCCCCGGGCGCCGCGCTCCAGCCCGAGCAGATGGCCTCGGCCATCACGAGGCCATCCCGATGACCAACGTCGTCCAGCCGCGCGCCGACCACGACTACGACCAGCATCAAGCCGATGAAGTTCGTCTGACGCGCCGACGTCGTGAGCCTCAGCGTTCGTGAACCGCAGCGCCGCGACGAGCCGAGCGTTTCCGCAGGCCGGGCCCCCACCTTTTTTGAGGGAGGGGCTTCGGGCAGCCCCGTGCCACAGAAACTCTCTCTGCAAGTAATCGAATCTTCAAGGACCAGCTGCGAGCCCAAAGTGCGTGCGCCAGATTGGTGCCCGCAATCGATCTGACGCAACTCGGTTGCCCCAGGGTGAACTCCGGGCCCAAATGCCCTATTTGTCCAGAGAGAAGCGAAATCGTGTGGCACCATCGCCCGAACCAGGTGACGATGCCCACAGCGCCTAGCGCCGCTTCTGTAGGAGACTCAGGATGACTACGGACCAAGAAGGCTCTTCCTACCGGGACTTCTTGAAGCCCGGAGAGAAACTGAGCAGGTCCATCGAGGACGTGTGCATCCAGCTGGAGAAGGAGGGGTGGAGCGTGACGACCAGATTGGCTCGCGGCCTGAGATATGCGTGCCCCGAGACCAGGTGTGGGAAGCACAACCTCTGGATCGACACCGTGACGCTGGTCGAGGAACGCCTCGACTTCAAGCTCCGCAGAACCTGCCTGACCTTCAACTGAGAGAGAAGGACCCCCGATGAAGCTCTTCGGCCTTGAGCTGGAGCTGCACCCCGTCGACATGGACAGCGCCGATGCTGCCCTGGACATCATCCACGATGCGATGACCTCTGACCCGGCCATCTACTCCGTGGACCTCGTGCTCGACGACGAAGCGGCCTACATGCTCGCTGGCGTGAAGGTTGACGACGACTCCGACATGGACGACGCCGTGGAGTTCTTCCGCGCGGCCTTCGAGAAGGCGATGATCGCCGCGGATGCCGACCACTGGGGCGTCCAGGTTGCTCAGGACGCGCGAGAGATGGCCTTCGCCTAAGACCCCATGGCAACGAACGCCCCTGCCCTCCATAGGAGGGCAGGGGCGTTCGGCGTCCTAAGGTCGCAGCGCCCACCAAAGGTGCGCTAATTCACTAGCCGTCTTGCCCGCCTGCGTCGCGCCGGACACCAGGACGTTCAGCCCGGCCCGCACGGCCGCGTCGAGGAACGCGGCGGCGTGCGGCGTGAGCGAGCCCAGCCGCACCAGGTGGTCGAGGTGGTCCGCGCGCACCAGGTGCTTGCGGATGTTCACGGCCATGTGGCTCCGGGTGACGTCGGGGATCACGACGTGAAGTCGCTCCCCGCCCGGCAGCGACGCGTCCACGAACGGGCTGCTGAGGTCGAGCCGGCGGCCGGAGGCCTTGAGCATCCGCTCCACCAGGTCGCGCACCTGCACGGCGGTGAGGATCGTGGTCGTCAGCTCCGGCACGCCGCGCCGGGCGACGAACACCTTGGCCGGCTCGTTGACCCAGATCTCCTCGACCTCGGGGTCGTCGAGGTACCGCTGCAGCGGCCCGAGCCCGCCGAGGGCGTCGACGACGGCGCGCGCGGTGCCCTGCGGATCGGCCAGCGGGGGCACGACGCCGCGGGTGGCACGGTCGGAGTAGTCGGCCGCGGCCTCCGCGACGAGCCGCTCCAGCCCGGCCCGGTCACGGACCGGGTCGAGCGCGCGCCGCCGGACGAGCTCGCGGACCTCGTGCTCGAGGATCGCAGCGGCGCCGGTCGGCTCCAGGGTGTCGATCGACACTGATCTCCCTCTCGTCGTTCCCTCGTCGGCGGCGAAAGCGGCTCCAGGGTAGGGGACCCGGGCAACTGCCTGTGCAGCGCCTGTGGACGACGGCGGTCGGGAGCGCGTCGACGGGCGCCGGTGAACGGCGTGACCAGGCCCGACGTCCCGATCTGGGGACGGGAGCCCGGCGTCGCGCGTCTCAGATGCTGAGCACCCGCGGACCGGGCACCGCCGGGCGCGGGGCTAGGGTCGGCCCATGCCGACCTCTCCCCCGCCCGGCCGCTGGACCGACGTCGCCCGCGCGACCGGGCTGATCGGCGCCGACGGCGCCGTCGCGCAGACGATCTTCGCGGAGATGACGGCGCTCGCCGCTCGCACGGGCGCGATCAACCTGGGGCAGGGGTTCCCCGACGTCGACGGCCCGGCGTTCATCCGGGAGGCCGCCAAGGACGCGATCGACGCGGGCCGCAACCAGTACTCCCCCGGCGACGGCGTGCCCGAGCTGCGGCGCGCGATCGCCGAGCACCAGCGCCGCCGCTACGGCCTCGACGTCGACCCTGACGCCGAGGTGCTCGTCACCACCGGCGCCACGGAGGCGCTGGCGGCGTCGATCCTCGCGCTCGCGGGCCCGGGCGACGAGGTGATCACGCTCGAGCCGTTCTACGACTCGCACGCCGCGGGCATCGCGCTGGCCGGCGCGACGCACGTCCCGGTGCCCCTGACCCCCGACGACTTCCGTCTCGACGCCGCCGCCCTGCGCGCCGCGGCGGGCCCGCGCACGCGCCTCATCGTGCTCAACACCCCGCACAACCCCACCGGCACCGTGCTGGCGCGCGCCGAGCTGGAGCAGGTCGCCGCCGTCGCGCGCGAGGTCGACGCCGTCGTGCTCACCGACGAGGTCTACGAGCACCTCACCTTCGACGACGCGGTGCACGTGCCGATCGCCACGCTGCCCGGCATGGCGGGGCGCACCCTCACCGTCTCCTCCAGCGGCAAGACGTTCAGCCTCACCGGGTGGAAGGTCGGCTGGGTGCACGGCCCCGCGGAGCTCGTCACCGCCGTGCGCACGGTGAAGCAGTTCCTCACCTACACCTCGGGGGCTCCGTTCCAGCCCGCCATCGCGCGGGCGCTCGCGGACGAGGACGCGCCCCGCGCGCTCGCGTCCTCGCTCGCCGCCCGCCGGGACCTGCTGTGCGAGGGGCTGACCGCGGCCGGCCTGGACGTCGTCGTCCCGCAGGGCACGTACTTCGTGGTCGCGGACGGCACGCGGCTGCTCGAGCGGCACGGCCTGCCGGACGGCCACGAGCTGTGCCGCCGCCTGCCCGACCTCGCGGGCGTGGTCGGCGTGCCGGTGTCGGCCTTCTGCCGGCCGGGCTCGACGACGGCCGACGCGCTCGCGTCACGCGTGCGGTTCACGTTCGTCAAGCGCGAGGACGTGCTGCGCGACGCCGTCGACCGCCTGCACCGCCTCGCGCGCTGACCTCGCCACGCACCCGTCGATCTGTTCGGCACCCCCTCGATCCGTTCGGCACGAGCCCGTGCCGAACAGATCGACGGACTGCCGAAGTGACGGGCGCTAGGTCGCGAGCGCGGGGAGCACCAGGCTCACGGCGACGACCAGCATGATCGCGGCCACGACGCCGTCGACGACGCGCCACGCGCCGGGCCGCGCGAGCACCGGGGCGAGCAGCCGCGCCCCGTAGCCGAGGCCGACGAACCACAGCACGCTCGCGACGACGGCTCCGGCGGTGAAGGCCCAGCGCGCGCCGCCGTACGACGCGGCGAGCGACCCCTGGAGCACCACCGTGTCGAGGTAGACGTGCGGGTTGAGCCAGGTGAGCGCGAGCGCCGTAAGCAGCACCGGGCGCGCGCGTCGGCCCGCGTCCGCGACGGCGCCGTCCGACGCGGCCGCCAGACCCGGCTCGTCTCCCCGCCACGCCCGCCGCGCGGCGAGCGCCCCGTACCCGAGGACGACGACGGCGCCCGCCCACCGCGCCACCTCGACGACGGCGGGGTGACTGACGACCAGCGCGCCGAGCCCGGCGGTCCCCGCGGCGTAGAGCACGACGTCGGAGGCGGCGCAGACGGCGACGACGAGGCCGACGTGCTCGCGGCGCACGCCCTGGCGCAGCACGAAGGCGTTCTGCGCCCCGATGGCGACGATGAGGGACAGGCCGAGGCCGAGGCCGGCGAGGACGGTGAGCACGGCACGACGCTAGGCAGCCGGTGTGATGAAGTCCAGCTACGGTTTCTTCATCTGATCAAGCGTTCCTTCATCTACGGTGGGGGCATGCGTTGGGACACCCGCCAGCTCGAGGCCCTGGCAGCCGTCGTCACGGAGGGCTCGTTCGAGGGCGCCGCCCGCACGCTGCACGTGACGCCGTCGGCGGTGAGCCAGCGCGTGCGCGCGCTGGAGAACGCCGCAGGATCCGTGCTGGTGCGCCGCACCCGCCCGGTCGCCCCGACCGAGCCCGGCCGCACCCTGCTGCGCCTGGCCCGTCAGGTGGAGCTCCTGGGCGCGGAGGCGAGCCACGCCCTCGGCCCCGGCGCCACGGACGCCCGCGGCTCCGGCGGCACCACCCCCGCCGACGCCCCGCGCCCCGTCACCGTGCCCCTCGCCGTGAACGCCGACTCGCTGGCCACGTGGGTGCTGCCCGCCCTCGCGGGCGTGGAGGGCGTCTGCTTCGACCTCTATCGCGAGGACCAGGACCGCACGGTGGACCTGCTGCCCGCGGGCGTCGTCATGGCTGCCGTCACCTCCCAGCGCGAGCCGGTACAGGGCTGCAGCTCCGCGCTGCTCGGCATCACGCGATACCGCCCGGTCGCCACGCCCTCCGTCGTCGAGCGCTGGTTCCCCGACGGCCCCACCCCCGAGGCCCTCGACCGCGCCCCGATGGTCGTCTTCGACCGTGCCGACGACCTGCAGGACGTCTGGCTGCGCGACCGCGCCGCCGCGGCCGGCGCGCCGGTGCCCGACCCCCCACGCCACCACGTACCGAGCACGGCGGAGTTCCTCGACGCCGTCCGCCGCGGCCTCGGCTGGGGCATGTGGGGGCCGCTGCCCGGCCCGGACGCGCGGTTCGCCGTGCTCGGCGACGCCCTCGAGCGGGGCGAGGTCCGCGCCCTCGCCGACGACGCCGTCGTCGAGGTGCCGGTCTACCTGCAGCAGTGGAAGCTGCGCTCGGAGGTGCTCGACCGCGTGACCGGCGCCCTGCGCGCCGAGGCCCGCCGGGCGCTCCCCCAGCACTGATCCCCCAGCACTGAACCCCCGGGACGCCGGACGCCGTCAGGCGCAGACGCCGGGCAGCAGCGAGGGGCTGGGCGACGGCGTGGACGACGGGCCCGTGGACGACCCCTTGCCGCCCTGTCCGTCCTTCCCGCCCTCGCCGGGCGAGGCGACGTCGTCGTCGACCTGGGTGGCGTCGGGCGTCGACCCGTCCGGCGACGCCGTGCGCGCCTTCCCCGCCCCGGCGGACGACGCCGAGGTGCCCTTCTTCTTGGCCGGGAGGCCGGGCGGGGCCTCGTCGGCACGCAGGCGGGCCCAGATCTCGTCGGCCCCCGACGTCCACTCGACGCGGCCGGGCTGGCTCACCGAGTCGACGACCGGCACGGACGTGAACACGATCCGTGCGGGGTCGATGTCGCGGATGCTCCACGCGAGGCCGGCGAGCGCCGTCGGGCTCGCGAGGTCGGGGTCGGTCGAGATGGAGCCGAGGATCTCCCGCACCATCCGGTAGAGGCGGGGCGAGTCGGTGATGACGTTCTGCGACAGGATCTGGCGCATCGTCGCGTCGAAGAAGGCCTGCTGCCGCTCGATCCGCTTGAGGTCGCTGCCGACCTCGAGCCCCATGCCCTCGCCCTTGCGGGCGCGCAGGAAGTTGATCGCGGTGTGGCCGTCGAGCGTCTGGCGGCCGGCCTTCAGGTCGAGGTCGACCCGCTGGCCCTTGACCGGCTCGGGCAGGCACATGGTGACGCCCCCGATGGCGTCGACGACGCCGATCACGCCGGTCATCTGCACCACCACGTGGTCCTCGATGCGCACGCCGGTGAGCTTCTCGACGGTGTGGATGCTGCAGGCCGCCGCGCCGGTGACGTCCTTGCCCGGGCCGCCCCCGAGGGCGAAGGCGGTGTTGAACATGGCGTTCGCGTGCGGCGCGGTCTGGCCGCCGCCGGGCAGCTTGCACGACGGGATGTCGACGAGCGAGTCGCGCGGGATCGAGACGGCCTCGATGCGGCTGCGGTCGCCGGAGATGTGCACGAGCAGCGTGGTGTCGGAGTGGAACTCGTCCCCCGCGCCCGCGATCTTCGCGTTCGCCTCGTCACGGAAGTCGGTGCCCATCACCAGGATGTTGAGGTCCTTGCCGGCGAACGGGTCGCTGGGGTCCTGCTCGGTCGCGACCGCGGGCGGGCGGTCGTTCTCGGCGAGGAGGCCGTCGACGTCGGACACGCCGATCTGCGAGCGCAGGTCGAGGAACGTCGCGACCGCCGTCGCCGACCCGAACGCCACCACCGCGGTGACGACGAGGGCGATCGAGCGGACGACACGGTGCGAGGCGAGGGAGGTCGCGTGCCGCGGCAGTGTCCGCACAGCGCGATCCTATGGCCTGAGCAGCACGGACGCGCGAGGGACAGCGGTTTCACCCGTTGCCCCGCGCGCGTCCGCGAGCCGGTCGTCCAGGGCGTCAGCGCCGCGCCGCGACCGCGGCGACGGCGAGCCCGGGCTGGTCGGAGAAGACGCCGTCCAGGCCGGTGTCCAGGAACGTGTCGAGCTCGCCGGCCAGGTCGCCGTGCGCGTTCGGGTCCGCCGAGGAGCGGAGCTCGGCGGGCAGGAACTGGTTCTCGGCGCGGAACGTCCACGAGTACGCCTCGAGCCCGGCGCGGTGCGCGTCCCGCACCACGGAGGTGGGCCGCCCGAGCGTGCCGGCCGCGGTCCGCGGCACGACGACGTTCTTCTCCAGGCTCACGATGTCGGCGTACCGGGCGACGCCGCGCAGCCCGGCCGGCGTCACCAGGTCGGCGTACGTGCGCGGGTCGCCGGCGGCGACCAGGTCATACGGGGCGCCGCTCGCCGAGACGTTGAGGGCGAGCCGCACGTCGGTGCGCCGGTCCAGCTCGCGCAGGTTCCCCGTCTCGAACGACTGCACGACCACCGGCGCGCGGCGCGAGTCGAGCCCGTTCGCGCGCAGCTGGGCCACGAGCGGCGCCTCCAGCGAGAGCCCGACGGAGTCGAAGTAGGTCGGGTGCTTGGTCTCCGGGGCCACGCCGACCGGCGCGCCGTCGCAGGTCCGAGAGTGCCGCGCGAGATCGAGCACCTCGTCGAGGGTGGGCACCTGGTACAGCCCGTCGAACGCCGTGTTGCCCGGGCGCACCCGGGGCAGCCGCTCGACGGCGCGCAGGGTGCGCAGCTCCGCGAGGGTGAAGTCCTCGGTGAACCAGCCCGTCACCCGCGTGCCGTCCACCGTCCTGGTGGTGCGGCGGTCGGCGAACTCGGGGTGCTTCGCGACGTCGGTCGTGCCGCCGATCTCGTTCTCGTGGCGGGCGACGAGCACCCCGTCCTTCGTGGGCACGACGTCGGGCTCGATGACGTCCGCGCACTGCAGGATCGCCTGCTCGTAGGAGGCGAGGGTGTGCTCCGGCCGGTCGCCGGACGCGCCGCGGTGCCCGATGACGGTCACGCCGTCGTCCCGGGTGCGCGTCTTCTTCAGATCGATGACGACCATCTCGGTGTCGTCGGGCGTGCCCGGGTTGCGGGCGGCGTTGCCCGGGTAGTTGTTGTCGTTGGCGATGAGGATGCGACCGTCGCGCAGGCGCAGCACCGTCTCGAAGGACTGCACGGGCAGGGCGTACGTCGCGCCGAGGCCGTAGCCCTCGCCCGCGTCGATCCCGCGCGGGTTCTCCACCCGCAGCGCGTCCAGCACGAGCTCCTTGCGCACGTAGCGGCCGCCGGCGCCGTCGGGCGCGGTGCGCGAGAGGTCGATCTCGTAGACGCGCTTGGTCACCGACGCCGGGCCTTCGAAGTCGTCGCGCTCGACCACCCAGAACCGGTCCTTGCCGACGGTGAACGCGTCGCCGACGACGTTGGCCTCCTGGTCGGCCTGGTACGCCCAGGTGCGGCCCGTGTACTGGCCGCGGCGGGTGTCGAACTCGTGGATCACGCGGCGGCGCTGGTCAGGGTCCGTGGTCAGCGCGCCCTCGAGCACCGGGTACAGGTAGCGGCCGGAGCGCGCCATCGCCTCGAAGCCGCGGCTGGCGCGCACGGTGGGCGTCTCGCCGGCGGCCAGGTACGGGTTCTGCGGGGACCTCAGCCCGCCCGGCAGCGGGAACGGCTTCGACAGCAGCGTCCCGTCGGCGTCGAAGTGCAGCAGGAACGGCCCGAACTCCTCGCCCACCCACAGGGTGCCGTCGTCGGCGCGCGCCACGGACTCGATGTCGAAGTCCGCGCCGGTCAGCAGCCGCTCCTTCGTGCCGCCGTTGACGATGTCGAAGTCCAGGAGGTGGTTCGCGTCGTTGTAGGAGAGGTGGTCGAGCACCTCGATCGTGCCCGACCCGCCCTTCGCGCCCGACCGACCCGTGTCCCAGTCGGGCTTCACGAGGTAGCTGCGCAGGAGGAAGTCGGCGGAGTTGCCCTTCGCGCCGAAGCCGTTGTCCGGCTGGGCCCAGAACGTGCCGTCACCGTTGTCGACCATGGCCGAGAAGCCGGGCACCACCTGGCCGTCCCACGGACCCTGCCGGCCGTTGCCCGACGACGCCGCGGCGCCCGACGCCGGGCCGTCCGCCAGGTGGTCGGCGGAGAGCGTGGCCCGCCCTTCGAGGGCGGGCACCAGGTGGGTCGTGACGGAACCGGGTCGGCCGTGACCGTCGTCGTCGGCGCCGCCGGGGTGGCCGCCGGCGACGGCTGCGGACCCCGCGGCCGCGAGCGCGACGACGGCGGCGGTCCCCGCTGCGGCCACGCGGAGCATGCGGGCGTGCATCAATGAGCGAGTCATGGACCGATGACACCGACGCCCCTCGACGTCACGCCCAACCCCGGATGAACCCTGGACGTCCGCTGGATGACGATCCCGTGGCCCGGGGCACGGCGGACCACCCGGCGGCGCCATGTCCGGCCACCCCTAGATCTGCTAGGTTACGAATACCTAGTAGTTCTAGATATCGGGAGGCGCCGTGCGCTTCGACAAGGACCTGGTGGCCGCGTCCGCCACCCCGCTCGTGCTGGGCATCCTCGCGGAGGGCGAGTCGTACGGGTACGCGATCCTCAAGCGCGTCACCGAGCTCTCGGGCGGCCGCATGCAGTGGACCGACGGGATGCTCTACCCCCTGCTGCACCGGCTGGAGCGGCTCGGGCTGGTCGTCGCCTCCTGGGGCACGTCCGAGGCCGGCCGGCGCCGCAAGCACTACGCGATCACCCCCGCCGGCCACGAGGCGCTCGCCGAGCGGCAGCAGCAGTGGTCCGTCGTCGCCGACGTGCTGCAGCACGTGTGGCGGGCCGCCCAGGCACCCGCCGCCGGCCCGGCGCTCGCCGACGGGTGGGCCTGATGGCCGGGCCGCACGAGCGCCTGGAGGCGCAGATCGACCAGTGGCGCGCGTACGTGCAGAGGCGCCGTGCCATCTCCGCCGCCGACGTCGACGAGATGGAGGACCACCTGCGGGGACAGGTCACCGACCTCACCGCCACCGGGCTCGACGACGACGAGGCGTTCCTCGTCGCCGTGCGCCGCATGGGCAACCTGGACGCCGTCTCGCGCGAGTTCGCCCGCGAGCACTCCGAGCGGCTCTGGAAGCAGCTCGTGCTGGTCCCCGAGACGCCCGAGCACGACGCGTCCGGCCCGACGTGGCGCGAGCTCGCCGTCGTGCTCGCGCTCGCCGTCGGCGCCGGCGTCGCCGCCAAGGTCGGGCTCGCCGCGATCCACGAGGACACCGCGGTGCTGCGCAACCTGCCGCTGCTCACCGCGCCGTTCCTGGCCGCGTACTTCGCATGGAAGCGCCGCGTGTCCTGGCGCGTGCTGCTCGCCCTGCTGGTGCCGTACGCCGTCCTGGCCGTCGTGCTCAACGCCTACCCCTACGACCTCGGCGGCTCCACGGTGCTGCTGGCGGCAGTCCACGCGCCGGTCGTGCTGTGGGCGCTCGTCGGCGTCACCTACGTGGGCGGCCGGTGGCGGGCCGAGGAGCCGCGGATGGACTTCGCCCGCTTCACCGGCGAGCTGGTCGTGTACGTGACGCTGCTCGCGATCGGCGGCGGGGTGCTGCTCGGCCTCACGGCCGCGACGCTCAACCTGGTGGGCGTCGACCTCGAGCCCGTGATGCAGGACTGGGTCCTGCCGTTCGCCGTGCCCGGCGCCGTGGTGGTGGGCGCGTGGCTGGTGGAGGCCAAGCAGGACGTGGTGGAGAACATCGCGCCCGTGCTCACCCGCGTCTTCACGCCGCTGACCCTCGTGATGCTGCTGGTGACGCTCGTCGTGCTGCTCACGGCGGGCGACCTCGCCGACGCCGACCGCGAGCTCCTCATCCTCATGGACGCGATCCTCGTGCTCGTGCTGTGCCTGCTGCTCTACTCGGTGTCGGCGCGCGACTCGCTCGCGCGCGCCGGGTGGTTCGACGGGCTGCAGCTCGCCCTCGTCGTCGCGGCCCTCGCCGTCGACGCCGTCGCCCTCACCGCGATGCTCACCCGCATCGCCGAGTTCGGCGTCAGCCCCAACAAGGCGGCCGCGCTCGGGCTGAACCTGCTGCTGCTGGTGCACCTGGGCCGCTCGGGCTGGCTGCTGCTCGGGTTCGTCCGCGAGCGGCAGCCGTTCGGCGCGCTGACCCGCTGGCAGACGCGCTTCCTGCCCGTCTACGCCGTGTGGGCGGCACTGGTCGTGGTGGCGTTCGGGCCGCTGTTCGCCTTCGCGTAGCGCCCCCGGCCGGATGCCGAACAGGCGGTGGTGCACCTCCTGAACGCCCAGAAGGTGCACCACCGCCTGTTCGGCGTGTCGGCGGCCGGTCAGGCCAGCTTGACCCAGCCGTCCTTGCGGTAGGCGGGGGTCGCGAAGGCGAGGACCGCCAGCGCGCAGGCCAGCGCCGCGAGCATGACCCAGGACATGGCCACCGCGTCGCCGCCCAGCACGCCGACCAGCGGCGAGACCAGGCCGGCGATGCCGGACTGCACCGCGCCGATGACGGCGGCGGCCGTGCCCGCGCGCTCGCCGTGGCGCGACAGGGCGATCGCCGACGCGTTGGCGGGGATCAGCCCCTGGAAGGCGAGCACCAGCCACAGCATGGCGAGCAGGCCGACGAGGCCGCCCGCGCCGGTCAGCGCGACCACGAGCAGGCCGACGCCGACGACGCCCTGGATCGCCAGCGCCGCCCGCAGCAGCCGGATCGGCGCGACGCGCCGCACCAGGGAGGCATTCACCTGCGCGGACAGCACCAGGCCGAGCCCGTTGACGGCGAACAGCAGGGAGAACTGCCCGTGGGTCAGGCCGTAGCCCTCCTGGAAGATGAACGGCGAGCCCACCACGTAGCTCATGAGCACCGCCTGCCCGAGCCCGGGGATGACCGCGAGCGCCATGAACTGCTTGTCCCGGACCAGGGTGCGGTAGCCCGCGAACACGCTGCGCGTGCCGCCGGTCTGGCGTCGCACGGCGGGCAGCGTCTCCGGCATGAACCGCCACACGACGACCGCCATCGCGACGCCCGCGAGCGCGAGCGCGCCGAAGACCCAGCGCCAGCCGGCCGCGGACGCGATGGCGGAGCCGAAGGTCGGCGCGAGCATCGGCGCGACGCCGATGACGAGCATGAGGCGGGACAGGATGCGCGCGGCCTCGGCCCCGACGAACCGGTCGCGCACGACGGCCATGGCCGCGACGCCGCAGGCGGCGTTGAAGAAGCCCTGCATGAGGCGCAGGCCCACAAGGACGGTCATGTTCGGGGCGACGGCGCACAGCAGCGACGTCACGACGTGCAGCGCGAGGCCCCACATGAGCGGCGCGCGGCGCCCGTACCGGTCCGACAGGGGGCCGATGGTGAGCTGGCCGAGCGCGCCGCCGATGAGCATGACGGACACCGACAGCTGCGCGAAGGAGGCGGAGGAACCGAGGTCGGCCGCCACCTGCGGCAGCGACGGCAGGTACATGTCGACGGTGAACGCCGGCAGCGCCGCGAGGGCGCCGAGCATGAGGACCCAACGGAACGGAGAGCGGGCGCGCGGAAGTCTCGCGGAGTCGTCGGGCATGGTCGCCATCCTATCGAAACGATACGACCGTGCCCAGGCCATCGTCGGCGCCCGCCCTCCTGACTGTCGGTGGGATGCGTCACGATGGACCCATGTGCGGCCGCTACGCGTCCTTCCGCGACGCCCAGGACCTCTCCGACGACCTCGCGCTCGCCGAGATCGCGGAGGACGCCCGCCTCCTCCCGCCGTCGTGGAACGTGGCGCCGACCGACCCCGTGCGGATCGTCGTCGAGCGCCCCCGCCGCCTCGAGGGCGGCAGCACCGGCGAGATCACGCGCACGCTGCAGCTCGCGCGCTGGGGCCTCGTCCCCTCGTGGGCGAAGGACCCGTCGGTGGGCGCGCGCATGATCAACGCCCGCTCCGAGACCCTCCTCGACAAGCCCGCGTTCGCGAAGCCGCTGGCCGTGCGCCGCTGCCTGCTCCCCGCCGACGGCTACTACGAGTGGCGCAGGCTCGAGCTCCCGCCCGACGCCCCCGCCAGGGCCGGGTCGAAGCCGAAGGTGCCCAAGCAGCCCTACTGGATCCACCCCGACGACGGCGGCCTCGCCGCGCTCGCCGGGCTCTACGAGTTCTGGCGCGACCGGTCGAAGGCCGACGACGACCCCGACCGCTGGCTCGTGTCGGCGACGGTCGTGACGACGGCGGCGTCGCCCGACCTCGAGCGGATCCACGACCGCATGCCGGTGATCCTCCCCCGCGGCGCGTGGGACGCGTGGCTCGACCCGGCCGTCGGCGCGGAGCAGGCGATGGGGCTCGTCACCGGCCCGCAGGTCGCGATGGCCACCCGGCCGGTGGGCGACGCCGTCGGGTCGGTGCAGAACAACCGGCCGTCGCTCATCGAGGCCGACCCCGACCCGCGGGACCCGGACGTGGTCACCGCGGGCGGGGCCTGAGGATGGGCCGTCAGGCCCCGCCCGTCACCGCGACGGCCTGGCCCGTGATGCCCGTGTTCGCGCCGGACCCCAGGTAGACGACGGCGTTCGCCACCTCGCGCGCCTCGAGCAGGCGGCCCAGGGCCGACCGGGCGACGTACGCGGGGCCGAACGCGTCGGTCATCACGGTGTTCCGCACCGTGCGGGTCAGCGCGGGCACCACGACGTTGGACAGGATGTCGCCGTCCGCGCCCAGCGCGAAGGCGACGGTACGGCTGAACCCGTGCAGCGCCGACTTCGCCGTCGCGTAGTACTCGGTGCCGGCCTCGCCGTCGGTGACCAGCGTCGACGAGAGGTGGACGAGCCGGCCCCACCCCTGCGCGCGCATCGCCGGCGCGACGGCGCGGGTCAGGCGCACCGCCCCCTCGACGTTGGTCCGCACCACCTCCAGCCACGCGGCGTCCGGCACGGCCTCGAAGCCCAGCGGGCCGTCGGCGCTCGGCGGCGTCCACGTCACCGCGGCGTTGACCAGCACGTCGATCCGGCCGGACCACGCGAGGACGGCGTCGCGCAGCCCCTCGGCCGCGCCCTCCTCGGTCTGGTCGTAGCGGGCCACCAGGGTCCGCCCGGCGATCTCCTCGGCCACGCGCGCCGCGTCGTCCTTCGACTCGCGGTACGTGACGACGACCTCGGCGCCCTCGGCGCCGAACTGGGCGGCGACGTGCCGCCCGATCCCGCCGGACGCCCCCGTGACGACGACGGTGCGCCCCTGCAGACCCAGGTCCATGACGTTCTCCTCCGAAGGTGGGACGTCGGGCACCGGCCGGTGCCCGACGTCCCACCACCCTCGGCGCCCCGGCCCGCACCGGGGAGGCCGCCGCGAGGCTGGCCCCGGCAGGGCCACCCTGCGGCGACGAGGCGCACCTAGGCTGACCGCATGACCGACGGCGACCGGATCGACCGCGACCTCGGCGCCCTGCTGCGCGCGTACCGCGAGGCCGTGCGGCCCGGGGACGTGGGCATGCCGCCGGGCGGGCGCCGCCGCACCCCCGGGCTGCGGCGCGCGGAGCTGGCGGTGCTCGCGGGGGTGAGCGTCGAGTACCTGACCCGGCTGGAGCAGGGTCGCGACCGGCGCCCCTCGCCGGCCGTGGTGGGCGCGCTCGCCGACGCGCTGCGTCTGGGGAACGACGAGCGGCGCGTGCTGCTGCTCGCCTCCAAGGACGCGCACGGCGCCGGCGTCTGCCTCGCCGGGCCCCCGGCCGAGGTGGTCCCGGCGGGCACCCGCGCGGTGCTCGACCGGCTCGCCCCCGCGCCGGCCGCGCTCCTCGACCGCTTCGGCACCGTGCTGGGGTGCACCCCGGCCTACCGGGCGCTCCTCGCACCCGCCGGACTCCTCGACCCCGGGGCGCCGACCGTGGCCCACGCCGTCCTCACCGACCCCCGGGCCCGCGAGGTGTTCCCCGACTGGGACGCCGTCGCCGACCGGGTGGTCGCCGACCTGCAGCGCGGGTCGGTCCCGTCCGACCCCGCCCTCGGCGAGCTGGTGGACGCCCTGACGGTCCTGGCCGGCGCGGCCTTCACCGAGCGCTGGGCGCGCCCCGTCGCGGACCGCGGCCGGGACGGCGTCCTGCGCCTCGCGCACCCGACGGCCGGGCCGCTGCGCGTGGAGCCGCAGGTCCTCGTGCCGGGCGGCGGCGACCAGCTGCGCATCGAGGTGTGGCTCCCGGCCGACCCGGCGACCGAGCGGGCCCTCGACGACCTCGCCGCGGGCGACCGCACCCTGCGCGTGGTGCGCAGCGACGCGTCCTGACCTCGGCGGTCGGCGGGCTCAGGCCCCGGTGTACGCGCGCTGCAGGCGCACCGGGGTGATCTCGCCGATGCCCTGCACCTCCTGCGCGGGCTGCGCCGTCAGCGCGTAGCGGGACGAGGACGCGAGCAGGGACGCCGTGTGCGGGTCCACGAGCACGGTGGCGGGCTCCGCGAGCTCGGTGATGCGCGAGGCGAGGTTGACGTCGGAGCCGAACACGTCGCCGAACCGTGACAGCACCCGCCCCCAGACGAACCCGACCCGCACCGGGATCTCCGCCTCCGTGGCGTGCGGAGCCGCCAGGCCCAGGGCCACCTCGGCGCCGGTCGTCACGTCGTCGGCCACGAACAGCACGGCGTCGCCGATGGTCTTCACGACGCGGCCGCCGGCCTCGGTGATGACGTCGCGCGCCCGCGACTCGAAGAGCTGCACGAACTCCGACAGCTCCTGCGACCCCAGGCCCGCGGTCCGCTTGGTGAACGACACGATGTCCGCGAAGCCCACGGCGCGCGGCAGCGGCAGCTCGTCGGCGTGCGAGGCGTGCGTGCCGCGGGCGCCGCCGAACTCCGTGGCCAGGCGCCCGGTGAGCGCCGCGAGCTGGCGGCGCCACGCGTGCTCCAGCTGCCGGGAGAGCCGGTCCGCAAGGTCGGGCACGCGGTCGAGGGCGGCGAGCCGCGCGCTCACGTCGTCCAGGCCGTCGCGGCGGCTCAGGTGCTCGACGAACGCCTCCACCTGCCACAGGGCGAGCCTGTCGGTGGTGTGCCCCAGCGAGCGGATCAGGGTCATCTGCGCCTGCTCGTCGAGCCGCTCGGAGTCCACGAGCTCGCCGATCTCGCGCAGCGCCTCCATGTCCGCGTCGGTGAAGCCGACCTCGGCGGGGTGCGTGACCGGCAGTCCGAGCCAGCGCCAGTAGTTCTCGATGAACTCCTGCGAGTGGCCGGTGCCCTCCACGAGGTCCGACAGGGTGTAGCGGCGCGGGCCGCCGAGGATCTCCTCGTCCAGCCGGGCCGCCGTGTCCCCGGACGGCCTCGCCTCGTCGTCGATCGGCCGGTCGGGTCCCGTGGTGGTGTCGCTCGTCACGCCCCCACTGTAGTCAGCGTCACCTGTGCCCCGGCTGGGCCCGCAGGTGGTGCACGTCGCCGGCCGTCACCGTCCGCTCCCCCTCCGCCGTCGCGAGGACGAGGGCGCCGTCGGCGGCGACCCGCACGGCCTCGCCCTCCACGACGTCGCGTCCGCCGGCGAGCTCCGCACGCACCGCCGTGCCGAGCGTGGCCGACGCCGCCGCGTACCGCTCCGCCAGCCCGGCGGCCGCGGCGTCGCCGCCGGCGGCCTCCAGCTCCGCCGTGAGCCCGGCGAGCTCGCGCACCAGCGTGTCGAGCAGGACGCCGCGGTCCGCCTCGGCCCCGGCGAGGGCGAGCGACGTCGCGGTCGGGACGGGCAGCTCGGTGGCCGACTGGTCCACGTTCAGCCCCACGCCCACGACGACGGCGGGCCCGGGCGCGCCCGGCACGCCCGGCACGCCCGGCACGCCCGGCACCACCTCGGCGAGGACCCCGGCCACCTTGCGGTACCGGCCCAGGCCGGGGGCGACGTCGGCGGCGGGCAGCAGCACGTCGTTGGGCCACTTGAGCGCGGCGCCCTCCACCCCGGCGGCGTCGACGGCGCGCGCGACGGCGAGGCCCGCCAGCAGGGGCAGCCAGCCCAGGCCGGACGCCGCGAGCCGCGGGCGCAGCAGCACCGAGACGGTGAGGGCGGCGCGCGGCGGGGTCTCCCAGGACCGGCCGGCGCGGCCGCGGCCGGCCGCCTGGTGCTCCGCCACCAGGGCCGCGGGGGCGGGCCACCCGCCCGGCGCGGCGCGCACCGCACCGACCAGCTCGGTGTTGGTCGAGGCGGACACCTCGACCACGTCGAGGCGGGCGAGCGGCCCGGCCGGCGCGAGCAGGGCGCGGCGCAGGGCGGGGACGTCGAGGGGGGCGCGGCGGCGGTCGTGGCTCACGCTCCGATCGTGCCGCATCCCCCCGCCGCAGGCCCTTTGTGGAGTCCCTCCAAAGATTGGCGGCCGGGCGCAGCCTGTCGCGCATCGATGCGTGGCAACCCACCAACTAGGGTCGGTCGGGTGAACGACGCCACCGCCGCCCAGGAGCAGGCCGCCCCCCGCCCCGGCACCGCCGCCAAGCTCGCCGACCTGGAGCGCCGCCGGGCCGAGGCCGTCGCCGACGCCGAGGACAAGGCGAAGGCGCGGCAGCACCCCCGCGGCAAGAAGACCGCCCGCGAGCGCATCGAGGCGCTGCTCGACGAGGGCAGCTTCGTCGAGCTGGACGCCCTGGCCATGCACCGCAGCCGCAACTTCGGCCTCGACAAGCGGCGCGTCGCCGGCGACGGCGTCGTGACCGGTCACGGCACGATCGACGGCCGCCAGGTGTGCGTCTTCAGCCAGGACTTCACCGTCTTCGGCGGGTCGCTCGGCGAGGTGCACGGCCAGAAGATCGCCAAGGTGCAGGACCTCGCGCTGCGCACGGGCGTGCCGATCATCGGCATCTCCGACGGCGGCGGCGCGCGCATCCAGGAGGGCGTGGCCGCGCTGACGCAGTTCGCCGAGATGTTCCGGCGCAACGTCGCGGCGTCGGGCGTCGTCCCGCAGATCTCCCTCATCCTCGGCCCCAGCGCAGGCGGCGCCGTCTACTCCCCCGCCCTGACGGACTTCATCGTCATGGCCGACGGCACCTCGAACATGTTCATCACCGGCCCCGACGTGATCCGCACGGTGACCGGCGAGGACGTCGACTTCGAGACCCTCGGCGGCGGCCGCACGCACAACGCGACGTCGGGCGTGGCGCACTACCTCGGCGCGGACGAGGACGACGCGATCGACTACGCGCGCCACCTCGTGGGCTACCTGCCGCAGAACAACCTCGGCGACGCCCCCGCGTTCCCGCCCGAGGACGAGACGGTGCTCGAGGTCACGCCCGAGGACGAGGCGCTCGACACGATCGTCCCGGACAGCGACAACCAGCCCTACGACATGCGCGCCGTCGTGGAGGCCGTCCTCGACCCCGACTCGTTCCTCGAGGTGCAGCCGCTGTTCGCGCAGAACGTGCTGATCGGCTTCGGCCACGTCGAGGGCCAGTCGGTGGGCATCGTCGCCAACCAGCCGCTGGCCATGGCGGGCACGCTCGACATCGACGCGGCCGAGAAGGCCGCGCGGTTCGTACGCACCTGCGACGCGTTCAACCTCCCCGTGCTGACCTTCGTGGACGTGCCCGGCTTCCTGCCCGGCGTCGGCCAGGAGCACCAGGGCATCATCCGCCGCGGCGCCAAGCTCATCTACGCCTACGCCGAGGCCACCGTGCCGCTGGTCACCGTCATCACGCGCAAGGCGTACGGCGGCGCGTACATCGTCATGGGCTCCAAGCAGCTCGGCGCCGACGTCAACCTCGCCTGGCCCACGGCCCAGGTCGCCGTGATGGGCGCCTCCGGCGCGGTGAACATCCTGCAGCGCTCGGCGCTCAAGGAGGTCGCGGAGACCGGCGGCGACGTCGAGGCGGAGCGCGCGCGGCTGGTCGCCGAGTACGAGGACGCGATCGTCAACCCGTGGGACGCGGCCGAGCGCGGCTACGTGGACGCCGTCATCCGCCCCTCGGAGACGCGCGTGCAGGTGGTGCGCGCGCTGCGGGCCCTGCGCACCAAGCGCGCCAGCCTGCCGCCCAAGAAGCACGGCAACATCCCGCTGTGACCCGACCGACCTGCTGGGGGACAATCGTCCGATGAGCCACGAGGACGCCACGCACGGACCGGCCCCGCTGGGGTCGGTGGACCCCGAACCGATGCACCGCGCGGTCGACGCGCTGGCGGCCGCCCTGCACGAGTACGTGCAGACCGCGGTCGGCGTGCGCGCCGAGTTCGGCGCGGCCGAGGCCGACGAGGACCCGCGCGTGCTCGCGCTGGAGAACCAGGTGGGCCAGCTCAACGCCGGCGTCTTCGACGCCCTGCACGACGGCCTCGGCATGCACCCCGACCTCACCAGCTCGGTGTGGGAGGGCGAGGACGAGGACGACGAGCACGCCCATGACGCCCCCGAGGGCGCCGTGCCGGCCGAGGTCTTCTACCTCGGCTTCGTGGTCGCCGACCCCGCGCCGGGCGGCGCCGTCACCCTCGACGGCGTGGTGGAGCTGCTCGACGAGGCCGGCGCCGACGTGGCGCAGCGCCTCTTCGACGGCGGCTACGAGGTCGCGGAGTGGGCGACCTCGCGCGGCGCCGCCGTGGAGTTCGGCGACGACGACGTCGACGACGACCTCACCGACGACGAGGACGACGAGGAGGGCCCGCGGTGACCGGCGAGGTGCGCGTGGTCCGCGGCCGCCCCGACGACATCGAGGTCGCCGCCCTGGTGGCCGGTCTCGCCGCGGTGGCGTCCGCGACCGGGCTGCCCGACGACGAGGCGCCCGTCGAGGAGTGGACCAACCGCGCCCGCACGGTGCGCGGCAACGGCGCCGGGGTCACGGCCAAGAACTTCGGCGGCCGGTGGGGCCGTCACAACGCCGACGCGTGGCGCTGGAGCCTGCAGTCGTGAGCGTCGTCTGGCAGCAGGTGGACCGGGCCGAGGACGTCGACGCCCCGCTCGACGAGTTCCCCGCTCCCCCGCGGCCCGGGTGGCTGCGCCGTTGGCTCTGGGCCCCCGCGCTGGTGGTGAGCGTCGCCCTCTACGTGGTGCGGCGCACCGTCGAGAACCCGTCCGGGACGCTCGAGCTC
The DNA here is from genome assembly GCF_042799955.1 of Isoptericola sp. NPDC057653. Taxonomy (NCBI): domain Bacteria; kingdom Bacillati; phylum Actinomycetota; class Actinomycetes; order Micrococcales; family Promicromonosporaceae; genus Isoptericola; species Isoptericola sp. NPDC057653. The sequence continues at coordinate 2,047,093 of NZ_JBHVHP010000001.1, read as the reverse complement.
TGGCTGTTCATGGGCATGCTCGCCGGCCTCATGGTCACCGCCGTCGCCGCGCTGGTGCGCTACCGCGACGACCAGCGCCAGGGCGCCGAGGCGCGGTCCGCGGAGGCCTTCGCGGCCGGGGCGCGGTCCGTCACCGGGACGGTCATGGTGCGCGAGCGACGGACCAGCTCGGGCCTGCTGGTCAGCGGCGTGGTCGCCTACCCGACCGACGACGGCACGGACGACCAGCCGTTCTCCCACCTCCTGCGCCCGTCCGACGACGAGAGCGAGCCGCCCCGCGACGGCGACCCGGTGGCGGTCTGGTGGGCGCCGGGCACGGACACGGTCGTGGCGCGCTACCACCGCGACTGGGCGGACGCCCTGCGCCGGCGCGCCGGGGGTCGCTGACCGCTCCCTCGGGGACCGGTCAGCGGGCCGCGCGCCCGGCGGCGAACAGCCGGCAGGCGTGCGCGGCGGTGCGCTCCAGCTCCACCACGGCGTCCCGCGACAGCTCGGCGAGCGTGCGCGGCCCCGGCGCGAGGGAGAACGCCGCCGCGATCCCGGCGTCCGCGACCTGCGCGGGCGTGAGCTCCACGCCGCCCGCGACCACGACGACGGCGGCCCGCCCCGCGACGAGCCGCACCACCGTGTCGACGACCTTGCCGTGGAGCGACTGCTCGTCGAGGCGCCCCTCGCCCGTCAGCACCAGGTCGGCGCCCTCCAGCGCCTCCGCGAGCCCGACGGCGTCGGCGACCAGCTCGCCGCCGGGCACCAGCTCCGCCCCGAGCGCGGCCGACAGCCCCACGGGCAGCCCGCCGGACGCGCCGGCACCCGGCAGGTCGCGCGCGTCGTGGCCGGTGGCCGCGGCGAGGGCATCGGCCAGGTGCGCGAGCCCCTCCTCCAGCGCGGCCACGTCGGCGTCCGTCGCGCCCTTCTGGGGGCCGAAGACGGCGGCCGCGCCGCGAGGTCCGAGCAGCGGGTTGTCCACGTCGCACGCGATGCGCCACCGCAGCGCCCGGGCGCGGGGGTCGAGGCCCGACAGGTCGACGCGGTCCAGCGCCCGCAGGCCGCCGCCGCCCGGCGCGACCGCGGCGCCGTGCGCGTCGGTCAGGCCCGCGCCGAGCGCCGTCAGCAGCCCGGCGCCGCCGTCGGTCGTGGCGGAGCCGCCGACGAACAGGACGACCTCCTCGGCCCCCGGCGCGGCCTCGAGCGCGGCGAGCACCACGGTGCCCACGCCGTGGCTGGTCGCCGCCAGCGGCTGCAGCAGGACGTCCGCGACCTTCGGCAGGCCGTACGCCTCCGCCGCCTCGACGGCGAGCGTGCGGCCGTCGGGCGAGACGCCGTACCGGGCCGTCGTCGGGCGCCGGAGCGCGTCGGTCGTGACGCAGGTGCGCGGGTCGGTGCCCCACGCCCCGAGGATCGCGTCGAGCGTCCCCTCCCCGCCGTCCGCGAACGGCACCGCGCGGACCTGCGCGGCCTCGCCCAGGGCGGCGCGGGCCCCGGCGGCGAGCGCCTCGGCGACCTGCGTCGCGGTGGCGCTGCCCTTGAACGAGTCGGGCGCGACCACGACTCGCGGCGGCCGGTCGGGCCGCCCGTCGGGTGCGGGGGCCGGGGCGGGGGCGGTGTTCTTCACGTCCTCGTGCACGGTGGTCGAGGCTAGCGGCTCGGGGCCGCCGGGGTGCGGCCCGGTCAGCCCTGCGTCTTCTCGCGGTCGGCGAGCGCCGTCTGGTACTCGTCCCGGATCTTGTCGCCGCCGCCCTTGGCCCACGCCTGGGCGGCGGGCTGCCAGGCGGTGACCTTCTGGCGCCCGGCGAGGATGTCCGTCTCCACCGACCCCAGCTTCTCGCCGATCTGCCCGCCCTTGCGGCTGGCCGTGTCGCTGAACAGGCCCTGCACCGGGTTCTTCACGCCGGGCGGCACCACCTGCGCCTGCGCGTCGTGCTCGGCCTGCGCGACGTCCGGGTCACCGGCCTGGAAGTTCACCCACGGACCCTCGACCACGTACTTCAGGCCGAGCTGGACCTCGGTGCGCCCCTTCTCCGTGGGCACCGGGTCGGTCCCGTCCAGGTCGTAGTGCACGCCCTCGACGCCGTACGTCTTGAACAGGTGCTCCTCGGTGCCGAACGGGGCGGCGAGGTAGTTGATCACGTCGAGCAGCGCCTCGGCGCGGTCCGCCGACTTCGCGCTGATCGACGTGATGTTCTGGACCGGCGGACCGAGGTGGATGCCCGCGGTGCCCCCGCCCTCGGCGAGCGGCGGCGGCACGACGGCCAGCGTGAAGCCCTTCCCGAGCGGGTAGTTCGAGAAGTCCGGCCAGGCGCTGAACGTGTCGTCGAGGAAGCGGATCGTGCCGTTCACGAGCCACGTCTTGCGCTGCGGCTGCGCGGCGGTGACGCCGTCGGGGTGCACGAACCCGTCGGCGACGAGCCGTCGGGCGGCCTCGAGCGCGTCCTGCTGGCGCTCGTGCAGGTTCGCGCTGGTGAGCGTGCCGCCCTCCTCCGACCAGCCGTTCGGGATCTCGTACATCTGCCGGATGAACCCGAGCGGCACCCGGCCGAGCGCCCAGGTGTTCCCGCCGGAGAGCTCCTTGCACAGGGAGTAGAACTCCTCGAACGACGTCACCTGCGGGTCGATGCCCTCGGACTCGAAGAAGTCCTGCCGGGCGTACATCACGCCGCTCTGCGCCGGGCCGCGCGGGACCGGTACGGCGAAGACCTTCCCGTTGAAGACGCAGGACTGCCAGCTCTCGGTGGGGATGTTCGCCAGGAACGGGTACTTCGCCACCGCGTCGCCCGCGAGGAACGGGGTGAGGTCGACGGCGCGCTCCTCGAGGAGGCTCGGCAGGCCGGGGATGTCCCCCGAGAACATCGCGAAGATGTCGGGGAGCTGGTCGCCCGCCACCGCGGTCTGGAAGCGGTCGGAGTAGTCGCCGCTCGGCGTGAGCGCGACCGACAGCCCGAACCCGAGCCGCTCGTTCAGCTCCTGCCAGTAGGCGTTCTTCTCGAGCTTGGGCGGGGCGGGGGTGTTCGTCATGACGAACACGCCGACGTCCTCGCCGTCGCCCGGCTGTCCGCTGGTCGCCTTCTTCGGGCTCGCCGGGTACCGCAGCATGGTGTCGGGGACGCCGTCCGTGCCCTTGATGTCCATGGGAACGCCGGTGTACGGGATGTACTTCGGCAGCACGGACGAGTTCTGGGCCGCGGAGACCGCGCCCACGCCGCCGCGGCCCTCGTTGCTGCAGCCGGCGGACGCGAGGAGGGCGAACGCGCCCACCCCCAGGCCCCCGAGCAGCACGTTCCGCCGGGACGGCTCGCGGCCGATGGTACGGATGTCAGACATGACAACTCCTCGTCGAGTGAGGTCGAGCGTGATGGGTCGAGGTGGTGCGTGGTGCCGGCGCGCGGCGGGCGGGGTCAGCCCTTGACCGCGCCGGTGAGCATCCCCTTGGCGAAGTGCCGCTGCAGGAACGGGTAGACCAGGAGCACGGGCACGACGGAGACCACGAGGATCGCCATCTGCAGGGAGGTCTGCGGTGGCAGGGACGAGGCGTCGATGCCCAGGTCCTGGGAGCCGAGCTGCGCCCCGTCGACCACGTAGGTGCGCAGCACGAGCTGCAGCGGCCACTTGCTCGAGTCGGAGATGTAGAGCAGGGCGCTGAAGAAGGCGTTCCAGTAGCCGACGCCGTAGAACAGGCCCACGACCGCGAGCACCGGCTTGGACAGCGGGAGGCCGATGCGGCGGAAGAGCTGCCACTCGGTGGCGCCGTCGATGCGGGCGCTGTCGATGATCTCGTGCGGCAGCTGCACGAAGAACGCGCGGACGACGACCACGTTGAACGCCGAGACCGACGTCGGGATGACCAGCGCCCAGAGGCTGTCGAGCAGCCCGAGCCGCTGCACCACCAGGTAGCTGGGGATCATGCCCGGGCTGAACAGGAGGCTGACCAGCACCAGGAGCAGCATCGTGCGGACGCCGAACGCGCCGCGGCGGCTCAGTGCCCAGCCGAGCGTGGTCGTGAGGGCCAGGCTGATCGCGGTGCCCACGACGGTGACGAGCACGCTGACCCACAGGGCCTGCGTGACGACGCCGCCGGCGAAGATCATCCGGTAGGCGCCGAGGTCGATCCCCGTCGGCAGGAGGACGAAGCCGCCGGCCTCGGTGACCTGCTCGGGGGTGGCGAGGCTGGTGGAGACGATCCCGACGAACGGCAGGATCACCAGCGCGCACGCGACGGTCAGGATGACGCCCTTGGCGGTGCGCTCGACGGGGCCGGGCATGGCGACTCCGTCGACGACGGCGCGACGGCGACGCCTGCCGCCGGGTGTGCGCGGGGCGGCGGGGCCGACGGCCGTGGGGCCGGCGGGCTCTCGGGTGATGGTCATGCGCGGTAGACCCCTTCCTCGCCGAACGCGTGGGCGACCTTGTTCGCGACGAGCACCAGCACCAGGCCGATCACGCCCTTGACCAGGCCGACGGCGGCCGCCACGCCCCAGTACCCGCCGACGACGCCCTGGTTGTAGACGTAGGTGTCCAGCACCTGGGAGACGCCGAGCCCGACGGCGTCCTGCTGGAGGATGAGCTGCTCGAAACCGACGCTGAGGGAGTCCCCGAGCTTGAGGATGAGCAGCATGATGATGATCGGCCGCATCCCCGGCAGGGTGATGTGCCAGGTCTGCCGCCACCGGGTGGCGCCGTCGACGGCCGAGGCCTCGTAGAGCGACTTGTCGATCCCGGCGAGCACGGCGAGGAAGAGGATCGTCGCCCAGCCGGTGTCCTTCCAGATCACCTGCGAGGTGATGAGCCCGTAGAACGCGTCCGAGTTGCCGATGACGTCGATCGGCTGCCACCCGTGGGCGCGCAGGAAGTTGTTGATCAGCCCGGCCCCGCCGAGCACCTGCTGGAAGACGGCGACGACGATCACCCAGGACAGGAAGTGCGGCAGGTAGAGCACCGACTGCACCCACTGGCGCACGCGGTTCGAGACCAGGCTGTGCAGCAGCAGCGCGAGGACGATCGGCGCGGGGAAGACGAGCACCGTCTGCAGCAGCGTGATGACCAGCGTGTTGCGGAGCGCGCTCAGGAACTCCGGGTCCCCGGAGAACAGGATCGAGAAGTTCTCCAGGCCCACCCACAGGCTGCGCCCGATGCCGAGGTAGGGCTGGTAGTCCTGGAACGCGATGACGTTGCCGCCCAGCGCCAGGTACTGGAACACGATGACGACGAGCATCGCCGGCAGCGCCAGCAGCAGCACCGCCCGGTCGCGGACCATCCGACGCCACCACGGGAGCGGGGGGCGGGGGGCGCCCGGTGCCCCGTCGGGCCCGGGTGCGGCCTCGGGCCGGTGCCGGGTGCCGGCCTCCTCGAGCGCCGTCATCCGTCCCCCCGGGTCAGGAGGGGTGGGCGTGGAGCCATGGGTCGGTCCTCTCGTCGTCGAGCGGGCGGCATCGGACCTCGACGTCCGCAGGTCGCACCGGTGCAAAAGTGATCGATCACTTCCAGGGCGACACCGTAGGAGGTGATCGATCACACCGCAACCATCTCCCCCGAGCCGATCCGCTCCGCGGCGTGCCAGAATGACCGGGCGGCGCCTCGAGGGCGGCGCGGTGACCAGCAAGGACGTGCCATGGCGGAGCAGCAGTCGGGACGGGAGCGGCGCGCGACGATCTGGGAGGTCGCCAAGGCGGCCGGGGTCTCGCACCAGACGGTCTCGCGATACCTGCGGGACGACCCCCGCATGCGCCCCGAGACCATCGAGCGCGTGAGCCGCGCCGTGGCCGAGCTCGACTACCGCCCCAACCTCACCGCCCGGTCGATGCGCACCCGCCGCAGCGGACGGGTCGCCGTCCTGCTCCCCGCCGTCGCCACCTACGGTCCGCCCCAGATCCTCGGCGGCGTGATGGAGGTGGCCCACGAGCACGGGTACACGATCGAGGCCTTCAGCGTCGAGGGGACGGCCGCGGAGCGGTTCGACCGGGTGCTGGAGCTGGCCGACTCCGGCCAGGTGGAGGGCGTCCTGGCTCTCGCGCCGCTCCCGCCGGGCTCCTCGCACCGGGTGCCCGCGCGCGCCGCGATCGTGGCGTCGGCGGACTACGACGACCGCTTCCGCGGCGTCGGGGAGCTGGCCGACGGCTCCCCCGTCGCCGAGATCGTCGAGCGGCTGGCGGCGCTCGGGCACCGCCGCTTCCTCCACGTGACCGGCGCGCTCGACTTCGCGTCCGCCCGCGGGCGCCGCGACGTCTTCGAGGCGACGATCGACCGCCTGGGGCTCGGCCCGGCGCTCGTGCACGAGGGCGACTGGTCCCCCACCTCCGGGCGGGAGGCGGTCCTGGCGCTGGCGGAGCACGACCGACCCATCGCCGTCGTCGCGGCCAGCGACACCGTCGCGGGCGGCGTGGTGCAGGGCGCCCGCGAGCGCGGCTGGTCCATCCCCGGCGACCTCAGCGTGACGGGCTGGGACAACAGCCTCCTCGGCGCCTACCTCGAGCCCACCCTCACCACCGTCCAGGTGGACCACCGGCGGCTGGGGCGGGCCGCGATGGCCCGGATGGTCGCGACGCTCCGCGACGAGCCGGCACCCCCGCCCCCCGAGGGCACCCTCAACACGATCATCTGGCGCGGGTCGACCGGTACCCCGCGGAATGAGCGGGATCCGCGGGCGGGCACGTCCTAGGCTGCTCGCTGTGACCACCCCCACCCCGCCCCGCACCCCGTCCGCGATCGACGCCGTGGCCGACGCGTACGTCGCCCGGTCCGCCGAGCTCGACCCGCTGCTCGCCACGTCGATCGGGCTGTCCGGCCACGACCACCGGATGACCGACCTGTCCCCCGCCGGCCACGACGCCCGCGCGGAGAGCGACCGCGCGGTGCTGCGCGAGCTCGACCGGGCGGAGCGCGACGGCGGCCCGCTCGACGACGTCGACCGGGTCACGCTCGCCGCGATGCGCGAGCGGGTCGGGCTGCAGCTCGAGCTGCACGACGCGGGCGAGCCGTTGGCCAGCCTCAACAACATCGCGTCCCCGGTGCAGGAGCTGCGCGACGTCTTCGACCTCATGCCCACGGGCTCGGTCGAGGCCTGGGAGAACGTCGCCGCCCGGCTGGCCGCCGTCCCGGACGCGATCGACGGCTACGTCGCCTCGCTGACGGAGGCCGCCCGCCGCGGGCAGGTCGCCGCGATCCGCCAGGTGCGCGAGGGCGTGTCCCAGTCGCGCGAGCTCGCCGGCGACGACTCGTTCTTCCTCGGCCTGGTGCGCGGCGAGGACGCCGCCGCGGTGCTCGACGAGTCGGCGGCCTGCAGCCTGGTGCGAGCCGAGCTGGAGCGGGGCGCCACCGCGGCCCGCGCCGCCTACGCCCGCCTGGCCGACTTCCTGGAGGGCGACCTCGCCCCGCGGGCGCCCGAGGCCGACGCCGTGGGTCGCGAGCGGTACGCGCGCTTCTCGCGCGAGTTCCTCGGCGCCGAGGTCGACCTGGACGAGACGTACGAGTGGGGCCTGGACGAGCTGGCCCGGATCGTGGCCGAGCAGGAGTCCGTGGCCCGCCAGATCGCCGGGGCCGGCGCGAGCGTCGAGGACGCCGTCGCCGCGCTCGACGCCGACCCGGCCCGCACCCTGCACGGCACGGACGCGCTGCGCCGCTGGATGCAGGAGACGGCCGACGCCGCGATCGAGGACCTCGCCGGCACGCACTTCGACATCGAGGGCCCCGTGCGCACCATCGAGTGCCGCATCGCCCCCACCCAGACCGGCGGGATCTACTACACGCCGCCGAGCGACGACTTCTCCCGCCCGGGCCGCATGTGGTGGTCGGTGCCCGCCGACGTCACGGAGTTCAACACGTGGCGCGAGAAGACGACCGTCTACCACGAGGGCGTGCCGGGCCACCACCTGCAGTGCGCGGCCGCGGTCGTCGCGCGCGACACGCTCAACTCGTGGCGCCGCCTGATGTGCTGGGTCTCCGGGCACGGCGAGGGCTGGGCCCTGTACGCCGAGCGCCTCATGGCCGAACTCGGCCACCTCGACGACCCGGGCGACCGCTTCGGCATGCTCGACGCGCAGCGGATGCGCGCCGCCCGCGTCGTGCTCGACATCGGCGTCCACCTCGGCAAGCCCGCGCCCGAGCGGTGGGGCGGCGGGACCTGGGACGCCGAGAAGGCGTGGCCGTTCCTCCGGGCGAACGTCAACATGCCCGAGTCGTTCGTGCGGTTCGAGCTCAACCGCTACCTCGGCTGGCCCGGCCAGGCCCCCTCGTACAAGGTGGGCCAGCGGCTGTGGGAGCAGGCGCGCGACGACGCCCGGTCGGCGGCCGGCGCCCGCGGCGAGGAGTTCGACCTGCGGGCGTTCCACGCCCGGGCGCTGAGCCTCGGCTCGGTGGGGCTCGACGTCCTCACGGGCGCGCTGGGCGACCCCCGCGCCTGAGCGCGCGCACCCCGGCCCCGCATCTCCTCCGGCATGGAAGGCATCCTCACCGGGTTCGCGATCATCGGCGTGGTCATCGCCGTCGGGTACGTCGCGGCGCGCCTGCGCCTCGGCGGGCCCGACGCCCGGACCGCGCTGAACCGGATCGGGTTCTTCGTCGCCAGCCCGGCGCTGCTGTTCACGGTCATCGCCCGCGCCGACGTCGGCGAGCTGTTCCAGGCGCCGCTGCTCGTGCAGGCCGTGGCGGCGGTGGCGGTGGCCGGGGTGTTCGTCGTCCTCAACGCGCTCTGGCTGCGGCGCCCGGCCGCGGAGGCCACGATCGGCGCGGTCTCGTCCGGGTACGTCAACGCCAACAACATCGGCCTGCCGGTGGCGGTGTACGTGCTGGGGGACCCGGCCGCCGTCGTGCCGGTGATCCTGCTGCAGCTGCTGGTCCTCGCGCCCGTGACGCTGCTCGTCCTGGACGCCCAGACGTCCGGGCGGGTGTCGGTGCGGTTCGTGCTGAGCCAGCCGGTGCGGAACCCGATCATCCTCGGCTCGCTCGCGGGCGCGGTCGTCTCGCTGACGGGGTGGACCGTGCCGGCGCCCGTCCTCGCGCCGCTGGAGATCCTGGGCGGCGCCGCCGTCCCGATGATCCTGCTGGCGTTCGGGATGTCGCTGCACGGGTCGCGCCCCTTCCAGCAGCCCGGCGGCCGGACGGCCGTGGTGGTCGCGTCCGCGCTCAAGGCGGTCGTCATGCCGGCCCTCGCGTTCGTGCTCGCCCGGTACGTCGTCGGCCTCGACGACGCGGAGGTCGTCACGGCCGTGACGCTCGCCGCGCTCCCCGTCGCGCAGAACGTGTACAACTACGCCGCGCGCTTCCGTACCGGCGAGATGCTCGCGCGCGACACGATCCTCGTGACCACGCTCGCGTCCCCGGTCGTGCTGCTCGTGTCGAGCCTGCTGCTGCACAGCGGCTGACGGCGGCGCGGTGGGTAGGGTGCCACCCGTGCCTACCGTGAGCCTCGTCCTCGCCTCCCAGTCCCCCGCCCGCCTGGCCACCCTGGCATCGGCCGGGGTCACGCCCGAGGTGGTCGTCTCCGACGTCGACGAGCCCGCGGTGCTGGCGGCCGCGCGCGCCCGGGCCGAGGGCGACCTCGACCCCGCGGACGCCGTCCTCGTCCTCGCGCAGGCCAAGGCGGAGGTCGTGAGCCGGCAGGTGGAGGACGAGACGTCCGCCCTCGTGCTGGGCTGCGACTCCATGCTCGAGCTCGACGGCGAGATCGTCGGCAAGCCGGTCGACGCCGACGACGCCCGCCGCCGCTGGCGCGCGATGCGCGGCCGGTCGGGCGTCCTGCACACCGGCCACTGGGTGGTCGACGTCCGCGACGACGAGGACGGCGGCACGGGCGCCACCCTGGGCGCGTCGTCGGCGACCACCGTGCACTTCGCCGACCTGGACGACGAGGAGATCGACGCGTACGTCGCCACCGGCGAGCCGCTGCAGGTCGCGGGCGCGTTCACCATCGACGGGCTCGGCGGTCCCTACGTCGAGCGCGTCGAGGGCGACCACCACGGCGTCGTCGGCCTCAGCCTGCCCCTGCTGCGCGAGCTGCTCGGCGAGATCGACGTGGCCTGGCGCGACCTGCGCGGCTGACCGGCCGCCCACCCCGCCGGGCCTGCCGAAACCACCAACACGGGGCGCGTCACCCGCCCTCTACCCGCCGAGTCCATGTGGGATCCCTCCAAACGGCTCCGATCGGCGTTGGTACCCGGCACAGACTTCGGCGCGGGCGCCCCGCGGGTGCCGGAGGACGGCGGACCACGCGTTACCGTGAGCCGTGCCCACCATCAGCAAGGTCCTCGTCGCGAACCGCGGCGAGATCGCCGTCCGCATCGCCCGTGCCTGCACCGACGCCGGTATCGCCTCCGTCGCCGTCTACGCCGACTCCGACCGGGACGCCCTGCACGTCCGGCTCGCGGACGAGGCGTTTGCGCTGCAGGGCCAGCGCGCCGCCGACACCTACCTCGACGTCGACAAGCTGCTCGACGTCGCGCGCCGCTCCGGCGCGGACGCGGTGCACCCCGGGTACGGCTTCCTGTCGGAGAACGCCCAGTTCGCCCAGGCGGTCCTCGACGCCGGCCTGGTGTGGATCGGCCCGCCGCCCGCGGCGATCGAGTCCCTCGGCGACAAGGTGAGCGCGCGCCACATCGCGAAGGCCGCCGGCGCGCCGCTGGTCCCCGGCACGTCCGACCCCGTCAACGGCGCGGACGAGGTGCGCGCCTTCGCGGCGGAGCACGGCCTGCCGATCGCGATCAAGGCGGCGTTCGGCGGCGGCGGCCGGGGCCTCAAGGTCGCCCGCAGCGCCGACGAGATCGACGAGCTGTACGAGTCCGCGGTGCGCGAGGCCGTGGCGGCGTTCGGTCGCGGCGAGTGCTTCGTGGAGCGCTTCCTCGACCGCCCCCGGCACGTCGAGACGCAGTGCCTCGCCGACGCGCACGGCAACGTCGTGGTGGTCTCCACCCGCGACTGCTCGCTGCAGCGCCGCCACCAGAAGCTGGTCGAGGAGGCGCCCGCGCCGTTCCTCACCCCGGAGCAGGAGGCCGAGCTCGACCGCGCGTCGCGGGCCATCCTCACCGAGGCGGGCTACGTCGGCGCCGGCACCTGCGAGTTCCTCGTCGGCACCGACGGCACCCTGTCCTTCCTCGAGGTCAACACCCGCCTCCAGGTCGAGCACCCCGTGACCGAGGAGGTCACCGGCATCGACCTGGTGCGCGAGCAGCTGCGCATCGCGGCGGGCGAGCCGCTCGGGTACGAGAGCACCACGCCGCGCGGCCACTCCTTCGAGTTCCGCATCAACGGCGAGGACCCGGCGGCGGGCTTCCTGCCCTCCCCCGGCACCGTCAGCACCCTGCGCTGGCCCAGCGGCCCCGGCGTGCGCGTCGACACCGGCGTCGTCGAGGGCGACACGATCTCCGGCGCGTTCGACTCGATGATCGCCAAGCTGATCGTCACCGGCGCCACCCGCGAGCAGGCGGCGCAGCGCGCCCGCCGCGCGCTGCGCGAGCTCGAGGTGGCGGGCATCCCCACCGTCGTGCCGTTCCACCGCGCCGTGATGGAGGCCGAGGACTTCGTCCCGACCGACGGCTCGCCGTTCCGCGTGCACACGCGCTGGATCGAGACGGACTTCGCGGACGAGCTCAGCACCCTGGCCCCCGCCCCGGCCCCGGTCCCCGACGCCGACGACGCGGAGGAGCAGCTCGCCGAGCGCGTCGTCGTCGAGGTGGGCGGCCGCCGGCTCGAGGTCGTGCTGCCCGCCGGCCTCGGCGTCGCCGCGGGCCGCGCGCGCCGCGCGAACGCCGCCCGCCGCCCGGCCCGCCGCAACGGCTCGCGCGCGTCCGCCGCCGCGAGCGGCGCGACCCTCGCCTCCCCCATGCAGGGCACCATCGTCAAGGTCGCCGTCGAGGACGGCGCCCAGGTGGCCGAGGGCGACCTCGTCGTCGTGCTCGAGGCCATGAAGATGGAGCAGCCGCTGCTGGCGCACAAGGCCGGCACCGTGCGGTCCCTGTCCGCCGCCCCCGGCGCGACCGTCACCGCCGGCGCGGCCATCTGCGAGATCGTCGACTGACCGAGGCCGTCGAGGCGCGCGCCGAGGCGGTCCGGAGCTCGACTACCTCGGCGGGTCGGGAACCACCTCGGCGGGCTCGGCAGGCTCTGCGGGCTCGACGGGACGTGAGATCGCGGCGAGCGACCGTCGCGCCGACGGCACGGACAGCACCGCGGCGACGAACGCGGCGAGCAACGCGCCGGCGACCACCAGGAGCACCTGCACGGACACGCGGTCGGCGAGCGGGCCGAACACCACCATGCTCAGCGGCATGGCCACGGTCATGACGATGCCGACGAAGCCGAAGACGCGCCCCTGCATCTCGGGCTCCACCGTCTCCTGCAGGATCGCCATGCTGGGCGCGGACATCAGGGTGAACATCACGCCGATCAGCAGGCCGAGCACGAAGAACACCCACATGTTCGTGGACAGGCCGAGGCCCACCGTGAAGACGCCCGCGCCGAAGGTGGTGCCGACGATCAGCGCCACCCGGTTCGTGACCCGCGTGCCGACCAGCGCCATCGCGAGCCCGCCCGCCAGCATGCCTGCCGCCCAGAACACCTCGTTCGTGGTGAGCTTCCAGACCTCGTCGCCGAACGTGCGGGTCACCATGAGCGGCGTGAGGTACGACGGCGCGCCGATGAGCACCATCGTCACGGCGAAGATCGTCATGAGCCACTTCACCGCCCCGTGGCCGCGGATGTACCGCACCCCGGCCGCCAGGTCGCCGAAGTAGGTGGGCCGCTCCGCGGCGGCGCCGGCCGCGTCGTGCCGCACCAGCCGGGGCACCCGCACGAGCAGCAGCATCCCGACCCCCAGCAGGGCGGTGACCACGTCGACGAAGAACACCGCGACGATGTCGAAGCTCGCGTAGATCGCGGCGGCCAGCACGGGGGCGAGCAGCATCATCCCGGACTGGATGGACTGGTTGATCCCGTTGATGCGGATCAGCTGGGCCGCCGGCACGATCTGCGGCACCATCGCGTTCACCGCGGGCGTCTGGATGCCGGCGAACGTGGAGCGCACGGCCAGCGCCACGTAGATGAGCCACAGGTCGTCGACGCCGGAGAGCATGAGCAGCGCCAGGCCCAGCGTGATGGTCGCGATGGCGCTGTCGGCGCCGATGATGAGCAGCTTGCGCGAGTGCCGGTCGGCCCACACGCCCCCGAAGATCGACATGAACGCCTGGGGCAGCATCCCGAACACGATGCTGAGCATCAGCACCGACCCCGACCGGGTGACGATCGTCAGGTGCCACATCACGGCGAACTGCACGAGCATCGACCCGAGCAGCGACACCGTCTGGCCGGTGAGGAAGATCGCGACGTCGCGCTTCCAGCCGGGCAGGCCGTCGCCGGGGTCGACGGCGGCGTCGTGGCGGTCGTCGGGGCGGCCGTCGGGGGCGGTGGTCACGGGGTCGTCCTCCATGGGTCGGGAAGACGGACGGCGGGGGCGGAAGTCATCGGTGCCGGCGTCGCTCACCCGGCCATCGTCGCCTGTAGCCTGTCGGCGTGCCCAGCCCTTTCCCTCCGCGCGAGACGCTCCACCGGCACCCCGGGGACGGCTGGGTGACCTGTGGCGACCACCGGCACTGGGGCCTGCACGGCGCCGCGGGGCTGCTGCTCGCCCGCCGCGCGACGCCCGGCGGGGCCGGGCGGGTGACGGACGTCGTGCTGCAGCACCGCGCGCCGTGGTCCGACCAGGGCGGCACCTGGGGCGTCCCGGGCGGCGCACTGGCCCCCGGCGAGACCCCGGTCGACGGCGCCCTGCGCGAGAGCCTCGAGGAGGCCGCCGTGCCGCCGCGCGCGGTGCACGTCCTGGGCACGCACGTGCTCGACCACGGGCCGTGGGCCTACACGACGGTCCTCGCGGACGTCGTGCCCGGGGCCGACGTCGCGCCGTCCGCCGCCGACCCCGAGAGCCTCGAGGTGCGGTGGGTGGCCGTCGACGAGGTCGCGGCCCTCCCCCTGCTGCCCGCGTTCGCGGTGGCCTGGCCGGCCCTGCGCGCGCGGCTCGACGGGACGGCCGGCCTCAGCCGCTGACGCGCGGGCTCAGTCGGCGACCTGCGGGCCGGACTGGCCGTGCAGCACGCGCGCGGCCTCCGCGATCGAGCCCGACAGCGACGGGTAGACGGTGAACGCGTCCGCGACGTCGTCGACCGTGAGCCGGTGCGCGACGGCGAGCGTGATCGGGAAGATCAGCTCGCTGGCCCGCGGGGCCACGACGACGCCGCCCAGCACGACGCCCGCGTCGGGGTGCGCGAAGAGCTTCACGAAGCCGTCGCGCATGCCGAGCATCTTGGCGCGCGGGTTGCGGGCCAGCGGCAGCGTGGTGGTGACGTAGCGGTGGCCGCGCTGGCGCAGCTTCTCCTCGCTGAAGCCGACGGTCGCGATCTCGGGGCCGGTGAAGATGTTGGCCGCGACGTGCCCCAGCTTGAGCGGGGCGACGGCGTCGCCGAGGGCGTGCGACATCGCGATGCGGCCCTGCATGGCCGCCACGGACGCGAGGGGCAGGACGCCGGTGCAGTCGCCCGCGGCGTAGACGCCCGGCACGGACGTCCGCGAGACGCGGTCCACCTCGACGTGGCCGCTGGCCGCGAGGCGCACGCCCGCCTCCTCGAGCCCGAGCTCGTCCGTGGAGGGCACGGCGCCGACCGCGATGAGGACGTGGGAGCCCTCCACGACGCGGCCGTCGGAGAGCGTCACGGCGACCCCGTCGGCCGTGCGCTCGGCGGAGGCGGCGCGCGAGCGGGACATGACGGTCATGCCGCGGGAGCGGAAGACGCCCTCGAGCAGCTCGGCCGCGTCCATGTCCTCGCCGGGCAGCACGCGGTCGCGCGAGGAGACCAGCACCACCTGGGAGCCGAGCGCCTGGTACGCGCCCGCGAACTCGGCGCCGGTGACGCCGGAGCCGACGACGATCAGCCGCTCGGGGAGCTCGGTGAGCCGGTACAGCTGCGTCCACGTGAGGATGCGCTCGCCGTCGGGGACGGCGGTGGGCAGCGTGCGGGGCGTGGCACCCACGGCGAGCAGCACGGTGTCGGCGTCGAGCGACGTCGTCTCCCCCGCCGCGCCGGTGACCACGACGCGCGACGGCCCGTCGAGCCGGCCGGCGCCGGCGACGATGTCGACGCCCTCGCGCTCCAGGCGGGCGTGGATGTCGCGCGACTGGGCGTCCGCGAGCGCCAGCACGCGGGCGTTGACGGCCTTGAGGTCGACGAGGTCGCGCCGCTCCCCCGCGGGGGCCTCGCCGCGGACGCCGAGCTCGGGGCCCTGCTCCGCGGTGGTGAACCACTCGGCGGTGGCGATGAGCGTCTTGGACGGCACGACGTCGGTCAGGACTGCGGCGCCGCCGAGGCCCTGCCGCTCGACGACGGTCACGCGGGCGCCGAGCCGGCGGGCCACGAGGGCGGCCTCGTAGCCGCCCGGGCCGCCGCCGACCACGACGACGTGCGGGGCTCGGGGGTCGGTCTCGGGGACGCCGGGGGTGGGGGCGATCGACGAGGCCGGGGTGTCCGGGGTGGTGTCCGGGGAAGGGGTGTTCACGGTGGGCACGGGTGCCATTGTGTCAGGCCCCCGGGGCACCTGCGCCGGCGCGGCGCGGCGCCCTCGCGCGGACTACCCTCGGGACCATGAGCACCACGAGCCGCAGTGTCGGGGACCTCGACGACCCGACCACCGACCCGTTCGACGTCGCCCGCGCGGCGGCCGACCACATCGCCGAGGCGACGGGGGTGCCCGGCCACGACGTGGCGCTGGTGCTCGGCTCCGGCTGGGGCGGCGCCGCCGAGCTGCTCGGCGACGTCGTCGCCGAGATCCCGACGCACGAGATCCCCGGCTTCTCGCGGCCCGCCGTCGCCGGGCACGCCGCCACCACCCGCTCCGTGCGCGTCGAGCGCCCCGACGGCGCCGTGCGGCACGCGCTCGTCATCGGCGGCCGCACCCACCTGTACGAGGGCAAGGGCGTGCGCCGCGTCGCGCACGGCGTGCGCACCGCCGCCGCCACCGGGTGCGAGACGGTCGTCCTCACCAACGGCTGCGGCGGGCTGCACATGGCGTGGCGCCCCGGCCAGCCGGTGCTGATCCGCGACCACATCAACCTCACCGGCACGTCGTCCCTCGAGGGCGCGACGTTCGTCGACCTCACCGACCTGTACTCCCCGCGGCTGCGGGAGATCGCCCGGACCGTGGACCCCGAGCTGCCCGAGGGCGTGTACGCCCAGTTCCACGGCCCGCACTACGAGACCCCGGCCGAGGTGAAGATGGCCGGGCTCATGGGCGCCGACCTCGTCGGCATGTCCACGACGCTGGAGGCCATCGCCGCGCGGCACGCCGGCCTGGAGGTGCTCGGCGTCTCCCTCGTGACGAACCTCGCCGCGGGCATCAGCCCGCAGCCGCTGTCGCACGAGGAGGTGCTGGAGGCCGGGCAGGCCGCCGGCCCGCGCATCAGCGAGCTGCTCGCCCGCATCGTCACGGCCCTGTGACGCCCCGCGAAGAGAGAGGTCAGCGATGAGCCTGGACACCGACGATCCGGCCTTCGAGCCCGCCGCGAGGTCCACCGACCTGTCCGCGCTGCTGGACCAGGTGGAGCGCTGGATCCGGCACGACGTCGACGACGACGACAAGGCCGAGCTGTCGCGCCTCGCCGAGCAGACGTCGTCGCCGCGCGCGAGCACCCGCGAGCACGCGGTGAGCCTGCTGCGCGACCGGTTCGACGGCCACCTGGAGTTCGGCACGGCCGGCCTGCGCGGCGCCATGGCGCCGGGCCCGAACCGCATGAACCGCGCGGTCGTGACGACGGCGGCGGCCGGCCTCGGCGCCTACCTGGCGACGCGGCTCGGGCCGGGCGTGCCGCCGCGCGTGGTCGTCGGGTACGACGCGCGCGACCGCTCGTCGACGTTCGCGACCGACACGGCCGCCGTCCTCACGGCGGCCGGCGCCGAGGTGCTGCTCCTGCCGTCGGCGCTGCCCACCCCGGTGCTCGCGTTCGCGGTGCGCCACCTGGGCGCCGACGCGGGCGTCATGGTGACCGCGAGCCACAACCCGGCACGGGACAACGGCTACAAGGTCTACCTGGGCGGCCGCGTGGTGACCGACGCCGGCCAGGGCGCGCAGATCGTGCCGCCGCACGACGCGGGCATCGCCGAGCGCATCGACGCCGCCGGTCCCGCGTCGGGCGTGCCGCGCGTCGAGACCGGATGGACGGTCCTCGGGCGCGAGGTCGTCGACGCGTACCTCGCGTCGGTGCGCGCGCTCGCCGAGCGGGCCGGGACGTCGACCGGGCCGGCGGAGCGGGCCGCGCTGCGCATCGTCACGACGTCGCTGCACGGCGTCGGCGGCCGCGTGCTCGCGCGGGTCCTCGCGGACGCGGGCTTCACCCAGGTGCAGCCCGTCGAGGAGCAGCTGCACCCCGACCCCGCCTTCCCCACCGTCCGGTTCCCGAACCCGGAGGAGCCCGGCGCGATCGACATGGCCGTCGCGCTCGCCGAGGCGCACGCCGACGTGGTCATCGCGAACGACCCCGACGCCGACCGGTGCGCGGTCGCGGTCTACGACCCGAGCCACGGCACCCACCAGGGCGCCGAGACGGCCCGCTCGCACGGCTGGCGCATGCTGCACGGCGACGAGGTCGGGGCCCTGCTGGGACGCGAGGCGGTCCGCCGCATCGCGCGCGGCGACGTCCCCGCCCCCGAGGGGTCCGACGGCCCGGTCGTGGCCTGCTCGGTGGTGTCCTCCCGCGTGCTGTCCTCGATCGCCGTGCGGTACGGCGTCGGGCACGCGACCACGCTCACCGGCTTCAAGTGGATCTCGCGGACCCCGGGGCTCGTCTTCGGCTACGAGGAGGCGCTGGGCTACTGCGTGGACCCGGCGCGCGTGCGCGACAAGGACGGCCTCAGCACCGCGGTGCTGGTGGCGCTCCTCGCCGCCCGGGAGAAGGCCGCGGGCCGCACGCTGGTCGACGCGCTCGACGACGTCGCCCGCGAGAACGGGCTGTTCGTCACCGACCAGCTGTCCGTCCGCTTCGACGACCTGTCGAAGATCCCCGAGACGATGGCGCGGCTGCGCTCGGCGCCGCCGCGCACCCTCGCCGGGGCCGGCGTCGCGCAGGTCCTCGACCTCGGCGACGGCATCGACGGGCTGCCGCCCACCGACGGCATCGTGCTGCTCGGCGGGGACGACACCCGCGTCGTCGTGCGGCCCAGCGGCACCGAGCCGAAGGTGAAGTGCTACCTCGAGGTCGTCGAGCCGGTCGACCCGGACGCGTCCGCCATCGACGTCGGCAGGATGCGCGTGGCGGCGCACCGCAAGCTCGACCGGATCAAGGTCGACCTGCGGGCGGCGCTGGGGCTCTGACCGGCCCCGCGCCCGCTCAGCCGACCAGCACGGCGTCGTCCCGCTCGACGGCGGCGGCCCAGTCGCGCTTGCTCGCGCGCCAGCCCTCGTCGTCGCTGCCGCGGCGCCAGTAGCCCGACGCCGAGAGCAGCTCGCGCGGCACGCCGAGCTCGGTGCGCACCCAGCGGCGCAGGTCGCGCACGCAGTCGGCCTCGCCGTGCAGGAAGACGTGCGGGGCGCCGGCGGGGAACCCCCCGGCGGCGGCCCGCACGACGCCGGCGAGGTCGCCCGCGCCGGCGTCGCGGTGCACCCAGGTGACGGTGAGGTCCGCGGCCGTCTCGAGCGGCTGCTCGTCCTCGGGGCCGGGCACCTCGACGACGGCGTGCGCGACGGCGCCGGCCGGCAGGGCCTCCACCGCGGCGGCGATCGCGGGCAGGGCGGACTCGTCGCCGACGAGCAGGTGCCACGGCGCCGCCGGATCCGGGGCGTAGCCGCCGCCCGGGCCCATGAACGTGACGGGCTCCCCCGGGCGCACGCGCGTGGCCCACGGGCCGCCCACGCCCTCGTCGCCGTGCACCACGAGGTCGAGGTCCCACTCCGTGCCGGCCGGCGTGTCCCGCACCGCGCGCACGGTGTACGCGCGCAGCAGCGGGCGCCCGTCGGCCAGCTCGCCGAGCACCAGCTTCACGTAGCTGTCCGTGTGCGCCGTGGGATCGAGCGGGGCGAGCTCGGGACCCGTGAGCGTGACCCGCACGAGGTGCGGCGAGAGCCGGCGCACGGCCGAGACGGTCGCGTGCCGCGGGGTGCGCTTGCGGGCGGGAGGGGTGGTTGCCTCAGGCTGCGTGTCAGACATGGTGAGGCGAGCCTAACTTCCGCACGGCACCGCTCCTGCTGTGAGGTCCGTCACCCCTCCCGGTCGGCGCTCACTCGACGGCGTCGTCCAGGCGCTCCCGCCGGGCGGTGCCGCCCAGCTCCGGGACGAGCCCGAAGTCGGTGAGCAGCTCGCCGATCTGCGTGCCGTCGAGCCGCCGCAGCAGCCGCTCGCGCAGGAACCGCGGCCCCGGCAGGTCCACCTCCTCGCCGTCCCGCAGCCGGCTGGTGGCCTTGAGCAGCGTCCGCACGTCGTAGGTGGAGCCGAACACCTCGGGCACGCCGCGCTCGACGTCGAGCAGCCGGTACGCGGCCTCCATCCCCGTGCGCACCGAGTACTCGGTGGTGAAGATGCAGTCCCGACTCGTCTCCGCGAACTGGCCGATGAAGGCGAAGTTCACCGCGCCCTCGGGCACCACGTCCGGCCGGTCGCCCGCGTGCCGCGGCATGAAGAACGACGTCACGTACGGCATCATCACCGGCACCGTCCTCGCCCCCGTCGCGGCGAGCTCGTCGATCTGGTCCACGGGCACGCCCAGGTGGTAGAGCCACTCCCGGGTGATCTCCTCGCCGGTGCACTCCTGCATGGGCTTCTCCACGTAGTCGCCCGGGCGGTCGACGAACAGCGAGTACACCCACACCACGACCTGGTCGGCGGGCTGCTGCTTGAAGTGCGGCTGCCTGTTGACCGTCCAGCTCAGCAACCAGCTCGAGTCCTTCGCCGTGACGATGCCGCCGGTCACGACCTTGCCGCTGAACGGGTCGCGCTTGCAGACCTTCTGGATGTACCCGGGGATGCGCGGGTCGAGCGTCGTGACGGTGGCCGACTCCCACTTCGTGGCCGCGACGTCGCCGCCGAACACGTCCGGGTGCCCGAAGGAGGGGTCCTTCGCCGCGATCCGGCGCCACAGGTCCCACGCGGGCGCCGGGCCGGTGTCCAGGCGGGCCGGCGTGTGGTGGTCGCCGTTGTCGGAGTTCTCCGTGAGGGAGCCGATGGTGGCCAGCACCAGGTCGTCCTCGCCGAGGTCGACCCCGCCGGCCTCGCCGTCGGACACCCAGTGGATGCGCGTCGCCACCTTGCGGCTCACCCCGTCGTCGCCGGGCGCGACCGCGTAGTCGATGTCCGTGACCTCGGTGGAGAAGCGGAACGTCACGCCCTGGTCGAGCAGCCACCGGTACAGCGGCAGCACCAGCGACTCGTACTGGTTGTACTTGGTGAACTTCAGCGCCGAGAAGTCCGGCAGCCCGCCGATGTGGTGCACGAAGCGGTGGATGTACAGCTTCATCTCCAGCGCGCTGTGCCACTCCTCGAAGGCGAACATGGTGCGCCAGTACAGCCAGAAGTTGCTGTCGAGGAACTCACGGCCGAAGACCTCGTCGATCCGCTTGCCATCCATCTCCTCGCGGGAGGCGAGGAAGACGCTCACGATGTCCTTCTGCGCCTTCTCCGACAGCGCGAACAGGCCGTCGGTGTGCGCGTCCTGGCCGCGGTCCACGGTGGCGCGCTGGAGGGAGAAGTTCGGGTCGTCCTTGTTGAGCCAGTAGAACTCGTCGAGCACCGACGCGCCCTCGACCTCGATCGACGGCACCGACCGGAACAGGTCCCAGAGGCACTCGAAGTGGTCCTCCATCTCGCGCCCGCCGCGGATGACGAACCCCTTCTTCGGTTCCTTGATGCCGTCGAGCGCTCCGCCGGGCAGCCGCAGCCGCTCCAGGATCGTGATCCGCTCCCCCGCGAGCTGCCCGTCGCGGATCATGAACGCCGCCGCCGACATGGACGCGAGCCCCGCGCCCACCAGCCACGCCGTCTTGTCGTCCACCCCCGCCGGCTTGCGCGGTCGGGCGAAGGCCTCGTAGTTGCCGTTGCTGTAGTACACCCGCGGTCCCTCCGGTCGGCGCGACGGCCCGGTCCGCGGGCCTCGGGTCGAGCCTCTGCCGGATCGGCGCGGACCGCGACCGGTACGCGACGGCGGCGCGTCAGGCGCGCGCGAACCGGCGCACGGCGGCCGCGACGAGGCCCGCGGCGAGGGCGACCGCCACGACGGACGCCGTGCCCGGGGAGCCCGCGGAGCCGGCCTGGTGCAGCAGCCACCCCGCGGCGGCGACCACAAGCCAGCCCCGGAGGTACCAGGCGCCGAGGACGAGCATCGACATGTCGCCGTTCGGCGTCATCATCGGCGTGAACAGCCCCGGCGGCGCGGCGGTGGCACCCGCCACCCAGACGCGCACCCCCAGCGCGGTCACGACGACGGCGAGGACGACGAGGGCGGCGTCCGCCTCCACCGCCCCGCCGCCGCCCACGACCTGCCCGACGACCGTCCCGACGACGGCGGCCAGCAGCCCGACGGCCCCCGGCACCGCCGCGTGGCCGACGACGGCAGCCGTCGTCGTCCCGGGCAGGAGGGCGCCCGGCTGGGGCTGGGCGGCGTAGGCGTGCAGGCCGTCGGCCCACGTCCGGGAGGCCGCGTAGAGGGCTGCCGCTCCGACGACGGTGACGAGCGCCGGGCCGCCGTCCGCCCCCAGCCGCACGAGCAGCGCCCCCGCGCACCCCGCCACGAGGGAGCCGGCCAGCGCGGCGGGGCGCCGGCGCAGCCCCAGCAGGTCGCGGGCCACCAGGGGCGCCCGGGCAGCCAGCCACCGCGGGAGCGTGGCCGCGCGGCCGGCGTACGCGCGGGGGCCGAGCACGTCCCCCACGGCGCCCGACTCGCCGCCCACCAGACCGCGCACGGCCGTGACGGTGCGGGCCTGGCCCGCGGCGGCGCGGTCCACGTCGACCCCGTCGGGCAGGACCCGCAGCACGAGCGCCGCACAGGCCAGGCCGACGAGCCCGGCCAGGACGGCACCCGCGGCCGTGGCCGCACCGGGAACCTGGGGCAGGGCGGCCCCCGCTCCGGCGCCCGCCGCCACGGCACCACCGGCGCCGAGGACCAGCAGGCCCGCCGTGACCGCCGTCGCCGCCCGCGCGCGGCCGGGCACCTGCGCCGCGGCGCCCACGGCCAGGGGCACCTGCGCGAGCAGCGCGGCGGCGGCCCCCGCGAGCGGCGTGGCGGACGCGACGCCGCCCGCCGTGCCCCCGCCGACCGCGCCCTGGGCCACGGCGCTGCCGACGAACGCCCCGACGGCGGCCGCGCCCGCCACGAGCCAGGCCGCGCGGCGGCGCAGCACGTCGTGCGGGGCGAACTGGCCGCCCAGGGCGAAGGTGGCCTCCGCGGGGCTGGTCCACAGCGGGCCGCCCCCGCGCGCCGCCGCGATCCCGCCGGCGCCCAGCGCGCCCAGCGCCAGGGCGCCCCCGGCGACCGCGGACACCACGCCCCCGGCCCCCGCGGGCCACGCCACCGCGGCCGCGGCCTGGACGAGCGCGGACCACAGGATCGGCCCGTACACGAGCGCGAGGAGCACCACGCCGTACGCCAAGTAGACCCGGTCGTGCGGGTCCCCGCCGCTCTCGGCGGCCCGCACGACGACCGCCCGGCGGCGCAGCGACGCCACCCAGCGGCGCCAGCGGCGGTAGGGCACGCGGGAGCCGTCGTCCACGTGCCCCGCGTCGGCGACGCTCACCGCGGGGACCGCTCGCACGTCGCGGCGCCCGCGCCCGAGCGGGTCCTGGGGTCCGTCGTCGCGCCCGTCACCGGGGCCCCGGCGCCGCGAGCTCGACCGCGCGCCCCCGGTGCGCGAGGTCCGCGCGCAGGTCCGGGTCATGGGTCGCGACGAGCAGCGCGCGGCCGGCGTCGAGCGCCCCCGCGACGAGGCGGCGGGCGACGGCGCGCCAGCGGGCGTCGAGGCGCTGCTCCGGCTCGTCGAGCAGCACGAGCCGGGCGGGCCGGTACAGCGTGGTCACGAGGGCGAACATCTGTCCCTCGCCCGAGGACAGCTCGCCGGGGAGCTGGTCGCGGACGCGGTCGAGCTCGGCCGCCGCGAGGGCGGTCTCGACGTCGGGACCCGGGTGCCGACCCGCCCACGCCGACGCCACGAGCCGCAGGTGCTCGGCGACGGTGAGGTCCGGGTACGCGGACAGCCCGCCGAGCAGCACCGCGACGTCCTCGCGACGGCGCAGGCGCGCCTGCCCGGCGGGCAGGCCGAGCACCCGCACCCGCCCGGACGTCGGCTCGTCCTTGCCGGCGACCAGGCGCAGCAGCGTCGACTTGCCGCTGCCGTTGGGGCCGACGACGGCGGCCGCCTCCCCCGGGCCGAGCGTCAGCGACGTCGGCCCGAGCACCTGCACGGTGCCGTGGGTGCGGGTCGCGTCGCTGACCTCGACGAGGGGTTCAGTAGCCACTGCCGCCGGCGGCCGGGGCCTCGCCGGAGAAGCCCGCGAGCACGCCCGCGGTCCCCGAGAGGCCCAACCGTGTGGCGCCGGCGCCGATCATGGCGAGCGCGTCGTCCAGCGTGCGGACCCCGCCCGAGGCCTTCACGCCCAGGGCGTCGCCCACGGTCTCCGCCATCAGGGCGACGGCGTGCACGGACGCGCCGCCCGCGGGGTGGAACCCCGTGGAGGTCTTCACGAAGTCGGCGCCCGCGTCCCGCGCCGCCCGGCAGACGGCGACGATCTCGTCGTCCGTCAGCGCCGCGGCCTCGATGATGACCTTGAGCAGGTGCTCGGCGGGAACGGCCGCCCGCACGGCCGCGATGTCGGCGCGGACGGCGTCGAACGCGCCCTCCTTGGCCGCCCCGACGTCGATCACCATGTCGACCTCGTCGGCGCCGTCGGCCACCGCCCGGGCGGCCTCCGCCGCCTTCACCGCGCTGACGTGCTTGCCCGACGGGAAGCCGCACACCGTCGCCACGGCGATCCGGCCCGCCGCGACGCGGGCGGCGTGCGCGACGAACGTCGGCGAGATGCAGACCGAGAAGACGCCGAGGCGGGCGCCCTCCTCGACCAGCGCCGTCACGTCCGCCGTCGTCGCCTCGGGCTTGAGCAGCGTGTGGTCCACGAACTGGGCCAGGGCCGCCGCGTCGGTGGGGACGGTGCGGGCTGCGTCGCTCATCGCTGCGCTCCTTCGACCTGCTGGTAGCCCGGCAGGATGACGTCGTCGACGAGGGCGCGGCGCTCGTCGTGGTGCATGAACGTGCTCCACGCGGCGGTCAGCGTGACGTCCGCGAGGTCGTCGATGGTCCAGCCGGCCTCGGTGACGAGCCGCGTCATCTCGTGCGACATCGAGGTGCGCGACATGAGGCGGTTGTCGGTGTTGAGCGTGACCGCGAAGTCCAGCTCCTTGAGGCGCGTGATGGGGTGGTCGGCCACCGACGTCGCCGTCGTCGCCGCGGTCTGCAGGTTCGAGACCGGGCAGACCTCCAGCGTGATCTGGTGGTCGCGCACCCAGTGCGCCAGGCGGCCCAGCTCGGCGCGCCGCTCGCCGTCGTCGTCGAAGCCCTCGTGGAAGGTGATGTCCTCCACGATGCGCACGCCGTGGCCGATCCGGTCGGCCTGGCCCAGGTGCACCGCCTGGGCGATCGACGCCGGGCCGGCCGCCTCGCCGGCGTGGATCGTGGTCGGGAAGTCCTGCTCGGCGAGGTAGCGCCAGATCTCGGCGTGGCGCGACGGCGGGAAGCCGTCCTCCGGGCCGGCGATGTCGAAGCCCACGACGCCGCGGTCGCGGTACGCGACGGCGAGCTCGGCGATCTCCTGCCAGCGGTCGGTGTGCCGCATGGCGGTGACCAGCTGGCCCACGCGGATGATCTGCCCGCGGGCGGCGGCCTCGCGGATGCCCTCGTCGATGCCCGCCTGCACGGCCTCGACCGTCTCCTGGAGGCTGAGCCCGCGGCCCAGGTGCTGCTCGGGGGCCCAGCGCTGCTCGGTGTACACGACGCCGTCCGCGGCCAGGTCCAGCACGGCCTCCCGCGCGACCCGGGCCAGGGCGTCGGCCGTCTGCATGACGGCGATCGTGTGGTCGAACGTCTCCAGGTACCGCACCAGGGACCCCGAGTCCGCGGCCTCCACGAACCACGTCCCGAGCGACTCGGCGTCCGACGCCGGGAGCTCGTGGCCCACCTCCGCGGCGAGCTCGAGGACGGTCTGCGGTCGCAGTCCTCCGTCGAGATGGTCGTGCAGGAGCACCTTGGGCAGGGCCGGGATCAGGTCGACGAGCGCTTGCGTCATGGGGCCAACCTACCGGCCGTCAGGCGTCGTCGTCGGCGTCGGGATCGTCGAGCCCCGGCACCTCCTGGCTCTGCTCCACGACGTCCGCCTCCGCGGCCTCGTCGTCGAGGTCCGGGCGGGCGTGCCGCGGGCGGTACTCCTCGGCCGCGCGGGGCTCCTGCTCGGTGGTCTCGGCGTCCTCGACCAGGCTGGTCGTGTCGTCCGTGCCCTGTGCGCCGGCGTCTTGCCGGGCGTCCTCCGGGACGGTGCTCATGGAGCTCCTCCTTCGCTCGACGGCGGTGCGCCCACCCATCGTGACCCCGCCCCGGGTGGCGCGCCAGAGGAGCCCGGCGCGACCGGTCAGCCGCGGTGCGTCGCGGGGCAGCAGCGCCCACACCACGTGGGGCCAGCCGCCCAGCGCGGCCTCCGGCAGGCGCCCGGTCGCGGGCGCACGACGGGTGCCGCCGGCCGCCTCGAGGGCCGCCCGCGGCACGGCGTGCAGGCGCCCGGACGACGGCTCGTAGAGCGTGGCCAGCCCGCCGCGCACGGCGGTGAGCAGCACCACGTGGCGGGGTACCGCCGTCGCCGCGCCGCGGGCGAGGTCGCCGCCCGTGTAGAGCGGGACGGGCACGCCGGCGGCCGCGGCGGCCAGAGCCGCGCCGAGGACGCCGGGCGCGGACCGGCCGCCCACCACGCGGTGCGCGTACCGCACCCGGCCGTACCGGGCGACCCGGGCGGCGCCCCACGGCGGCGTGCCGAGGGCGGCCGGCCACACGGGCACGCCACGTGCGCCGTGGGTCGCCTGCCGGTGCAGGGCCCGCTGCTGGGCCGCGAACGCCGCCGCGGCCCCCTCGGGCCACCGGCTCAGCTCGAGCGCGCGGCGCGGGTCGCCGGCGAGGCGCAGCAGCGCGAGCACCGCCGGGCCGCAGCTGCGCTCGTCGACCTGCCGCGCGGGCGCCACCACGCCCTCGGCCGCCGGCAGCGTGAGGGCGCGGGGGCGCCCCGGCGCCGGCATCGGCGCGTCGCGGCCGAGCGGGTCGAGCACCCAGGCCCGCGCCGCCGGCACCAGGTCCGCCAGCGGCGGCGCGAGGTCGGGCGGCACGGCCGGCCGGGCGAACCGCCCCGCGGGCGGCGTCGCCGGCGGCGCGCCCGCGAACGCGCCCACCGCGGCGAGCGCGTCGCTGACGCACAGCCGCCCCGGCAGGCTCGCCACCGTGCCCGGCACCGCCTCCGCCCCCGCCGTCCGGCTCAGCCGATCCGGTCCAGGACGAGCGCGGCCGGCGCCCCCGCCGCGTCGTCGACCGCCCACTGCCCGTCGAGGGCGGCCAGGGCGCGGTCGAAGCGCTCGGGGGTGTCCGTGTGCAGCGTGAGGACCGGTTGCCCGGCGTCGACGCGCTCGCCGGGCCGGGCGTGGATCTCGACCCCGGCGCCGGCCTGCACCGGGTCCTCGCGCCGGGACCGGCCCGCGCCGAGCCGCCACGCGGCGAGGCCGACGGCGTACGCGTCGAGGCGCGACACGACCCCGGCGCGGTCCGCGACCACGTCCCGGCGGTGCGCCGCGACCGGCAGCGGCGCGTCGGGGTCGCCGCCCTGCGCGGCGATCATGCGGCGCCAGACGTCCTTGGCGCGCCCGTCGGCGAGCGCCGCGCGCACCTCGGCCTCCGGCACGGGTCGGCCCGCTCCGGCGAGCATCTCGACGGCCAGCGCGACGGTGAGGTCGACGACGTCGGCGGGGCCGCCGCCGTCGAGCACCTCCACCGACTCTCGGACCTCGAGCGCGTTGCCCGCGGTGCGCCCGAGCGGCACCTGCATGTCGGTGAGCAGCGCGACGGTCCGCACCCCGGCGTCCGTGCCGAGGTCGACCATCGTGCGGGCGAGCTCTCGGGCGGCGGCCAGGTCCTTCATGAAGGCGCCGGAGCCCACCTTGACGTCGAGCACGAGCGCGCCGGTGCCCTCCGCGATCTTCTTGCTCATGATCGAGCTCGCGATGAGGGGCACCGACTCCACCGTGCCCGTCACGTCGCGCAGCGCGTAGAGCTTCTTGTCCGCAGGGGCCAGGCCCGCCCCCGCCGCGCAGACCACCGCGCCGACGTCCTCGAGCTGGTCCATCAGCTCCGCGTTGCTCAGCGCCGCGCGCCAGCCCGGGATCGCCTCCAGCTTGTCCAGCGTGCCGCCGGTGTGGCCCAGCCCGCGGCCCGAGAGCTGCGGCACCGCCACGCCGAACGACGCCACCAGGGGCGCGAGCGGCAGCGTGATCTTGTCGCCCACGCCGCCCGTGGAGTGCTTGTCCGCCGTGGGGCGCGACAGGCCGGAGAAGTCCATCCGCTCGCCGGACGCGATCATGGCACCCGTCCAGCGCGCCACCTCCGGCCGGGTCATGCCCCGCAGGAGGATCGCCATCGCGAGGGCCGACATCTGCTCCTCCGCGACGGCGCCGCGGGTGTAGGCGTCGACGACCCAGTCGATCTGCGCGGCCTCGAGCGCCCCTCCGTCCCGCTTGGTCCGGATGACGTCGACGGCGTCGAACGGCTCGTTCCCCGGCGTGGTGCTCATGCTCCGCTGCCCTCTCGTTCGCTGGTGCGCGGCCGGTCCAGGTCGGGCGCGCCGAACGCGTCCGGCAGCACCTCGGTCATCGGCACGACGCCGCGCGCGGTCTCCACGAGCAGCGCCGGTCCGCCGTGCTCCCACAGCAGCTGGCGGCACCGCCCGCAGGGCATCAGCAGCTCGCCGGCGCCGTCCACGCAGGTGAAGGCGACCAGCCGGCCGCCCCCGCCCGTGACGAGCGCGGACACCAGCGAGCACTCGGCGCAGAGCGTCACCCCGTAGGCGGCGTTCTCCACGTTGCAGCCCACCACCACCCGGCCGTCGTCGACCAGCGCCGCGGCGCCCACGGGGAACGCCGAGTAGGGCGCGTACGCGCGGCCGACCACGTCGCGCGCCGCGGCGCGCAGGGCGTCCCAGTCGATCGACGGCTCGGGCACGGCTACTCCTTGGTGTAGGGGGTGCCCGACGCCGCGGGCGCCCGGGACTTGCCGACCAGGCCGGCCACGGCCAGCAGGGTCACCACGTACGGGAGCATCAGCATGAACTGGCTCGGCACGGGCGAGCCGACCACGGACAGCACGTTCTGCAGGTTCGTGGCGAAGCCGAACAGCAGGCCCGCGAGGGCCGCCCGCAACGGGTCCCACTTGCCGAAGATGACCGCGGCGAGGGCGATGAAGCCCGCGCCCGCCGTCATCTCGCGGCCGAACTGGTTGATCGACACCACGGTGTAGAACGCGCCGCCGAAGCCGACCACGGCGCCGCCGATGAGCACGGCACGGTAGCGGGTGCGCAGCACGTCGATGCCGACCGTGTCCGCCGCCTTCGGGTGCTCGCCCACCGCGCGGACGCGCAGCCCCCAGCGGGTGCGGAACAGGGCGTACCAGACCGCGGCGACCGCGACGAACATCAGGTACACGACGATGGTCTGGTTGAACAGGACCGGCCCGATGATCGGGATGCGCGAGAGCAGCGGGATCGGCAGGCGCTCGAAGCGGGTGGTCGAGTTGAGCGTCTCGGCGTTGGGGACGAGCACCTCGGAGTAGAAGAAGCTCGTCAGGCCGATCACCAGCACGTTGAGCACCACGCCCACGATCACCTGGTTCACCTTGTAGGTGATGGTGAAGACGCCCAGCACGAGCGCCACCAGCGCGCTCGCGACCACGGCGGCGAACAGGCCCGCCCACGGGCTGTTCGTCAGCGAGCCGACGATCGCGGCGACGAACGCCCCCGCGAGCAGCTGGCCCTCGATGGCGATGTTCACGACGCCGGCGCGCTCGCCCACGACGCCGCCGAGGGCGCCGTACACGAGCGGCACGGCGAGGCCGACGGCGCCGCCCAGCAGGCCGACGACCGACAGGTCGCGCGGGCTGCCCGCGGCGGCCCAGGCGAGGAAGCCCACCAGCAGCGCGGCCGCGAAGACCGCGATGGCCCAGGCGGGCACCCTCCGACCGGCGCGCGTGCGGACGACGGCGAACAGCAGCACGAGCAGCCCGATCGCCCCGCACGCCCACGCGGTCGGCAGCGCCGGCACCACGATCGTGGGCAGGACGACGAAGTCGTTGCTGGTCGAGAGCGCGAACCGCGCGTCGCCCTCGTGGGGCGCCAGCAGCAGGAGCAGCGCGTACAGGGCGAGGACGACCGCGAGGCCGACGACGGCCTTCCACGACACCCTGGCCACGGTGCGCGGCGCGGACTCGGTGGCGGCGGGGCCCGCCGCGTCGACGGTCGTGGCGGTCATGCCCGTCCCTCCTCGGTGGCGGCGGCCGCGGCGCGGCGGCGGTCGCGGCGGGTCTCACGCCGGCGGGGTGTGCGGTCGGGCTGCGGCAGCCGGAAGATCGCCCGCACCAGCGGCGGCGCCGCGATGAACAGCACGATCAGGGACTGCACGACGAGCACGATCTCGATGGGGATGCCCTGCGCGGCCTGCATCGCCGAGCCGCCGGCCTTGAAGCCGCCGAACAGGATGCCGGCGCCGAGCACGCCCCACGGCGACGAGCCACCGAGCAGCGCGACGGTGATCGCGTCGAAGCCGATGCCCGCGTCGATGTCGACGCTGAAGCCGGTGGTCACGGTGCCCAGCACCTGCTGGACGCCCGCGAGACCGACCAGGCCACCGGCGAAGAGCATGACGAGCACCGTGGTGCGCGAGACGTCGATGCCCGCGACCCGCGCGGCCTTGGGGTTCTCCCCCACCGCGCGGAACGCGAAGCCGGCGCTGGACCGGTTGAGCAGCCACCACACGCCGACGACGGCGACGAGCGACAGCACGAAGCCCCAGTGCAGGTTGTACGACGGGCCGAGCAGCGGCGGCAGCACGGCCGAGTCCTGCATCGGCGGCGTCTTCGGGTTCGCGGAGCCCGGGGCCTGCATGAGCCCCGGCGTCGCGAGGAAGTACGACAGCAGGTAGAACGCCACGTAGTTGAGCATGATCGTGACGATCACCTCGTGAGCGCCCGTGCGTGCCTTGAGCAGGCCGGCGATCCCGGCCCACAGGGCGCCCGCGGCGATGCCGGCCACGAGGCACAGCAGCATGTGCCACGGGAACGGCAGCCCGGTGACGCCGAAGCCGATCCAGCCGGCGGCGGTCGCGGCCATGAGCATCTGCCCCTGGCCACCGATGTTGAACAGGCCCGCGCGGAACGCCAGCGCGACGCCGAGGCCGGCCGCGATGAGCGGCGTGGCGTTCGTCAGCGTCTGCGTCAGCGGGCGGATGCCCTGCGCGAACGAGTCCGCGCCGAAGTTGTAGACCGCGCCCTGGAACAGCGCGGAGTAGGCGCCGCCCACGGCCTGGCCGATCGCGCTGAGCGTGTCGCTCGGCCGCGAGAAGAAGTACGGCGCCGCGGCGAGCACGTTCTCGTCGGTCACGATGATGAGGATCGAGCCGGCGACGATCGCCAGGACGATGGCGCCGAGCGCCACGACCCAGCCACCGGACGTCGCCCGGCGCATCGCGTCGCGCCACCGGTCGCCGGAGTCCTCCACCGCGGGGGCCGCGACCCGCGCGACCTCCTGCTCGAGCTCCTCCGCGAGCCCGGGCTCCGCCTCGGCGTCGACCGCGTCGATCGCCTCGCCCAGCGGCGAGTCGGGGTCGACGTCGGCGGCGGCCAGGTCGGGCGCGGTGCCGTTCGTCGTGCTCTCGGTGCCGGTGCTCCCGCTGCCGGTGCCCTCGGTGCCGGGGCTGCCCGGGGCGGTGCCGTCCGGGGCGGTGCCGTCCGGCTCCGCGCCGTCGGGCCGGGGCGTCTCGCCGCTCACGCCGCGTCTCCTTCGTTCTCGGGACCCGTCGGCGACGCGTCCTCGGGCGCGACGCCGGCCATCATGAGGCCGAGCACGTCGCGCGGGGTCGTCGCCGGGACGATGCCGACCACCCGGCCGCGGTACATGACCATGATCCGGTCGGCGAGGGCGACGGCCTCGTCGAGCTCGGTGGACACCACCACCACGGGGATGCCCGTGTCCCGGGTCTCGACGATCCGCTTGTGGATGAACTCGATCGACCCGACGTCGACGCCGCGGGTCGGCTGGGCCGCGACCAGCAGGCTCAGCTCGCGGGAGAGCTCGCGCGCGAGGACGACCTTCTGCTGGTTGCCGCCCGACAGGCGGCCCACGCGGGTCTCGATGCCCTGCGTGCGCACGTCGAACTCCGCGACCTTCTCGCGGGCGAACTCGTCGCGGACGGCGAGCTGCAGCGCCCCGCGCCGCACGAACGGCGGTCCGTCGGTACGGTCCAGCACGAGGTTCTCGGCGATGGTGAACTCGCCCACCAGGCCGTCCTCGTTGCGGTCCTCGGGGACGAAGCCGACACCCGCGTCGAGGATGCGGCGCACGGACCGGCCCACGAGCTCCGTGCCGTCCAGCCGGACGCTGCCGGTCACCGCGGGCTGAAGGCCGACCAGCGCCTCGGTGAGCTCGGTCTGCCCGTTGCCCTGCACGCCGGCGACGACGAGCACCTCGCCGCCGCGGACGGTGAAGGTCACGTCGTCCACCAGCACCTGGCCGTCGGAGCCCTCGACCCGCAGGTCCGCGACCTCGAGCGCGTGGTCCGTGGGGCGCGGCGCGTCCTTGCTCACCGTCAGCTCGACGGCGCGGCCCACCATGAGGGAGGCGAGCTCGCCGTCCGTCGCGGTGGGGCTGGCCTCGCCGACGATCTTGCCGTGTCGCACGACCGTGATGCGGTCGGCGACGGCCCGGACCTCGCGCAGCTTGTGCGTGATGAAGACGATCGCGGCGCCCTCGTCCCGCAGCTGGCGCATGATCGCCATCAGCTCGTCGGTCTCCTGGGGCGTCAGCACGGCGGTCGGCTCGTCGAAGACCAGCACGTCCGCGTCGCGCGACAGCGCCTTGATGATCTCGACCCGCTGCTGCACGCCCACGGGGAGGTCCTCGACGACCGCGTCGGGGTCGACGTGGAAGCCGAACCGGCCCGCGATCTCCGTGACCCGGCTGCGCGCGCTGTCCAGGTCGAGCACCCCGCCGGACCGCGTCGACTCGTGCCCGAGCATGACGTTCTCGGCCACGGTGAACACCGGGACGAGCATGAAGTGCTGGTGGACCATGCCGATGCCGGCCGCCATCGCGTCGCCCGGCCCCTCGAACGCCTGGACCTCGTCGTCCAGGAGGATCTCGCCCTCGTCGGCCTGGTACAGGCCGTACAGCACGTTCATCAGGGTGGACTTGCCGGCGCCGTTCTCGCCCAGCAAGCAGTGGATCTCGCCCGGCTGCACCACCAGGTCGATGTGGTCGTTCGCCACGAGCGCGCCGAAGCGCTTCGTGATGCCTCGTAGCTCGAGCCTCATGCTCTGCCTTTCGTCCTTCGAGGATCAGTCGAGGAGTCGTCGGTGGCCAGGATCGACGTACCGTCGTCAGCCTCTCACCGGGGCGGCGTCGTCGCCGCCCCGCATACGTCGTGCGCGGGCCCCGGGGTGTTCCCGCGGGGCCCGCGCACGAGCGTCATCGGTGTGTCGAGCGGTCGGTCACTCCTGGCCGGAGAGGTACGACTTGACCGTCACGTCGCCGTCGATGATCTTCTGCTGCAGGTCCTTGACCTCGTCCATGAGGGCGGGGTCGACCTTGTCCTCGAAGTTGTGCAGCGGGGCGATGCCGACGCCGCCGTTCTCGAGGGTGCCGATGTACGTCGTCGGGTCGAAGCTGCCCTTGCCGGCGGCCAGGACGGCGTCGTGCGTCGAGACGTCCATCTTCTTGAGGATCGACGTCAGGACGTAGTCCTGGGTCGACGGGTCGGACTCGTAGAAGTCGGCGTCGACACCGATGAGGGCGATGTCCTTGCCGGAGTCCTGGATCGCCGCGATGGCGGACTGGTAGATCGGGCCACCGACGGGCAGGAGCACGTCCACGCCCTGGTCGATGATGTTCTGCGCCGTGGTCTTCGCGGTCTCGTTGGCCTCGAAGCCGCCCGTGAACGAGCCCTCCTCGCCACCGGAGAAGCCGACGACCTCGACCTTGGTGCCCTTGGTCTCGTTGTAGTACTCGACGCCCTGCTTGAAGCCGTCCATGAAGATGGTCACGGTCGGGTACGGCTGACCGCCGAAGGTGCCGACCTTGCCCGCCTCCGAGTAGCCCGCCGACAGGTAGCCCGCGAGGAACGCGGCCTGCGCGGTGTCGTAGAGGAGCGGCTTGATGTTCGGGGCGTCCGTCTTGCCGTCGAAGTCCGCGTCCGCGGCGTCGTCGACGATGATGTACTCGGTCTCCGTGTTGGCGTTCGCCGACTCGATGGTCGCGGCGGAGAGCGCGAAGCCGACCGACACGATCGTGTTGCAGTTCTGCCCGACGAGGGACTCGAGGTTCGGCTTGAAGTCGCTCTCCGACTGCGACTGGACCGAGACGAGCTTGGTCCCGAGCTCCTCGGCGGCCTGCTGCGCGCCCTCGAAGCTCAGCTGGTTGAAGCTCTTGTCGTCGAACCCACCCTGGTCCGAGACGATGCACGGCTTGAAGTCGCTCGCCGCGGCGGTGCCGCTGCCCGACCCGCCGGACTCCTCCGGGGCCTCCGCACAGGCCGCCAGCGCGAGCGCGGCGACGCCGGCGAGGGCGGTGAGCTGGATCGCTCTCTTCACCTGTCGCTCCTGTCGATCGATCGTCGGGCCAGGATCGTCCGGCCCGTCACCGACGTGAGCCTAGTCATCGGCGACCGCGCCGAGAACCGCAAGCGGTGAACCTGCAGGAGTCGTTACCGAAGCGGTATCGACGCGGCACCTGACGGGAACACGCAGGCAACTTTCCGGTGCCTCAGGGCTGCAACGCGAAACGTCCCAGCAGGCGGGCCCCGATGGCGATCGACCGCTCGTCGACCACCAGGTCGCCGCGGTGGATGTCGTAGCGCCGCTCCCCCGGCGTCGCGGTGCCCAGCCGCGCCATCGCCCCCGGCGCCTTGGTGAGGTACCAGGCGAAGTCCTCGCCGCCCAGCGACTGCTCCGTGAGCACCACGCCGTCGGGCCCGAGCACCGCCTCCCCCGCCGCCTCGAGCGCGCCCGTCACCGCCGCGTCGTTGTCGACCGGCGGGACGCCGCGCGCGTGCCGCACCGTCACGTCCACCTCGTACGGGGCCACGACCTGCTCGACCGCGTCGTGCAGCACCTGGCCCGCCCGCTCCCACGCGCGCACGTCGAGGCAGCGCAGCGTGCCGCCCACGGTGCCCGTGGCCGGGATCGCGTTGTGCGCGTTGCCCGCGTGCACGGCGCCCCACGTGAGGTTCACGCCCGAGCGCGGGTCGAGGCGCCGGCCCAGCACGGCGGGCACCTGGGTGATGACCTGGCCCAGCGCGTACACGACGTCGCCGGTCAGGTGGGGGCGCGAGGTGTGGCCGCCGGTCGACGACAGGGTCACCGTCACGGTGTCCGACGCCGACGTGATCGGCCCGATGCGGGTGCCGATCTGCCCGACGTCGAGCTTGGGCTCGCAGTGCACGGCCGCGATGCGGTCCACGCCGTCGAGCACGCCCTGGGCGATGACGTCGTGCGCGCCGCCCGGCATGACCTCCTCGGCCGGCTGGAAGACGAGCCGCACGCCGCGCTCGAGCAGGCCCTCGTCGGCCAGCGCCGCCAGGGCGAGGCCGGCGCCCAGCACGACGGTGGTGTGCACGTCGTGACCGCAGGCGTGCGCGACGCCCGGCACCACGGAGCGGAACGGCAGCCCGCAGGAGTCGTCGAGCGGCAGCGCGTCGATGTCGGCGCGCAGGGCCACCCGGCCGCGGCCGTCGGCCGAGCGCTCCGGCCCGATGTCGCAGACGAGCCCCGTGCCCTCCAGCAGGCGGGGCTCGAGCCCGGCGGCGCGCAGCCGGTCGGCCACCAGGGCGGTGGTGCGCACCTCCTCGCGCGCGAGCTCCGGGTGCGCGTGCACGTCGCGCCGGACGTCGATCAGCTCCGCCTCGAGGGCGGCCACGGCGGCGTCGAGGCGCTCCCCCGCGCTCACAGCAGGTCCTCCCGCCCCTGGGCGCGGACGGCGTCCACCATGCTGCGCACCTGCTGGGCGCGGGCCCGGGTGGTGACGAGCAGGGCGTCCGGGGTGTCCACCACGACGACGTCGTCGATGCCCAGCAGCGTCACGAGGCGGTCTCCGCCGGGGACGACGACCGAGCCGGCCGACTGCACGCGCACGACGTCGGCGGGGTCGCCGAGCACCTTGGACCCGCTGTCGTCGTCCGACGGCAGGAGGGCCGCGAGCGAGTTGAAGTCGCCGACGTCGTCCCAGCCGAACGTGCCGGGCACGACGGCGACGCCGCCCTCGGCGGCCACCGGCTCGGCCACGGCGTGGTCGATCGCGATCTTCTCCAGGCCGGGCCACACCTGGGCGACGACCTCGGCGCGCCGCGGCGTGTCCCACGCCGCGGCGACCGTGCGCAGGCCGTCGTGCAGGGCGGGCCGCAGGCGGGCGAGGTGCCCGAGGAGGACGGACGAGCGGGCGACGAAGATGCCGGCGTTCCAGCGGTACTCGCCGGAGGCCACGTACGCCCGGGCCGTCGTGGCGTCCGGCTTCTCGGTGAAGCCGCGCGCGTGCAGCGCGCTCGGCGCGCCCTCGACGCCGAGCGGGTCGCCGCTGCGCACGTAGCCGAACGCCACGGACGGGCGCGAGGCCGCGATCCCGATCGTCGCGACGTAGCCCGCGCGCGCGGCCTCGACCGCCTCCCGCACGGCGCCGTCGAAGGCCGCCGAGCCGGACACGACCTGGTCGGCCGCGAACGAGCCGACGACGACGTCCCCGTGCCGCTGCTCGAGCACGGCGGCCGCGAGGCCGATGGCCGCCATCGAGTCGCGCGGGGACGGCTCGGCGAGCACGGCGTCGTCGCCGAGCTCGGGGAGCTGCTCGCGCGCCGCGGCCACGTGCTGCTCCCCCGTGACGAGGACCACCCCGCCGGGGCCGGTCAGCGGCTGCAGCCGGTCGACCGTGCCCTGCAGCAGGGTGCGGCCGGCGCCGGTGAGGTCGTGCAGGAACTTGGGCGCGCCCGCCCGGGACAGCGGCCACAGGCGGGTGCCCGCGCCCCCCGCCGGGACCACGGCGAAGAACCCGGGGACGGGTCGGGAAGTCATGTCCGCAGCATAGTGACGCGTGCTGACGGCGGCGGCTCGCGCGACGTCAACCCTGTGGGATGGGTCACGAAACGCCCCGGGGCGTCCCGGTTTGCCGGATCTCGTGCGCCAGGAGCCGACCGGATGTCACTACAGTGGCCGTGAACGGAATCCACACAGAATCCGCCAACGGAGGCTCCCCCCGTGCCTACAGCACCTGCTGGCACGCTCTACCGCGGCCGTGAAGGCATGTGGTCCTGGGTCGCGCACCGCGTGACCGGCGTGCTCATCTTCTTCTTCCTGCTCGTGCACATCCTGGACACAGCGCTGGTCCGGGTGTCGCCCGAGGCCTACAACGCCGTGATCGGGACGTACCAGACGCCGATCATGGGACTCGGGGAGGCCGGCCTCGTGGCCGCGATCGTCTTCCACGCGTTCAACGGCATCCGCGTGATCCTGGTCGACTTCTGGGCCAAGGGCCCGAAGTACCAGAAGGCCATGCTCTGGGTCGTCGTCGGCCTGTTCGTCGTGACCATGGCCGGCTTCCTGCCGCGGCACCTCATGAACGTCTTCGGAGGTGGGCACTGATGGCTCAGACCCAGACCCCGTCCGCGATCGCCGCCCCGCGGTCCCCGTACACGCGTCGCAAGACCACCCGCGGCAACTTCGAGCTGTACAGCTGGGTGTTCATGCGGGCGTCGGGCGTCGTGCTGCTCGTGCTCGTCTTCGGGCACCTGTTCGTCAACCTCATGGTGGGCGACGGCGTGCACGCCATCGACTTCGCCTTCGTCGGCGGCAAGTGGTCCTCCCCGTTCTGGCAGGTCTGGGACCTGCTGATGCTGTGGCTCGCGATGATCCACGGCACCAACGGCGTGCGCACGATCATCAACGACTACGCCCAGCGCGACACGACGCGCGGCGTGCTCAAGGTGCTGCTGTACCTGGCGTTCACGATCGTCGTCGTGCTCGGCACCCTCGTGATCTTCACGTTCAACCCGTGCCCGCCGGGTGCCCCGGCCGACCTCCTGCCGTCGATCTGCTTCCCGAACTAAGGACTGGCTCCCCCGATGCAGACACATCAGTACGACGTCGTCATCGTCGGCGCAGGCGGCGCCGGCATGCGCGCGGCGCTGGAGGCCTCCGGCGAGGCCCGCACCGCCGTCATCTCGAAGCTCTACCCCACCCGCTCCCACACCGGTGCCGCCCAGGGCGGCATGGCGGCGGCCCTCGCGAACGTCGAGGAGGACAACTGGGAGTGGCACACGTTCGACACCGTCAAGGGCGGTGACTACCTGGTCGACCAGGACGCTGCGGAGATCCTCGCGAAGGAGGCCATCGACTCGGTCCTCGACCTGGAGAAGATGGGCCTGCCGTTCAACCGCACGCCCGAGGGTCGCATCGACCAGCGCCGGTTCGGCGGGCACACGCGCGAGCACGGCCAGGCCGCGGTGCGCCGCGCCTGCTACGCCGCGGACCGCACCGGCCACATGATCCTGCAGACGCTCTACCAGAACTGCGTGAAGCAGCAGGTGGAGTTCTACAACGAGTTCTACGTGCTCGACCTGCTCACCGACCACGACCTCACCACCGAGGACCTGGCCGACGGCGCCGAGGTCAACGCGACGGGCGTCGTGGCCTACGACCTGGCCAGCGGCGAGATCCACATCTTCCAGGCGAAGGCGATCATCTTCGCCACCGGCGGCGCGGGCAAGATCTTCAAGACCACGTCGAACGCGCACACCCTCACGGGCGACGGCATGGCGCTGGCCTACCGCCGCGGCCTGCCGCTCGAGGACATGGAGTTCTTCCAGTTCCACCCGACAGGCCTCGCCGGCCTCGGGATCCTCCTCTCGGAGGCGGCCCGCGGCGAGGGCGGCATCCTGCGCAACTCGGAGGGCGAGCGCTTCATGGAGCGCTACGCCCCCACCATCAAGGACCTCGCGCCGCGTGACATCGTCGCCCGGTCGATGGCCAACGAGGTGCGCGAGGGCCGCGGCGCCGGCCCCAACAAGGACTACGTGCTGCTCGACCTGACGCACCTGGAGCCCGCGCACATCGACGCGAAGCTCCCGGACATCACGGAGTTCGCGCGGACCTACCTGGGCATCGAGCCCTACACCGAGCCGGTGCCCGTGTACCCCACGGCGCACTACGCGATGGGCGGCGTCCCGACCAACATCCAGGGCGAGGTGCTCCGCGACAGCCACAACGTCGTCAAGGGCCTCTACGCCGCGGGCGAGGTCGCGTGCGTGTCCGTGCACGGCTCGAACCGCCTGGGCACCAACTCGCTGCTCGACATCAACGTCTTCGGCAAGCGCGCCGGCCGCTCCGCCGCCGCCTACGCCAAGACGGTCGCGCAGCACGCGGAGCTCCCGGAGGCCCCGTCCGCCCGCGTCGAGGCCCAGCTCGCGGAGATGCGCGACCGGCCCGACGGCGAGCGCGTGGCCGAGGTCCGCAGGGCGCTCCAGGAGACCATGGACGCGAACGCGCAGGTCTTCCGCACCGGCGACTCGCTGAACGAGGCCCTGGCGGAGATCCGCGAGCTGCAGAAGCGGTACCGGAACGTCTCCGTGCAGGACAAGGGCAAGCTGTTCAACACGGACCTGCTCGAGGCGATCGAGCTCGGCTTCCTGCTGGACATCGCCGAGGTGACCGTCGTCGCGGCGATCAACCGCAAGGAGTCGCGCGGCGGCCACTACCGCGAGGACTTCCCCGCGCGGGACGACGCCAACTACATGCTGCACACGATGGCGTACCGCCGTCCGACGTCGGCCTCCGACGCCGCCGACGGGCACGTCGCGGGCTACTTCGACCACGTCGAGGACTTCGGGGACTACAAGGTCGTCCTCGGGTCCAAGCCCGTCACCCAGACGCGCTACGAGCCGATGGAGCGGAAGTACTGATGACTGCTGTTCTCGAGAACCCCGCCACCGAGCCGAAGGCCGGTGCGATCCCCAGCTTCGAGGTCACGCTCCGTGTCCGGCGGTACAACCCCGAGTCGGAGCACGGCGAGGAGTCGACCTGGGACGACTTCACCGTCCAGGTGCACGGCACGGACCGCGTGCTCGACGCGCTGCACAAGATCAAGTGGGAGCAGGACGGGAGCCTGACGTTCCGCCGGTCCTGCGCCCACGGCGTGTGCGGCTCCGACGCGATGCGCATCAACGGCCGCAACCGCCTGGCCTGCAAGACGCTCCTCAAGGACATCAACCCGGACAAGCCGATCACGGTCGAGCCCATCAAGGGCCTGCCCGTGGTCAAGGACCTCGTGGTCGACATGGAGCCGTTCTTCGCCTCCTACCGCGAGATCATGCCGTTCCTCATCACGTCCGGGAACGAGCCGACCCGCGAGCGGCTCCAGTCCGCCGAGGACCGCGAGCGCTTCGACGACACCACCAAGTGCATCCTGTGCGCCGCGTGCACGTCGTCCTGCCCGGTGTTCTGGACCGACGGGCAGTACTTCGGCCCGGCCGCGATCGTCAACGCGCACCGGTTCATCTTCGACAGCCGCGACGAGGGCGCCACGCAGCGCCTGGAGATCCTCAACGACAAGGAGGGCGTGTGGCGCTGCCGCACGACCTTCAACTGCACCGAGGCCTGCCCTCGCGGCATCGAGGTCACCAAGGCCATCCAGGAGGTCAAGCGCGCCATGATCACGCGCGCGTTCTGACCCCCCGGCCCCTGCGGCCGACCCGGCGGACGCTCGACATCCGCATGGCGTAGGAGCCCCGTCGTACCCCGCGTACGACGGGGCTCCACGGCTTTCCGGACCCCTGGCCGCGGCGCACCACGCGCTCGATCTCCGCGGCGTCCCGCATCGCGGCGACCTCCGCCTCCGCGTGCGCGATCTCGTCCAGCCGGGGCGGGTCGTAGATCCACGCGCACATCAGCAGCAGCACCCGCGCGACGAAGTTCACCAGCACGAGCACGGTCACGAGGCCCGCGAACGCCGCGAGGAAGGCGTTGCGCTCCGCGCCGGCGGCCACGACCGACGTCCCCGCCCACCGCAGCGCCCCCGCGACGACGCCGGCCGCGAGGCACCCGAGGACGAAGTCCCGGCGGCGCCTTGGGCGGACCCGGGCCACCACCCGCACCACGAGGTACACCAGCAGGGCGTCGAGCACGACCCCGACCGCGGCCGTCCCGAGCGCGGTGAGCTGGGCCACGAGGAACGACGTCCCGAACAGCTCCTCGACCTGACGGCTGAACGTCTGCGACAGGATGCTCGCCGCGGCGGAGGCCACGATCATCGCGCCGAGGATGACGAAGCCCAGCAGCTCCCAGACCTTCGACAGCACGGGGCTGACACCCACCACGGGCTGGTCGAACATCGACCGCACCGAGATGCGCAGGGCGCGCATGAACCCGATCGCGGTCCAGAGGAAGACGACGGCGGCGATGACGCTGGCCCACGAGACCGCGGAGGTGAGCACCAGGTCGCTGGGCGTGAGGACGCCCGTCGAGTCCGGGCTCGTCTTGATGAGGCCGGGGAGCCAGTCGTTGATCTGCTCGAAGACCTCCTCCTGCAGCTCCGGCCGCCCCGCCAGCACCCGCGAGAACACGGTGAAGCCGATCGTCAGGGCGGCGAAGAGGGAGAAGATGGCCGTGTAGGCGATGCCGCCGCACAGGAGGGCTCCGCGCCGGTCGACGTACCAGTACCACGCCCGGACGGGCCGGAGGCTCTTGAACCACTGGTACGCGACGACGGACCGGCTCTTGGCCTGCACGAGTCGGTCGTTCACAGACGCGACCCTAGGGAGCCGAATGCTCCCCCGCGAGCCGGAACGAGCGTTGCGGACGCCACACGCCGTCGTCGCCGTGCTCGTACTGCCACAGGCGGTCCACCTCGAACACCCCGTCGAAGTCGGCCATCTCGACGAAGGCGCGGTCCAGGTCGGCCTCGGTGACCTCGTGGGCGACGGTGACGTGCGGGTGGTAGTTGAACCGCAGGTCCTGCGCCAGCACGCCCGACCGGGCGGCCGTCTCGAGCTGCTCGCACTCCGCGATGCCCTCGGCCAGCGACACGAACACGACCGGCGAGATCGGGCGGAAGGTGCCCGCCCCGCGCAGGTGCACCCGGAAGGGCGCCGTCTCCGACGCCACCTTCTCCAGGTGCTCCGCCACGGCGTCGAGCAGCGACTCGTCGACCACCGTGGGGCCGATCACCGTGATGTGCGGCGGGATGGCGTTCGCCAGCGGGTCGCCGAGCCGCGCCCGCGCCTCCTGGAGCTGCGTCCCGTACGGCTCGGGCACCGCGATGGCGACACCGATCCGCACCTGGGCAGGCCCGCGGTCTGGGAAGTTCACCGGGCGCCTCGCGGCAGCAGGCCGAACCGGTCGTAGACCCGGTCGAGCACCGGGCGCGCGATGTCCCGCGCGCGCTCCGCGCCGTCGGCCAGCACCTTGTCGAGCTGCGCCGGGTCCGCCAGGTAGGTCTGGGCCCGCGTCTGGAACGGCTCGAGGAAGGCGACGACGGCGTCGGCCAGGTCCACCTTGAGGTAGCCGTAGCCACGGCCGTCGTACTCGGCGGCGATCTCGTCGACGCCGCGGCCCGTGACGGCCGAGAAGATCGTGAGCAGGTTGGAGATGCCCGGCTTGGCGACCGGGTCGTAGCGCACGCCGTAGGACTCGTCCGCGTCCGTGACGGCGGACTTGATCGCCTTGACGGCCTTCTTCGGGTCCTCGAGCAGCCAGACGACGCCCTTGCCGCCCGCGTTCGACTTGCTCATCTTGGCCGTGGGCTCCTGCAGGTCCTGGATCTTCGCCACGGCCTTGACGATGTGCGCCTCGGGAACGACGGCCGTGCCCTCGCCGAAGCGGGCGTTCAGCCGCGTCGCGAGGTCGCGGGTGAGCTCGAGGTGCTGGCGCTGGTCCTCGCCGACCGGCACCAGCGCCGTGTCGTACAGGAGGATGTCGGCGGCCATGAGCACCGGGTACGTGAACAGGCCCACGGTGGTGCCGTCCGAGCCCTGCTTGGCCGACTTGTCCTTGAACTGCGTCATCCGGCCGGCCTCGCCGAAGCCGGTCTGGCACGACAGGAGCCACGCGAGCTCCGCGTGCTCGGCCACGT
This sequence comes from Isoptericola sp. NPDC057653, assembly GCF_042799955.1. Classification (NCBI taxonomy): domain Bacteria; kingdom Bacillati; phylum Actinomycetota; class Actinomycetes; order Micrococcales; family Promicromonosporaceae; genus Isoptericola; species Isoptericola sp. NPDC057653. Next base: position 2,004,708 of record NZ_JBHVHP010000001.1, on the reverse strand, counting down.
GCGACTGGACGAACAGGATCGAGCGCTCGGGGTCGATGCCGCCCGCGAGGTACTGCGCGGCCGTGCGGCGGGTGCGCTCGCGCAGCGACGCCGGGTCCGGGTTCACCGTCAGGGCGTGCAGGTCGACGACGCAGTACAGCGCCTCGTGGCCGTCCTGGAGGGCCACCCACTGGGCCAGCGCGCCCAGGTAGTTCCCGAGGTGCAACGACCCGTCGGTCGGCTGCATGCCGGAGAAGATGCGGGGCAGCCCCGGCGCGGACGCTCCGCGCTCCGGGGACGGTGAGGTGGCGACGTCGGGCATGGCGTCCATTGTGGCAGGTCGTCCGGGTCGGTCGAAAACCGGTCCAGGAGGACGGGGCCGCGGCGAGACCGCTACGTGGCCTCGTCGTCGAACGGGGCCGGCACCGTGACCGCCGCCTGGTCCGAGGTGCTGGTCGCGGCGGAGCCCGCGGCACCGCCGGCCGTGCCCGCGGTCGCCGCGGCGGCCGCGGCCGGGGCGGGTGCCCGCGCGGGGACGTCGTCGTCGTCGTCCATCAGCGCCTCGCGCACGATGCGGCGCGGGTCGTACTGGCGGGGGTCCAGCTTGGACCAGTCCACGTCCTGGAACTCCGGCCCGAGCTCGGTGTCCACCCGCTCCTTCGCGTCCCGGAGCATGCTCCGACCGCGCTTCACGAAGGACGCGAGCTGGGCGGCGTACCCGGGGAGGCGCTCGGGTCCGATCAGCAGGACGGCGAGCACCACGATGATGAGGAACTCACCGCCGTTGATGTCGAACACGGGAGCAGCCTAACGCCCGCGGGCGGTGCTGTGGACGTCGCGCCAGGACCTGGTCCCGGACGTCACTCGGACTCGCGCTCCTGCAGCACGACGCGCACGTCGCGCTCCTGCCCGTCGGTGCGCACGCGCAGCGTCACCGCGTCGCCCGGCTGGCGCGCGCGGATGGCCACGATGAGCGCGTCGCTCATGGTCACAGGCCTGCCGTCCACCGAGAGGATCACGTCGCCGGGCCGGATGCCCGCGCGGTCGGCGGGGCCGTCGGGGGTCACCGCCGCCTGCCCCTGCCGGGAGGCGTCGGAGACCTTCACGCCCTCGCCCGCGTACGACGTGTCGAGCAGGGCCCCGATCACCGGGTAGGTGGCGTGCCCGGACTCGATGAGCTGCTCGGCCGTGTGCCGCGCCTGCGCCGAAGGGATCGCGAAGCCGAGGCCGATGTTGCCGGTGGCGGCCAGCGCGCCCGGGGGCTGCGCGATCGCCGAGTTGATCCCCACGACCTCGCCGTCGGCGTCGATCAGCGGCCCGCCGGAGTTCCCCGGGTTGATCGCGGCGTCGGTCTGGATCGCGTCGATGAACGCGGTGGTCGCTCCCCCGGTCTCGTCGCCCGCCTGCACCGGCCGGTGCAGCGCGCTGACGATCCCGGTCGTCACGGTCGAGTCCAGGCCCAGGGGCGCGCCCACGGCGAGCACCGGGTCGCCGACGACCACCTCGTCGGAGTCGCCGAGGACGAGCGGCTCCAGCCCGTCCTCGTCCACCTTGATCACGGCGAGGTCGTAGTCCGCGGTGCGCCCGACGACCTTCGCGTCGCGCTCGCGCCCGTCCGAGAAGGTCACGCGGGCCGAGCCCTTGCCGCCCGTCGGTGCGACGACGTGGTTGTTCGTGAGGATGTAGCCGTCCTCGCGCAGCACGAACCCGGAGCCGGTCGACACGCCGTCGGCGCCCGTCACCTGGATCGACACGACGCTCGGGAGGACGTCCGCGGCGAGCGCGGCGACCGACCCGTCGGGGCGCGCGGCCCCCGCGGAGGCACCCGTCGCCGCGTTCCCCGTGCCGGACGTCGGCAGCGCCGCGTCCGTGGGCCGACCGTCGTCGAACGCGTCGGAGATCCGTCCGCCCGCGAAGCCGCCCACGGCGCCCGCCACCAGGGCGAGCGCCACGACGGCGGCCGTGCCCGGGCGGCGGCGGCGCGCCGACGCCGCGACGGGGGCGCGCACCGTGCCGAGCGCGGTCGCCGTCGGCTCGCCGTGGTCCGCGGCAGGCCCGGCGTGCTCCGCGGCGGGCCGGGGCGGCACGCCCGAGGGCGTCGAGGACAGCGTCGGCGGGAACGGCGACGCGGGGAGGGCGGGGACGACCGGCACGACGGGCGGCGCCGGCTCCGCGGGGTGCGCCGGCGGCTCGGGCGGGGCGAACAGGTCGTCGTCGTCGGGGCGGGACGGTGCGGTCATCGGCGCCAGAGGGCTCCTGTCATGGTGGTCCAGCCGCGGGAGATCTCGTCCAGCACGCCGGCGTCGTCGCCCGTCGAGGTGCCCGGGAACGCGGCGACGAGCTCGGCGAGCGCGTCGGCGGGGAGGTCGGACGCGAGGTCGAACGCCGTGTCGCCGGACTGCCAGGCGACGTGCCACGGGTCGCTCGACAGCACGCGCAGGTCGTGGTCGCGCACCTCGAGGGCGCCCGACCCGGCGACGCTCGTGCCGCCGACGGCGGCCGCCTCCAGGTCCGCGAGCCGGCCCTGGCGCAGGCACACGACGGCGTTGCCGTCCGGCCCGGACACGTCCAGCTCCACCGATCCGGTGGACGACCCGTCGGTCGCGGTGCAGCCGTCGCCGCGCAGGGCGGTGATGGCGTAGCCAGTGGGCAGCGCCGAGGGGGCGGCCCAGCCGTGCTCGGACAGCCACACCAGCGACGCCGCGGTGCTCGCGCGCGCGGCGGCCGCGTCCCCCGCGCCGACCGGCTCGGCGCCCGCCAGCAGCGTGAGGGCGGCGGCCCGCGACGGGTCAGGGCTCACGACCGGGACCTGGCCCAGCACGAAGAGCGCCACACCGAGCACGCCCACCCCGCCCGCGCCGACGGCGACGAGGCGCCGCGTGCGGTGCCGGCGGCGCGCACCGAGCTGCCCGGAGAGCGTCGGGGCCCAGGCGGCGGGCCGCTCCCAGCCGACCGCGGTGCCGCGGTCGCGCAGCGGGTCGCCCGCCGTCGAGGGGATCGAGGCGGACAGCGCCAGCAGCCGGTCCGTGAGCGCCGGGTCGGGCGCCACGTCGCAGGCCCCGGCGAGGGCGCGGTGCGCCGCCCGGGCGGCGTCGAGCTCCGCGGCGCAGCGCTCGCAGCCCGCGACGTGCACGAGCGCGCGCTCGGTCGACGCGACGTCGAGCTGGCCGTCGGCGAGGTCGCTCACCCACGGCCCGAGGTGGCCGCTCCCGGTGTAGCCCGTCACGACGCCACCCCACCGCTCGCGTCCCGCGCCGTCACCTCCGCGCGACGGTGCTCCAGCGCGTCGCGGAGCTGCGCGCGGGCCCGGTGGATGCGGGAGCGGACCGTGCCGAGCTTGATGCCCAGCGTGACGGCGATCTCCTCGTAGCTGAGGCCCTCGATGTCGCAGAGCACGACGGCGGCGCGGTACTCGGGGCGCAGCGCGTCGAGCGCGGCCTGCACGTCGTGGTCCAGGTTCGCGTGCTCGAAGCCCCGCTCGGGTCGGCCGTGGTCCTCCGGCGCGGCCACCCGGGCGGCGTCGTCGCCCATGGCCTCCATGCGGATGCGCTTGCGCCGGCGGACCTGGTCGAGGAAGAGGTTGGTCGTGATGCGGTGCAGCCAGCCCTCGAACGTGCCCGGGGTGTAGCTGGACAGCGAGCGGAAGACGCGCAGGAACGTCTCCTGGGTCAGGTCCTCGGCGTCCTGCCGGTTGCCGCTCAGCCGGTACGCGAGCCGGTAGACGCGCGCCGAGTGCTCGCGCACGATCTCGTCCCACGTGGGGGGCGTCCAGGCGGCGTCCTCGGGCGCACCGAAGGCCGCCTCGGCGGGGGCCTCGGGCACGTCCTGCACGGGAGCGGGGTCGGTCGTCATCATCACCATCGTCCCACGGCAACGTCCGGGCACGCCTCGACGTTCCCGCGTACGATCACCGCAGCATCACCCCGCGCCGGCCGCCCCGCCGGCGACCCCGCCGTGGAGGACCCGCCATCAGCACCGACGTCGACGCCCGCAGCGGCCGCACCGCTGCCTGGGCCTACAGCGAGGCCTTCGTCCCCGAGGACGACGTGCTGCTGCGCGCCCGCGAGCGCGCCGCGGAGCTGGGCTGCCACGCGGCCTCGCCGGGCACCGGCGCGCTCCTGCAGGTGGTGGCCGCCTCCCTCGGCGCGCGGGCCGTGGTCGAGGTCGGCACGGGCACGGGGGTCGCCGCCCTGTGGATGCTGCGCGGCATGCCCGCGGACGGCGTCCTCACGACGATCGACGCGGAGCTCGAGCACCAGCGGGCGGCGAAGCGGGCGTTCGCCGAGGCGGGGATCCGGCCGGCCCGCACGCGGACCATCCCGGGACGCCCTGCGGACGTCCTGCCGCGCCTCACCGACGGCGCGTACGACCTGGTGCTCGTCGGGGCCGACCCGCACGCCTACCCCGAGTACGTCGAGGCCGGGCTGCGGCTGCTGCGCCCCGGGGGCGTGCTCGCCGTCGACGGCGCCCTGCACGGCGGGCGCGTGCCCGACCCGGCTCGCCGCGACGAGGTCACCACCGTGGTGCGCGACGTCGGCCGCTCCCTGCGCGCCGACGACCGGGTGGTCTCGGCGCTCACGCCCTCCGGGGACGGGCTGCTGCTCGCCGTGCGGCGCTGAACCGGCCGCGCGACCAGGACACGGGCACGACACGGGCGCGACACGGGCACAAAAGGAACGAGCGCGGGGCGTCCGCCCCGCGCTCGCCGCGTCTGTCGCGTCCCCCGTCGTCAGGCGACGACGGCCTGGAGCGCCTCGCCCAGCTCGGTCGCCTCGGTGGCGTTCAGCTCCACGACCAGACGGCCGCCCCCCTCGAGCGGGACCCGCATGACGATGCCGCGTCCTTCCTTGGTGACCTCCAGCGGCCCGTCGCCCGTCCGCGGCTTCATCGCAGCCATCTGTGGCTCTCCATTCCGTTGTCCGGTTCCTCGGCCTGCCCCTGCCCGCTGTCCGCCGGTCGGCGGGAGCGGGCGGTGGCGTGCCCCACCATTCTAGTTCAGAACCTGCCCCTGACTTCCACACCCCGGACGCCTGCGATCGACTGGCGAGACCGGGGACCGTCAGGCCAGCCCACGCAGCACGGCGTGCGGGGGCGCCTCGTCGCGCACGGCCGCGACCAGGTCGAGCACGCGCCGGGTGGCGACGACGTCGTGCGCCCGGAAGACGGTCGCCCCCATCCAGGCGGCGAGGGCCGTGGCGGCCAGCGTGCCGTCGAGGCGGTCGTCGGGGCCGAGCCCCAGCGTCTCCCCCACGAAGTCCTTGCGGCTGAGCGCCATGAGCAGCGGGTAGCCCAGCCCGGCGAGCGCCTCCGTGCGGCGCAGGAGGTGCAGCGAGTGCCAGGTGTTCTTGCCGAAGTCGTGCGTCGGGTCCACCAGGACGGAGCGTGGCGGCACGCCGCACGCCACCGCCCGCGCGGCCGCCGCGCGCAGCGTCGCGACCGCGTCGTCGAGGACGCCGTCGCGCGGGTCGCCGCCCGCGCCCGGCGTCGGCGGGTACTCGACGCGGTAGGGGTCGGTGCGCGGCACGGCCCCGCCCGTGTGCGAGCAGACGACGCCGACGCCCGCCGCGCCGGCGACCTCGACCAGCCCGGGGTCGTGGCCCGCCCAGGTGTCGTTCACGAGGTCCGCGCCGGCCGCGACCACCTCGCGGGCGACGCCGGCCCGCCAGGTGTCGACCGACACGAGCAGGTCCGGGACCTGCTCGCGCAGCCGCGCGACGAACGGGACGACGCGGTCGATCTCCTCCGCCTCGCCGACCTCGGGGCCGACGCCGGCCCGGACCCCGCCCACGTCGAGGATCTGCGCGCCGTCCGCCCAGGCCTGGTGCGCGGCGGCGAGCGCGGCGCCCTCGTCGGGCTTGCGGGCCGGCGCGTAGAAGGAGTCCGTGGTGCGGTTGACGATGGCCATCACCACCGGCCGCAGCGCGCCGTCGGCCCCGCGGCCGACCTCGCGCCCGCGCAGCACCAGGGGCGTCCCCGCGGGCGGCGGGCCCGCCGGGCCCGTCACGAGCCGTCGGCGGTGGCGCGCGCCGCGAGCACGTGCCCACGCTCGACGACGTACTGGACCGCCTCGGCGGGCGAGTCCGTCAGGTGCATCAGGTCGAGGTCGTGCGGACCGATCATGCCGCGGTCCGCGACGGCGGTCCGCAGCCACTCGAGCAGGCCGCCCCAGTAGTCGGCGCCGACGAGCACGATGGGGAACTCGGTGACCTTGTGCGTCTGGACGAGGGTGAGGGCCTCGAACAGCTCGTCGAAGGTGCCGAACCCGCCCGGTAGCACGATGAAGCCCTGCGCGTACTTGACGAACATCGTCTTGCGGGCGAAGAAGTAGCGGAAGTTCACCCCGAGGTTGACGTGCTCGTTCATGCCCTGCTCGAACGGCAGCTCGATGCCGAGGCCGATGGACGTGCCGCCCGCCTTGTGCGCGCCGGCGTTCGCGGCCTCCATGATCCCGGGGCCGCCGCCTGTCATGACCGCGTACCCGGCCTCCGCCAGGAGCCGGCCCACCTCGACGGCGAGCCCGTAGTCCGGGTGGTCGGGCGACGTGCGCGCCGAGCCGAACACCGAGACCGCCGGCCCCACCTCGGCGAGCGCGCCGAAGCCCTCGACGAACTCCGACTGGATCCGCATCACGCGCCACGGGTCGGAGTGCACCCAGTCGGAGTCTCCCCCGCCGGACAGGAGGCGCTGGTCGGTGGTCTGGGCGGGGATCTCCTTCCCCCGCAGGAGCACGGGTCCCTTGCGGTAGCCGCGCCCCTTCTCGGGCACCCCGTCGTCGCCGCGGCCGGTGCCCGGGCCGCCTGGAGTGTTCGTCGCTCGCGTCATGCCACGAGCCTAGGCGCCCAGGAGCCAGGCGCGCAGGGCGTCGCGGCCGACCGCGAGGCGCGCGACGGGCAGCCGCTCGTCGTCCTTGTGCGCGAGCACCGGGTCGCCGGGGCCGAAGTTCACGGCGGGGATGCCCAGCTCGGCGAACCGCGCCACGTCCGTCCAGCCGTACTTGGGCTTCGGCTCGGTGCCCGTGGCGGCCTGGACGGCGGCCGCGAAGTCGGCCACCAGCGGGTCGTCGAGGCCCGGTCGGGCGCCCGGCGCCGCGTCCGTGACGACCACCTCGAAGCCCTCGAACAGCTCCCGGACGTGCGCCTCCGCCCCCGCGACGTCCAGGGACGGCGCGAAGCGGTAGTTGACGGTGACGGTGCAGGCGTCCGGCACGACGTTGCCCGCGATGCCGCCGCGGATGCCGACCGCGCCGAGGCTCTCCCGGTAGACCAGGCCGTCCACCTCGACCTCGCGGGCCTCGTACGCGGCGAGCCGCGCCAGCACCGGGGCGGCCGCGTGGATCGCGTTGACGCCCGCCCAGGCGCGGGCGGAGTGCGCGGCGACGCCGCGGGTGCGCACCTCGACGCGCAGCGTGCCGTTGCAGCCGCCCTCGATGCCGTTGTTGCTGGACTCCCCCAGGATCGCGAAGTCGCCCGCGAGCGCCTCGGGGTGGTTCCGCACCAGCCGGCCGAGCCCGCTGAGGGAGGCCTCGACCTCCTCGTGGTCGTAGAAGACGTACGTGACGTCGTGCACGGGCTCCGCGCCGGCGCGGCCGAGCTCGACGGCGAGGGCGAGGGCGATCGCCACGCCGCCCTTCATGTCGACGGTGCCGCGGCCCCACAGCTCGACCGTCCCGTCCTGCGCGGTCTCCCGCCGGGTCGGGAGGTTGGCGGGCTCGGTGAGCGGCACGGTGTCGAGGTGCCCGGCGATGACCACGCGCCGGTCGCGGCCGAGCCGCGTGCGCGCCACGAGCGCGTCGCCGTCGCGCAGCACCTCCAGGTGCGGCTGGGCGCGCAGCACGCGCTCCACGGCGTCCGCGAGCGCCGCCTCGTCGCCCGAGACCGACGGCACGTCGCACACCGCGGCCAGCAGGTCGACGAGGTCCGAGGACGCGACCGTCGCCGGGTCGAGCAGCGTGTCGAGGAGGCGGTCGAGGTCGGCGGCGGGAGCGGCTGTACGGTCCGTGGTCACGCGCACCATCGTGGCAGACCCGCCGACTACGCTGGGCGCATGACGACGCCTGCCTCCTCCCGCCCCGCCTGGGGCCTCGGTCTCGCCACGGTCGCCGACGACGGCACGACGCTCGACGTCTGGTACCCCGCCCCCGTGCTGGGTGCGCCGCCGGAGTCGGACGTCGACATCCCGGTCGAGCTCGACGCGCTCACCGAGCGCGACGACGCGCGCCGGGTGGACGTCGTCGTCGTGCGCACGGTCATCGACCTCGACGCCCCGCCGGCGGACACCGCCGACGCGTACCTGCGCCTGCACCTGCTCTCGCACCGCCTGGTCGAGCCGCACGGCGCGAACCTCGACGGCCTGTTCGGCGTGCTGACCAACGTGGTGTGGACGTCGCACGGCCCGTGCTCCGTCGAGGGCTTCGAGGCCACCCGCCTGCGCCTGCGCGCCGACTCCGGCCGGGCCGTCACCGTGTACGGCATCGACAAGTTCCCGCGCATGGTCGACTACGTCGTCCCCGCGGGCGTGCGCATCGCCGACGCCGACCGCGTGCGCCTGGGCGCGCACCTCGCCGCCGGCACCACGGTCATGCACGAGGGCTTCGTGAACTTCAACGCCGGCACGCTCGGCGCGTCGATGGTCGAGGGCCGCATCTCCGCGGGGGTCGTCGTGGGCGACGGGTCCGACGTCGGTGGTGGCGCGTCGATCATGGGCACGCTGTCCGGGGGCGGCAAGGAGGTCATCCGCGTGGGCGAGCGCTCCCTGCTGGGCGCCAACGCCGGCCTGGGCATCCCGCTCGGCGACGACTGCGTGGTCGAGGCCGGCCTCTACCTCACCGCCGGCACGAAGGTCACCGTGCTCGGCGAGATGGGGGCCGACGGCGACCCGCTCGTCGTCAAGGCCCGCGACCTGGCGGGCCGCGACAACCTGCTCTTCCGCCGCAACTCCCGCACCGGCACCGTCGAGGTGCTGGAGCGCGGCGGCGTGGGCATCGAGCTCAACGCCGCGCTGCACGCGAACTGAGCACCCCGCGCCGACCCGACCACGAGACCACGATGACGAGCCGCGAGGAACGCCGGCGGCGGCGCGTGCGGCGCACGGCGGCCGCCACCGTCGCCGCCGTCCTCGTGGTCGGGGTCGGCGCGACCGCGGGCGTGGTGTGGTTCCTCGACCGCACGAGCCCGCCCGAGCCGGCGCGCTGCGCCGCCGCGCTGGACGGCACCTCCTGGTACCTCACGCCCGTGCAGGCGGAGAACGCCGCGCTGGTGGTCGGCACGTCCGTGCAGCGCGGCCTGCCCGGCCGGGCGGCGACGATCGCGCTGGCGACCGCGCTGCAGGAGTCGCGCCTCGTGAACATCGACTACGGCGACCGGGACTCGCTCGGCCTGTTCCAGCAGCGCCCGTCGCAGGGCTGGGGGACGCCCGAGCAGATCATGGACCCCGTGTACTCGACCGGCGCCTTCTACGACGGCCTCGTCGAGGTCGACGGCTACCAGGACATGGAGATCACCGACGCCGCGCAGGCCGTGCAGCGCTCCGGGTTCCCCGAGGCGTACGCCCAGCACGAGTCCCGGTCGCGCGCCTGGGCGTCCGCGCTCACGGGGCACTCCCCCGGCGCCGTCACGTGCACGCTCCCGCCGGCGGCGGAGACCGACGCCCCGACCGGCGACGCGGCGCGGGCCGCGCTGACCGAGCTCGCGGCGCGGGACCTCGGCCTGCCCGCCGACGCCGTGCGCGCGGCCGGCGACGACGGGCAGCGGGTGCGCGTGGACGCGACGGCCGTACCGCTCGACGGGGAGCTCGCGACCTGGGCCGTCGCCCACTGGGCGGTCGCGACGGCGGCGTCGACCGGCGCGGAGGAGGTCCGCGCGGGGGGCCGGGCGTGGTCGCGCGCCGACGGCACCTGGTCGGCCGTGGACGACGAAGACCGCCAGCCCGGCGGCCAGGTCACGATCGTCCTGACGGCGGGCTGACGGTCTGCGTCAGCGGTGCGGCGGCGCCTCAGCGCTGCCCGAGCGCCACGTAGTCGCGCTCGGTGGGGCCCGTGTAGACCTGCCGTGGGCGGCCGATCTTGGTCTGCGGGTCGTGCATCATCTCGCGCCACTGGGCGATCCAGCCGGGCATGCGGCCCAGCGCGAACAGCGGCGTGAACATGGCCGGCGAGAAGCCCATGGCCTTGTAGATGAGGCCGGTGTAGAAGTCGACGTTCGGGTACAGCTTGCGCTGCACGAAGTAGTCGTCCGACAGGGCGATCTCCTCGAGCCCGCGGGCGATGTCGAGGAGCTCGTCCTTGGCACCGAGCTGGCCGAGCACGGCGTCGGCGTGCTTCTTGACGATCGCGGCACGCGGGTCGTAGCTCTTGTAGACGCGGTGGCCGAAGCCCATGAGCCGGACGCCGTCCTCCTTGTTCTTGACCTTCTTCATGAAGGTCTCGACGGAGTCGTCGCCGCTGCGGATGCTCTCGAGCATCGTGAGCACGGCCTCGTTGGCGCCACCGTGCGACGGGCCGGAGAGGGCGTTGATGCCGGCGGCGACGGACGCGTACAGCGTCGCGTTCGACGAGCCGACGATGCGCACGGTGGACGTGGAGCAGTTCTGCTCGTGGTCGGCGTGCAGGATGAGCAGCTTGTCCATGGCGGACACGAGCACCGGGTCGGACTCCCACTGCTCGTAGGGCCGCGAGAACGTCATGCGCAGGAAGTCGTCCACGTAGCCGCGGGCGTAGTCCGGGTACATGAGCGGCTCGTCGCGCGTGGCGCGGTGCAGGTACGACGTGATGGTGCGGATCTTCGCGAGGATCAGCACGGTGGCGAGCTCGACGGCCTCCGGGTCGTGCGGGTCCAGCGACTCCGGGTAGTACGTCGGGAGCGCGTTGACGGCCGACGCGAGGATCGACATCGGGTGCCCGCCGCGCGGGAACGACGAGAGGAACGCGCGGAAGCCCTCGGGCACGAGCGTGTGGCGGTTGACCCGCTCCTCGAACGCCGACAGCTCCGTCGCCGACGGCAGCTCGCCGTGGATCAGCAGGTAGGCCACCTCGAGGAAGGTGGACGAGTCCGCGAGCTGCTCGATCGGGTACCCGCGGTAGCGCAGGATGCCCTGGTCGCCGTCGATGTACGTGATCGCCGACTCGCACGACGCGGTGTTGGTGAAGCCCGGGTCGACGGTGACCAGGCCGGTGTCCTTGAGCAGGGACGACACGACGATGCCGTCGTTGCCCTCCGTGGCGGGGACGACGGGCAGCTGCCGGGCGGTGCCGTCGACGACGAGCTCGACCGAGGCGGTGTCGCCCGAGGTGCCTGCGGCAGGCGTGGTGGACGTCATGTCTTCCTTCCGTGACGGGCCCACCGGCACCCGGCGACGGGGACGGAGAGCGCGTGACTCGTGACTCTGGGACGGGGGCGGCCCGGGGCACGCCGGCCGTGGCGTCCTCCAGGGCTACCGCGGCCTGCGGTCGAACCTACCCCTCAACACCAAGGTGTTCCAATCCCCTGCTCATCCCCAGCCATCCGGGCAGTCACGCAGGTGTGATGCGGGCCACAGCCTCCGCCACGGAATCGTCGGGCGCGGTCAGCGCGACCCGGACGTGCCGCTCCCCCGCGGCGCCGTAGAACTCCCCCGGCCCGACGAGGATGCCGCGGCGGGCGAACCATGCGGCGAGCTCGCGCGACGTCGCGCCGGCCGGGACCGGGTCCGGGGCACCCGCCCCGGCGCCGGTGGGCACCTCCGCGGGACGCGCCCACAGGTAGAGGCCCGCCTCGGAGCCGTCGACGACGAACCCCGCGGCCTCGAGCGCCCCCAGCAGGGCCGCGCGACGACGGCGGTACACCTCGCGCTGCGCGACCACGTGCGCGTCGTCGCCGAGCGCGGCGGTCATCGCCGCCTGGACCGGCGCGGGCACGATCATGCCGAGGTGCTTGCGGGTCGCCAGCAACCCCTCGACCAGGGCCGGGTCGCCCGCCACGAACGCGGCGCGGTACCCGGCCACGTTGGACTGCTTCGACAGGGAGTACGCCACGAGCAGGCCGTCGTGGCTGTCGCCGGCGACCCGCGGGTCGAGCAGGCTCGGCACGCGGGAGACGCCGTCGTCGCCCACCCAGGCGTCCGCCCACGGCAGCTCCGCGTAGCACTCGTCGCCCACGACGACGGCGCCGATCGCGCGCGCGGCCTCCACGACGCGGCGCAGGTGCGCGACGTCGGCGACCTCGCCCGTCGGGTTGCCCGGCGAGTTGACCCACACCAGGCGCACGTCGTCGCGCCCCGCCCAGGCGTCGACGTCGTCCGTGGCCAGGGGCGTCGCGCCCGCCAGCCGCGCCCCGACGTCGTAGGTCGGGTACGCGACCGCCGGGTGCACCACGACGTCGCCCGGCCCCAGCCCCAGCAGCGACGGGAGCAGCCCGACGAGCTCCTTGGAGCCCACGGTGGGCAGCACCGCCGCCGGGTCGAGGCCCGGGACGCCGCGGCGCCGGGCGAACCAGCCGGCGACGGCCGCGCGCAGGGCCGGCGTGCCGTGCGTCAGCGGGTAGCCGTGGGCGTCGGACGCCGCGGCGAGCGCGTCGCGCACCACGGCGGGCGTCGGGTCGACGGGCGTGCCGATCGACAGGTCGACCACCCCGCCGGGGTGGTCGTGGGCCGTGGCCCGCACGTCCCCCAGCGTGTCCCAGGGGTAGGGCAGGGCGCTGAGGTCCGCGAAGCCCATCAGGCCTGGGGCGGCAGGGCGGCGATCATGGGGTCGTCCTTCTCGATGACCCCCATCTTCGCGGCGCCGCCCGGGGAGCCCAGGTCGTCGAAGAACTCGACGTTGGCGCGGTAGTAGTCCTTCCACTGCTCGGGGACGTCGTCCTCGTAGTAGATGGCCTCGACCGGGCACACCGGCTCGCACGCGCCGCAGTCCACGCACTCGTCCGGGTGGATGTAGAGCGACCGCGAGCCCTCGTAGATGCAGTCCACGGGACACTCCTCGATGCACGCCTTGTCCTTGACGTCGACGCACGGCTGAGCGATCACGTAGGTCACTGCGGGCTACCTTCCAGGTGACGAGGGCGCGCCCTGGAGAGCGGGGCGCGGGGGCTCGATGCTTCTTCGGCGATACCGGCGCGGGCACGTGGCCCGCGCGGCCAACTCTAGTATCGCTGACGTGGTGCCTCCGCCGTCAGCCGTCCCACCTGCCGTCCCTCCCGCCGGGCCGCCTGCCGAGCCGCCCGCCGGCCCGCCCGGCTGGACGCGGCTGCCGGTCGGCGCGCGCGTCGTCGTGCGCCGCCGGCTGTCGCCGGCCGAGGCCGCCGCGAGCGGGGCGCGGTGGACGGACGTCGTGGGGATCCTCACGTCCGTCGCCGACGACGGCCTGCGGGTGCGCCCCGACCGCTCCCCCGGCGCACCCGAGGTCGCGGTCGGGGTGGCCGACGTCGAGGCCGTGAAGCCGATCCCGCCCCGCCGTCCGCGGCGCGGGCGGCCCGAGGACGACCGAGCCGACCGAACTGACCGAGCCGACCGAACTGACTGAGCCGACGCCGCCGGCCGCGCCCAGGGGCGACGCGTCAGCGCGGCGCGCGCACCCGCACCGCGTCGTCGTCCACGCCGACGACGACGGCCCCGGCCGCGCCGCGCGTCACGAGGGCGTCCACCGCGGCGGGCGTCCAGCCGCCGGCGAGCGGCACGCGCTCCTCGGCGCCGCCGGGCCGCCCGCGGCCCGCGCGCTCGGCCCGGACGTCGTCGGCGGCGTGGAAGACGTCGTGCAGCGACCCGTTGGTCTCCAGCGCCCCGATCACCACCTCGAGGTCCCGCACCGCCTTGCGCAGCGCGGGCGCCACCCAGGCGGCGTTCTCCGTGACCATCGCCTCGGTGCGGGCGGGGTCCGTGAGCGCGACCCGCGTGCCGTCGCGGAAGCTGCCCGCCGCGAGGCCCAGCGCCAGGTCGCGCACGGGGGCGCCCGCCACCGCGTTGAGCAGCTGCGTGGCCAGCACGTGCGGCACGTGGCTGATCAGGGCGGCCGCCTCGTCGTGCCGGTCGTCGGTCACGACGGCCGCGGTGCCGCCCAACGGCCCCGTCACCAGGCGCAGCACCTGCGCCAGGCGCGCCGGCTCGTCCGCGGCGGCCGCACCCGGCTCGGCGACGGTGACCGCCCAGGGCGCGCCGTCGAGCAGGCCCGCGTCGGACGCGGCGAACCCGCTGTGCTCCGTGCCGGCCATCGGGTGGGCCCCGACGTACCGGTCGCCCAGGCCCGCCGCCCGCACCGCGGCGCGCACGGGGCCCTTCACGCTGCCCACGTCGGTCAGCGTCGCGTCGCCCCCGGCCAGGAGCGGCGCCAGCTCCGCCGCCGTCGCACGCACGGCCCGCAGCGGCACGGCCAGCACCACCAGGTCCGGGGCCGCCGCGCACAGCGCGGCGAGGTCGTCCGCGACCCTCAGGCCCACCGCGCGGGCGTCCGACCGGGTCCCGGGGTCCAGGTCCGTCGCGACGACGTCGACGCCGCGCGCCGCGAGCAGCCGGGTCAGCGACCCGCCGACCAGGCCCAGGCCGACGACGGCCACCGTCCCGGCCGGGCCGCGGGTCACCACAGCAGGCCCCGGGCGAGGGTCTCGTCCGCGTCCTGCTGCAGCACGCTGCCCGTGGGCACGTGGTCGGGCAGGACGCCGTCCAGCCCCGGCCCGCCCGGCGACACCGGGAACGCGCCGAGCACCTTGAGCGAGTCGCCCGCGCCGAGGAGCGCGGCGAGCAGGTCGCGCACGCGCGGCTCCCACGGGGCGCCGTCGAGCGTCACGACGAACACGTACTGGCTCTCGCGCACCTTCAGCGGGCGCTCGACGAGGCTCGTCATGTTGACGCCGCGGGCCGCGAACTCGCCGGTGACCCGCGCGAGCACGCCCGGCCCCGTGACGACCGGCGTCATCGCGAGCATGGTGCGCCACGTGGCCCCGGCACCGTCCCCGTCCGCGGCGCGGACCGGCGCCCACGCGGCCATGGCGTCGTCGCGGCGGCACAGCACGAGGAAGCGGGTCCGCGCGCCGGCGAAGTCCTCCACCCCCGTCGCGAGGGTCTCCAGGCCGTACAGCTCCCCGCACAGCCGCGGGCCGAACGCGACCTGGTGCTCGGCCAGGTCGCGGCAGGCCGCCGCGTTGGACGACGCGGGCACCGGCAGCAGGCCGCGCTCCGCGACGAACCGCGTGCACTGCGCCAGGCCGTGGGGGTGCGCGGTCGCCTCGCGCAGGCCCGCGTCGTCGGCGTGCCCGGGCCGGACGAACGCGTCGAACGACACGTCGAGCACCACCTCGTCGACGGCCGCCACGTCGGGGCTCCCCACGAGGGCGTCGAGCGACGGCACGACGTACCCCTCGACCGAGCTCTCGATCGCCACGACCCCGCGGTCCGCGGCCCCCGAGGCGACGGCGTCGTGCACCGCGCGGACCGTGGCGAGCGGCTCCAGGGCGGCGTCCTCGGCCGCGGCGCCCGCGCCCCCGGCCCAGCGGCGCGCCGCCTCGTGGGTGAACGTGCCCTCCGGCCCCAGGTACGCGACCCTCATGCCCCGGCCTGCCCGCCCTCTGCCCAGCGCGGTGCGAGCGGGACCGGTCCGGGCACGAAGCCCTCGCCCGGCAGCACCGCGAGCGTGCGGTGCGCGACGCCCCGGCCGTCCAGCTCGGCGACGAGCCCGTCCAGCACGTCGACCGACGGGCAGCGGAACGAGGTGAAGAACACGTGCGGCCCGCGGGTGGACGGGTGGCTGCGCAGGTGCTGCAGGTCCACGCCCGCGGCCGAGAGCACGGCCAGCGTGTGCTGCAGCGACCCGCGGTGGTCGTCGGAGGGCCCGACGGCGAGCCACACCTGTGCGGGCGCGTCGAACCGCGGCCAGGCCGCGCGCGCCTCGAGCAGGCCGTACCAGACCGGCAGGCGGCCGGCGAGCCGCTCGCTGCCGGGCACCTCGGCCCAGCCGGCGGGCACCCGCGACCGCTCGACGACGATCGAGCCCGCCGCCCCCGCGAGCGCGACCCGCTCGTCGACCGACGTCCGCGTGGGCACGAGGCGCGGGCTCACGCCCATGCCGCGCAGCAGGTCCTGGCAGTCGCGCATCCCGGCCTCGTCGATGACGACCTGGCCGCCCGACGCCCCCGCCGGCGCCACCCACACCCACTGCGGCGCGACGGCGACCGCCGCCGTGACGATGAGCGACGGGTCGCCCGCGAGGATCGCCTCCTCGAGCGCCGGCGACGGCTGCTCCGGGTGGCCCAGGTGCACGACCGCGGCGAGGTCGTCGATCGTCGCCACCGTGGCGAGCGTGTCCGACGTCGTGCCGAGGTCGAGCAGCTCGAGCGACTCGTCCGCCACGGCCGTGACCACCGCCGAGCCGGCGGCGACCCCCGACCATCCCGCGTCGTGCGCCGCCTGCGCGGCGTGCGCCGGGGACTCGCGTTCCGAGCGTCCGAGCATCAGTCCTCCTTGGCCTTGCCGTCGTCGTCGTCCCCGTGGTCGGCGGGCTTGCGCTCCTGGTCCCGGTCGGCCTTCGGCTGGTCGCACACCACCGGGTTGTCCGGCTTGTACGTCCAGGTCTTCGACTCGTCCTTGACCTGCTTGCCGTCGTGGTACACCTTGCGGTAGTTCGTGATGGTGAAGCCGTCGCTGCCGCCCGGGTAGCTCTCGCACGACGCGCCCGTGCTGCGCACCGGGGTGGCCTGCACGACGTTCCGCTTGTCGCCCGCCGAGGTCTTCACCTCGTAGTACTTGGTGGACCAGATGGCGACGTGCACGCGGCCGCCCGACACCCACGACTGCATGACGGCGCCGTACGGGGTGTCGTTGGTGAACTTCATGTCGATGGCGCCCACGTAGATGGTCGCCTCGCGCCCGGCGGGGTAGCGGTCGAACCAGTAGCTGTGCGGCTGGTGGCCCGCGTCGTCGAACCCGGCGAAGTAGCCCGCGTTGTAGGTGGTCGTGGCCATCTGCGACAGCCCGCCGCCGATCGCGTCGGTGTGCACGCCGTTGCTGATGACGCCCGACTGCACGTACCCGTTCGCCGCCGTCACGGGCGACAGGGTGTCCAGCAGGGAGAACGTCTCGCCGGGGGCGACGAGCGTGCCCGTGACGAGCTGCGCGCCACGGATCAGGTTCCGGGTGCGGACGCTGTCGCTGGTCAGCGGGGTCGAGAACTCGGAGACGACCTCCTTGACGCCCATCTTCTCGAGCGCCTCCTTGGTGCGCTCCGGGTCGCGCTCGACCAGCGTGAGCTGGGTGGTGCGCGAGTCGCCGAGGGCGGCCTTGCCGACCTCCGTCGACGCGGTGTCCGGGTCCAGGGACGTGCCCTGGGCACCGCCCTCGACCACCGGCTTGCCGCCGGAGAAGACGAAGTGCGCGTCGTCCGGCTCCGTGAGCAGTCCGTCGGTGCCCTTCACGACCGCCGAGACGATCTTGTCGCCGTCGAACTTCGCGGTGAGCGAGCCGTCGGCCGCCTTGAACGAGGTCACCTTGGCGAGCGTCTTCGGGCTCAGCTCCGCGGTCTGGTCGCCGACCTCCACCTCGACGGGGCCGCTCACGACCTGCTCGGCCTCGGCCAGGGCCGCGTCGGTCTCCTCCTGCGTGATCGCCGGGGCCACGGTCTTCGTCGGCAGCTCGACCGGGCCCGAGGTGACGAGCCAGGCGTCCGCGACGGTGTCCACGGCCTCGTCGACCAGCACGCTGGAGCCCGTCTTCGCCTTCGTCGCGACGGCCTTGGCGCCGTCGAACCCGACGGTGCCGTCCACGGGCTCGACCTGCAGCGACTCCTCCAGCCCCGAGAGCACCTCGGTCAGCGCCGAGCGGCGGACGTCGACCGCGGGGGCGAGCTCGTCGCCGCCCACCAGGTGCTCCCACAGGTGCGCGGGGTCGAGCGAGAACCCGGTCAGTCCCTCGACGGTCGCGTCCGCGTCGAACGACAGGCCTGCGTCGGCGGGGTCGACCGTGCTCGACGCGTCGCCCGCCTGGACGGTGACCGGCTCGGCGGCCCGCGGCGCGAGGCCGTCGTCCAGCGCGGCCACCGCGGCGGCGCTGTCCATGCCGCCGATGTCGACGCCCGCGACGGTCGTGCCCTTCGGCACCGACCCCGCGACCGCCGCCTGCGCCCCCACGTAGAGGCCGGCCACGACGACGAGCCCGACGCCCGCCCACAGCGCCACCTTGGGCGCGCGGCTGGGCGCGCCGTCGCCGGCAAGACCGTCGAGCGGCGAACCCGACGTCGGACCCTCGGGTCCGCCGGACCCGCCAGTCCCACCCGTCCCACCCGGTCCGGCGGGCGCACCAGGACCGGCAGGGCCACCAAGGCCGGCGGGGCCTGCCGGGCCACCGGGTCCGGCAGGGCCCCCGGGCGCCGCGAAGACCGAGGGCGCGGCGGCGGCGACGGACACCGCGGGCAGCGCCTGGGTCGGGGCACCCGTCGCCGGCGCGGCGACCGTCGCGATCACGCGCTGCTCGTAGAGGCGCACGCGCGGCTGGTACGGCTCCTCGGGCTCCTCGGGCTCCTCGGGCTTCTCCGCCAGCATCGACGTCGCGGCGGCCGGGGCGGCGGCAGGCGGCGTCGAGGCCGACGGCGTCGAGGCCGACGGCGTCGAGGCCGACGGCGTCGAGGCCGACGGCGTCGAGGCCGACGGCGTCGCGACAGCAGGCGGGGTCGCGGCAGCAGGCGGGGTCGCGGCAGCAGGCGGGGTCGCGGCAGCAGGCGGGGTCGCGGCAGCAGGCGGGGTCGCGGCAGGCGGCGCCGCAGCAGCAGGCGCGGTCGCGGCAGGCGGCGCCGCAGCAGCAGGCGCGGTCGCGGCAGGCGGCGTCGCAGCAGCAGGCGAGTTCGCGGCAGGCGGCGTCGCAGCAGGCGGGGTCGCAGCAGGCGGCGTCGCCGCCGCCGGTGCGGGAGCGCTCGGCACGGTGGCGGGCGGGGCGGGCTGCGCGGACGGTGCGGGCGTCGTCGCCGGCGTCGCTGCCGGGGTCGTCGCCGTCGTGTCGGGCTCGGCCCCGGAGTCGGGACGCGCGGGCTCGGCGGGTGCGGATCCGGTGCTCGCCGGAT
Organism: Isoptericola sp. NPDC057653; assembly: GCF_042799955.1. Taxonomy (NCBI): domain Bacteria; kingdom Bacillati; phylum Actinomycetota; class Actinomycetes; order Micrococcales; family Promicromonosporaceae; genus Isoptericola; species Isoptericola sp. NPDC057653. The sequence goes on along the minus strand of NZ_JBHVHP010000001.1, from coordinate 1,985,723 downwards.
CGCGCTCGGTCGGGTGACCCATGCAGAGGCTCCGTCGGGGAGGAGGTGCGGGGACGACGCCCCGGGAAGGACAGGTGGGCGCGGGCCGGACCCGCGTGGAGGATCCTACTCGCGGCCCTCTGCCCGACCTCGCCGCAGTTCGGGTGAAACCGCCATTTCGGGCACGAGTCCCCACACGTTCGTCACGCGCGGCCCGGGGCCGCGCACGGGACGCTCACACCCGCCGGGTCAGGCCCGGCGGTCGGTGAACCAGGACCGCGGCAGGAAGGCGGCGACGAGGAACATGGCGAGGCCCCCGTAGGTCCACACCAGGCCGACGGCCTGGGCCGGCACGAGGACGTCCCCGCCCGGCCCCGCGACGGACAGCACCTGCACCGCGACCACCCAGCCGGCGCCGGCGGCGAGCAGGGGGCCGAGCCCCGCCCACGCCCGGCACAGCATCGCCGTGGACAGGGTGATGGCCAGCGCCAGCACGATGCCGACCGGCAGGTCGTTCCACTGGGTCCGGTGGGCGACGGTGCCCAGCACGCCGACGGCGGCGCCGAGGGCGAGCGCGAGCACGGCTCGGGCGGCGGTCCGCCACCAGCGGCCGGTGCGAGCCGGGGCGGTCGAGTGCTCGGGCGTGGTCATCGCGCCGAGCCTACCGGCGCGGACACCAGATACGACTCGTGCGCGGGCACGGGGGCGAGGACGTCGTTGCTCAGCGCGTACCAGCCCAGGAGGGCGGGGGCGCCGGCCGGCCCGGACGTTGCGTGCTGCACCTGCGTGGCGTGCGCCCACATCGCGCCGAGCACCCGGTCGAGCACCGGCGCCACCTCGACGGTGCGGACGTCGCCCGTGGCGAGCTCGTCGTCGTGCCCGGCGAGCGGCGGCAGCTCCTCGTCGGGGTCGGGGAAGGTGAGCCCGGCCCGGTCCGCGAGGGCCCGGGCGTCCGGCGCACCGGCCAGGGCCCTGCGGGACGCCCGCAGGGCCGCCGACGGCGTCACCGCCTGCCACAGCTCCGCCCCCGCCCACGGCTCGCCGGGGACGGGCGCGCCCGGGTCCGCGGCGAGGGCGAGCGCCCGCACGGCGACGTCGTGCGTGCGCACGTGGTCCGGGTGGCCGTAGCCACCGCGGGCCTCGTAGGTCGCGACGACGGCGGGCCGACGATCCCGGACCAGGGCGGCGAGCCGCGCCGCGGCGTCGTCGAGCGGGACGCGCGCGAACGCCGTCGGCGGCGCGTCGTCGGCCGGGCCGGCGATCCCCGGCGCGACCCATGCCATCCCGGAGTCCTCGAAGCGCGTGGCCTCCACCTCCGCGGTCCCCCCGGCAGCCCGGGTGTCCGGGAGGGCGACGCCGTCGAGGAAGTCCTGCGCGACGACGCCCGGGGCGCCGCCGAGGGCGGCCAGCGCCGCCGCCAGCTCCGTCTCGCGGTGGGCGGCGAGCGCGGGCCCGTCGCCCTCCAGCCGGGCCAGGCCCGTGGGGTGCGACGGCGTGTCGATGACCTCGCCGCGCTCGCCGCGCGTACAGGTCACCACCGTGACCGGCCGCCCGGCGGCCGCCCACGACGCGATCAGCGCACCGGTCGCGAGGGTCTCGTCGTCCGGGTGCGCGTGCACCGCGAGCAGCCCCACGGGCGTCGCCGGTCCGTCAGGCGCGCTTGGCGCGCGCGACGGCGCGGGCGCGGGAGGTCGCGTCGAGCTCGACCTTGCGGATGCGCACGACCTCCGGCGTCACCTCGACGCACTCGTCCTCGCGCGCGAACTCGAGGGACTCCTCGAGCGTCAGGTGGCGCGGCGGGATGAGGTTCTCGAAGTTGTCCGCGGTCGAGGACCGCATGTTCGTCAGCTTCTTCTCCTTGGTGATGTTGACGTCCATGTCCTCGTTGCGGGAGTTCTCGCCGACGATCATGCCCTCGTAGACCTCCTGCGTGGGGTCGACGAAGAACGAGCCGCGCTCCTGCAGGTTGATCATGGCGAACGGCGTCACCTTGCCCGCGCGGTCGGCGACGAGCGAGCCCGTGTTGCGCGACTCGATCGGACCGTTCCACGGCTCGAAGCCCTCGGAGATGGAGGCCGCGATGCCGGTGCCGCGCGTCTCCGTGAGGAACTGGGTACGGAAGCCGATGAGGCCGCGGGCCGGGACCATGAACTCCATGCGCACCCAGCCGGTGCCGTGGTTGCTCATCGTCTCCATGCGGCCCTTGCGCTGCGCCAGGAGCTGGGTCACGGCGCCGAGGTACTCCTCGGGCACGTCGATGGTCATGCGCTCCATCGGCTCGTGCCGCTTGCCGTCGACCTGCTTGGTGACGACCTGCGGCTTGCCGACGGTGAGCTCGAAGCCCTCCCGGCGCATCTGCTCGACGAGGATCGCCAGGGCGAGCTCGCCGCGGCCCTGGACCTCCCACGCGTCCGGGCGCTCGGTGGGCAGCACCTTGAGCGACACGTTGCCGATGAGCTCGGCGTCGAGGCGGTCCTTCACCTGGCGGGCGGTGACCTTGTGGCCCTTGCCGCCCTTGCCGGCCAGCGGCGAGGTGTTGATGCCGACGGTCATCGAGATCGCGGGGTCGTCCACCGTGATGAGCGGCAGGGGGCGCGGGTCGTCGACGTCCGTGAGCGTCTCGCCGATCATGATGTCGGCGATGCCCGCGACGGCCACGATCTCGCCGGGGCCGGCGGACTCGGTGGGCACGCGGTCCAGGGCCTTGGTCTCGAGCAGCTCGGTGATGCGGACGCTCGTCAGCGTGCCGTCGTGGCGCGCCCAGGCGACGGTCTGGCCCTTGCGCAGGGTGCCGTTGAAGATGCGCAGCAGCGCGAGGCGGCCGAGGAACGGCGACGCGTCGAGGTTGGTGACGTGCGCCTGCAGCGGCATGTCGGCGTCGAACGTCGGGGCCGGGATCTTCTCGAGGATGGTCGCGAACAGGGGCTCGAGGTCCTCGTTGGCGGGCAGCGAGCCGTCACCGGGCTGGTCGACCGACGCGCGGCCGGCCTTGGCCGAGGCGTAGACGACGGGCACGTCGAGGATCGCGTCGAGGTCGAGGTCGGGCACCTCGTCGGACAGGTCGCTCGCGAGGCCGAGCAGCAGGTCGGTGGTCTCCCCCACGACCTCGGTGATGCGCGCGTCGGGGCGGTCCACCTTGTTCACGACGACGATGACGGGGAGCTTCGCGGCCAGCGCCTTGCGCAGCACGAAGCGCGTCTGGGGCAGCGGGCCCTCCGACGCGTCCACGAGGAGGACGACGCCGTCGACCATCGACAGGCCGCGCTCGACCTCGCCGCCGAAGTCGGCGTGACCCGGGGTGTCGATCACGTTGATGGTGATGCCGCCGGGCTCGCCGACGCTCGCGGCCGACGGGCCGGCGTACCGGACCGCGGTGTTCTTCGCGAGGATCGTGATGCCCTTCTCCCGCTCCAGGTCGCCGGAGTCCATCACCCGTTCGTCCACGTGCTGGTGGGCGGAGAAGGCGCCTGCCTGGCGCAGCATGGCGTCCACGAGGGTCGTCTTGCCGTGGTCGACGTGGGCGACGATCGCCACGTTGCGCAGGTCTGAGCGCACAGACATCGAGGGTCTCTTTTCCTGGGGAGGGAGGGGCGGCCCGCGATCGGGCCCCGACCATCTTACCTGCCGCGCGAACCCGCTCGCGGATGGCCGTCGTCCCCGCCCCTGTTTCCCCCTCCGCTCAGCCTCCCGAGCCCGCGTCCTCGTCCCCTCCGGAGCCGGTCGCGCGCCCGGGGGGCTTCGCGTCGCGGCGGCGCGGCACGCGCAGCCGCAGGGCGCCGGGGGCCGACGGCAGCACGTTCTCCCACCGGCCGGCGAGCGTCGTCGCCACCTTCTCGGTGACGTGCTCGGTCAGCTCCGCGCGGGCCGCGCGCCGCTCGGAGCGCACGATCGCCCGGTGCTCCGCGCTGAGCTCGCGCACGATCGACACGGCCATGCCGATGAGCACCAGCGAGAACGGCAGCGCGATGAGGATCGACGCCGTCTGCAGGGCCTGCAGCCCGCCCGCCAGCAGCAGCGCGATGGCGACCAGCCCCTGCATCGCCGCCCAGAAAAGCCGGCTCCACGGCGGCGGGTTGGGGTTGCCCCCGTGCGCCAGCATGTCGACGACGAACGACCCGGAGTCCGACGACGTGACGAAGAAGATCACCACGAGGACGATCCCCGCGACCGCGAGCCAGGTGCCGGCGCCCGGCAGGCTGTCGAAGAGCTGGAACATCGCGGTGTCCGTGTTCACGCCGCCCGTGGCCGGGTCCAGCATGCTGCCCGGCTCGGTCATCTCCTGGTTCAGCCCGGCACCGCCGAACACGCTGAACCAGATCGTCGTGACCAGCATCGGCACCGCGAGGGTGCCGAGCACGAACTCCCGGACGGTGCGACCGCGGGAGATGCGGGCGATGAAGACGCCCACGAACGGGGCCCACGACATCCACCAGCCCCAGTAGAAGATCGTCCAGCCCGACTCCCACTCGAGACCCTCGTCCCCGCGGAAGGCGAGCGTGTCGAAGGTCATCTGGACGACGTTCGCGAAGTAGTAGCCGAACGACTGCACCCAGCTGCGCAGCAGGAACAGGGTGGGGCCGAGCACCAGCACGACGGCGAGGACCACGCCCGCCAGCATCATGTTGCCGTTGGACAGCCACTTGATGCCGCGGGAGAGGCCCGAGGCCACGGACATCCCCGCGATGGCGGTGATCACGGCGATCAGCCCGATCTGGAGACCCACGGACGGCTCGACCACGTCGAGGTAGCCCAGGCCGTGCGCCACCTGCAGCACCCCCAGGCCCAGCGACGTGGCCACGCCGAACACCGTGCCGATGATGGCGACGACGTCGATGACGTGCCCCCACGTCCCCTTGACCCGGTCCCCGAGGAGCGGCTCCAGCGCCCAGCGGATCGACACCGGACGGCCCTTGCGATGGATCGCGTACGCCAGCGCGAGCCCGGCCACGACGTAGATCGCCCAGGCGTGGAAGCCCCAGTGCACGTAGGTCTGGCCGATCGCCGCCTGCGCCAGCGTCGCCTGGTCCCCCGTGACCCCCGGCTTCGGGTCCACGAGGTGCGACAGCGGCTCCGACACGCCGTAGTAGACGAGGCCGATGCCCATCCCCGTGGCGAAGAGCATGGAGAACCACACCGGAAGCTTGAAGTCCGGGGCCTCGTCGTCCGGGCCGAGCACGATGTCGCCGAAGCGGCTCAGGCCCATCCAGACCGCGAAGATCACGAAGGCGGCCACCAGCAGCACGTAGTACCAGCCGAACGCGCCGATCACCTTGGTCTGCAGGGTGTTCATCACCGCCGTGGTGGCGTCGGTGGCGAACACCGCCACGAGCACGAACAGCAGGATGATGCCCGCAGCCGGGTAGAAGACCCCGCGGGACAGCGTGGACGCCCGTGCCATGCCCCTCACCCTGACGCCGCGCACGGGGGTCGGCAAACGGAGCAGGCCGGGAACGCGGACGGGGCCGCCGGACGACCCAGGTCGGTCGTCCGGCGGCCCCGTGCGCGTGGTTCCCGCGGGAGGGCGTCAGCCCGCGATCGCGGAACCCTCCAGCCCGGCGCCGGGGATGGCGGCGAGCAGGTCGCGCGTGTACTGCTCGCGCGGGTTGTCGAACACCTCGTCGGTGGTGGCCTGCTCCACGACCTTGCCCGACTGCATCACGACCACCTGGTCGGCGATCTGGCGGACCACGGCGAGGTCGTGCGTGATGAACAGGTACGACAGGCCCAGCTCCGACTGCAGGGTGCCCAGCAGATCGAGGATCTGCGCCTGGACCAGCACGTCGAGGGCCGAGACGGCCTCGTCGAGCACGATCACCTCGGGGCGCAGGGCCAGCGCACGCGCGATGGCGATGCGCTGGCGCTGGCCGCCGGAGAGCTCGTTCGGGAAGCGGCGCATCGCCGACTGGGGCAGGGCCACCATGTCGAGGAGCTCGCGCACCCGCTTCTCGCGCTCCTTCTTGGAGCCCACCTTGTGCAGGACCAGCGGCTCCTCGATCGAGCGGAAGATCGAGTACGTCGGGTCGAGCGAGCCGTACGGGTTCTGGAACACCGGCTGGATCCGGCGGCGGAACGCGAACGCCTCCTTGGTGGAGTGCGTCGCGATGTCCGAGCCGTCGAACTCGACCGTGCCGGAGGTGACGTCCAGCAGACCAAGCACCATGTTGGCGGCGGTGGACTTGCCGGAGCCTGACTCCCCCACCAGCGCGAGCGTGTGCCCGCGCTTGAGCGTGAAGCTCACGTCGTCGACGGCCTTGAACTCCGTCGCCGCCCCGGGCCGGCTGCCGCGGATGGTGAACACCTTGGTGAGGTTGCGCGCCACCACGATGTCCGCCGTGCCCGCACCCTTCGCCCCGGCGCGCGGCACCGTGGCGTCGAGGTCGGGGGCCAGCAGGTCGTCCGACTCCTCGCCCGCCTCGCGCGCCACCTGGATACGGCGCGACGCGAGGGACGGCGCCGAGGCGACCAGGCGCTTGGTGTACGGGTGCTGCGGGTCGGCGAGGATCTGTCGGGCGGGGCCGGACTCGACCACACGGCCCTTGAACATCACCACGAGGTGCTCGGCGCGCTCGGCGGCCAGGCCCAGGTCGTGCGTGATGAACAGGACGGCGGTGCCGAGCTCCTGCGTGAGGAGCTCGAGGTGGTCGAGGATCTGCCGCTGCACGGTGACGTCGAGCGCCGACGTCGGCTCGTCCGCGATGAGGAGCTTCGGCCGCGAGGCCAGCCCGATCGCGATGAGCGAGCGCTGGCGCATGCCGCCCGAGAACTCGTGGGGGAACTGCCGCGCGCGCCGCTCGGCGTCGGGCAGACCGGCCTCCTGGAGCAGGCCCGCGACGCGGTCCTTGCGCTCCCTCTTGCCGCCCTCGAAGCCGTTGGCCTTGAGGGCCTCCTCGATCTGGGTGCCGATGCGCCAGACCGGGTTGAGGTTCGACATCGGGTCCTGCGGGACGAGGCCGATGTCGCGGCCGCGCATCCCCTCGATCTCCGCGCGGGGCAGCCCGACGATGTCGCGGCCGTCGAACATGATGCTGCCGCCGGTCACCTTGCCGGTGCCCGGCAGCAGGTCGATCACGGCGTGCGCCGTGGTCGACTTGCCGGAGCCCGACTCGCCGACGATCGCAACCGACTGGCCCGGGTAGACGGTGATGTTGGCGCCGCGGACCGCGTGCACGTCACCCTCGGCGGTGTTGAAGGTGACCTGCAGGTCGCGGATCTCGAGCAGCGGCTTGTCCGTACCGGCCTCGTAGCTCGAGCCGTCGCCCCCACCGGCGGGCAGGTTGCCGTTCGTCACTGGGAACTGTGTCGTCATCGCTTCCGCGCCTTCGGGTCGAGGGCGTCGCGCACGACGTCGCCCATCATGATGAAGCCGAGCACCGTGAGGGCCAGGCCGCCGGCCGGGTAGAAGAGGATCTCCGGGGCCACGCGGATGGACTTCTGCGCCATGCTGATGTCGCCGCCCCACGAGACGGTGCTGGGCGGCAGGCCGATGCCGAGGAAGCTCAGCGTCGCCTCCGCGACGATGAACGTGCCCAGCGCGACCGTCGCGTACACGATGATCGGCGCCGCCGAGTTGGGCAGCACGTGCTGGAGCAGGATCTTGCCGCGGCCCATGCCGAGCGAGCGGGCGGCCGTGACGAACTCGTTGTTCTTCACGGACATCACGGTGCCGCGCGTGATGCGGGCGATGGATGTCCAGCCGAACGCGGCGAGCACGAACGCGACGGTGAAGCTGGTCCGGTTCGTGGTGACCGACATGAAGACGATGGCGGCCAGCACCAGCGGGATGGCGAAGAAGATGTCGGTGATGCGCGACAGCACGGAGTCGAACCAGCCGCCGTAGTAGCCGGCGACGGCGCCCATGGCGGTGCCGAAGATGACGACCATGACGGTCGACATGACACCCACGAGCACCGAGGCCCGCGCACCGTAGATGGTGCGGGAGTAGATGTCGCAGCCCTGCTTGTCGTAGCCGAACGGGTGCCCCGCCTCGGGGCCGGCGAGCGACTTGGAGAGCTCGCAGTCGAACCGCGGGTGGATGTCCGTGAACAGGCCCGGGAAGGCCGCCACGACGATCACGAGCAGGATGATCGCGGCCGACACCCAGAACAGGGGGCGGCGGCGCATCTCGCGCCACGCCTCGCGCCACAGCCCCGACGGGGCCGCGTCGGTCTTGACCGCGTCGACGGCGCCGAGGCCGCCCTCGTCCACCTCGGCGGCGAAGTGCTCCTGCCCAGGACGGGGTCGCCGTCCGCCGGGCACGGTCTCGAAACGGTTCTCAGGCATAACGGATCCTCGGGTCGAGGGCTGCGTAGAGGAGGTCGACGAGCAGGTTCGCCAGGATGTAGACGAGGACCAGCACGGTGGTGATCGCGACGACGGTGACGTTCTCGCCGCGGATGATCGCCTGGTAGAGCGTTCCGCCGACGCCTTGGATGTTGAAGATGCCCTCGGTCACGATCGCCCCGGCCATGAGGTTGCCCAGGTCGGCGCCGAGGAAGGTCACGACGGGGATGAGCGAGTTGCGCAGCACGTGGCGGCCGGTGACCTGCGAGCGACGCAGGCCCTTGGCGCGGGCCGTGCGCACGTAGTCCGCGCTGAGGTTCTCGCCGACCGACGTGCGGGTCAGTCGCAGCACGTAGGCGAACGACGTCGCGGCCAGCACGACCGCGGGTAAGAACAGCTCGTACAAGCCTGGGTCGTTGCCGACGCTGACGGGGAACCACCCCAGCTTCACGCCGAAGACGAACTGCATGACGAAGCCGATGACGAAGGTCGGCACCGCGATCACCACGAGGCTGAGGACCAGCACCGTCGCGTCGAAGAAGCCGCCCTTCCGCATGCCGGCGATGAGGCCGAACATGATGCCGAAGACGCCCTCCAGGATGAGGGCCATGATGGCGAGCTGGAACGTGATGGGGAACGCCTGCGCCATCACGTCCGTGATCTCGCGGCCGCGGAAGTCCACCCCGAAGTCCAGCGTGAACACGCCACGCAGGAACAGCAGGTACTGGACGATAAACGGCTTGTCGAGGTTGTACTCCGCGCGGATCTGTTCCTGGACCGCCTCGGGGAGCCCACGCTCCCCGCCCAGTCCGGCCACGGGGTCGCCGGGCCGTAGGAACACCATCGCGTACAGCAGGAGGGTCGCCCCCAGGAACACAGGGATCATCTGCAAGAGCCTGCGTCCGAGATACCAGAGCATGTGTCTATTCTCCTCGTTCGCTCCGGGGATCCCCCGGGCTACGGGTCGTTGTCCGGCCGTCGTTGCCCGGACAGGCTCGGGGGCGGGGCGTGCGTCGTCGGCACGCCCCGCCCCCCTCACGTCGGGTGGCCGCCCGCGACGCTACATGACGTCGTCGGCACCATCCGAATCGGACGACCGGCCCAGGGCGGGCAGATCGGGCGTCTGCCCTGCTCGCCCCGGGCCGGTCGACATCACCAGCCGGGTGCTGCTACTGCTTCGTGACCTGGTACAGCAGCGGGTCGCTGTCCCAGCCGAACACGACGTTGTCGACGTCCTCGCCGTAGCCGGCGGTCACGTTCTGGTACCAGAGCGGGATGCCCGGCATGTCCGTGAACAGGATCGTCTGCGCCTGCTTGTAGAGGTCCAGCGCCTTGTCGGGGTCGGCCTGGCCGGCCGCCTCCTTCAGCTTGGCGTCGAACTCCTTGTTGGAGTAGCCACCGTCGTTCGAGCCGGCACCCGTGCCGTAGATCGGCCCGAGGAAGTTGCTCATGGCCGGGTAGTCGGCCTGCCAGCCGCCACGGAAGAGACCCTTGAGGGTCTTGTTGTCGCGGGCGTCGAGGAACTCGTCGAACGTCGGGAACGGCGCGAACTCGCAGTCGACGCCGAGCGCGCTACGGATGTTGTTGCAGACCGCGTCCACCCAGGTCTGGTGGTCGGAGTCGGCGTTCGACGCGATGGTGATCGCCTTGTCACCGAACTTCGAGATGCCCTCGGCCTCGTCCCAGAGCTTCTTGGCGCCCTCGGGGTCGTAGTTCAGGACCTCGTTGCCCTCGATGTCGTCGGACCAGCCGTCGATGACCGGCGAGCTGAAGTCCTTGGCGGGCGTGCGCGAGCCGTTGAAGATCGTCTTGGTGATCTCGTCGCGGTTGATCGCCATCGACACGGCCTTGCGGCGCATGTGACCGGCCTCGCCGCCCCACTCGGGCAGGTACTCCGGGACGTTGACGACCTGGATGATGGCCGCGGGCTGGTTGACCGCGCGGTCGCCCAGGTCGTCCTCGAACGTGGCGAAGGCCGACGACGGGACGTTGGTGACGATGTCCAGGTTGCCCGAGAGGAGGTCGTTGTACGCGGTGTCCTCCTCGGTGTAGGCGATCAGGTCGACGCCACCGTTCTGGACCTTGCGCTCGCCCGCGTAGTCAGCGTTGGGGCGGAGCGAGATCTGCTGGTTCTTCTCCCAGGACTCGAGCTTGTACGGGCCGTTGCCGACCGGGTTGTCGCCGAACGCCTTCGGGTCGTCGAAGAACGAGTCCGGCAGCGGCATGAAGGCCGCGTAGCCCAGTCGAAGCTCGAAGTCGGACTCGGGCTGGGTCAGCTTCACCGTGAACTCGGTGTCCGACACGACCTTGAGGCCGGTCAGCTCGGAGTCCTTGTCGTACGAGAAGCCCTCGATGGGCTCGAAGAAGTACGAGAGGTTCTGCTTGTTCGACAGCAGGGCGCCGTAGTTCCACGCCTTGACGAAGCTGTCGGCCGTCACCGGGGTGCCGTCCGTGAACTTCCAGCCGTCCTTGATCGTGATCGTGTACGTCTGCTGGTCGTCCGTCTCGATGGACTCGGCCATCTCGTTGTGCACCTCGCCCTTGGCGTCGTAGTACACCAGGCCGGCGAACAGGTTGTTGATGACCTTCGAGCCATAGGTCTCGTTGGTCATCGTGGGGATGAGCGGGTTCTGCGGCTCGCCGTTGCTGACCGTCACGATGCCGGTCGTCGGGCCGCCGTCGCCGCCCGTGGCCTCGGGGTTGTCCCCGGAACCGCCACCGCACGCAGACAGCAGCAGGGCCGAGGCCAGGGTAAAGGCCCCGATGCCTGCAAGTCGTCGTCGAGGTGTCACGTGTCCTCCTGAGTTGGGTCGCTCACCGGAAGGGGTCACCCCTTGGTGAGGTACAGGCGCGTGTGCGCGCGCACTGCACTGTGCGCCGGTGAGCCTAGTCACGTCTCGGCCCCAGGTCATACCCTCTGCCCGGTTTGCGCCCGGAACCGTGACCATTCCGGTATCTCGTCGCAACCTGCGGGACTCGCCGGCCCGTGGTACAGGGAGCCGCGCGCGGGGGGTGCGCGGGGTCAGTCGACCGCCACCAGGCGGCCGTCGCGCACCACCAGCACCCGGTCCGCCATCGCCACGAGCTCGGGGTCGTGCGTGGCCACGACGGCGGCGACGCCCCGCGAGTGCACCAGGTCGCGCAGCAGCACCATGACGCGCTGGGCGGTGGCCGAGTCGAGCTGGCCGGTCGGCTCGTCCGCGAGCAGCACCCGCGGACGGGCCACCAGCGCCCGGGCGACGCCCACCCGCTGCTGCTGCCCGCCCGAGAGCTCGTAGGGGCGCTGGTCGGCGTGGTCCGCGAGCCCCACCGCCTCGAGCGCCTCCGCGACGCGGGCCGCCCGCTCGGCCGCGTCGACCCGCGCCAGCCGCAGCGGCACCTCCACGTTCTCCGCGGCGGAGAGCACCGGAACCAGACCGAACGACTGGAAGACGAACCCGATCTCGGTGCGCCGCACCGCGTGCAGCTCGTCCTCGCCCAGGCTGCCGAGCTCGCGCTCCGCCGCCCCCGGACCGCCCTCGGCCGCCGGGTCCGCCCCGAGGTGCACCGTGCCCGCCGTCGGCCGGTCCAGGCCCCCGAGCAGGTGCAGCAGCGTGGACTTCCCGGACCCCGACGGGCCCACGACCACCACGAGCTCGCCGGCTCCGACCTCGACCGACACGTCCTCCAGCGCCCGCACCTCGCCGGCGCCCGAGCCGTAGACCCGCGAGACGCCCGTCGCGCGCAGCACCGCGGTCGTCGGCCGGCGCGTCGTCGTCGCGCTCATCGTCCCTCCCCCGTCCGGCCCCGCCGCTCGTCCGGCCGGACCTCCACGTGGTCGTCCTCCAGCGCGAGGCGCACGCGGTCGCGCAGGTCCAGCGCGCTCACGAAGTCCTGCGGCAGCTGCAGGCGGCCCACCCGGTCGAGCACGGCGAACTCCTCGGCGACGTGCCGCTGCGCACCGTCCTCGTCGATCTCCGTGCGCCGCAGCACCTCGGTGGACGTGCGCCCGTCGCGGATCTGCACGGTCCGCGCGACGTGCTCGGAGACCGTCGGGTCGTGCGTGACGATCAGCGTGGTCACGCCCGTCTCGGCGTTCACCGCGCGCAGCGACTCCAGCACCTCCACGCTCGTCGCCTCGTCCAGCTCGCCGGTCGGCTCGTCGGCCAGCAGCACCCGGGGCGACCCGGCCACCGCGACCGCGACCGCGACCCGCTGCTGCTGCCCGCCGGACATCTGCCCGGGCACGCGGTCGGCGACCTGGCCCACCTCGAGCATCTCCAGCAGGTCGGCCACCCGCGCCGCGCGCTCGTCCCGCGTGCCCGTCCGCGAGATCTCCAGCGGCACCCGCACGTTCTCCGCCGCGGTGAGGTACGGGAGCAGGTTGCGGCCCGTCTGCTGCCAGACGAACCCGACCGTGGACCGCTGGTAGCGCACCCGGTCGCGGCGCGTCATCGCGAGCAGGTCCGTGCCCGCGACCACCGCCGACCCGGCGGTGGGCAGGTCCATCCCCGACAGGATGTTCAGCAGCGTGGACTTGCCCGAGCCGGACGCGCCCACCACGGCGACGAGCTCGCCGCGGTCCACCGTGAGGTCCAGGCCCTGCAGCGCCTGCACCTCGATGCCGTCCGCCGCGAAGATCCGCACGAGCCCGCGGCAGCGGATCTCCTCGTGCACCGGACCGACCGCGTCCGGCGCCGGGCCGGGCGCGTCCTCCTGGGTCACCACCATGTCGTCACCACCCTGTCGTCCTCCCTCATTCCGCCGCCTCCCGCAACTGTTCCGTCGTCGCTGCCCGGCGGCCCACGACGGCGGCCAGGGCCGCGCCCGCCACCACCGTCACGACGAACCCGGCCAGGCCCGCCACGACCAGCACCGGGTCCACCGCCAGCGCCGGCTGCGGGCCGCCGCCCGTCAGCGACGTGAGGTCCACGCGGGCGCGCAGCAGCGCGGGCACGACAGCGCCGACCAGCACCCCGACGACGAGCGCGCCGAGCGCCCACGGCGCCACCTCCCAGGCCACCAGCCCCCGCGCCTCCGCCCGTCGCAGGCCCATCGAGCGCAGCACCGCGAGGAGCCGCTCGCGGTCCGGAGCGGCGAGCACCAGGGTGATCGCGACGGTGAGCGCCACCAGCACGCCGGCCAGCGCGACCGCCACCCGGGCGGCGGTCGCGATCCCCTGCGCCGCGGGCGCGTCGAGCAGGTCGGCCGTCGCCGACGCGGTGCCGTCGACCGTGGCGTCCGGGAGCACGCCGCGCAGGGCCGCACCCACCCGGTCCGGGGAGGCGCCGGCCTCCAGCGCGACGAGCGCCGTGCGGGCCTCGGTGGCCGTGCCGAGCGAGCCCGCGACGAGGCCGGAGTCCACGACCACGGTCGCCGGCGCGTCCCCCAGCCCCGGCACGAGGTCGGGCGCGCCCACCACCGCGGCGTCGGCCTGCTCGTCCTGCAGGCCCAGCACGAGGTCGCCCGTCCCCGCGGTCGCGCCGGGCACGGTCATCGCGAGCATCGGCAGCGCGCCGTCCACGTCCGGCCGGGCCAGGTCGGCGAGCCCGTCCGGCGCGTCGGGGACGCCCTCCTGGACGCGGGCCAGGGCCGCCGCGTCGACGGCGAGCAGCTGGACGGCGCGGCTGTGCCCGTCGGGCCACGTCAGGTCGCCCACGTCGGTCACCCGGGCCACGGTCGCCACCTCGGCGACGCCGTCCACCGCGCGCATCGCCGCCACGGCGTCGGGCGTCACCGCGGGCCCGGTGACCCGCAGGTCCGCGCCGAGCTGGACCCGCGCCTGCCGCTCGACGCCGGCGTCGACCGTCGAGAGGACCACCGCCGAGGACGCCCCGACCGCGACCGCGAGCACCAGGGCGAGCGCGGGCACCACGCCGCCCGCCGGCGCCCGGGTGGCGCGCGCGGCGCCGAGGAACGGCACGAGGTCCCGGCGCCGCGCGAGCAGCCGCTCGAGCCCGCGGGCGACGAACGGGATCACGCGGACCGCGACCAGCGCCGCGGCGCCGGACACCAGGAGCGGCATCGCGGCGAGCAGCGGGTCGACGCCGCCCGTCCCCGTGCCGCCGACCACGCCGCGACGCAGCAGGAGCGCGACCGACAGCGCCGCGAGGCCCACGACCACCAGCTCGGCCGTGCGCCGCCAGCGCCGACCCGTGGCGGCCGTGAGGTCGCGCCGTTCCCCGCGCAGCGACCGGGGCACGGTGACGGCGGCGGCGGCCACCGCGGGCGCCAGCGCCGCCGCGCACGCGAGCAGCACCTGCGTCCCGGTCACCGCACCGGGCCGCACGAGCAGGCCGAGCAGCACGCCCAGCGCGGCCGCGGGCAGGCTCACGACGAAGCCCTCCGCCGCGGTGAGGAGCCGCAGCCGCGCCCCCGTCGCGCCGCGCGCGAGGAGGACCGCGAGCGCCGCGCGCCGGCGTTCGACGACCAGCCGCGCCGCCAGCACCATCACGGCACCGAGCGCGCCGAGCGGCCCGACGACGAGGACGGCGAGGACGGCGTCGGTGGTCACGCGCTCGCGGAGCAGCTCGTCGAGCACCTCGGAGAGGGCGGTGCGGGCCTGGAGCACCACAGGGTCGCCCGGGACGATCTCGATCGTGTCGTGGGTGAGCCCGCGCACCTGGTCGGTCAGGGCCGCGACGTCGCCGGACCCGACCCCCTCGGCGGAGACCGGGTACCAGAGGGTGGTCTGGGCGTAGCGCCAGGCGAGGGGTCCGACCATCGCGGGGTCCACGTAGGCGGCCGCGCTCGCGATGGTGGAGCCGTCCGGCGTCGTGGCGAGCTGGGCCCGGCGGCCGAAGGGCTGGTGGTCCCAGGTGCCGGCGGCGGGGTCGACCGGCTCGTAGAGCCCGACGACGCGCAGCGGGGGATGCTTCCACACCTCGGCGGCGTAGGTCCCGTCGAGCCGCCACCCGAGGACGTCCGCGGTCGCCGTGCTGACGACGACCTCGACGGGCCGGCTACCCTCCGGCCCGTTGACGCCCTGGAGGACCGGCGTGGCCTGGGGCCATCGGCCGTCGACGAGCCGCACGTCCTGCTGCAGGCGGGCCGACGCCCGGAGGAAGACCTGGGTCGTCTGGATCCCCGACCCGGGCAGGTGCTCCGTCTCGATCTTCCGCGCGGTCACGGTGAACGACGGCTCGCCGAGCACGCCCCGCAGGGGGTCCGGGAGGCCGTCGCGCGCCCGGACCATCCCGGCGAGGAACTCGTCCCACGCCGGCTCGGGCGGGACCTGCGGCTCGGCGTCGGGCTCGTACACCGGGAAGTCGGAGGGCCCCTGCTCCGTGGCCGGGACCTCACCGGCCCGCGAGACGACGTCCCTCCGCAGCGTCGAGAGCTGGTCGGTGGCGTAGGCGACCTGCTCCGAGCGCATCTCGCCGATCGCCCGCGCGGTGGCGGTGGCGGTCCCGGCCGCGACGAGCGTGACGAGCGCGAGGACGAGGGCCGTCCCCCACGCGGTGCGCAGGTGGCGACGCAGCAGCAGCCAGAGCATCAGCGCACCTCCTCGCGGTAGGCGCCGTCGCGCGCCTGCGCGGCGACGCCGGCCCGCACGGCGAGCGCGACCGCCGCGAGCCCGGCGAGGAGCACGAGGCCGGGCACGAGCGTGGCCCAGGGCTCGAGGGTGGTGAGCGCGGGCGGCACCACGGCGAAGCCCGTGAGGGTGGCCGTCGCGAGGCCGGGCGCCGTCGCCGCGGCGAGCCCCCACCCGGCGGCGATCCCGACGACGAGCGCCGCGGCGGTCACCGTGACCAGCTCCAGCGCGCGCCCGTTCCCCTGGGCCCGCGGAGGCATCCCGACGGCGCGCAGCACGGCGACCTCGCCGCGCCGCCCCCGCACGGCGGCGAGGCTCACCGCGCCGACGCCGACGAGGGCGAGCAGCACGGCCGCCAGGGCCGCGACCACGAACGCCTGCCGGACCGGGCCGGTCGCGTCCGAGCTGCCGCCGCCGTGCGAGGTCGTGACCTGGACGTCGCCCGACGACGCCGACCGCGCCGACCGCGCGGCGGCCGCGGCGAGCCCGGCGACGTCCGCCGCGGTGGCCCCCGGCTCCGCGCGGACCCACACCTCGCCGGCGTCCGGCGGGGTCGTCGTCAGCCGGAGCGAGGCCGCCTGCAGCTCCGCCAGACCCACCAGGGCCGCCGCCGGGCGTCGCGCCCCGGGCACGACGTCCACGACGCCGACCACCTCCACCGCGAGCCGGTCACCGCCCTCGACGGGGAGCTCCGTCCGCTCGCCGACGCGCACGTCGAGCAGGCCGGCGAGCCGCCGCGAGAGCACGGCGGGCACGGCCTCGCGACCGGCACCCGCGGCGATGATCCGGTACGGCGACGGGAACGGCTCGTTCTCGACGCGCGCGGCGAGGCTCAGGCCCAGCCCCGGGCGGGCGTCGAACGCGGAGCGCGCGGCGGCGTCCTGCGTCGCGGGCGCCCAGCCGACGTCCTCGACGTCCACGGCGGAGGTCGTCCCGTCGGCCGTGGTGGCGTCCACCTCGGCCACGGAGAGCCGCAGTACCGTGGTGTCGTTCCCCGACCCGACCTGCAGCACGTCGAACGCGACCACCGTCCACTCCCCCGGCGTGCCGTCGGGTCCGTCGGGCGCCGGGGGCACGTCCGCGCGCATCGTGAAGGACCGTTCGACGGGGCCGATCGGGTGGGCCCCGTCGCCGTCGCCGTCCAGGTCGACGTCGAGGCTCCCGACGTCGGCCGCCCGCAGCTGCCCGTCGGCGTCGGCCAGCCACAGGCGCACCGGCATCGACCCGCGTTCCAGCGTCTCGAGCAGGCCCCGTCCGGCCGGGTCCCCCGCCGTCCGCTCCCGCAGCGACCGCCACGAGGCCGGGGCACCGAGCGCCCCGGCGTCCTCCTCGACGGCCGGGTCGACCACGAAGAACTGCCCCGAGCCGCGGAGGGTGAGCCCCGTCGTCCCCGCGGGCAGGCGCGGGTTCCCGTCGTACAGGTCGGGCACCGCCAGCGCCGCCGCGAGGCGGTCGAGGTCGCCCGACCCGGCCGTGTCGAGCGCCACCCGCCCGAGGCGGGCGGCGGGCACGCCCGTCACGGAGAGGGTGACGTCGTCGAGGTTGCCCTCCGTGACCCGCGCGGGCGCGGCGGAAGCGGCGCCCGGCAGCTCCGCGTACTGCGCGGCGGGCCCGGGCGAGCCCTGGGCCGCGACGACGCGCACGTCGCCGCCGGAGGCGACGGCGGCCGCGTCGTGGCGCAGCCGCTGCCCGGTGCCGGTGTAGGCCGCGGCGAGCACGACGCTCCCGGCGGCCACGACGACGAGCACCACGGGGACGGCGCTGACGGCGAGCCGGCGCGCGACCTGCCGCGCGGGGAGCACCCGCGCGTCGGGGCGGCGCGCGGCGAGCGCCGCCCACGCCCGCGACAGGGGCCCCAGCAGCGCGACGGCGAGGACCGCGGCGGCGGCGAGGACGAGCGCGGGCGCCGCGGCCGCGGCCGGGTCGGTCTGCCCGCCGTCGGGCGTCGGGACGAGCGGCGACCCGTAGCGGCGCAGCAGCCACAGGGAGACCGCGGCGGCGACGAGGACGAGCGCGACGGTGCCCCAGGTGGCGGCCTGCCGGGCGCGGCCGGAGGCGTCCGAGAGGCGCAGCGCCGCCGTGGCGCGGGCCTGCAACCCCTCGACGACCACCAGCACGAGCACGGCCGCCGCCGCCGCGACCACGGTCGCCGGCACCAGGTCGCCCGCCAGCGCTCCGGTCGGGGCACCCCGCGCGGCGAGGACGGCGAGCGCCGTCCCGAGTCCGACGACGGCGCCGGCCGCCGCGACGATCCCGGCCTCCGCGGCCGCGGCGCCGGTGAGCTGCGCCGGCGAGGCGCCTCGCGAGACCAGCAGCCGGACCTCGCCCGCCCGCGTCGCCGCCAGGAGCCGCGCGAGCTGGGCGACGGCGATCAGCCCCGCGAGCGCGAGGACCAGCATCGGGACGAGCGCGACGGCCGACGCCGCGCCCAGCGCGGCGGTGGCGTCGGCGGCGCGCTCCCCCAGGTCTCCGGTCACCTCGGCGCCCCGCACCTGCACGGCGTCGTCCTCCAGGACGGTGTCGCGCAGGGCCGCCTGGCCCGTCGTGACGACCCGGAGGTCCGCGGCGCCCGTCGCGGCGACGTCCGGCGTCAGCGTCCAGCGCACGAAGGGGGCGTCCGAGTCGTCGTCGGGCACCTCCTCGCGCGCCAGGTCGTACGGGACGCCCGGGAAGAGGGCGTCGACGTCGCGCCGCAGGGCCGCGTCCTGCGCGTCGGCCTCGGGGGCGAGGCGCGTGACCACCTGGACGACGCCGGGCTCCCCGCCGCGGGTCAGTCCGTCGTGGACGATCCGCGCCTCGGCGACGCGCACGGTGCCGATCGTCGTGCCGAGCGCCGCGGTCACCGTGGCGACGAGCAGGGCGACCAGGACCAGCAGGCCGCGGTGGGCGGCGGAGCGCCGCGCGAGCAGGCCGGCGCGGCTCACCGGCCCGCCCTCGTGGCGAGCGGAGCGCGGGCGTCGACCACGTGCCCTCCTGCGTCCTTGCTCGGGCCCGCTCCGGGCCTCGTCGTCATGTCGTCCCCGCGCCGGTGCGGGGGTCCAGGGCGGACCCTAGTCCCCCTCTGCCGCGCGGCGCGCCCGCCTCTCGCGCGGCCGCGGGCGCCCTCCCGGGGCCGCCACGACGGAGGGAGGGCGTCGGTCGAGGTTCCGGACATCGGGTCCCCCACCCGTCGGGCCAGGTCACGGCCGGTGGGGGCGCTTCTCGTTGCCCCGGCGGTAGTTCCCCGTGGCCCGCGCGAGGAGCTCCTGGTCGGTCTGGGGGTCCTGCCCGAGCAGCGCGACCAACCGCGCGGCGCGAGCACCCGAGACCGTCACCACGAGCCGCCCGCCGCGGCTCACCAGGACCTTGCCGTCCTTGGTGAGACGGTGGTCGAACGGGTCGTCGTCGAGGCCCACGGTGCCCTCCCTCGGTTCCCTCAGCCCTGCCCGGCGCCGCTCAGCGGCGCCACTCGTACGGCGTCGTCGTCGACACCTTGACCAGCCCGGAACGCTCCAGGATGGGACGCGAGAACTCGGTGGAGTCGCTGTTCAGGTATGTCTTGCCGCGCTCGAGCGCCGACCGGGCGCGGGCGGAGGTGAGCGCGCGATAGATGCCACGGCCGCGCCACTCCGGGCGGGTCGACCCGCCCCACAGCCCGGCGAACTGGGTGCCCGGCACGGGCTCGAGGCGTCCGGCGCTGACCACCCGGCCGTCGGCCTCGGCAATCCACAGCTCCATCTCGGGGTCGCGCTCCTGGCGGTGCAGGATCGAGTCGGCGTGGCCGGACGTGGCCGGGTCGTCGCCGAACACCTCGTCGGCCATCGCGGACATGGCCCGGACGTCCGCCTCGGCGGTCACCCGGCGGAGCGTGACGCCCTCGGGCAGGGGCACGTCCGCGACCAGCAGGCGCGCCTCGCCGATCATGATCGACTCCGGCTCCTCGGGCACGAAGCCGTGGTCGACGAGCGCCTCGTGCAGGCCCGGCGCGACGTCGTGGCCGCGCGTCTTCCACTCGACGCTCGTGACGGTCGCGTCGTCGCGGAAGTGCGCGAGCGCGGACGCGACGAACCCGCGGATCGTCGCGGCGTCCGCGCCGGCGAGGTCGCGGTAGGTGACGAAGCCGCGGCCGGCGGCGAAGGTCACGAGGCGCAGGGGCCCGAGGCGGGTGACGGCGAGGGCGCCCGGCGTCTCCGCGTCGGTCCGCAGCTGGTCGTCGTAGGCGGCGAGGAGGCTCGTGGCGTCCACGCCGGCCGGGGTCTGGCCCGAGGGTGAGTTCACGGCCGTCACCCTTCCAGAGGCCCCAGGGGCAGGCAACGGTTTTCGCCGAGGTGCACTCTCCGGTCAGGGCCTTCCCGGCCCGGGTGCCAGGCCGCGGCTCAGGGCGTCCACGACGTGCCGCACCGCGGCGCGGGGCGCGTCCTGCCAGTCGGCGGCGGAGTGCGGCGCCAGCGCGGCCGCGCGCGGGTACCGCTCACCGAGGTCGGGCACGAGGCGGCTCGTCGCCGCCGCGCGCTCCCGCCACGCCTCGGCGCCCGCGGCGTCCAGGCGCGCAGAGGCCGCCGCGGTCTGCGCGGTGGCGCGGACGACGGCGTACAGGGCGGTGACGACCGCCGCCCGGGACTCCGGGGCCACCTCGTGGCGCGCGAGGACGTCGAGCAGCCGTTCGAGCCAGTCCTGCTGCTGCGGGCCGCCCGGCGCGGAGGACCACGGCAGCTCCGCCAGCCACGGGTGCTCCCGGTACAGGTCGAAGAGGCGGCCCGCCCAGGCGTCGAGGTCGGCGGCGAGGTCGGGGCCCGGGTCCCGCCAGGCCGGCATCGCCGAGGCGTGGTCCTCCGCGAGCGCCAGCAGCTGTTCCTTGGTGCCCACGTACGGGTACAGGCCCATGGCGCTCAGCCCGAGCCGGGCGCCGACCGCGCGCGTCGACAGCCCGTCGAGGCCGTCCGCGTCGGCGACGGCGACCGCGGCGTCGAGCACCTCGTCCAGGTCGAGCCGCCGACGCGGCCCGCGGCGCGCCTCGGCGGGCGCCGCCCCTCGGTGGCGCCACAGCCGCCGCACGTGCTCCTCGACGTCGCTCATTGCCCTGGATCCTCCCATCTGCTTACAGTGTAAGACGTTAACGCGTCGACCCGAGGAGCCCCGCCATGCCCGCCGCCACCCTGCCCGACGGCTCGACCCTCGACGTCACCACCCTGGGCGACGGCCCGGCCGTCCTGCTCCCCGTCCGGACCGACCCGCTCGAGGAGGCCCAGGCCGACGCGATGCGCGCCTGGGGCGCCGACCCCGACCTCGGCGCCCTCCTCGCGCGCCGGGTCGCCGGGGCGGGATTCCGCGTCGTCGCCGCCGACTACGAGGCCCACCTCGCCGCCCACCCGCGGCCGGGCACGCTGACGGCCGACGCCGTCACGGCCGACCTCCTGGCCGTCGCCGACGCCGCGGGCGCCGACCGGTTCGCCTACTACGGCTACTCGTGGCTGGCGCTCGCCGGGCTCCAGCTCGCGCTGCGCACCGACCGGCTCACCGGCCTGGCGATGGGCGGCTACCCGCCCCTCGACGGCCCGTACGCCGCGATGCTCGCCGTGACGCGCGCCGCGCACCGGCTGGCACTCGCCCACCGCGACGCCCCGCGCCCCGCATCGACGTCGGCACCCGAGCCCGGCGACTGGGACTCCGTCGAGATGACGCAGGCCCCCGAGCAGACCGGACAGTACGTCACGCTCTACGAGTCGCTCGCCGGCTTCGACGACGCCGCCGCCCTCACCCTGGCCGTGCCGCGCCTCGCCGTCGTCGGTGCGGACGACGACATCGTCTACGGACCCGGCTGGGGCGACGTCGAGGTCGTCATCGCCGGCGCCGTCACCCGCCGGCGGGCCGAGCTCGAGGCCGCGGGCTGGACCGTCGAGGTGCTGCCCGGCAAGGACCACACGTCCGCCATGCAGGCCGACGCCGTCCTGCCGGTCCTGCTGCCCTGGCTGACGGCCCACCGCGGCCGACCGGACTTGCCCCACCGCTAGGGTCGGTTCCCGTGAGCGAGCCCCCGAGCCGGCCCGAGAGCTACGTCCAGCGTCTGCGCGGCGTGGTCGGCCACGACCCCCTCTTCCTGCCGAGCGCGGCGTGCGCGGTGCTCGACCAGGACACCGCCGGGACGACCCGGGTGCTGCTGCAGCAGCGCGGCGAGCCCGGCGCCCCGTGGGGCCTCCCCGGCGGCGCGCTGGAGCTCGGCGAGACCGTCGCGGAGGCCGCCGTCCGGGAGACGCGCGAGGAGACCGGCCTCGTCGTGGAGCCCCGGACCCTCCTCGGCGTCTTCTCCGGCTCCCGGTCGCACACCTACCCGAACGGCGACGTCGTCCAGGCGGTCGTCGTGGTGTTCGTCGCCCGGGTCGTGTCCGGGGAGCTCACGGTCGACGGCGTCGAGACCCGCGCATTGGGCTGGTTCGCCCTCGACGCCCTGCCCGAGCCGCTCTTCGCCCCCCACGTGTCGATGCTCGACGCCCTCGCCGCCGGGCGCAGTGGCGTCTGGGACTGACCGCGTCCCTCACGAGGTGGCCAGGTCGTCCCAGACGACGAAGACGGAGTCCCGGTCGATCCGGGCTCCCGCGGCCCGGTAGGTCGCGAGCGCCGCGACGTTGTCCGCCTCGGTGCCGGTCCACATCCCGCGGCAGCCGTGGGCGAGGGCGTGGTCGCGCAGGGCCGCGAGCAGCGCGGACGCCACCCCACGGCGGCGCGCCCCCTCCTCGACCCCCAGCTCGTACAGGAACATCTCCGGCTCCTTGTCCGGGTGCCGCATCTCCACCCCGGACACGAACCCGACGTCGTGGCCGTCCGGTCCCCGCGCGAGCAGCACCACGTGGCCGGGCCGCGCCAGCGTGTCGGCCGCGCCGTCGGCCCGGACGGGCGCGTCGAAGAGGTGGGACGCCGCGACGAGCTCGGCCGGGTCGGTGACCTGCACGACCGTCCAGTCCGCCATGCCCGCCATCCTCGTCCGCGACCGCCGCACAGGCACCCCGACGACGGACGGGTGTCACGGACAACCGTCCCGCCCCTCCCTCCCCACCATGACCCCGCGGGCGCTCGACACCGTCCAGGCCGTGACCGGCCTGCTGCCGGCCGCGCCCGCGCTGCTCGGGTTCCTCGGCGCGTCCCTCGCGACGCTCGCCGTGCCCGGCCCGTCGGTCGTCCACGTCGTCGCGCGCAGCACCACCCTCGGGCGACGGGCGGGCCTGCTGTCGATGGCCGGGCTCGAGGCCGGCGCGGCCCTGCACGTGGTGGCCGCGGCGGCGGGGCTCGCCGCCCTGCTGGAGCGGTCGCCCGTGCTGTTCGGCGCTGTCCGGTGGGCGGGCGCCGCCTACCTCGTCTGGCTCGGCGTGCGGGAGCTGCGCGCCGCCCGGTCCCGGCCCGCCCCCGAGGACGACGCGGGCACCGCCGCCGGCGAGGACGGCGGCACGACCCGGCGGCCGCGGGGCTGGCGGCTGGTCACCGACGGCGTCCTCGTGGACGCCCTCAACCCGAAGACCGCGCTCTTCTTCGTCGCGTTCCTGCCCCAGTTCGCGGACCCGGCGCGCGGCGCCGTGGCACCCCAGCTCGCGATCCTCGGTGGGGCGTTCGTCGTGCTGGCGGCCCTCGTCGACAGCGGGTACGCCCTGCTCGCCGACCGGATGTCGTGGCGGCTGCGCGCCTCGGAGCGCGCCCGGCGCCGCCTCGGCGTCACCACCGGCGGCGTCTACCTGGCCCTGGCCGGGGCCGCCGCCGTCGTGTGACCATCCGACGATGGACTTCTTCGACCCCCAGGTCATCCTCTTCGTGGCCGACTGCGAGCGGGCGTCGGCGTTCTACGGCACCTTCGGGTTCACCGAGACCTTCCGGGCGCCGCAGCAGCACCCGGTGAAGGTGGAGATGGCGCACGGCGGGTTCGGCCTCGGCCTCGCGCTGCCCGGGCCGGCCGCCGAGAGCCACGGGCTCACGCCCGTGACCAGCGGCCACCGCGCGTGCCTGACGCTCTGGACGGACGACGTCGACGCCGCCTACGCCGCGGCGCTCGCGGCCGGGGCCACGGACAACCGGGCGCCGCACCCGTTCCGCGACGGCCTGCTGCGGGTCGCTTTCGTCGAGGACCCCGACGGCCATCCCGTGCAGCTGGCGCAGCGGGCCTAGGCGCGCCGCCTCAGTCGCGCGGGGACAGGGCGTCGAGGAGCCACCGGTTCCGGGCGCGCAGGAGCCGCGTCATGTACCGGGTCAGGACGACGCGGTCCACCAGGCGGCCCAGCGACCCGGCCGGCGACGTGAACTCGACGACGTCCGTCATCCGCGTGCCGCCGGGGACGGTCTCGAACCGGTGCTCGTGCCACCACCGGCGGAACGGGCCCGCCGCCTGCTCGTCGACGAAGCGGTGCGGCGCGTCGTGGGCGCTGATCCGCGACGTCATGCGGAACGGGACGCCGAAGTGCCGGGCCCGCCAGGTGACGGTGTCGCCGGGGCCCATGACCCCGGTCGTGACGCCGCCGACCGCGCGCTCCCCCGACCGGCTCATCGACGCGGTGTGGGCGTCCACCGACAGGCTCGCCGCGAAGCACGCCTCCGCGGACGACGGGATCTCGGTGGTCAGCACGATCGTCGGCACCGGGAGATGGTAGGCCCGCTTTCTGGGCTCCCGGTCCGTCACGCCCGCGGGAGCGGGAGCCCCCGCGGCACGGCGTCCCGGCCGCCGCCGTAGGCGCGCATGGCGAGCGTCGACCGCTCGAAGAAGTCGCCGACCCGTGCGGCCGCCGCGGCCGGGACTCCCACGTCGTCGAGCGCCTGCCGGAACAGGCGGACGCACGCCGCGTCGAGGTCCGGGTGCTCCCCGTTGCCCGCGTGCATGCGCTGCACCTTCGACTCGTCCCCGTAGCCGCCCGTGTACAGCCGCGGCCCGCCCAGCGCCTCCGCCAGGTAGGCGGCGAGCCGCTCGTCGTGCTGCGGGTGCAGCGTGCCGTGCGAGAACGGGTGCGCCGCCACCGGGTCGGCCAGGGTCAGCGCGTTCCACCGCCGGCACACCGCCAGCAGCATGTCGAAGCCACCCACGTCGTCGTACAGGCTCATGCCGTCCAGTATCGCCACCCCGTGCCGGCGGCGCCCCGAGCACGCCTCAGGCGGGCTTGACCCACCGGGCCCAGTCGTCCTGGGGCCGGTACCCGAGGGCGGTCCAGGCGCGCGCCCCGAGGTCGTTCCCGGACAGCACCATCGCGTCGAACCGGCGGGCACCGAGCGCGCGGAGCCGCTCCTCGGCCGCCTCCACCAGGCGGCGGCCGACGCCCTGCCCCCGCGTCCCGGGGTCGACGGCCAGGCGGTAGAGGTGCGCGCGCCAGCCGTCCCAGCCGGCGATCACGGTGCCGACCACCGCGCCGTCCCGATCGGCGACGAGGAGGCTGTCCGGGTCCCGGCTCAGGAGGTTCGCCACCAGCGTGGCGTCGTCGGCCGGCCGGGAGGAGTTCTCCCCGGCCACCGCCCAGAACTCGAGGATCGCGGGGACGTCGGCGCTCTCGCCGCGGCGGATGATCACCCGCGCATCATGCCTCCTCCGGCCCTCAGGCGAGCGCGGCGAGGAAGCCCTGCACGCGCTGCAGGACGAGGCTGGCGGCCTGCGGGTCGTGGCTCCGCAGCGAGGAGTCGGCGAAAAGGTGCGCCGTGCCGGGGTAGAGGAAGAGCTCCGCCTCGGCCACCGAGGCGGCCAGCTCGCGGGCCGCCTCCAGGTCCTCGGCGAACCACTCGTCGTCGCTGCCGCCGTGGACCTGCGCCGGGAGACCGTCGGGCCACGTGCCGAACTCGGCGACGGGCAGGCAGGCGTCGAGGAAGAGGGCCCCCACCGCGCCCGGGCGGGTCTGCGCGAGCCGCTGCGCGGGCATCACGCCCATGGAGAACCCCGCGTAGACCAGCGCGGCGGGGAGCCCGTCGACGGCCGCGGTGCCCCGGTCGAGGACGGTGTCGAACCCGATCTCCTGCGCGTGGGCGACGCCGGTCTCGACGTCGTCGAACGTGCGGCCCTCGAACAGGTCGGGGACGTGCACGGTGTGCCCCTCCGCCGCCAGGGCGTCGGCGAACGCCCGCACCCCCGCGGTGAGCCCCTGGGAGTGGTGGAACAGGACGATCTCGGCCATGACGCCTCCAATGATCCATGAACTTCGAACGTTCTAGAACGTTAGTATCGTGAGCCATGGACGGCAAGACCCCCGACTACGACCTCGAGGACAGGCGGGCGCTGACCCGCCCCGACCAGGTCCGCGCTCTCGCCCACCCGCTGCGCACCACGATCCTCGGCCTGCTCCACGAGCGTGCCGCGAGCGTCACCGAGCTCGCCACCGCGGTGGGCCGGCCGAAGAGCACCGTCGCCCACCACGTCAAGGTCCTCGCCGACGCGGGCCTCCTGACCGTGGTCCGCACGCGCCGGGTCCGCGCGATCGAGGAGGCCTTCTACGGCCGGACGGCGCGGCTGTTCCACGTCTCCCTCGAGGGGGCGGACGAGAAGGACGACGGCGGTGGCAGCCCGCTGGACTTCAACGACTTCGAAGTCGCGGCCCGCGAGTCCCGGCCCGCGTACCTCGAGGGGCAGCTGTGGGGCTTCCTGCGGCACGCCCGGATCGACGAGGCGCAGAAGGAGGAGTTCTGGCACCGCATGGCGGCGCTGGTCGAGGAGTTCGACACCCTCCCGCGCCGCGGCGACCAGGTGCACGGGTTCGCGATCGGCGTCTACCCGGTCGCCGACTACCCGCAGCTGCCGCCGCCGGCCGGCTCGGACGAGGGCCGGTAGCGGACCGTCAGGCCGCCCAGTCGCGCCGCAGCAGTCCGTACACCCACGAGTCGGACACGACGCCGTCCACGACGCAGTCCTCGCGCAGAGTGCCCTCACGGACGAAGCCGAGCTTCTCGAGCACCCTGGCGGACGCCGCGTTGCGCGTGTCGGCCTCGGCCTGGACCCGGTTGAGGTCGAGGGCGTCGTAGGCCCACCCGAGCAGCGCGCGGCCCGCCTCCGTCGCGTAGCCGTGCCCCCACGAGGCCTGGGTGAAGCAGTAGCCCAGGGAGGCGCTCCGGAACCCCGGGTCCCAGTCGTTGAAGGTGCACCAGCCGATGAACGTCCGGTCAGCGCTGCGCTCGACGGCGACCCGCGCGCCGCTGCCCTCCTCCGCCATCCGCCGGCACCGGTCGAGGAAGTTGTCGACCCGCGACCGGTCGCGCCACGGCGGCGAGTCCCAGTAGCGCAGCACGAACGCGTCGCTCTGCAGCGCGAACAGGTCGTCGCCGTCCGCGGGCGTGAACGGACGCAGCGTCAGTCGCTCGGTCTCCAGGACCGGGGTCGGCAGGGTCATGCCCGGCATCGTCGCACCTCGGCGCAACGGAATTCGGGGGCCGGACGCGCGCCGCCCGGCTGGTGCCTGGAACCGCGTCGTCGCTGCGGAGTAGCGTCCTGCCCAGGTGTCCGACGACGACGACGGGACGAGCGACGATGAGCCACTACATCATCTACTTCAACCAGCAGTGGGTGGGCGACCACAGCCCGGAGTGGTTCGCCGGGCGCGGGCCGCTCGCCAACGCCGTCGTGGACGACATGAAGGACGCCGGCGTCCTCGTGTTCGCCGCCGGCGTGGACGAGGACGACGACCGCGCCTTCACCGCCGACGCGACCGGCGGCACGCCGGTGGTCACCCCCGGGTCGTTCGCCCCGACGGAGCAGCGCATCGGCGGCCTGACGATCATCGACGTCGCCGGCGACGACGACGCGAAGGCGTGGGCGCGCAGGGTCGCCGAGGCCTGCGGCTGGCCGCAGGAGGTCCGCCGGGTCGAGTGACCGGGCCGCGCCGCTCGGCGGGGTCGCGCGTGCGTCAGCGGGCCGTGTCCCATCCCACGTCGGCCAGGACCCTCTCCAACGCCTCCTGCGCGCTGACCGTGGCGTCGAGGACGACCTCGTCGAGCGCTGCGACGCGGTCGTCGTCGCGGTACCAGGAGGCGACGTCGGCCTCCGAGACCTCGGCCGCCAGGGCCTTGGTGCGGTGCCGCCGCAGCGTCTCCTCCAGCTCGAGCGCGTAGTAGTAGCAGCGGGTCACCCCCCGGTGCTCGCTCCGGAGCCGAGCGAGCATCTCTCCGTAGCTCTCGGAGTGCAGGATGCCCTCGATCACCACGTCCAGCCCGTGATCGAGCGCGAAGCGCGCCGACAGGTCGATGTAGGGCACGCTCAACGCCCCCGGACGGTCGCGGACGTGCAGGATCTCCCGCCGCAGCACGTCGTGCCCGATGATCGCCACGCCCCGGGGACGGGCGGCACGGATCGCCCGCGCCAGCTGGGACTTCCCGCTTCCCGAGTTCCCACGGACGACGATCAGGCGGGAGCGCTCGGACCCTGTCACGTGCTTCGCCCGCCCCGTCGCGCGGCACCGCCCACCACCGGCGAGCGGCGGGCGGTCCGCGGCTCGTTCAGCAGGCCCGGCGCCCTGGGCAGCGGGAGCTCGGTCCGCCGGACCAGCTCGATCCGTGGCGTCGCAGGCATCGACAGGCACCCCTCCGTGTGTCGTGGAAGACGCCCCGATCGGCGCTCGGCCGAGGCGCCGACCCGGGACGACGTCGTGAGCGGACTCCACCACATGCCCGCGCCGAGGGCCAGTGCCATGGCGATCGTTGCCTTGTTGACCCACGGGTCATTAATATTGACCGCATGGTCAACAGTCCGGCTCCGTACGTCTCGCCGTGGATCGCACGCCTGGTCGCCGTGTACGTCGCGGCCGTCGTCGCCACCCTCCTCGCGCTCGTGGCCCTCGCGTTCCTCGCACCCGCGCTGGCGACCGACGAGGCGTGGGGGCACGCCGCGGTCGTCGCCGTCTTCGCGGTGCTCCTCCCGCTGCGCACGCGGGCAGCGACCCGTGGGGACGCCCGCGCCTACGGTGCGGTCGGGATCATCTCCGCGGTGCTGGTGGCCGTGAACATCGTCGAGGCGCTCGTCCCGGGTTTCGTCCCGCCGTGGATGAGCGTCGAGATGCTCGTCGTCGCCGGGCTCATGGCCGTGATCGTCGCGCTCGTCTGGCGCGGTCGAGCGGGCCGGCGCGCAGCATGACCGGGCGAAAGCGGCTCAGCGCGGACGAGCGTCGCGACCAGCTGATGGCCGCGACCGTCCGCGTCCTGGCCGACCGAGGGTTTCGAGCGGCGACCGCCGGCGAGATCGCCCGCGTCGCGGGCGTCTCCAAGGGCCTTCTGTGGCACTACTTCACCGACCTCGACGACCTGTTCGCGACGACGACGCGCTACGCCCTGACGTCGCTCACCAGCGCGGCGGCGACGATGCTCGACCTCGACGCGCCCGCGCCGACGGTGATCCGGTCGGCGATCCACGCGACCACCGAGCTCAGGCTCACCCACGAGGCCGAGCGACGAGCGATCCAGGAGATCGTGCTCAACCTCCGCACCGCCACCGGCGAACCCGCGATCGGCCCGGGCTACCTCGAGGACATGCTCGCAGCCCAGGAGGCGATCTTCCGTCGGGGCCAGTCCGAGGGCGACTTCCGGGGTGACCTCGACCCGCGCGTCCTCGCCGTGACCTATCAGGGGATGGTCGACGGCATGCTCGACTACCTGGACGCGCACCCCGACGCCGATGCGGACCGCCACGCCGAGAACGTCGCCGAGGTCTTCCTCGGAGGCGCAGGGGCGGCACGCACCGACGACTGACGGGCCGTCCGCGGGACCGCGGCGGCCCGCCTGAGGCAGAGCTGGGCGTCGGACGGAACGCGCCTAGACGTTGAAGCGGAACTCCACGACGTCGCCGTCCTGCATGACGTAGTCCTTGCCCTCGACGCGCGCCTTGCCGGCGGAGCGGGCGGCCTGCACGGAGCCGGCCTCGACGAGGTCCTCGAACGAGATGACCTCGGCCTTGATGAAGCCGCGCTCGAAGTCGGTGTGGATGACGCCGGCGGCCTGCGGGGCGGTCCAGCCCTTGCGGATCGTCCAGGCGCGCGACTCCTTGGGCCCGGCCGTGAGGTACGTCTGCAGGCCGAGCGTGTGGAAGCCGACGCGGGCGAGCTGGTCGAGGCCCGCCTCCTCCTGGCCGGAGTCGGCGAGCATCTCCTTGGCGTCCTCCGGCTCGAGCTCGACGAGCTCGGACTCGAACTTCGCGTCGAGGAAGACGGCGTCCGCGGGGGCGACGAGGTCGCGCAGGCGCTGCTGCATCCCCTTGTCGGCAAGGCCGGCCTCGTCGGTGTTGAACACGTAGATGAACGGCTTGGCCGTGAGCAGCTGCAGCGACGCGACGTCGGCGAGGTCCAGGCCCTCGGCCTTCGCGCCCTGGAAGAGCGTGGTGCCCGACTCGAGGATCTTCTGCGCGGTGGTGGCGGCCGCGAACAGCGCGGCGTCGCCCCGCTTGATCTTGACCTCCTTCTCCATCCGCGGCAGCGCCTTCTCCAGCGTCTGGAGGTCGGCGAGGATCAGCTCGGTGGAGATGGTCTCGATGTCGCCCTCGGCGTCGACGGACCCCTCGACGCGGACGACGTCGCCGTCGTCGAACACGCGGGTGACCTGGCAGATCGCGTCCGCCTCGCGGATGTTCGCGAGGAACTTGTTGCCCAGCCCCTCGCCCTCGGAGGCGCCCTTGACGATGCCGGCGATGTCGACGAACGACACCGTGGCGGGCAGGGTGCGCTCGCTGCCGAAGATCTCGGCGAGGGTGTCGAGCCGGGGGTCGGGCAGCGGGACCACGCCGACGTTGGGCTCGATCGTCGCGAACGGGTAGTTCGCGGCGAGCACCTGGTTGCGGGTCAGTGCGTTGAAGAGCGTGGACTTGCCGACGTTGGGCAGGCCGACGATGCCGATGGTGAGTGCCACGTCGGGAGAGTCTACGTGGCGCCCCTAGGGGGCCTCCCCCCGGGCGCGCTCCTCGAGCGTCGCCAGGTCCCGCTCCACGAACTGCAGGTGCGCCCAGTGCTCGCGCGCGACGACGCCCAGGCTCTCGTGCACCGCGCGGGTGAGGCCGTCGGGGTACCAGGGCGGGAGCCGCGGGGCGTCGACCGTGACGTCGGTGCCGGCGAGCGCGTCGTAGAGGGCGTGCACCTGGGCGATGCGGTCGGCGTGCGCGGCGAGGGTCTCCGCCAGCGACGGCGTGGCCTCGAGGTCGACGCCGAGGGCGGCCACCTCGGGCTCGTACTCGGTGAACGGCAGCCCCGCGTACCAGAAGGGGTCGTCGATCCCCTGGAGCCCGAACCGCACCCAGCCGTCCATGGCGAACACCAGGTGCCGCAGCGTCTGCACCGTCGACCACTCGCCGTCGACCGACGTGTCGACCGCCCGGGGCCCGAGGGCGGCGGCACGCGCCAGGTGCTCGTCCCACCGGCGGAGCGCGGCGTCCAGCGACGCGCGCTGCTCGGCGAGGTCCGCCGAGCGCGCCTGCTCGCGGCCCGGGTTCCGGCGGTTCAGCTCGGCCTCGACGAGCGGCGCGACGTCGACACCGTTGACGCGCAGCCCCGTGATCTCGCCGTCGATGTCCGCGTCCGTGAGGTCGACGCCGCGCATCACCGCCCCGGGCAGGAAGCTCTGGTCGAGCCGCACGCCGTCGAGCCGGACCAGCCGGAACGCCGCGCCCGTCATGTCGGCCTCGACGAACCGCGCGCCCCGCAGCTCGTCGTCCGGCCCGAACCGTGCCTCCGCAGGTGCCATGCGCCGACCGTAGGCGCGGTCACCGACACGCCGCCGGGCGGGGCGGGTCAGACGACGACGTCCTGGTGCCAGGACTCCGTCACGTACCGGGTGCGCCAGCCCCAGCTCTCGTAGAGCGACGCGGCGCCGGTCGGGCTGTCGGCGTCGACCTCGAGCCCCACCCGGTCGCGCCCGCGCGCCGCCGCGTCGCGGATGACCGCGAACAGCAGCGCCGTCGCGACGCCGCGGCCGCGGGCCCGGCGGTCCGCGCCGAGGTACTCGACGTAGCTGCCCTCCTTGCCGGATGCGCCCGAGGGCAGGACCGCCCCGACGAGCGCGCCCATCGGCTCCGGCTCCGCGTCGGGGCGCTCCGGGTCGGCCACGAGGGCGAGCCACCAGTGGTCCCAGCGGTGGCCCGGGTCGGCGCGCAGCCGCACCAGGAACTCGCCGAAGCTCTCGCGGTAGGAGTTGAAGTGGTCCTCGAACGCGCTCTCGAGCACGCGGTGCACGGTCTGCAGGTCCTCGGCCACGGGCAGGCCGTCCTCGTGGGTCGCCACCTGGCGCACCGAGACTCCCGGGCGAGGGTCGGGCAGCACGCCGCGCAGGGCCTCCTCGGGCACGACGGGGCGGGACATCTGCAGCCACGACCGCGCCTGCGCATACCCCGCCGCGGCGAGCCACTCCCGCTGCCGCTCGTCCCCGGCGAACGCGCCCGCGTCGAGCTGCGTGCGGTCCAGCCCGCGCAGGGCCGCGAGCTCGCGGCCCTGCTGCGCCGCCCAGCCGTACCCCGCCGCGGCGAGCTCGTCGGCCCCCTCGGCGGCACGGTCGACGTCCACGCTCACGACCACGCGGCCCGCGGCCCGGTCGTGGGCCGTCGCCCAGGCCCGGATCTCACCGCCCGGGTCGCGCACCACGACCTGGCGGCGCGTCCACGACATCGGGCCCGCCACCTCGGCGGCGAGGGCGTCCTGGTTCACGACCGACGAGCCCGTGAAGGGCGCCGCGACCACCCCGCGGAGCTCGCCCAGGCGTGGCAGGTCGCCGAGCTCGGGGGCCGACGCGGTCCAGCGCGCGGGCAGGGGCAGGTGCTCGGGGTTCAGGGACGTCACGTCCCCCATTGTCGCAAAGCCCGCTTGGGCAGCCCATGACCCCCCGCCCAGGAACCTCCCGGGCGGGGTGGCCGGTTCGTCAGCCGAAGGCCATGACCTGCTGCAGCAGCTCGGGCAGCCGGCGGTCGTAGGTGCGGGCCCCCCAGCGCACGCCGAGCAGCAGCGCGACGACGCCCGTGACCAGCCCGACGCCCAGCGCGCCCCACCCGAGCGCGGCCTGCGGCATCAGCACGGCGGGCAGCGTCAGCGCGAGCGTCGGGACGCTCACCGCGAGCACGACGAGCATCGCCACCATCTGGGCGACCATCGTCGCCATCGTCGCCCCCTGCGGCGACTTGAACGGGCTCTCCCCAGGCTTCGGCACGGGGTAGACCATGCGCGCCGACACGGCGCTCGAGATCCCCAGCGACGCCCCCAGGACGCCGCAGGTGAGCCCGAGCATCGCGGGCAGGGCGTCCCACCGCCCGGCCACGCCGCAGCCGATGACGGCGAACGCCAGGCACAGCGGCAGGCCCGCGACGAGCACGGGCAGCACCCGGCCCCACCGGTCGGCGCGGCCCTTCGTGCCCGTCGCGACGTGCAGGGCGAACGCCGTGTTGTCGTAGCCGACGTCGTTCGAGATGCCGAAGCCGAGCAGCCACGCCGCAAGGGGCGCCATGACGAGCAGGAGGCCGCCCCCGCCCCCGTTGGTGACGCCGACGGCGAGGAGCACCAGCGGCAGCAGCGGCACCATCGCGACGGACGCCGCGTACCGGGGGTCGCGCAGCCAGTACGTCGCGGCCCGCGCGGCGACGGCCCCGGTGGGCGTCGCGGGGAGCCGCCCGAACCAGCCGAGGCCCTTCGCGGCCGCGGCCGCTCCCCCGCCCCGCGGCGTCACGAGCTCGCGCGCGAGCGCCCGGTCCCACACGACCCACGCGAGCGCGAGCGTGCCGGCGGAGATGAGCAGGCGCGCCAGGAACAGGCCCCACGCGCCGTCGTGCACCGCGGACGGCAGGGCCCACGGCGCGCCGAGCGGCGTCCAGCCCACCACCTGCGCCAGGGGCGTCAGGACGGCGTCGACCGCGCCCGTCCCGGAGCCGTCGACGGTGACCTCGACGCCGTTCGCGACCCACCCGAAGGCCGGGCCGATCAGCAGGATCGGCACGACCGCCACGACCATCAGCACCTCGCGGTAGCGGCGCGAGTCCAGCAGCGGCGCCAGCGCCGTCGTCGTCGCGCGCGAGCCCACCACGCACAGCGCCGTCGCGAGCACGCCTCCGACGAGCCCGGCCGCCAGGGCCGCGGGGTCGCGCCACCAGGCGAACGAGACGCCGAGCGCACCGAGCGTCGTCACCGCGGCCGGGATCGACACGAGGCCGGCCAGGGCGAGCCCGACCAGCATCGTGCGCCGCGGGATCGCGAACGTGACGAAGCGGCGCGGGTCGAGGGTGGCGTCCACGCCGAACGCGAAGACCGGCACGAGCCACCACGCCAGGACCACGAGCGCGCCCGCCACCGTGATCACCCGGCCGGTGAGCCCGGGGTCGGCCGTGCCGCCCGCGACGGCGGCGACCACCACGAGCACCAGGACCAGGAGGCCGTAGAGGGACCCGACGACGAGCCCGATCGTCTGCCACACGCTCCGGCGGAACGTGTTGGCCAGCAGGGTCAGCTTGAGGCGGACGAGCTGCGCAACCACGCCAGTCCCTCCGACTCCCGGCGGCCGCCCACGAGGTCCACGAAGCGGTCCTCGAGGCTCTGCTCGCCCCGCACGTCGTCGACGGTCCCCGCCGCGAGCACGTGCCCTCCCGCGATGATCGCCACGTGCGAGCACATCCGCTGCACCAGGTCCATGACGTGGCTCGAGACCACGACCGTCCCGCCGTCGTGCACGTAGGCGTGCAGGATGTCGCGGATGTTCGCCGCGCTCACCGGGTCCACGGCCTCGAACGGCTCGTCGAGGACGAGCACGCGCGGGGCGTGGATCATGGCGGAGGCGAGGCCGATCTTCTTGGTCATGCCCGCGGAGTAGTCGACGACGAACGTGTCGCGGTCGCCCGTCAGGTCCATCGCCTGCAGCAGGTCCTCGGTGCGCTGGGCGACCGTGTCCCGGTCGAGCCCGCGCAGCAGGCCGGCGTAGGTGAGCAGCTGCGCGCCGGTGAGCCGGTCGAACAGGCGCACGCCGTCGGGCAGCACGCCGAGCTGCGCCTTGGCCTCGTCCGGGCGCGCCCACAGGTCGGTGCCGTGCACGTGCACCGTGCCGAAGTCGGGGCGCAGCAGGCCGGTGGCCATGGACAGGGACGTCGTCTTGCCCGCGCCGTTGGGGCCGACGAGCCCGAAGAAGGAGCCGCTCGGCACGTCGAGGTCGACGCCCGCGACGGCGACCTTCTGGCCGAACCGCTTCCACAGCCCGCGCAGGCTGAGGGCGGCGCCGAGGTCGGGCGGGACGGGGGCGGGGGCGGCGGGCGGCGGCCCGGTCTGGTCGCTCACGGGTCAACCGTAGTGCTCCGGGCACGCTCGCGGCGCGGGCCGTCGGCGCGGGTCCGACTCGGCGGGATCGTCGCGTGGGCGCTCGGCCGTGTCGGTGCGGCATGACACGGTGTGCCCATGACGACGCCCCTCGCCCTGCTCCTGATCGCCGGCGCCCTCGTGGTGGGTGCGCTGCTGGGATGGATGGGGCACGCGAACCGTGCGGCCAAGGCGGGCCGGTCGCAGGAGATGCAGCGGGTCCAGCAGCACGGCGAGCTCGAGACCCTGCGGCGCGACGCCGCCGAGCTGCGCAGCCGCCTGTCGCAGGCGGGCGACGAGACCGCACGCCGCCTCGCGGAGCAGCGCGAGCTCGCCGACCGCGACCTCGACCGGGCCCGCGACGAGGCGGACCGGCGCGTCGTGGAGACCCGCGAGCAGGCCGACCGCCTGCTGGTCCAGGTGCGCGAGGACCTCGAGCGGCAGCTCGCGGAGGCGAAGGGCGACCAGGAGGCGGCCGCGCAGCGGTTCCGCGCGCTGGCCAACGACGCGCTCGCCGCCAACCAGAAGCAGTTCCTCGACCTCGCGGACGAGCGCCTGCAGCGCAGCACGCAGAAGAACGACGAGACGCTCGCCCAGCGCGAGCAGGCCATCCGCGCCCTGCTCGACCCGATGAGCAAGACCCTCGACAAGGTCAACGCCCGGGTCGACACCGCCGAGCAGGCACGCCTCCAGGGACACACCGCCCTCACGGAGCAGCTGCGACAGCTCGAGACGGTGAACTCCCAGCTGCGCGTCGGCACCAGCGACCTCGTCTCGGCGCTGCGCTCCAACCAGACCCGCGGCGTGTGGGGCGAGCTCCAGCTCAAGCGCGTCGTCGAGGCGGCCGGGATGATGGACCACGTCGACTTCGAGGCGCAGGTGCACCGCACGACGGCCGAGGGCGAGACCCTCATCCCCGACCTGGTCGTCAGCCTGGCGGGCGGCAAGACGATCGTGGTCGACGCGAAGGTGCCGCTCAGCGCGTACCTGCGCGCCCAGCAGGCCGAGGGCTCCGCCGAGGGTGACAGGGAGCTCGACGCCCACGCCAAGGACCTCGCCAAGCACGTGGACGTGCTGGCCGACAAGGCCTACTGGTCGCAGTTCGACGCCGCCCCCGAGTTCGTGGTCCTTTTCGTCCCGGCCGAGCCGATCCTCGCCGCGGCCGTCGAGCGCCGGCCCGACCTCCTCGAGACCGCCATCCGCAAGCGCGTGCTGGTCGCGACCCCGATGACGCTCGTCGCGATGCTGCGCACCGTGGCGTACGCGTGGCAGCAGGACGCCATCGCCGAGGACGCCCAGAAGGTGCTGCAGACGGGCAAGGAGCTGTACGCCCGCATCGTCACGATGACCAAGAGCATCACCAAGCTCGGCCAGTCGATGACCACCGCCACCAAGCACTACAACGCGTTCGTCGGGTCGCTCGAGACCCGCGTGCTGCCGCAGGCGCGCCGCATGGTCGAGCTCAAGGTGGTGGACGCCGGCCAGTCCCTCGAGCCGCTGAAGGCGGTCGAGGACACCACGCGCGCGGTCACCAAGCCGGAGCTGCTCGCCGTCGAGGAGGGCCTGGTCGTCGACCTCGGCATCCTCGGGGTCGAGGGCGGCCGGGACGACTCGGTCGAGTCCCTCGTCGACGCCGCGCAGCGCGACCTCGAGCGCGCCGCGGACCCGGACGACAAGGGCGAGTCGGCCGCCGGCTGAGCCCGTCGCCCGTCGTCGGGCGGGCCGCCCGCCCGGCCGACGTCAGGCGGGCTCGACCGGCAGCGCGGTACGTGCGCCGCGGCGGGGCCGCTTCTCCTCCTGGCCCGCGGCCTTGAGCCCGCGCGCCAGCTCGCGCGGCAGGGAGAACATCAGGTCCTCCGTCGCGGTGCGCACCTCCTCGACGTCGCCGAAGCCGTGCGCGTCGAGGTGCGCGATGACGTCCTGCACGAGGATCTCCGGCACCGACGCGCCCGAGGTGACGCCCACGGTCGCCGCGCCGTCGAGCCAGGCGTCCTCGATCTCGGTGGCCCGGTCCACGCGGTACGCGGTGCGCGCGCCGGCCTGGAGCGCCACCTCGACGAGGCGGACCGAGTTCGACGAGTTCGCGGAGCCGACGACGATCACGACGTCGCACTCCGGCGACAGCTTCTTCACCGCGACCTGGCGGTTCTGCGTGGCGTAGCAGATGTCGTCGCTGGGCGGGTCCTGCATCTCCGGGAACCGGTCGCGCAGGCGCCGCACGGTCTCCATCGTCTCGTCCACGGACAGGGTGGTCTGCGAGATCCAGACGACCTTGTGCGGGTCGCGGACCTGCACCTGGTCGACCTCGTCCGGGGAGTTCACGACCTGCACGTGGTCGGGCGCCTCGCCCGCCGTGCCCTCGACCTCCTCGTGGCCGGTGTGGCCGATGAGGAGGATGTCGTAGTCGTCCTTCGCGAAGCGGACGGCCTCCTTGTGCACCTTGGTCACCAGCGGGCACGTGGCGTCGATGGTGTCGAGGCCGCGCGCGGCGGCCGACTCGCGCACCGCGGGCGAGACCCCGTGCGCCGAGAACACGAGCCGGGCGCCCTCGGGCACCTCGTCCGTCTCGTTGACGAAGATCGCGCCCCGGTCGCGCAGCGTCTCCACGACGTGCTTGTTGTGCACGATCTCCTTGCGCACGTACACCGGGGCGCCATAGGTCTCGAGGGCCTTCTCCACCGCCACGACCGCGCGGTCGACCCCCGCGCAGTAGCCGCGCGGCGCGGCCAGCAGCACGCGCTTGGTCGACGTCGGGACGGAAGGGGCCGGAACGGTCGCAGTCACGCGGCCAGTCTAGGTGCGGGGGTGTGGACGTCCTGTGACGGGCGGCGGCGGTGGCCGTCGGGGGCGTGGGGCATGCTGGACGCCGTGCCTGACGAGTCCCCGCCGGAAGCCCAGCCGCTGCCCCTGCCCGAGCTCGCCCGCGAGACGACGGCGGAGCGCCCGTGGCCCGTGCGCCTGCTGTCCGCGAAGATCCGGGACTACGTCGCGAAGATGTCGTTGGTCTGGGTCGAGGGCCAGGTCGTGGAGCACACCTACCGGCCCCGGGCCGGCATGCAGTTCGTCACGCTGCGCGACACCGACGTCGAGGCGTCCCTGCCGGTGCACATGCTGACGCGCGTCTTCGACGGCCTCCACCACAAGCCCGAGGTGGGCGACCACGTCGTGGTGCAGGCCAAGCCGGAGTTCTGGGTCAAGACGGGCCGGATGTCGATGCGTGCCACCGCCGTGCGGCAGGTGGGCGTCGGCGAGCTGCTCGCCCGCATCGACCAGCTGCGCCGGGTGCTCGCCGCGGAGGGCCTGTTCGACCTCGACCGCAAGCGCCCGCTGCCGTTCCTCCCCGCGGTCGTCGGCCTGGTGTGCGGGCGGGAGTCCAAGGCCGAGCACGACGTCGTCGTCAACGCGCGGGCCCGCTGGCCCCAGGTGCGGTTCGAGATCCGCGAGGTCGCCGTGCAGGGCGTCGACGCCGTGCGCGAGGTGAGCGCCGCCCTCGCCGACCTCGACGCGCGCCCGGAGGTCGAGGTGATCGTCGTGGCGCGCGGCGGCGGGTCCGTCGAGGACCTGCTCCCCTTCAGCAACGAGGCCCTCGTCCGCGCGGCGGCGGCGTGCACGACGCCGCTGGTCAGCGCCATCGGCCACGAGACGGACGCGCCGCTGCTGGACCTCGTCGCCGACCACCGCGCGTCCACCCCGACCGACGCCGCGAAGCGGGTGGTGCCCGACGTCGCCGAGGAGCGGCAGCGCCTCGACCAGGCGCGCCGCCGGATGCGCGCCGCGGTCACCGCGCGCGTCGAGCGGGAGCAGCACGGCCTCGACGCGCTCCGGTCGCGGCCGTCGCTCGCGCACCCGCAGACGACGGTCGACGCCCGCGAGCGCGAGCTCGCCCAGCACGTGCGCCACGCACGCCACCTGCTCGACGCCGCGCTGCTGCGCGCGTCGGGCGAGATCGGCCGGCTGGCGGCCCAGGTGCGTGCCCTCTCCCCCGAGTCGACGCTGGCCCGCGGCTACGCGGTCGTGCAGCGCGCCGACGGGCACGTGGTCCGCGCGGCCCGCGACGTCTCCCCCGGCGACGCCGTGCACGTGCGGGTCGCCGAGGGGGCGCTGGAGGCGGCGGTCACGGCGACGTCTCCCGCGCCGCGCGGCTGAGGCGCGTCGCCAGACGGCCGAACGCGGCGGCCAGCTCGGCGCCCTCGAGCACCTCGACGTCCATCCCGAGCTGGGTGACCCAGAGCGCGAGCTGGTCGGGGTCGTCGCTGCCCACCTCCAGGCGGCAGGTCCGCGGCCCGAGCACCTCGACCTCGAGCGGCGAGCCGATCCTCGCCACGACGTCCTCGGCGGGCGCGTGGACGAGGATCCGGGCGCGGTACCGCCAGGTCGCCCGCCCCACCCGGGCCACGACGTACCGCTGCACGGCGTCCTCGGGGACGGCCCGCGGCCGGAACCGCGCGCCGGTGGGCGGGCGTGGGGTGATCCGGTCCACCCGGAAGACCCGCCAGTCCGCGCGGTCGAGGTCCCAGGCGAGCAGGTACCAGCGCGATCCCCAGCGCACGACGCGGTGCGGCTCCGTGTGCCGGGTCGTCTCGGCGCCGCCGTGCGCGGTGTAGCCGAAGCGGAGCCGCTCGTGCGCCCGGATCGCGGCGGCGACGGCGCCGAGCACCTCGAGGTCCGGGGGCGGGTCCGTCCCCGGCACCACGCTGGTGGCCTCGCGGACCGCCTCGACGCGGCGCCGCAGCCGGGAGGGCATGACCTGCTCGAGCTTCGCCAGCGCGGTGAGGAACGTCTCCCCGCCGCCCGCGCCCGTGCTCGCCGCGACGCCGAGCCCCACGGCGACGGCGACCGCCTCGTCGTCGTCGAGCACCAGCGGCGGCATCGCCGTCCCGGCGGCCAGGCGGTAGCCGCCGGCGACCCCGGGACGGGCCTCGACCGGGTAGCCGAGCGACCGCAGCTTGCCGACGTCGGTGCGCACCGTGCGGGTGCTGACCCCGAGCCGGTCGGCGAGCTCGCCGCTGGTCCAGTCCCGCCGCAGCTGCAGCAGGGACAGGAGCTGGAGCAGGCGGGCCGAGGTCTCGAGCACCCTCGGAGTTTCTCACCGATCGCGGAAGCAAGTCTTCCGCGTTTCCTGGGAGCGTGGAGCCATGACCACGAACAGCGCGGACACCGCCCTCGTCCCCTTCCGCATCGACGTGCCGCAGGCCGATCTCGACGACCTGCGCGACCGGCTGGCGCGCACCCGCTGGCCCCTGCCCGTGCCCGGCCGCGACGACCGCACGGACTTCAGCCGCGGCATCCCCCTGCCGTACCTGCGCGAGCTCGCCGAGTACTGGCGCGACGGGTTCGACTGGCGCGCACAGGAGGCCGCGCTCAACTCCGACGAGCAGCTCACGACCGTCGTGGACGGGCAGACCTTCCACGTGCAGCACGTCCGCTCGGCGAACCCGGACGCGATCCCCCTGCTGCTGTGCCACGGGTGGCCGGGGTCGTTCGTCGAGTACCAGCGGCTGGTCCCGCTGCTCACGGACGCGTTCCACGTGGTCGTGCCGTCGCTGCCCGGGTTCGGGTACTCGACGCCGCTGTCGGGCACCGGCTGGGAGGTGGCGCGGACCACCGAGGCGTACGCGGAGATCATGACGCGGCTCGGCTACGACCGGTTCGCGGTGCACGGCACCGACATCGGCGCCGGCACCACCGGCCGCCTGGCCGCGCTGTACCCGCAGCGCGTGATCGGCACGCACGTCGGGAGCGACGGCCGGTCGCTCGGGATGGTCGGCGACCAGTACCCGATGCCCGACGGGCTCTCGGCCGAGGAGGTCGCGCAGATCGAGGCGGTGCGCGCGGCCGACGCCGCCGAGCACGGCTACTTCGAGATGCAGAACCACCGCCCGGACACGATCGGGCCGGCCCTCACCGACTCGCCCGTCGGCCAGCTCGCGTGGATCGCCGAGAAGTTCCAGACGTGGACGAACCCGACCCGCCGCACGCCGGACGAGTCCGTCGACCGCGACCAGCTCCTGACGAACGTGTCGCTGTACTGGTTCACCCGCAGCGGCGCGTCCAGCGCGCAGCTCTACTACGAGGCGACGCACTCCGGCCTGGACTGGCTCTCCGCCGCGGAGGTGCCCTCCGCCTGGTCGGTCTTCGACACCCATCCCCTCATGGCGAAGGTCTTCAACGCCTGGGGCGGGATCGACCAGTGGGTGGAGCACCCCGAGGGCGGGCACTTCCCCGCGATGGAGGAGCCCGAGCTGCTGGCGGCGGACCTGCGCGCCTTCCTCAGCGGCCGGTCGTGACCGGCGGGGCGGGTGCCGCCTCGGGCGCCCGCCCGTAGTCGCCGACGTGCCGGGTGAGGAACGCGCCGACCGGGCCGCGCTGGACCAGCCGCATCACGCCGGTCATGGCCGCGATGCCGAGCCGCGTGCGCGGCGCGAACGACCGGACCCGTCCGGGGTACATGGCCTGCGCCCGCTCGACCACGGGCCGCATCGCGGCCTCGTACCCGGCGAGCGCCCCGCCCACGTCCGCCGGGGCCTCCCGTCCGAGCGCGTCGGCGAGCGTGGCGGCGCCCCGGAGCGCGAGCGCGGTGCCGAGGCCGCTCAGGGGGCTCGCGCACCAGGCGCTGTCCCCCAGGAGCACGACGCGGCCCCGGGACCACGTGTCGGCGTGGACCTGGTCGTAGGTGTCGAGCGCGAGGTCGTCAGCCACGCGCGCGGCCGCCAGGAGCTCCGCCGTGCGCCAGCCCTCCCCCGCGAAGGTCCGCTCGAGCAGGGCGAGCCGCGCCTCGGTGTCGCCGCGTGGCGGCAGGGAGGTGGCGGGGAACGTGAAGCCGACCTCCTGCTCGCCGGCGTGCCCGGGCCGCGCCTCGACGACCCGGGACCCCGGCAGGTTGAGCATGAGGAACCACCCGTCGAGGGGCGGGGTCGGCGGGGTCGTCCGTGCCTCGCGCAGCGTGAACCACGCGTGCGCCAGCCCCAGCGGACGCCGGAAGGCCTCCTCCGGCCCGAAGGCGAGGCGCCGGACGACCGAGTGCGCGCCGTCCGCCCCGACGACGAGGTCGTAGTCCTCCGGAGCGTGCCGTCGGAACTCGACCCGCACGCCGTGGCCGGTCCCGGTCAGCCCGGTCACGGTGTCGGCGAACCGGTGCCGCGTGCGCGGGCCGGTCGCGTCGTGCAGCAACCGGGCCAGGTCGGCGCGCAGCAGCTCGTCCGTCGAGACGAAGCCCGCCCCGCCGAAGGCCTCGACGGGCATCTCGGCGCGCCGCCTCCCCCGCTCGTCGATCCACGCGAGGCCGCGCTGCTCGATCGTGGCCGCGAGCGCCGCGTCGAGGAGCCCGAGCCGGGCGAGCACGTCCCGGCTGTCCCCGCGCAGGTCGACCGTCTGCCCGCCGGACCGCAGGCCGGGCGCGATCTCCACGACGGTCACCTGCCACCCTGCCCTGTCGAGCAGCACCGCGAGCGCGTCCCCCGCGATCCCCGCACCCACGACCAGCACTCTGGACATCACGCCACCTCCGCTG
Source organism: Isoptericola sp. NPDC057653 (assembly GCF_042799955.1). Taxonomy (NCBI): domain Bacteria; kingdom Bacillati; phylum Actinomycetota; class Actinomycetes; order Micrococcales; family Promicromonosporaceae; genus Isoptericola; species Isoptericola sp. NPDC057653. The sequence goes on along the minus strand of NZ_JBHVHP010000001.1, from coordinate 1,943,230 downwards.
TTGATGCGACTCTCGTTGCATTTGCAACGTAGCGCGCTCGAACCGTTGACGCAACAGTCGTTGCGTTAAGGTGGTGTCATGACCGACGCGACCGACCCCGGCCTCCAGTCGACCGGGACCGTGCGTCCGGGCGGCCGCACGGCCCGGACCAGGGAGGCCGTGCACCGGGCGGTGCGCGAGCTGATGGCGGAGCACGGCGGCGAGGCTCCCGAGATCTCCGCGGTCGCGGCCCGCTCCGGGGTCCACGCGGCCACGATCTACCGCCGCTGGCGCACCCGGGACGCGCTCGTGCTCGACGTCGCGGTGGCCGACGTCAACGCCGCCTCACCGGTCCGCGCCACCGGCGACCTGCGCGCCGACCTCCTCGCGTACACGCGCGGCCTGCTCGACGCCTTCGACCGCCCCGGTGGCCTCGCCTTCGTCGACGCCCTGGTCCGGGCGTCCCGCGAGGCACACCTGAGCCCCGAGCGCACCGAGGAGCTGCTGCGACCACGGCTCGACCTCTTCCAGCAGCTGCTGGACGCGAGCGGGACCACCGAGCTCGACCCGCTCGACCTGGTCCTGCTGCTCGTCGCGCCGGCGCACCTCGGCTCCACCTTCGGGATCACCGACGCGACCGGCGACGCCGCCGAGCGGCTCGTCGACAACGTGCTCGACGTCGTCGCGGGCCGCCGGTCCCGGGCCACGCGCCCGGCGCGCCGGGGCTGACCCTCAGCGCACCCGGACGACGCGCCTCTCGTCCCAGACGGGCTCGGGCGTCTCGCGCACGGTGCCGTCCTCGCCGAACACCAGGAACCGGTCGAAGCCGCGCGCGAACCAGCGGTCGTGCGTGACGGCGAGCACGGTGCCGTCGAACGCCTCCAGGCCCTCCTGCAGGGCCTCCGCGCTCGCGAGGTCGAGGTTGTCGGTGGGCTCGTCGAGCAGCAGCGCCGTGCACCCGGCGAGCTCGAGCAGCAGGATCTGGAACCGCGCCTGCTGCCCGCCCGAGAGCCGGTCGAACTCGCGGTCGGCGGCGACGGTCAGCTCGTAGCGGCGCAGCACGGACATCGCGGCACCCCGGTCGCGCGCGTGGTCCTCCCAGAGCACCTGGGTGAGGGTGCGGCCGAACAGCTCCGGCTGCGCGTGCGTCTGCGCGAAGACGCCCGGCACGACGCGCGCGCCGAGCCGCCACTCGCCGGTGTGCGCCACGTCGTCGCCCCCGAGCAGCCGCAGGAAGTGCGACTTGCCCGAGCCGTTGGACCCGAGGACGGCGACGCGCTCGCCGTAGAAGACCTCGAGGTCGAACGGCTGCATGAGGCCCGTGAGGCCGAGCCGCTCGCACGTCACCGCGCGCACGCCGGTGCGGCCGCCGCGCAAGCGCATGCGGATGTCCTGCTCCCGCGGCGGCTCGGGCGGCGGGCCGGCCTCCTCGAACTTGGTCAGGCGGGTCTGCGCGGCCCGGTACCGGGACGCCAGCGCGTCGCTGTTCGCGGCGGCCTGCCGCAGCTCCCGCACGAGCCGCTTGAGCTGCTCGTGCTTCTCGTCCCACCGCCGCCGCAGCTCCTCGAAACGGGCGAAGCGCTCGCGCCGGGCCTCGTGGAACGTGGCGAACGACCCGCCGTGCACCCACGCGTCCGCGCCCGACGGCGCGGGCTCGATCGACACGATCCGGTCGGCCGCCGTGGCCAGCAGCTCGCGGTCGTGGGAGACGAACAGCACGGTCTTGCGGGTGGCGCGCAGCTGGTCCTCGAGCCACCGCTTGCCCGGGACGTCGAGGTAGTTGTCCGGCTCGTCGAGCAGCAGCACCTCGTCGGTGCCGCGCAGCAGCGACTCCAGCACCAGACGCTTCTGCTCGCCGCCGGACAGGGTGCGCACCTCGCGCCAGCGCGCCTGCTCGTACGGGATGCCGAGGGCGGCGACGGTGCACACGTCCCAGTGCGTCTCGGCCTCGTAGCCGCGCACCTCGGCCCAGTCGGCGAGCGCCTGCGCGTACGCGAGCTGGGCGGGCTCGTCGTCGACCTCCATGATGGCCAGCTCGGCGGCGTCGACGGCGCGCGCCGCGTCACGGACGCGCGGCGGGGCGACGGCGACGAGCAGGTCGCGCACCGTGCTCGCGTCGCGCACGGAGCCGACGAACTGCGGCATGACGCCGAGGCCGCCCGTGACGGTGACGGAGCCGGCCTGCGGGGTCAGCTCGCCCGACAGCAGGCGCAGCAGGGTGGTCTTGCCCGAGCCGTTCGGGCCCACCAGTGCGGTCGCGCTGCCCTCGGGGACGCGGAACGAGACGTCGTCGAGCAGCGTGCGACCGTCCGGCAGCACGTGCTCCACGTGCGCCACCTCCAGATGACCCATGGCGGGCACGCTGCCCGACCGCCCGCGCGCTCGCAAGGCATTTCCGACCGCGTCCCCGACCGCCCGGTGGACTGCGCTGTCATCGCGTCGGCGCCATGTTGTTGACTGTCCCCCGTGACCGACGCGAACCTCGACGCCCCGACCCCAGCGGCCGGCGCGTCCCCCGACCTGCCCGCCGACGTCTCCGGGCTGACCTACGAGCAGGCACGCGACGAGCTGGTCCAGGTCGTCGCCCGGCTCGAGGCCGGCAGCGAGCCGCTCGAGGCCTCCCTCGCCCTCTGGGAGCGGGGCGAGGCGCTCGCCGCCCGCTGCCAGCAGTGGCTCGACGGAGCCCGGGAGCGCCTCGCGGCCGCCCAGGCGGGCGCCGCCGGCGCCACCGCCGGTGCCGAGGACGCGGAGGACGACGAGTGAGCGCGCACGTGCTCGCCGTCGGCGAGGCCCTGGTGGACGTGGTGCACCGCACCGACGGCTCGCACGAGGAGCACCCCGGCGGCAGCCTGGCGAACGTCGCCCTGACCCTGGGCCGGCTGGGCCGCGACGTGCGGCTCGCGACGTGGCTCGGGCGCGACGCCCGCGGCGACGACGTGCGGGCGTGGCTCGCGGAGTCCCGCGTGGCGCTGACGCCGGGCAGCGACGGCGCCGACCGCACGAGCGTCGCCCAGGCGACCCTCGACGCGACGGGCGCCGCCACCTACGAGTTCGACCTCGAGTGGCAGGTGCCCGCGGGCGCGGGCGCGACCGACGGGACGCTCGCGGTGCACACCGGCTCGATCGCGGCCATGCTCGCCCCCGGCGACGCGGCGGTGCGGCAGGTGCTCGAGGACGCGCGCCGCGTCGCCACGGTCAGCTACGACCCCAACGCCCGCCCGGCGCTCATGGGCGACGCCGCCTCGGTGCGCCCGCGGGTCGAGGAGCTGGTCGCGCTGTCCGACGTCGTGAAGGTCAGCGACGAGGACATCGCATGGCTCGCCCCCGGCGCCGACCCGCTGGACGTCGCCCGCGCGTGGCAGGCCACCGGTCCGGCGCTCGTCGTGGTGACGTTCGGCGGCGAGGGCGCGACCGCGGTCACCGCGGCCGGCGAGGTCACCGTGGCAGCCCCGCGGGTGGACGTCGTCGACACCGTCGGTGCGGGAGACTCCTTCATGGGCGCCCTGCTCGACGGCCTGTGGTCCACGGACCTGCTCGGCGCCTCGCGGCGCGACGCGCTGCGCGCGATCCCGGTCGCCGACACCGAGCGGCTCCTGGCCCGCTGCGCCGCCGTCGCCGCCGTGACCGTCTCGCGCGCCGGCGCCAACCCGCCGTGGGCCCGGGAGCTGGACCTCGCAACGAAGGAGCACGCATGAGCATCACCCCCACCGAGGCCTGGGACCGGCTGCGCGCCGGCAACGGCCGGTTCGTCCGCGACGAGCCGGAGCACCCGGACCAGGACGCCGTCCGCCGGCACGAGCTGCGCACGGTCCAGCACCCCCACACCGTGATCTTCGGCTGCTCGGACTCGCGGGTCGCCGCGGAGATCATCTTCGACCAGGGCCTGGGCGACGTCTTCGTGGTGCGCACGGCGGGGCACGTGGTGGACACCACGGTGCTGGGCTCCATCGAGTACGGCACCGAGGTGCTGCACACCCCGCTCGTCGTGGTCCTCGGGCACGACTCGTGCGGCGCCGTCGCGGCGACCGCCCACACGCTCGCCACCGGCGAGCAGCCCCCGGGCTTCGTGCGCGCCGTCGTGGACAAGGTGATCCCGTCGGTCGCCGAGCTCACGAGCCGGCAGGGCATCGCCGGCCCGATCGACCCCGACGTGCTGCGCACGGAGCACGTCAAGCACACGGTCGCGCTCCTGCGCGGCTACTCCGCCGCGATCGCCGCGGCGATCGACGCCGGCCGCCTCGCCGTCGTCGGCGTGGTCTACGACCTGGACGACGGCAGCGCCCGCCTCGTGGCGGTCGACGGCGAGGTCGGCGAGCAGCCGGTCGACTGACGCCCCCTGACCTTCGCCCCCGGAGCCCTCAGGCCCGTGCGGCGGCGGCGAGCAGCCGTTGCACGGTGCCGAGGGTGCGGGTGGTGGCGACGCCGCCCGTGAACCGCTCCACGGCGGGGTTCGGGTCGCCGCCGGCGCCCGGGCCGCCGCGCGCCACCCCGAGCACCACCCCCGGCCGGGCGGCCACGAGGTCGAGCAGGTCGCGCGCGTCCGTCCACGGCAGCGCCACGGACAGGGGCTGCCCGCCGTCCACGAAGGTCACCGTCTCGCGGTACGTCCGCCCGTCGCGCGTGAGCGCGAACGGGTCGCCCTCCACCGCGGCGGCCACGTCGTCCAGCGAGCGCACCAGCGCCGTCCCGGCGTATCCGCAGACGTCGGCGAGCACCGGCGCCGCCGCGCGGGCCACGGCGCCGGCGACGTCGTCCCCGCCCGACCCGACGTCGAGCAGCACCGTGCCGTTGGTCTGGAACGAGCGCACGGCCGCCGCGCCGCCCTCGAGCAGCGCGCCCTCGAGGTCGGCGCGCACCGGGCTGCCGCGGTGCCCCAGGTTCATCGCGCGGTAGAGGACCACGTGGGTGAACGTCACGGCACCATCCTGACGGCCGCCACCGACGCCGGGGCGTGACCCGGCTCACGACGGACCGGTCTCGCGGGTGCGGCACGATAGAGGCATGACTTCCGACACCGTCGTCCCCGGCGCGTCCGGCGCGGGCGAGACCGAGTACCGCATCGAGCACGACACGATGGGCGAGGTGCGCGTCCCGGCGCACGCGCTCTACCGCGCGCAGACGCAGCGGGCCGTGGAGAACTTCCCGATCTCCGGCACCACGCTCGAGCGCGGGCACATCGAGGCCCTGGCCCGGATCAAGAAGGCCGCCGCGCGCGCCAACGCCGAGCTCGGCGTGCTCGACCAGGACATCGCCGACGCGATCGTCGCCGCCGCCGACGAGGTCGCCTCCGGCGCGTACGACGCCCACTTCCCGATCGACGTGTTCCAGACGGGTTCCGGCACGTCCTCGAACATGAACACCAACGAGGTGCTGGCCACGCTGGCCACGCGCTCGCTCGGCAAGGACGTGCACCCGAACGACCACGTCAACGCCTCACAGTCGTCGAACGACGTCTTCCCGACGTCGGTCCACGTCGCCGCCACCGCGGCCGCGATCCACGACCTCGTCCCGGCCCTGGAGCACCTGGCCGACGCGCTGGGCGCCAAGGCCGACGAGTTCGCGACGGTCGTGAAGTCCGGCCGCACGCACCTCATGGACGCCACCCCCGTGACGCTCGGCCAGGAGTTCGGCGGGTACGCCGCCGCGATCCGGTACGGCGTCGAGCGGGTGCGGGCGGCGCTGCCCCGCGCGGCCGAGGTGCCCCTGGGCGGCACGGCCGTCGGCACCGGCATCAACACCCCCGCCGGCTTCCCGCAGCGCGTCATCGAGCTGCTGCGCGAGGACACGGGCCTGCCCCTGACCGAGGCGCGCGACCACTTCGAGGCGCAGTCGGCGCGCGACGGTCTCGTCGAGCTGTCCGGCGCGCTGCGCACCATCGCCGTGTCGGTCACCAAGATCTGCAACGACCTGCGCTGGATGGGCTCGGGCCCGAACACCGGCCTTGGGGAGATCGCGATCCCCGACCTGCAGCCGGGCAGCTCGATCATGCCGGGCAAGGTCAACCCGGTGATCCCGGAGGCCGTGCTCATGGTCGCCGCGCGCGTGATCGGCAACGACGCCACGGTCGCGTGGGCCGGCGCGAGCGGCTCGTTCGAGCTCAACGTGCAGATCCCCGTCATCGCCCAGGGCGTGCTGGAGTCGACCCGCCTGCTGGCCAACGCGTCGCGCGTGCTGGCCGACAAGACCGTGTCCGGCATCACCGCCAACGTGGAGCGGGCCCGCGCGTTCGCGGAGTCGTCCCCGTCGATCGTCACGCCGCTGAACCGCGTGATCGGCTACGAGGCGGCGGCGAAGGTCGCCAAGCACTCGGTCAAGCAGGGCCTCACGGTGCGCGAGGCCGTCGTCGACCTCGGCTTCGTGGAGCGCGGCGAGGTCACCGAGGAGCAGCTCGACTCGGCCCTCGACGTGCTGTCGATGACGAAGCCCCCGCAGGCCTGACACCCGCCTGCACCGCGACGGCGGCGGCCCCCACCGGGGCCGCCGCCGTCGGCGTTCTCCCACCCTTCGAGAAGAGGGTTGGTAAGGCTAACCTCACCTGCTAGTCTCGGCGCATGCGGGGAGGCGTCCCTCGGGGCGCGGGGCTGGGGGGTTCCACCTGACTGCGACGCCTCCCCGCGTCAGTAGTCCTTCGGGTCCAGCCGGCGCAGCACGACGGCGAGCAGCCGGCCGAGTTCGGCCCGCTCCGCCTCGGACAGGTCGCCCAGCGCGGCCCGCTCGTGCTCGATCTGCCGCGGGAACAGCTCGTCGACGAGCTCCTCCCCGGCCGCGGTGAGCGCCACCAGCACCCCGCGCTTGTCGCGTTCGTGCACGGCCCGTTCCACCAGCCCGGCCCGCTCCAGCCGGTCCAGCCGCTTGGTGATCGACGCCCCGGGCGAGCCCGTCATCGTCGTGATCTCGCCGGCGCGCAGGGTGCGCCCGGACCGCCGCAGCGCGGTGAGGACGTCGAGCTCGGCGCGCGTGACGTCGCGGGCCGCGAGGTCGTCGGCGAGCTCGGCCTCCAGCAGCGCCGCGATCCGCCGCACCCGCGCCCCGACCTCGGCCGGCGACGTGTCGACCTCGGGCAGCCGCTCGGCCCACTGCGCGCGCACGCGCTCGATGTAGTCCACGGCGACCAGGATAGAGGTCACACCGTCAATCCTTCCATGATGATTTACCTGTGAACTATCATGGTCGGCAATGCCCTCCTCCCCCGCGCCCTCCCCTGCCCCCTCCCCCGTGCTGACCAGCGCCCGCGACGTCCTCGACCCCGCCCACCTGCGTGCCGCGCTGCGCATCAGCCCCGCCGACGCCACGCTCGCCGCGGCGCTGCGCGTCGGCGCCGCCGCGGCCGTCGTCCTCGGGCTCAGCGCCGCCGTCGGCCGCACCGACCTGGCGGCCTTCGCCTCCCTGGGGGCGCTCGTCATCCTGTACGGGCGGTACGAGCCGTACCGGCGCCGCGCGGCCCTCCTGACCGGCGTCGCCGTCGTCTTCGTCGCCGCCTTCGTGCTCACGGCGAGCCTCACGGCCGCGGGCGCCCCCACGGTCGTGGTCCTCGCGGTGGTGGCGCTCGTCGCGGGGCTCGCGACGGCCCTGAGCGTCCTGGTCCGCACCGGGCCTCCCGGGGCGAGCATCGTCGTCTTCGCCGCGGCCGGCGGCATGGTCGGACCGCTCGCGTGGTCCGACGTCACCGAGCGCGGCGTCGCGTTCGCGCTCGGCGCGGTCGTCGCGTGGCTCGTCGGGATGAGCGGCTACCTCGTCCGGCCGAGCGCACCGGCCCGCCTCGCCGTCCGCCGGGCCGCCGACGCGGTGCGCAGGTCGCTCGACGCCGGCCCCGACGTCGCCCCGGACGCCGCGCGGGCCGCCTCCGCCGCCGTGGCCCGGGCCCGCGACGTGCTGGCCGACGACCTCTCCCACCGCCGCACGCGCGACACCGCCCGCGTGCTCGCGGCCGAGCTCGCCGCCTTCGCCGCGGCCCTGGGCTCCTCGTCCGCCGCCGTGCAGGGCACACCCGCCGCGCCCGCCGACGACCTGCCGCCGCGACGCCGCCTGGTCGACGACCTCCGGGCCGGCTGGCGCGTCCCCGGGTGGCGCCTCGCCGGGGTCCGCGTCGTGCTGGCGAGCGTCGTCGCCGGCGCCGGCACGTCCGCCGTCGGCCTGAGCCACCCGGCGTGGGCGCAGCTCGGCGCCACCGCCACCCTGCAGGGCGCGAGCACCCGGCACGCCGTCGTCCGCGCCCTGCAGCGCGGGGGCGGCACCGTGCTGGGCGCCCTGCTCGCCTGGCCGCTGCTGGCGGCGCACCTGTCCTTCGCCGCGACCTGCGTCGTCGTCGTGGTGCTGCAGGTCGTCACGGAGGTCGTCGTCGGGCGCCACTACGGGCTGGCGATGCTCACGATCACGCCCATGGCCCTGCTGATGACGTCCCTCGGCGGCGCGGTCGACCCCGCCGGGATCGCGGCCTCGCGCGCCCTCGACACCGTGCTCGGCGCCGTCGTCGGCGTGCTCGCCGTCGTGCTGGTGCACCCGCGCCGCCGGCCGGCCGTGCCGGCCGAGGCCTGACCGGCGGCGCGGGCGGAGCGCGTCAGATCTCCAGCGACTCCAGCATCTCCGTGACGAGCGCCGCGACGGGCGACCGCTCGGACCGCGTGAGCGTGACGTGCGCGAAGAGCGGGTGGCCCTTCATCGCCTCGATGACGGCGGCGACGCCGTCGTGCCGGCCCACGCGCAGGTTGTCCCGCTGGGCGACGTCGTGCGTGAGCACGACGCGCGACTGCTGCCCGATGCGCGACAGCACCGTGAGGAGCACGTTGCGCTCCAGGGACTGGGCCTCGTCGACGATGACGAACGCGTCGTGCAGGGAGCGCCCGCGGATGTGCGTGAGCGGGAGCACCTCGAGCATCTCACGGTCGATGACCTCGTCGACCACCTCGGGCGAGACCAGCGCGCCGAGGGTGTCGTACACGGCCTGCGCCCAGGGGTTCATCTTCTCGGACTCGGACCCGGGCAGGTAGCCGAGCTCCTGCCCGCCCACCGCGTACAGCGGCCGGAAGACGATCACCTTGCGGTGCTGCCGCCGCTCCAGGACGGCCTCCAGACCGGCGCACAGGGCCAGCGCGGACTTGCCGGTGCCGGCACGCCCGCCGAGCGACAGGATCCCGACCTCCGGGTCGAGCAGCAGGTCGATGGCGACGCGCTGCTCCGCCGAGCGGCCGTGCACGCCGAACACGTCCTGGTCGCCGCGCACGAGGCGGACCGTCTTGTCGGCGGTCACCCGGCCGAGGGCCGAGCCCCCCGGCGAGTGGATGACGAGGCCCGTGTGGCACAGCAGCGGCGACGCCGCCTCGACCACCTCCGCGTCGAGGGCGGCCAGCTCCACCTCGCCCCCCTCGTACAGGGTGGCGACCTGCTCGTCGGCGACGTCGATCTCGCGCATCCCGGTCCACCCGGAGTCGACCGCGAGCTCGTGCCGGAACTCCTCCGCGCGCAGGCCGACGGCCGACGCCTTGACCCGCATGGGCAGGTCCTTGGAGACCACGGTGACGTCGCGCCCCTCGCCGGCGAGGTTCGCCGCGACGGACAGGATCCGCGTGTCGTTGTCGCCGAGGCGGAAGCCCGCCGGGAGCACCTGCGGGTCGGTGTGGTTGAGCTCCACGCGCAGGGTGCCGCCGACCTCGCCGACCGGGATCGGGGCGTCGAGCCTGCCGTGCTTCACGCGCAGGTCGTCGAGCATCCGCAGGGCGCTGCGGGCGAAGTAGCCGAGCTCGGCGTGGTGCCGCTTGGCCTCCAGCTCCGTGACGACGACGACCGGCAGGACGACGTCGTGCTCGGCGAAGCGGTAGATCGCCCGGGGGTCGGACAACAGCACGGACGTGTCGATGACGAACGTGCGACGGGCGGTGCCGTCCGCGTCGGCGCTGTCGCGCTCAGGGACGGGTGCGGTTCGGGCCACGGCGAGCTCCCTCCTGGTGGGCGGGCGGCCGGGCCGGGGACGCCGTGCGGCGCCGGGCCGGAGCCGGCCCTCCCGCACGGAGCGTGAACCCCATCGGCTGGCCTCCCCGAGGACGGCTGGACACCGTCCCTGAGCGCCAAACTACGACGCTGTGATTCGCGCCACCACCCCCGCGTCGGCGGGTCGGGAACTTGTCACCCGCCGTTCACACGCCGGACCCCGGCGCGCCGCCGGGCGGCCCGGCGAGCACCATGGGCCCCATGGCATCCTCCGAGCCCGCGCGCACCGCGTACGTCGTCCTGCTGCGGGGCGTGAACCTGGGCCCCCATCGCCGCGTGAGCGCCGCCGACCTGCGGGAGGCCGCGGCCGCGGCGGGCCTCGACGACGCCCGGACCTACGCGAACAGCGGCAACCTCGTCGGCACCGGCGACGCGGGCGACGACGCCGTCGCCGCGCGCGTCGAGGCGGCGCTGGCCGACCGGCTCGGCGGGGACGTGCGCGCCGTCGCCCTGCCCGCCGACCGGGCCGCCGCCCTCCTCGACGCCGACCCGTTCCCGGACGCCACCGCCGACCACCCGTCGCACGTGCAGGTGCACGTGGGGCCGGACCCGGTCGACCCCGACGGGGTCGCGGCGCTGGCGGAGAAGAACCCGGAGCGGTTCGCCGTGGCGGAGGGCGTGCTCTTCGTCGACTACGTCGACGGCATCGGCCGGTCGCGCCTCACCGCCGCCGCCCTCGACCGCGCCGCGGGCACCTGGACCACCGGGCGCAACTGGAACACCCTCGCGCGCCTCGTCGCGATGGCCCGCGACGCGACCTGAGCCAGGGGCCCGCGGCGGGTACGCTGGCCTGCGGTGAGCCGGGAAGTCTGGTCGGTGGCACCGGCTGGGACGCCGGGAGACGATCGACCCCACGACCGGACTGGAGCTCACCCTGACCACCGAGACCCGCACCCCGTCCTTCGGCCCGCGGCTGCGCCGCTTCGCCTCCCGCGAGACCACCGGCGGCGCGCTCCTCATCGCCGCCGCCGTCCTCGCCCTCGTCTGCGCGAACGCGCCGTGGCGCGAGTGGTACCTCGCCCTCTCCGAGGCGATGGTCGGCATCGACAGCATCGGGCCGGTGCCCGTCCACCTCGACCTCACGGTCGCCGAGTGGGCCGCCGACGGGCTGCTCGCGATCTTCTTCTTCGTCGTCGGCGTCGAGCTCAAGCACGAGTTCGTGGCCGGCAGCCTGCGCAGCCCCAAGGAGGCGGGCGTCCCGATGCTCGCCGCCGTGGGCGGCATGGCGGTGCCCGCGATCATCTACGCGGTCACCGTCGTCGCCCTGGGCGAGCCGAGCGCCCTCGGCGGCTGGGCCATCCCGACGGCCACCGACATCGCGTTCGCGCTCGGCGTCCTCGCCGTCTTCGGCAAGGGCCTGCCCACCGCCGTGCGCACCTTCCTGCTCACGCTCGCGGTGGTCGACGACCTGCTCGCGATCGTCGTGATCGCCATCTTCTACACGGAGCACCTGAGCTTCGCGTACCTCGGTGCCGCCCTGGTCACGATCGCCGTCTTCGGCTGGTACGTGCGCTCGCGCAACCCGCGCTGGTGGGTGCTCGTGCCGCTGTTCGTCGTCGCGTGGGCGTTCATGCACTCGTCGGGCGTGCACGCCACCGTCGCGGGCGTGCTCATGGGCTTCACCGTCGCCGCCCGCCCCGCCCACGGCGAGGCCGAGCCGCGCACCCACCGCTACGAGCAGGCCGTGCGGCCGTGGTCGCAGGGCGTGGCCCTGCCCGTCTTCGCGTTCTTCGCAGCGGGCGTGAACCTGGTCGACGGCGGCGGCGCCGCGGAGATCCTCTCCCAGCCGGTGGTGCCGGCCATCACCGTGGGCCTCGTCGTGGGCAAGCTCGTGGGGGTGCTCGGCACGACGGCGCTGGTCACCCGGCTGACGCCGCTGCGGCTGGCGCAGGGCATCGGCGTCCGCGACCTGCTGCCCGTCGGGTTCCTCGCCGGGATCGGGTTCACGGTGGCGCTCCTGGTGTCGGAGCTGTCGTTCGGGCACGCGTCGGAGCACACCGAGGGGGCCAAGGCCGCCATCCTGCTCGGCTCCGTGATCGCGGCGCTCCTCGGCGCCCTCACCCTGCGGTGGGACGCCCGCCGGGCGCGCACCGCGGACATGAACCTCGACGGCGTGGACGACGCCGTCGAGGACTTCATCGGGGACGAGAAGGACCGGCGGGAGCACTGAGCGCGGCGGCCCGGGCGGGCACCCGCGGCCCGACCGCGGCGCCGGCCAGGGCCGGCTCGCGCCGCTCCACCTGCGCGGACGCGGCGGCCGCCGTCCTGGCCCGCGCCGCGCGGGCGCCCCAGGCGGACAGCACGCGGTCGACGACGAGGCCGAGCACCGTGCCCACGACGATGCCGACCGCGACGGCGAGCAGCGGCCGGTCGCCGAGCGGCGCGGCCGCCACGACGCCGAGGAGCACCGACCAGCACGCCCAGGCCACGGACGCCACGGCGGACAGCGCCATGAAGCGGCGGCGGGAGAAGCCGACGGCGCCCGCGGTGACGTTCACCGCCATCCGGCCCACGGGCACGAACCGCGCGCCGAGGACGACGGAGGCGCCACGGCGCTCGAACGACCGGGCCGCCCAGGCCACGGCGCGCTGCCCGCGCGGGCCGCGCAGGAACGGCACGCGCGACGTGCCGAGGGCCCGGCCGAGCGCGTAGGCCAGCTGGTCGCCGCACCACGCGCCGAGCGCCGCCACGAGCACCACCAGGGCGAGGTTCACGCCCTGCCCGGTCTCGGCGCCGACCGCCATCATGATGATCACGGTCTCGCCGGGCACGGGCGGGAAGAACCCGTCGGCGGCCGTGGACACGAACAGCGCGGGGAACGCCCAGACGGAGGCGACGAGCGCGAACAGCGTGCTCTCCAGCTGGGCCCACAGCGAGGCGATCGCGTCGATCATGCGTCCCAGCCTCCGCCGGGACCGCCGCCGGCCACCATGGGGTGTGCCCCCGGTTCGACCCTGGGGGGACCCTGAGAGCCCGGCCGGTCACCTGGCGGCGGAGGCCGAGGTCAGGCGCCCCCGCCCGGACGGCCGAGCAGCACCTCGCGGCGGCGGCCCACCTGGTCGCGCAGCGCCTCGAGCAGCGCCGCGACCGCCGGCCGTCGCCACGACTCCGGGTGCACCACCGCCCAGTAGGGCAGCCGGTCGCGGACCTCGCCCGGGAGCAGCCGCACCAGGTCCGGGTGCCGGTCGGCCATGAAGCACGGCAGGAACCCCACGCCCGCGCCGGCCCGCGTCGCCTCGACGTGCACGAACACGTTGGTGGAGGTGAGCGCGTCGCGCATCCCCGGCACCAGCCGGCGCGGGGCGTCGAGGGCGTCCACCTGCAGCATCGAGTTCACGAAGTACACGAGCCCGTGCCCGGCCAGGTCCGCGACGGACCCCGGCACGCCGTGGCGGTCGAGGTAGTCGCGGGAGGCGTACATGCCGAGCTCGTACTCCCCCAGCCGCACGGCCTTGGCCCGGCCCACCTGCGGCTCGCCGACCACCACCTCGACGTCCACGCCGGACCGGTGCTGCATCGCGTGCCGGGTCACGGTGACCAGCTCGACGGACAGGTCGGGGTGCCGCCGGCGCAGCGCGGCCACGGCGGGCGACGCCACGTAGGCGCTGAAGCCGTCGGTCGCGGTCATCCGCACCACCCCCGTGACGGGGTCGGGCGCGCCGTCGCCGGCCGCGAGGCCCGCCACCGCCGCCGCGACCGCCTCCGCCGCGCGGGCCGCCCGCTCCCCCAGGCCGGTGAGCTCCCAGCCGTCCGCGCCGCGCACCAGGACGCGGCCGCCCAGCGCGCGCTCGAGGGTCGCGACGTTCCGGGCGACCGTCGTGTGGTTGACCCCGAGCACCTCGGCGGCCGTCGTGTACCGGCCGGTGCGGGCCACCTCCAGCAGCACGAGGAGCTGGTCGGGCGAGGGCTGCGGCGTCGTCGGCACGCGCCGCACCCTACTGCCGCGCGCCGTCGATGTGCATCCCTGCAGAGCGGGCGTGCTCGGTTGGTCGTTGCACGCACATGCACCGGACCGGCAGCATCCTCCGCGTCAGGAGTGGCGCCAGCCACCGTGTCAACGACGACACCGGAGGAACCCATGGCCTCGGGCCAGAACACCGCGCCGGACCGCGCGACCGCCAGCACGCCGGACCGGACCACCGGCGACAGCGGGAGCGACCGGTCCCTGCTCACCAGGATCGTGTCCGCGTCGATGGCCGGCACGGTCGTCGAGTGGTACGACTTCTTCCTCTACGCGACCGCCGCGGCGCTCGTGTTCGACAAGGTGCTGATGCCCGCGATGGGCAACCAGTACGACGGCATCATCGCCGCCTTCGTCACCTACGCCATCGGCTTCCTCGCGCGGCCGCTGGGCGGCGTGATCTTCGGCCACCTCGGCGACCGGCTGGGCCGCAAGCACACCCTGCAGATCACGATCATGATGATCGGCGCCGCGACCGTGCTCATGGGCTGCCTGCCGAGCTACGCGTCCATCGGCCTGGCCGCCCCGGCGCTGCTCGTGCTGCTGCGCTTCGTCCAGGGCATCGCGCTCGGCGGCGAGTGGGGCGGCGCCGTGCTGCTCGTCGCGGAGCACGCCCCGGACCGCACCCGTGCCGGCTGGGCCGCCTGGCCGCAGGCCGCCGTCCCGGTGGGCAACCTGCTCGCCACCGCCGTCCTGTGGGTCATGTCCACCACGCTGAGCGACGCCGCGTTCCTCTCGTGGGGCTGGCGCGTCGCGTTCTGGCTCTCCGCCGTGGTCGTGCTCGTCGGCTACTGGATCCGCACCACCATCACCGACGCCCCGATCTTCGAGGAGGCGAAGGCCGAGCTCGAGGAGGGCAAGGCGCAGGGCGTCGGCGTCACCGAGGTCGTGCGGCGCTACCCGCGCGGCGTGCTCACCGGCATGGGCCTGCGGTTCGCGGAGAACATCATGTACTACCTGGTGGTGAGCTTCTCGATCGTGTACCTCGGCACCGGGCTCGGGATGGACACCGCGTCCATCCTCGGCGTGATCGCGATCGCGCACGCCTTCCACTTCGTGGTCATCCTGGTGGTGGGCCGCCTCGCCGACCGGGTCGGTCGTAAGCCGGTCTACCTCGCCGGGGCGATCCTCGGCGGCACCTGGGGCCTGTGGGCGTTCCCCGCGTTCGGCACCAGGAGCACCGTGGTGGCGCTCGTCGTCATCATGGTGGGCCTGCTCTTCCACGCCCTCATGTACGCCGGCCAGCCCGCGATCATGGCCGAGATGTTCCCGACGCGGATGCGCTACTCGGGGGTGTCGATCAGCTACCAGGTGACGTCGATCGTCGCGGGTTCGCTCGCGCCGATCCTCGCCACGACGTGGCTCAAGACGACCGGGTCGTGGTGGCCCACCGCCGTCTACCTGCTCGTGGCGGGCGCGATCACCACCGTCGCCGTGCTGAGCATGCGGGAGACCCGCGGCATCTCGCTGCGCGACGTCGACGCCCGCGACCGCGCGACCGCCGGGGCCGCGGCATGACGGCGGCCACCGCCCGCCCGGCGTCCGGCGAGCGCGCGCTCGCCGGGCGCCGGGCCCTCGTCACCGGCGGCGCGTCCGGCATCGGGGCGGCCTGCGCGCGGGAGCTCGCCGCGCGCGGCGCGCACGTGGTCGTCGCCGACGTCGAGCCCGACGGCGCGAAGCGGCTCGCCGACGAGCTCGGCGGCGAGGCGTGGGTCGTCGACCTGTCCGACACCCGGGCCCTCGACGACCTGCGACTGGACGTGGACGTGCTGGTGAACAACGCGGGCGTCCAGCGGGTCAGCCCGGTCGAGGACTTCGCGCCCGACGACTTCCGGCTCGTCCACCGCCTCATGCTCGAGGCGCCGTTCCTGCTGGTACGGGCGGCCCTGCCGCACATGTACGCCCGCGGGTGGGGGCGGGTGGTCAACGTGTCGTCGGTCCACGGGCTCGTCGCCTCGCCGTTCAAGTCCGCGTACGTCTCGGCCAAGCACGGCCTCGAAGGGCTGTCCAAGACGGTCGCGC
This sequence comes from Isoptericola sp. NPDC057653, assembly GCF_042799955.1. NCBI lineage: Bacteria > Bacillati > Actinomycetota > Actinomycetes > Micrococcales > Promicromonosporaceae > Isoptericola > Isoptericola sp. NPDC057653. Next base: position 1,927,284 of record NZ_JBHVHP010000001.1, on the reverse strand, counting down.
TCGAGGGTGGGCCCCGCGGGGTCACCAGCGTCTGCGTCAACCCCGGGTACGTGCGCACCCCGCTCGTGGAGAAGCAGGTCGCCGACCAGGCCGCGGTGCACGGCATCCCCGAGGCCGACGTGCTGGGGCAGGTGATGCTGGCCGAGGCGGCGGTGAAGCGCCTCGTGGAGCCGGAGGAGGTCGCGTCGCTGGTCGGCTGGCTCACCGGCCCGGACGCCTCGATGGTCACCGGGGCCTCGTGGACGATCGACGGCGGATGGAGCGCACGATGAGCGGGCCGGGCACGACGGGTCTCGACAGGGGACTCGACACGGTGGTCGCGACGGCGGCCGAGGCGGTGGCGGACGTGCCCGACGGTGCGTCGCTCGCCGTCGGGGGCTTCGGCCTCTGCGGCACCCCGGCCGCACTGATCGAGGCGCTGCTGGCGCAGGGCACCACCGGGCTGTCCGTGGTGAGCAACAACTGCGGCGTCGACGACTGGGGCCTCGGCCTGCTGCTGGGCGCGGGGCGCATCCGCCGGATGACCAGCTCCTACGTGGGCGAGAACAAGGAGTTCGAGCGGCAGTTCCTCGCGGGCGAGCTCGAGCTGGTGCTCACCCCGCAGGGCACGCTCGCGGAGCAGCTACGGGCGGGCGGCGCCGGTATCGCCGGGTTCTGGACCCGCACCGGCGTGGGCACGCAGGTGGCCGACGGCGGCCTGCCCCGCCGCTACGACGGCGCGGGCGGCATCGCGGTGGCCTCGCCGCCCAAGGAGGTCCGCATGTTCGTCGGTGCGGACGGCGCGAGCGCCGAGTTCGTGCTCGAGGAGGCGATCACCACCGACTACGCCCTCGTGCACGCCGCGAAGGGCGACCGGCACGGCAACCTCGTCTTCCACCGCTCCGCCCGCAACTTCTCCCCCCTCGCCGCGATGGCGGGCCGCATGTGCGTGGCCCAGGTCGAGGAGCTGGTGGAGCCCGGCGAGATCGACCCCGACGACGTGCACCTGCCCGGCGTGTACGTGCACCGCGTGGTGCACGTGCCCGGCGGCGAGAAGCGGATCGAGAAGCGCACCACCACCCCGACGTCCACCGCGACGTCGGGCCGAGAGGAGGGCTGAGCCGTGCCGCTCACCCGCGACGAGATGGCCGCGCGTGCCGCGGCGGAGCTGGCCGACGGCTGGTACGTGAACCTGGGCATCGGCCTGCCGACCCTCGTGCCGAACCACGTCCCGCCCGGCCGGCACCTGGTGCTGCAGTCCGAGAACGGGCTGCTCGGCGTCGGCCCGTACCCCGCCGAGGACGCCGTGGACCCCGATCTGATCAACGCCGGCAAGGAGACCGTGACGCTGCTGCCCGGCGCCTCCGTCTTCGACTCCGCGACCAGCTTCGGGATGATCCGCGGCGGCAAGATCGACGCGGCGGTCCTCGGCGGCATGCAGGTGAGCGCCACCGGCGACCTGGCCAACTGGATGATCCCCGGCAAGATGGTCAAGGGCCCGGGCGGCGCCATGGACCTCGTGCACGGCGCGCGGCGCGTGATCGTCCTCATGGAGCACACCGCCCGGGACGGCTCCCCCAAGTTGCTGCCGGAGTGCACCCTCCCCCTCACCGGCCGCGGCGTGGTGCACCGTGTGATCACCGACCTGGCGGTGCTCGACGTCGGCACCACCGGCTTCGTGCTCCGCGAGCTCGCGCCCGGCGTCTCCGGCGACGACGTCGTGGCCGCCACGGGCGCCCCGCTCACGACGGCCCTCGACGACGCGCGGGCCGCGTGAGCGGTGCGGCGGCTCAGGCCGCCCGGCGAGAGCGCGCCACCAGCACGAGGGCGACCAGCACGCCGACCACGCTGACGACGGTCGCCACCCAGAACGCGGCGGAGTAGGCGCCGGCGGGGTCGGTCGCGCCCGCCGCGAGGAGGGCGGTGACCACCGGGGCGGCGGCCGCGGACCCGACGGTGCGCACCACGCTGTTGAGCCCGGTGGCGGCGCCGGTCTCGGTGGGCGGCGACCAGGTCACGACGAGCTGCGCGCAGATCGCGTACCCGATGCCGTTGCCGAGGCCGAGCACGGAGAACGCCACGACGACGGCCCACGGCGTCGCGGGCCACAGCGCCAGGCCGACCGCGCCGACGGCCATGACCCCCGCGGCGACCGCCCCCGTGCCGCCCGGGCCGATCCGCCCCACCAGCGCCGGGGTGGCGCGCCCGCCGAGGAAGACGAGCACGGCACTCGGGAGCATGGCCAGCCCGGAGACGGTGACGCTCATGCCGTGCCCGTAGCCCGTGCCCGCCGGGGCCTGCATGAGCAGCGGCAGCGCGACGTAGCAGACGTACGGCACGAAGCCCACGGCCACGGTGAGCAGGCTGACGAGCACGATCGGGCCGTGGCGGAACGTGCGGACGTCCACGACGGGCGCGTCCATGCGCCGCTCGACGAGCACCAGCGCGGCGAGCAGCACGAGGCCGGCCGCGCCGACGACGACGGTCCGCGCGGAGCCCCAGCCCCACGTGCCGCCCTGCGACACGGCGAGCAGCAGGCCGACGAGGCCGCCGGCGAGCAGGGCGATGCCCGGCCAGTCGGTGCGGCGCTGCACGGCGGGGGCGCCGCCGCGCGGCACCCAGGCCGCGACGAGCGCGCCCGAGCCGAGGATGAGCGCCGCCCCGAGCACGAAGAGCCAGCGCCAGCCGAGCGCGTCCACGACCACGCCGCCCACGACGAGCGCGGCGCCCGCGCCGAGGCCGATCATCCCGGGGATCCACCCGAACGCCGCCGCGAGCCGCGGCCCGGACAGCACGGACCGGGCGATCGCCAGGGCCAGCGGGAACGTCGCGGTGCTCACGCCCTGCACCACGCGGGCGGCGAGCAGCACGCCGAGCGTCGGGGCGGCCGCGGCCGCCAGGGTCGCTGCGGCGAACACGACGATGGTGCCGAGCAGCACGCGACGGTGCCCGAAGCGGTCGCCGAGGTTGCCGACGACGGGCGCGAGGACCGCCCCGGCGAGCAGGAACGCCGTGAGGATCCAGCCGGTCCCCTGCGCGGTCGCGCCGAGCTCGCGGCCGAGCGTCGGCAGCGCCGGGACGACGAGCGTCTGCATCAGGGAGAAGGCGAGCACGGCGGCGCTCAGCGCGAAGGTCGCGCGGCCGGGGTGCCGGACGACGGTGGCGTCGACGGGCCGGCCGGTGGCGGCGCCGGGCGCCGGGCGGGACGGAGGCACGGTCGTGCTCGCTCTCTGTGGTGGGGGTGGCTGCGCCTCGTCGCGCGCCGATTGAAACGGAACGGAATGCTCGTTCCGATTCACCCTAGCACCGGGGCGGCGGCTACCGTGAGGCCATGCCCTCCGCCCCCGCCGCCGACGACCGCGCCGACGACCGACCGCTCCCCGGCCGGCAGCGGGAGGCGCGCGCCAACGACACCGCCGTGCTCGCCGCGGCGCGCGAGGTCTTCGCGGCGCAGGGGCACGGCGCCTCCATGGCGGACGTCGCCCGGCACGCGGGCGTCGGCGTCGGCTCGGTCTACCGCCGCTACCCCACCAAGGAGGCCCTGGTCGAGGCGCTCCACGTGCAGGCGGTGCGCGGGGCGGCGCGGCTGGCGACCGAGGTGGCGGACCAGTGCGGGACCGACGCGGTGCCCGAGGCCGACGGCGCCGTCGGCACGTTCCTCGCGCGGCAGATCACCGGCGCGACCGGCCCCATCCTCCGGCCGCCGGGAGCGGGCGGGCCCCTCCCCGCGGACCTCGCCGCGGCGACCCGCGACCTGCGCGTCGGCCTCGAGCGGCTGGTCGCGTACGACCGCGCCGCGGGCCTGCTGCCGACCGGGTTCACCACCGCGGACGTCATGCAGCTCCTGCTGCACCTGCGCCCCGCGCTCCCCTTCCCCCGCGCCGAGGCGGACGCCCTGCACCTGCGCTACCTCCGGCTCGTCCTCGCCGGGCTGCGCTCGCGGGCCGGCGACGACGACGGGCTGGGCGACGGCCCGCGCTGGGACGACTGGGTCGGCGCCTGGCACGACTGAGCGCCCACCACCGCTCGCCGACCAGGCGGTACCGCACCGAAATGACCGCTCAGAACGTGCGCAACCGCCTGCTCGCCGTCAGCCGGCCGCCGTCGGCGCGTGCCGCTCCAGGAACTCGTAGACCTCCGTCGTGTCGACGCCGGGGAACGCGCCGGACGGCATCGCCGCGAGCATGGAGGCGTGCGGGCGGGCGCTGGGGAACGCGTGGCCGTCCCAGCGGCGGGCGAGCGGCTCGTCGGGCCGGCGGCAGCAGCGCTCGTCGGGGCAGCGCGACGTGCTGCGCGCCGTCGTCTCGCGGCCGAGGAACCACTTGACCTGCGCGTACGGCACGCCGACGCTCACCGAGAACCGCCCGTCGGCGGTGTCCTGCACCCGCGACGTGCACCAGTACGTGCCCGTCGGGGTATCGGTGTACTGGTAGTACGGGCTGAGCCGGTCAGCCACGGAGAACACCACGCGCGCGGTCCAGTGCCGGCACACGTGCTGCCCCTCGACGGTGCCGAGCGGGTCGGACGGGAACCGCACGCCGTCGTTCTCGTAGGCCTTGTGGATCGCCCCCGACTCGTGCACCTTCATGAAGTGCACCGGGATGCCCAGGTGCCGCGTGGCGAGGTTCGTGAAGCGGTGCGCCACCGTCTCGTAGGAGACCGCGAACGCGTCGCGCAGGTCCTCCAGGGAGATGGACCGCGCCTCCTTGGCCTCCCGCAGCTGCTTGACCGCCTCCCGCTCGGGCACCAGCAGGGCCGCGCACAGGTAGTTGGCCTCGACGCGCTGGCGCAGGAACTCCCGGTAGTCGCGCGGCTCGGCGTGCTCCAGCACGTGCGAGGCCAGGGCCTGGAGCACGGCCGAGCGCGCCTCGGACCGGCCGCGGATCCCGTTGCTCGGCAGGTACACCCGGCGGTGGAGCTGGTCGATGACGGCGCGCGTGGACTGCGGCAGGTCGGGCTCGTAGTGGATCGAGAAGCCGAGGTGGGCGGCCAGCTCCCCCACGGCGCGCTGCGGCAGCGGCCCGCGGCCGTGGCCGACGTCGTCGAGCAGGCCTCGGGCGACGATCTCCAGGTCGGGGAAGTAGTTGTCCTGCGCGCGCATGTCGGCGCGCAGCTCGGTGTTGGCGCGCCGCGCCTCCTCCGGGGTGAGCGCGCGCTCGGAGTGCAGGCGTTCCAGCTCGCGCTGCAGCCCCACGATCGCCTCGAGCGCGTCGGTCGGCAGGGACTTCCCCACCTTCACGGGGTGCACCCCGAGCGCGGAGAAGAGCGAGCCCCTTTGCACGCGCTCCAGCTCGATCTCGAGGGCGTCGCGGTGCGACGGCGCCTGGGCGGAGAGCAGGTCCTCGACGCTCGCGCCGAGCGCGCGGGCCACCGCCTGCAGGCGCGCGATGGTGGGCTCGCGCTTGCCGTTCTCCAGCATCGAGACCTGCGACGGCGCACGTCCGATGGCCTCTCCGAGCTGTTCCAGGGTCATGCCGCGACGGGTGCGCAGGTGCCGGATGCGGCGGCCGATCGTGAGGGCGTCGGCCTCCTGGTCGATGGGCAGCGCCGCGTCGTCCCGGGTACCGGGCCGCGGTTCGGTCGAGATCGCCATGCTCGAGGGTGACACGCGGCACACCTTCCGTCCAGGAGAAGAACCTCGATATTTCTCCCGACATTTCCTGGCCGCGGGGTGGTGCGCCACGTCAGGGTCGTGACCAAGGACGACGGCGGGCGACCCGCCGGCGCCGCACGACGAGAGACGAAAGAGGCACGCCATGACCGCCACCCTCGAGCCCCGTACCAGCACCGCCGCCGGCGACCAGACGCAGACCGCCGCGGAGCTGGCCGAGCAGTGGGCGACCGACCCCCGCTGGGCGGGCGTCGAGCGCACGTACACCGCCGAGGACGTCGTCGCGCTGCGCGGGTCGGTCGGCGAGGAGTTCACCCTGGCCCGCCGCGGCGCCGAGCGGCTGTGGCGTCAGCTGCACGAGGAGGACTTCATCAACGCCCTCGGCGCGCTGACCGGCAACCAGGCGGTGCAGCAGGTGAAGGCGGGCCTCCAGGCCATCTACCTCTCCGGCTGGCAGGTGGCCGGCGACGCGAACCTCGCGGGCCAGACCTACCCGGACCAGTCCCTGTACCCCGCAAACTCGGTGCCGGCCGTCGTGCGCCGCATCAACAACGCGCTGCTGCGCGCCGACCAGATCGACGTCTCCGAGAACGGCGCCCCCACCCGCGACTGGCTCGCCCCGATCGTGGCGGACGCCGAGGCCGGGTTCGGCGGCCCGCTCAACGCGTACGAGCTGATGCGCTCGATGATCGCGTCGGGCGCCGCGGGCGTGCACTGGGAGGACCAGCTCGCCAGCGAGAAGAAGTGCGGCCACCTCGGCGGCAAGGTGCTGATCCCCACCCAGCAGCACGTGCGCACGCTCAACGCGGCGCGGCTCGCGGCCGACGTCTCCGACGTGCCGAGCGTGGTCATCGCCCGCACGGACGCCGAGGCGGCCACCCTGATCACGTCGGACGTCGACGAGCGGGACCGCCCGTTCCTCACCGGCGGGCGCACGGGCGAGGGGTTCTACGAGGTCCGCAACGGCGTCGAGCCCTGCATCGCCCGGGCCAAGGCCTACGCCCCGTACGCCGACCTCATCTGGATGGAGACCGGCACCCCCGACCTCGAGCTCGCGCGGTCGTTCGCCGAGGCCGTCAAGGCCGACTTCCCCGACCAGATGCTGGCCTACAACTGCTCGCCGTCGTTCAACTGGAAGAAGCACCTGGACGACGACACGATCGCCAGGTTCCAGCGCGAGCTGGGCGCGATGGGCTTCCGGTTCCAGTTCATCACCCTGGCCGGCTTCCACGCCCTCAACTACTCGATGTTCGACCTCGCCCACGGGTACGCCCGCGAGCAGATGTCCGCCTACGTGCGGCTGCAGGAGGCCGAGTTCGCCGCCGAGGAGCGCGGCTACACCGCCACGAAGCACCAGCGCGAGGTCGGCACCGGCTACTTCGACCGCGTGTCGACGGCGCTCAACCCCGACGCCGCCACCCTCGCGCTCGCCGGCTCCACCGAGGCCGCGCAGTTCTGACCCGTCCCCACCCCCGCTCAGCCCGGACCGCCCGGAGGCACGCCATGACCACGCTCACGTCCCCGACCACCGCTCCCCCGCGCACCACCCCGGTGCCGGTCGTCGCACCGGCCGTCGGCACCCCGCTCGCCGACACGGCCCCCGGGCCGTCGGCCTGGGGCACGGCGACCCTCGGCGAGGGTCACGTCACCGCCACCGCACCCCTCGGGCCGCGCGACGAGGAGATCCTCACCCCGGAGGCGCTGGAGTTCCTGGCGATGCTGCACGACCGGTTCGCCGACGACCGCACGTCGCTCCTGCTGGAGCGCCAGCGGCGCATGCGGCGCATCGCCGACGGCGACGACCCGGACTTCCACCCGGCCACCCGGCCCGTGCGCGACGACCCGTCCTGGCGGGTCGCCGGCGCGGCCGGGGCACCGGGGCTGAGCGACCGCCGCGTCGAGATCACGGGGCCGACGGACCCGAAGATGACGATCAACGCGCTCAACTCGGGCGCCCGGTGCTGGCTGGCCGACGCCGAGGACGCGCAGTCCCCCACGTGGCGCAACGTGGTGGAGGGCCAGCTCGCCCTGCACGACGCGATCCGCGGCACGCTGACCTTCACCAACCCGGCGGGCAAGCGGTACGCGCTGCGCTCCACCGACCTCACCGAGCTGCCGACGATCGTCTTCCGGCCGCGCGGCTGGCACCTGTTCGAGTCGCACCTGGCCTACACCGGCCCGGACGGGTCGACGCAGCCGGCGTCGGGCACGCTGGTCGACTTCGGCCTGTACCTGTTCCACAACGCCCACGAGCTGGTCTCGCGCGGACGGGGGCCCTACTTCTACCTGCCGAAGCTCGAGGGCTACCGCGAGGCGCGGCTGTGGAACGAGGTCTTCGAGGCCGCGCAGGACGCGCTCGGCATCCCCCGCGGCACCATCCGCGCCACGGTGCTCGTCGAGACGCTGCCCGCCGCGTTCGAGATGGAGGAGATCCTCTACGAGCTGCGCGACCACTGCGCCGGGCTCAACGCTGGGCGCTGGGACTACCTGTTCAGCGTCATCAAGTGCTTCCGCACCCGGGGCTCGTCGTACGTGCTGCCCGACCGCGGCCAGGTGACGATGACCGCGCCGTTCATGCGGGCGTACACGGAGCTGCTCGTCGCCACGTGCCACAGGCGTGGGGCGCACGCCATCGGCGGGATGAGCGCCTTCATCCCCGACCGCCGCTCCCCCGAGGTGACCGAGCGCGCCGTCGAGCAGGTGTGGGCCGACAAGACCCGCGAGGCCGCGGCGGGCTTCGACGGCACCTGGGTGGCGCACCCCGACCTGGTCGAGGTGGCGCGCGGGGCGTTCGACGAGGTGCTCGGCGAGCGCGACCACCAGGTCGACCGCCTGCGCGACGACGTCGAGGTGGGCCAGGCCGACCTGCTGGACGTCGCGTCGGCCCGCCGCTCGGGCGCCACCGTCACCGCCGCGGGTCTGCGCACCAACGTGTCCGTGGGGGTGCGCTACATCGAGTCGTGGCTGCGGGGCGTGGGCGCGGCCGCGATCGACCACCTCATGGAGGACGCCGCGACCGCCGAGATCTCCCGGTCGCAGGTGTGGCAGTGGGTGGCCTCGGGCACGACGACGGAGGACGGCCTGCCCATCACCCGGGTGCGGTGCGAGGCGGTGCTGCGCGACGTGCTGCGCGGCCTGCCCCGCTCGTCGGGCGACCGGTTCGACGACGCCGTGGCCCTGTTCCGCGAGGTGGCCCTCGGCGAGGAGTTCCCGCCGTTCCTCACCACCGGCGCGTACGCCCGCTACCTCGCGGGCTGACCCCACCCCGGCCGGTTGCCGAGCAGGCAATTGACACCGTGATGAGGCCCGATGGGCCGCCATCACGGTGTCAACTGCCTGTTCGGCAACCAGGGTCAGGAGGCCTGTGGACGACGCCCACGGGCGGGCCCGCGGGTGCGGCAGGGTGACGACGCATGGACACCACCACCGCATTCGGCCCGGGCGACCAGATCGCCGACGACGCCGAGCTCCTGGAGCTCGCCCTGTTCCTCGCCGGCGGCGCCTCCCCGCGACGGCGCGCCCTCACCGTCACGTGGCTCGACGCCGACGACCGCCTCCTCGGCCTGGCGCTGCCGATCGACGACCCGTCCGTCCGGCCCGACGGCGACTCCCTCGCCGGGCTGGGCGCCGTGCTGCGCGGCGTGATCGACGACGAGGCGCCCGGCGGGTGCGCCGTCGTCGTCCTGGAGCGCCCGGGCGACGCGACCCGCACCGACGACGACCGTGCCTGGAACCGCGACCTGCGCGCCGAGGCCGCGGTCCGTGGAGTGCGGCTGCGCGGGTTCTTCGTCGCCGCCGGCGGGCAGGTGCGGCCGCTGGTGCTCGACGACGCGTGAGGTCAGTCCTCGACCCGCACGGACTGGCCGCCGTCCACGACGTCCGCGGTGCCGTGCCGCAGCGGGCGGGGCGCGAGCTCGAGGAACACCAGCCCGGACTCGCCGAGCCGCGACCACGTGACGGCGAACCCGGAGGGCGTGGCGCCGTCGTCGAACAGCCGCGCGCCGGACCCGACCACGACGGGCGCGAGGACGAGGCGGTAGACGTCGACGAGCCCCAGGTCGTGCAGGGTGCTGGCGAGGCGGGCGCTGCCGTGCACCTGCAGCTCGCCGTCCGGCCCGTCCTTGAGCGCCTGCACCCGGGCGGCCAGATCGGCCTCGTCGGCGGGGCTGATCACGGTGGTGCCGGCCCATGCGGGATCGGTCAGGGTCGAGGAGACGACGTATCGGGGGCCGGCGTTGATGCGGGCCGCGAGGGCGTCGTCCGGGTCGGTCACCTGGCCCCAGGACTTGTGGAACATGTCGTAGGTGGTACGGCCGAGCAGGAACGCGTCGACCTCGGCGAACCAGCCCTCGACGACCTCGCCGAACACGGGGTCCGCGGTGAACGGGACGAACCAGCCGCCCTCGGCGAAGCCGCCGCGGGTGTCCTCCTCGGGCCCTCCCGGCCCCTGCACCACCCCGTCGAGCGAGGTGAAGATCGCGACGCTGAGCCTCATGTGATCCTCCGTCGGATGTCGTCGACGGAGGGTGGACGGCGCGCGCGGACCGGACTCATCGGGCCGTATGCCCTGGACTTCCAGGCTTCGGCGGCATACTTTCACCTCGGCAGCATGCTGTGAGGAGATTCACACGGCACGCCTGCCCACCGAGGAGGGAGCGGGACCGTGGCCGACGTCCTGGTGCTCAACGCGGGCTACGAGCCCCTGCACCGCGTCTCGGTCAAGCACGCCATCACGATGCTGGTGCGCGAGGTCGCCGTGGTCGAGGAGGCCGTCGAGGGTCACCGGTTCGGCCCCTACCCGATGCCCCGCGTGCTGCGGCTGGTGCGGTACGTCGCGATGCGGTGGCGCTACCGCGGCGCGGGCCGCCCGGCGGTGACGAAGGACGGCGTGAAGCGCCGGGACGGCGCCTGCGCGTACTGCGGCGGGCCCGCCGAGACGGTGGACCACGTGATCCCCCGCTCGCGCGGTGGCGACTCGTCGTGGCTCAACCTCGTCGCGGCGTGCGAGCGCTGCAACGGGCGCAAGGCCGACCGCACGCCCCTCGAGGCCGGCATGCCGCTGCTCCTCGCCCCGTACGTGCCGCCCGCGGAGCACGGCCTGGTGCGACGGCGCCGCCGCGCCGCCGCGACGGCCGCGGCCTGACCCGAGGTCCGGCCGCGGCCGTCGCAGGGGCCGCGAGCCGTCAGGCGGCGGGCTCGTCCTCCGGCAGGTCCGGCACGATCGACAGCGACCCCGTGACGGCGACGACGCCCGCGCTGCCGCCCGTGTCGGCGGACGTGAGCGCACGGGACGCGATGACGCTGCTCGCGAAGTTCGCGTGGCACTCGGTGCAGTACCACTCGGGCGTCGGCACCGGCACCTCGAAGCCGCCGTAGACGACGTCCGGCTCGGCGTTCATCACGTCGTCCTGGAACGTCATGCCCCACACGATGCGCTTGGTCTTGCCGCGCGCGCCGCACCCCGGGCACTGCGGGCGCATCCGCGCCCGCTGCGAGGAGACGGTGTGCGCGTGCATGAGGTCGTGGCACTGCTCGCACAGCAGGTGCACGTCGCGCACCAGCTGCTCGAGCGTGCGCCCGCCGGCCGTCGTCGTCCCCAGCCGGACGGCGCCGTCGTCGTGGGCCTGCATGCGGTGCACGTCGACGAAGCGCTCGCACGTGGCGCAGCGCTCCTCGCGGCGCATCGACCAGCCCGTCACGGCGCGGTGGCCCAGGATGCGCAGCGCGTGCACGTCGGACGCGGTGGCACCGGCGCCGCAGTCGCCCGGGTCGAGCGTGTGCACGGGGCCGCCGCGGAACTGCTCCGCGACGCCGTCGAGCACCAGCCGCGCGTGGTCCGGCGGCAGCCAGCCCGACGACCCGGTGTAGGTGTCCGCGCCGTCGAAGAGGTCGGCCCAGACGATCGGCCGGTCCGGGCCGAACAGGTCGTCGCTCACCCAGCTCTCGCCGTCGGTGGCGCCCATGAGCTCCACCGCAGCGACGACGCCGGCGTCCCCGAGGACCGTCACGACCACGTCGCCCCGCTGCGGGCCGTCGGGCCCGCCCGGCAGCCGGTGCTCCGGGGCGCGGGTGGCGATCGCGACGGACTCCGTGAGCCAGTCGGCCGACCAGTGGAGGTAGACGGACGGCACGAGCCACGCGGGCAGCGCCGACAGGGAGGGCAGGGTCTCTCGGGTCACCCGCAGAACATATCGGGCGCCGACCCTCCGACACCACGGGCGAGGTCGTTCCCGTCGCGGCATCGGCGCGCTAGGTTCCGGACAGCACCAGGCACAGGCACGACGGCGTCGCCGCTCCGACCCGGGCAACGCCGCCGCTCGCCCTCGAGCTGCTGCCGCGAGGAGGCACGGGATGAACGTCGGACTGTGGGTCGCCGCCGGGCTGCTGGCCCTGCTCTACCTGGCCGTGGGTGTCGTGAAGCTCACCCGCAGCCGTGACCGGCTGCGGTCGGCGATGGGCTGGGTCGAGGACTTCCCCGGCGTGGTCGTGCGGTTCATCGGCCTGGCGGAGATCGCCGGCGCGCTCGGGCTGATCCTGCCGCAGGCCACCGGCACGCTGCCGTGGCTGACGCCGGTCGCCGCGACGTGCCTGGTGGTGCTGCAGGCCCTGGCGATCTCGGTGCACGTGCGCCGCCGCGAGCTCGCCCAGCTGTGGGTCAACGTGGTCCTGCTGCTGGGCGCGGCGTTCGTCGCCGTGGGCCATTTCGCCGGCTGGTGACGGCCGGGCGGACGCCGCCCCTCAGGCCTCGGCCCGCGCCTGGTCGTACCGCTCGCGGTGGGCGCGGATGGCGTCCGTGTGGGCGAACGCCCATTCCACGAGCGCGATGACCGGCGGCAGCAGGGTCTGCCCGAGCTCGGTGAGCTCGTAGTCGACGCGCGGCGGGACGACGGCGTGCACCGTGCGGCTCACCAGCCCGTCCCGCTCCAGCTGGCGCAGCGTGAGCGTGAGCATCCGCTGCGAGATCCCGTCGATCCCGTGCAGCAGCTCGGTGAACCGCCGCGGGCCCGGGGCCAGCGTGCCGAGCACCAGGGTGCTCCACTTGTCGCCCACCCGGTCGAGCACCGCGCGCACCTCGCTGGTCGTCGCGTCCGCGTGGCACGCCCCGCCGAGCACCGGCCCGCCCGGCGCCCCGTGCGTCGAGGTCGCCTCGATGGTCATGTCGTCTCCGCCCGATCGGCCGTCCCCCGGTGTGCCTCCGGCACACGCGTGTGCCTTTTGTAGGCCGTCCGATGATTACCCATCATGCAGCCAGGCACAAAGAGTGACCGACCAGACGGGTCGTCGCGGCCGCCCCTCGAAGGACTCGCATGAACATCGCCCTGTGGATCGCCTCCGGTCTGCTCGCCGCCGTCTTCCTCATGGCCGGCCTCGGCAAGGCCCTCCGGCCGATCCCCGCGCTGCAGGAGCAGATGCGCTGGGTGACCCCCGAGCGGGTCACCGCCGTCCGCACCCTGGCCTGGCTCGAGGTGCTGGGCGCCGTCGGCGTGATCCTCCCGTGGGCCACCGGCGTCGCGCCCGTGCTGACCCCGGTCGCCGCCGTCGGGCTCGCGATCACGCAGGTCGGCGCGATCCCGCTGCACGTGCGTCTGGGCGAGAGCAAGAGCCTGCCGGTGAACGTCGTCCTGCTCGCGCTCGCCGTCTTCGTCGCGGTCGGGCGCTTCGCCGCGCTCTGACGCCCTCGCGGGCCGCGTGCCGGCGGGTCAGGACGGCGGCCCCGCCAGCGCCTCCGACTCCTCGTCGGTGAGCAGCCGCGAGCGGATGAGGAAGCGCACCCCCTCGGGTGCCTCCACGCTGAAGCCCGCGCCGCGCCCCGGGACGACGTCGATCGTCAGGTGCGTGTGGCTCCAGTACTCGAACTGGGCGCGGCTCATCCACACCGGCACGGTGAACGGCTCGCCCGTCGCGCCGGCCTCGTCCACGGGTCCGTCGACGACGGCCAGGTCGCCCAGGTGCACGTCCGCGTCGCCCACGAGGAAGTCGCCGTCGGGGTAGCACATCGGGCTGGACCCGTCGCAGCAGCCCCCGGACTGGTGGAACATCAGCTCGCCGTGCTGACGCCGCAGCCGGGCGAGGAGCCCGGCCGCGGCGTCGGACACGGCGACACGCGAGATCGTGTCGCTCATCGTCTGCCCCGTCGTCGTGTCGGTCGTCGGCCTAGAAGAACCCGAGCTTCTGGCCCGAGTAGCTGACCAGGAGGTTCTTGGTCTGCTGGTAGTGGTCGAGCATCATCTTGTGGTTCTCGCGGCCGACGCCCGAGCCCTTGTACCCGCCGAACGCGGCGGCCGCCGGGTAGGCGTGGTAGCAGTTCGTCCAGACCCGCCCGGCCTCGATGGTGCGGCCGGCGCGGTACGCCGTCTCGCCCTGCCGGGACCAGACGCCCGCGCCCAGGCCGTAGAGCGTGTCGTTGGCGATCTTCATCGCGTCGTCGAAGTCCGCGAAGTCGGTCACCGACACCACCGGCCCGAAGATCTCCTCCTGGAAGATCCGCATGGTGTTCTTGCCCTCGAACACCGTGGGGGTCACGTAGTACCCGCCCGCGAGGTCGCCCTCGAGCTCGGCGCGGTGGCCGCCCGTGAGGACCGTCGCGCCCTCCGCCTTGCCGATGTCGATGTAGCTGAGGATCTTCTCGAGCTGGTCGTTGCTCGCCTGCGCGCCGATCATCGTGTCGGTGTCGAGCGGGTTGCCCTGCTTCACCGCCCTGGTGCGCTCCAGCGCGTCGCCCAGGAACTGGTCGTAGATGTCGGACTGGATGAGCGCGCGCGACGGGCAGGTGCACACCTCCCCCTGGTTGAGGGCGAACATCGTGAACCCCTCGAGCGCCTTGTCGTAGAAGTCGTCCTTCGCCGACGCGACGTCCGAGAAGAAGATGTTCGGGCTCTTGCCGCCCAGCTCCAGCGTCACCGGGATGATGTTCTGCGACGCGTACTGCATGATCAGGCGGCCCGTCGTGGTCTCGCCCGTGAACGCGATCTTGCGGATCCGCGACGACGACGCGAGCGGCTTGCCCGCCTCGACGCCGAAGCCGTTGACCACGTTGACGACGCCCGCCGGCAGCAGGTCGCCGATGATGTCCATGAGGAACAGGATCGACGCGGGCGTCTGCTCGGCCGGCTTGAGCACGACGGCGTTGCCCGCCGCGAGCGCCGGAGCCAGCTTCCACGTGGCCATGAGGATCGGGAAGTTCCACGGGATGATCTGCCCGACGACGCCGAGCGGCTCGTGGAAGTGGTACGCGACCGTGTCCTCGTCGATCTCGGAGATCGACCCCTCCTGGGCGCGGATGGCGCCGGCGAAGTAGCGGAAGTGGTCGATGGCGAGCGGGATGTCGGCGGCGAGGGTCTCGCGGACGGGCTTGCCGTTCTCCCACGTCTCCGCCACGGCGATCTTCTCGAGGTGGGCCTCCATGCGGTCGGCGATCTTGTTGAGGATGTTCGCCCGCTCGGTGACGGACGTGCGCCCCCAGGCCGGCGCCGCGCCGTGGGCGGCGTCGAGGGCCCGCTCGATGTCGTCGGCGTTGCCGCGCGCCACCTCGGTGAAGGTCTGGCCCGTGACCGGGCTGGGGTTCTCGAAGTACTGGCCGCTCGACGGCGGCACGTACTCCCCGCCGATCCAGTGGTCGTACCGCGCGCGGTACTCGGCGATCGCCCCGGGCTGGCCGGGGGCTGCGTAGACGGTCATGCTGCCTCCTCGCGTGACGGCGCCTCGTCGCGCCGCGTTCCGCCGACGGTAGGGCGTCGAAGGTTGCAGGCCCGTTGCAGTCAGGACAGGTCGGCGTCGAGCAGCGTGACGCGGGCGCGGGCGCGCACGGCCTGCGGGCTGCCGGCGGGCGCGACGGCGAGCAGCCGGGACCACGCGGCGTGATCGTCCGCGCCGTCGACGCCGCACACCCAGGCGTCGAGGGCGTCGGGGTCGCCGGAGGCGAGGACGGCCGCGCGGACCTCCGCGGACAGCTCGGCCCGGAGGCGTTCCACGCCCGGCGCGACGGACCGCGGCAGCAGGGGCGCGTACGCGGCGAGGGCGCCGCGCACGTCGCCGAGCGCGAGGGACGCTCGGACGTCGTCGGCGTCGGTCCGCAGCGGCCGGGCGAGGCGGTAGGGGCGCGACCCGGCGAGCAGCGGCCCGGCGACGTGCCGCAGCCGGGACACCTCGGCCCGGACGGTGACGCCGGACAGCTCGCCGGGGTGCAGCAGCACGGCCAGCTCGTCGGCGCCGAGGCCGCGCGGGTGCTCCGCGAGCAGCAGCAGGATCTCGGCGTGCCGCAGCGAGAGGGCCCGGTCGCCGGACCGGCACCGCAGGGCCGGGCGCCCGAGCACGCGCAGGTCGACGGGCGCCGGAAGGCCCGGGGCGGCGGCCGCGCGGGTCGCGAGCTCGCGCTCCACCGTGGCCACGGTGGCGCGCACCAGCGACAGCACGACGTGCGTCGCCGCGGCCCGCCGCCCCGTGACGTCGAGGACGCCGAGCACCCGGCCGGTGGCGGGGTCGCGGATCGGGGCGGCCGCGCAGCTCAGCTCCTGCACGGGGCGGGAGAAGTGCTCCGCGCCGATCACCTGGACGGCGCGGCGGGTGGCGAGGGCGGTCCCGGGCGCGTTGGTGCCGACGCTCTCCTCGCGCCACACGGCGCCCTCGACGAAGCCCACCCGGTCCACGGTGCCGCGCAGGCGCGGGTTGCCCTCGACCCACAGCAGGCGGCCGACCTCGTCGGAGACGGCCACGACGAGCCCGTCGTCCGCCGCGCCGTCGACCACCAGCTCGCGCACCACGGGCATCACCGCGGCGAGGGGGTGGGCGGCGCGATAGGCGGCCAGGTCGTCGTCGGCGAGGGCGACCTGCGGGTGCGGGGTGTCCGGGTCGACGCCGCTGCGCACCGACCGGCGCCAGGAGTCGGCGACCACGGGGTCGATCCCGGCGGGCAGCTCGCCCGTGCCGATGAAGCGCTCGTACGCCGCGCGCACGCTCCGCGGGTCGCGCCTCACCCCGCTCGCGCGGGCCCCCTGACCCTTGCCTGCCACCGAGGCGGCCGTCCGCTCCACCGCGACCTCCCGACGTCGTCGTCCGGTGCGTGCGTGCCAGTGTAGGGGGCCCCAGCCAGGGATCGTCAGGCCCTGGCACGGGCGGCCCCCGTCGGGGACCCTCGTGTCGACGGGGCCCACGGGTCCACCGACGGACGACACGGGGGCGAGAGAGCATGGCACGCAGGGAGCACGACCTCACGGTGCCCGACCTGTCGGGGACGCGGGCGCTGGTCACGGGCGCGAGCGACGGCGTCGGGCTCGAGATCGCGACCCGGCTCGCCGGGGCAGGGGCCGAGGTGCTGATGCCGGTCCGCAACCCGGGAAAGGGTGAGACGGCGGTCGCGAGGATCCTCGGGCGCCACCCCGGGGCCAGGCTCCGGCTGCTCGAGCTGGACCTCGCGTCGTTGGCGTCGGTCGCGGCGCTCGCGGACCGGCTGCGGTCCGAGGGGGACCCGATCCACCGCCTGGTCAACAACGCCGGGGTGATGACGCCGCCCGAACGGCGCACCACCGACGACGGGTTCGAGCTGCAGCTCGGCACCAACCACCTCGGCCACGTCGCGCTCACGGGACGCCTGCTGCCGCTGCTCCGGGCGGGCCGGGCTCGGGTGACGTCGCAGACGAGCGTCGCGGCACGTCGCGGCGCGCTGCGCTGGGACGACCTCAACGAGGAGCGGCACTACGACGGCATGCGCGCGTACCGCCGGTCGAAGCTCGCCTGTGCCCTGTTCGGGTTCGAGCTCGGCCGCCGCGCCCGCGCCTCGGGCTGGGGGATCACGAGCAACGTCTCCCACCCCGGTGTCGCGCCGACCAGCCTGCTGGCGGCGCGCCCGGAGGTGAGCCGGGCCGCCGACACCCGCGAGGTGCGGATGGTCCGGTGGTTCTCGGCGCGCGGCCTGGTGGTCGGGACGGTCGAGAGCGCGGCGCTGCCGGCGCTGCTGGCCGCGACGTCGCGGACGGCGCGGGACGGCGGCTTCTACGGCCCCGGGTGGCCGGGCCGGCTCGGCGGGCCTCCGGTGGAGCAGCGGCCGTGGGCGTCGCTGCGCAGCACCGCGGACGCGGCGCGGCTGTGGGCGGTGTCCGAGGAGCTGACGGGAGTCACCTTCGACTGACGTGCCTCGGCCATCGGGCCCGCCGGTCGACGGGGGTCACTCCCGGCCGAACGCCCTGCGCAGCTCGTCCTTCGCCCGCTCGAGCACGTCCCGCTGCGCGGCGGGGAGGTTCGCCCCGGCGCGGTTGACGTAGAAGGTCAGCATCGACATCGCCGACCGGTACGGCGTGCCCTTGCGCCGCCCGCTCGCCTCGGCCGACCGCTTCAACGACGCGGCGATGCGGACGGGGTCGTCCCAGGTGAAGACGTCGTCCTCGAGGTCCAGCGCGTCGGAGTGCTCGGTGACGTCCTGCGACCACCGCTCGCGCCCCTCGTCCTGCCCGGCCATCCGGCCACGCTAGGAGCGGTCCTGCGTGCTCGCAGCGGGCCGTCCGGCCTCGCGCTCGCGCAGCGCGAGGCGCCGCGCGAGCACGGCGCAGACGACGAGCTGGAGCTGGTGGAAGATGATCACCGGCACGGCGATGACGCCGGCCGCGGCGACGGGGAAGAGCACGCTCGCCATGGGCAGGCCCGTGGCGAGGGACTTCTTGGACCCGCACATGAGCAGCGCGACGCGGTCCTCGAGGGGCAGCTTCAGGGCGGCGCCGCCCCACCAGGTGACGCCGAGCATCACGGCGAGCATGACGGCGCTCACCGCCAGCAGGGCGACGATCGCCCAGCCCGAGATGCCGGCCCAGACGCCCGCGGAGCTGGCCGCCGCGACCGCGGAGAACACGACGACGAGGATGGTGCCGCGGTCCACGCCCAGGGTGAGCCAGCGGCGGGCGCGGATCCAGTCGCCCACCCACGGCTGCAGCAGCTGGCCCACGACGAACGGGAGCAGCAGCTGCAGCAGCACGGTCTGCAGCCCGTCCAGCCCGTGCCCGGCGGTCGCGCCGCCGCCGCCGTCCGCGTCGGTCATGAGCCACAGGACCAGCAGCGGCGTGACGACCATGCCCAGCACGTTGGACACGGTGGCCCCGCAGATGGCGCCGGCGACGTTGCCGCGCGCCACGGACGTGAAGGCCACCGACGACTGCACGGTGGACGGGAGCAGCGACAGGTAGAGCAGGCCGGCGGCCAGCGGCGCACCGACGAGCGGCGCGACCGCCCACGCGACCACGAGCCCCAGAACGGGGAACACGACGTAGGTGGCGGCGAGGATGCCGCCCTGGAGGCGCCAGTTGCGCAGGCCGGCCCACACCTCGCGGGTGGACAGCCGCATGCCGTAGACGAGGAACAGGACGGTGACCGCGACGTCCGCCGCGACGTCCACGACCTGCTGCGCCGTCGGCGGGACCGGGACCACCAGCCCCAGGACCATCACGACGACCAGCGTGACGACGAACAGGTCCAACCAACCACTCAGCACACGACGCACCGCGCGAGTGTAGGAAATGCGCGCCCCGGGAAGCGATCCGGTCCACGCCGGCCGTGGGGCGTCGCGGCCGCACCGGCCACGCCGCCCCACGGGTACCGGGCCGGTCAGGCCGCGCGGACCTCCACGGCGTTGCGCCACGGGTCCTCGAAGCGCACGGCCGCGCCGTCGTCGCGCACCGCCACGCCGGCCCGGTCCAGGCGCTCGCGCAGCGCGCCGACGTCGTCGGCGCCGGGCACCGTGATGGCCACGGTGCCGAGGCCGAGGGTCGAGGCGCGCGGGCCGGCGCCCCGGCTGTTCCACGTGTTCATCGCCATGTGGTGGTGGTACCCGCCCGCGGAGACGAACAGCGCGCCGGGCACGCTCGCCGTCTCGGCGAAGCCGAGGGTCTCGACGTAGAAGCGGCGGGCCGCGGGCACGTCTCCCACCTGCAGGTGGACGTGCCCGACGACGGCGCCGGCCCCGGCCGCGCGGGTGCCCGCGGCACGGGCCTCCGGGTCGCCCGTGGCGAGGGCGTCCCGCGCGGCGTCGGTGAGGTGGTCGCCGAGGAAGGCGTTCGGGTCGAGGTACAGCGTGTCCATGCGCACGTGCGCGCCGTCCCAGGCCCACTCCTCGCGCGGCCGGTCGGCGTACAGCTCGACGCCGTTTCCCTCCGGGTCGGTGAAGTAGAACGCCTGCGACACCAGGTGGTCCGCGCTGCCGATGAACGTGCTCGGCGCGGTCGTCGCGACGGACGCGAGCGCGTGGGCGAGCCCGGGCTCGTCGTCGAAGAGCACGGCCGTGTGGAACAGGCCGGCCTCCCCGCGGCCGGGTGCGGGCAGGTCCCGCGCCCGGTGCAGGACGACGAGCGGCGTGGTGCCGCGGCCCAGTACGGTGGTCTCCTCGCGGCGCGCCCCGGCCGGCAGCTCGAGGCCCTCGGGCACGGCGAGCTCCGTGAGCGTCAGGGCGTCGCGGTAGTAGCGCGTCATGAGGTCGAGGTCGCGCACGTGCAGCGTGACCGCGGCCATGCGCGTGTCGTCGGCGAGGCGGTCGCCCGGGAGCGGGGTCATCAGGCCGCCAGGGCGCGGCGCAGGCCCTCGGCCAGCGGCGTGGTCGGGCGGCCGACGAGGCGGGCGAGGTCGCCCGAGGTCTCGGCGAGCAGGCCGGCGCGCGTGTCGCCGTCGAGCGCGACGACGAACCCGGCGGTGCCCTCGTCGAGGCCGGCGGCGAGCAGCGCGTCGCGGTGCTCCTCCGCGGTCAGCGGGCGGTAGGCCACGGGCCGGCCGAGCACCTCGGCGGCGGTGGCGGCGAGCTCGTCGAAGTCCCACGCCATGTCACCGGACAGCTCGTAGACGGCGCCGTCGTGCCCCCCGTCGCGGTGCGCGTCGAGCGCGACGACGGCGGCGGCCTCGGCGTAGTCGGCGCGGCTGGCGCTGGCCACGCGGCCGTCGCCGACGCTGTGCGCGATCTCGCCGGTCTCCCGGGCCTGCTGCACGTCGCCGAGGTAGTTCTCGGTGTACCAGCCGTTGCGGAGCACCGTCGTGGACAGGCCCGACGCGGCGAGCAGCTCCTCGGTGGCCTTGTGCTCGGGCGCGAGGACGAGCGGCGAGGTGTCGGCGTGCGGGGCGCTCGTGTAGACCACGCGGCCGACGCCGGCGCCCTTCGCGGCGTCGATCACGGCGCCGTGCTGGCGCGCACGCTGCCCGACGGCGGAGCCGGAGACGAGCACGAGGACGTCGACCCCGTCGAGGGCGGGGACGAGGGTCTCGGGCCGGTCGTAGTCGGCCTCCCGGACGACGACGCCGCGGGCGGCGAGGTCCGCGACCTTCTCCGTCGAGCGGGCGAGCGCCACCACGTCCGCGGGCGCGGCGCCCCGGGCGAGGAGGGACTCGACGACGAGGCGGCCCAGGTGGCCGCTGGTTCCGGTGACGGCGATGGTCATGGTGATGCTCCCCTTCAAGGACGGGTCGGGTGCGCGGCCCGCTCGGGGCCACCCCCACAGCATGCGCTAACTTTTCGAAAGTGCCAACCATGCGCAAGTGCGGCCTTCCTCACAGTGCCTGCCGCGGGATCGCGCCGTATCCTGGATCGGTGACCCCCGACTCCCCCACCGCCGTCGCCCTGGACGAGGCCGCCGCCGGCCCGACCGACGCGATGATCGCCGACGTCTTCTCGCGCGGCTGCACCTCGCGCCAGGCGCTCGAGGCCGTCACCGGCCGCTGGGGCGTCCTCACGGTCGCGGGGCTGCGCGACGGCGCGGTCCGGTTCAACGCCCTGCGTCGCCGGATCGACGGCGTCAGCGAGAAGATGCTCGCCCAGACCCTGCAGGCGCTGGAGCGCGACGGCATGGTCGCGCGCGAGGTGCGCACCACCATCCCCCCGCACGTGGAGTACTCGCTGACCGACCTCGGCCGGCAGGTCGCCGACCGCCTCATCGGGCTCATCGACGTGCTCGAGGGCGCCGTCGACGAGGTCAGCGCCGCGCAGCAGCGCTACGACGCGCGCCGCGACGACGCGTGACGGGCCCCGCGACCGGCCCCGCCCCCGCGGCGGGCCGCAGCGTCGCCGTCCTGCTCGCGGCGGGGGCGGGCACCCGGCTCGGCCGGGGACCCAAGGCCCTGCTCCCCCACCGCGGCCGCCCCCTCGTCGAGCACGTCGCCCGCGTCCTGGCCGACGGCGGCTGCGACGACGTCGTGGTCGTGCTCGGCGCCGACGCCGCGCGGGTCGCGACCGCCGCGGACCGTCTCACCGGCACCGCCGGCGTGCGCGTCGTCGTCAACGAGCGCTGGGCCACGGGCATGGGCTCGTCGCTGCAGGCCGGGGTCGCGGCGGCGCTGCAGCCCGACGACGGGTCGCCCGTCGCCCGCGTCGTCGTCGCCCACGTCGACCAGCCGGGCGTCACGCCCGGCGACGTCGCCCGCCTCCTGGCCGCGCACCGGCCGGGCCGCGTCACCGCCTCCCTCTGGGCCGACGCGCCCGCGTCCGACCAGGCCGGGCCCGAGCAGGGCCGCCCCCGCTGGTCGCACCCGCTCGTGCTGGACGCCGCGCTCGCCGGACCGGCGGCGGCGAGCGCCGAGGGCGACGCCGGCGCGCGCGCGTTCCTGCGCGCGCATGCCGCCCTGATCGACGTCGTCACCCATCCCGGCGACGGCCGTGACCTCGACACCGAGGCCGACCTCGACCTCCTCGCCTGAGCGCGAGATCGAGGCACCCGTCGCGAGATCGACCCTCGGTGGGTCGACGTCGCGACGGGTACCTCGATCTCGCCGTCAGGCCGTGGCGGCCGCCCTCATGCCCAGGTAGACCCTGTCGCGGGCGAGCGGGAGCTCGGTGAACCGGACGCCGGTGGCGGCGCGCAGCGCGTTGGCGAGCGCCGGGGCGACGGGGTTGAACGGGCTCTCGCTCATCGACTTCGCGCCCATCGGGCCCGTGGAGTCGGTGGTGCGCGCGAAGTAGACCTCGCTGCGCGGCACGTCCGCGAACGTGGGCAGGTGGTACTGGCGGAAGATGTCGGTCGTGACGCGGCCGGCGCCGTCGATCACGACGTCCTCGTACAGCGCGGCGCCGAGGGCCTGCGCGATGCCGCCCTCGACCTGGCCACGGCACTGGCGCGGGTTCACGACCTCGCCGGCGTCGGCGGCCTGCACGCTCTGCAGGATGCGGATCTCGCCGGTGCCGCGGTGCACGGCCACCCGGAAGCCGTGCACGTTGAACGCCACCGACCGGGGCGTGCCGCCCCAGCGTCCCTCGGCCTCGAGCCGCACGCCCGCGGTGTGCGCGTGCCGCGCCACCTCGGCCAGCGGGACCACCGCGCCGGTCTCGTGCTCCACCCCGCCGGGCACCAGGCGGCACTGCGCCGACGGGGTGCCGGTGAGCGCCGACGCGACCACGCGCACCCGCTCCGCCAGCTCCGTCGCGGCCGCGAGGGACGCCTTGCCCGCCACGACGGTGCCGGTGGACCCGAAGGCGCCCGTGTCGTGCTCCACCAGGTCGGTGTCGGACTGCCTGACGACGACGTCGGCCGCCCGCTGCCCGAGGGCGGCGGCGACGAGCTGCGCGTGCACGGTCGTGGTGCCGTTGCCGAACTCGGCGGTGCCGACCTCGGCCTCCACCACCCCGTCGGGGCGCAGCCTGGCGCGGGCGTGCGACACGTGCCCCCGCGGCGGCACCGTGTCGATCATGGAGACGGCCGTGCCCTCGCCGACGCCCCACTCGGCGCCGAGCCACGGCAGCGACGGGGCCGCGGGGTCCGCGCCGTACGCGGCGACGTCGCGCGCCCGGCCGCGGGCGAGGGCGTCGTCGGCCAGCTCGATGCACTGGTCGAGGCCGTAGCTGCCGTACAGCACGTCCTCCTCCGGCTCCGGGCTCGTGGAGAGCATCGCGTCGCCCTCGCGCACCACGTTGCGGCGACGCAGCTCGAGCGGGTCCATGCCGAGCTGCCTGGCCAGCTCGTCCATCGCGGACTCCACGGCGAAGATCGTCTGGCTCAGCCCGTACCCGCGGAACGCGCCGGACGGCAGCGTGTGCGTGTAGACGCAGTGCGCGTCGACCTTCTTGTTCGCACAGGTGTAGACGGCGATCGACTCGCCGCAGCCGTGGAACATCACGCCCGGGCCGTGGTTGCCGTACGCGCCGGTGTTGCTCAGCACGTCCAGGTGCATCGCGGTGAGGGTGCCGTCGCGCCGCGCGCCCGCGCGGACGCGGATCCGGAACGGGTGCCGCGTCGTCGTGCCGACGAACGTGTCCGTGCGCGTGAGCTCGAGCTGCACCGGGCGGCCGAGCTTGAGGGCGGCGAGGCCCGCGACGTCCTCGACCAGCACCTCCTGCTTGCCTCCGAAGCCGCCACCCACCCGCTCGCACACCACGCGCACGCGGTCCATGGGCAGGTCCAGCACGCGCGCCAGGTGGCGGCGGGCGAGGAAGGGCACCTGGGTGGACGAGCGCACGACGAGCCGGCCGGCGTCGTCGAACGACGCGATCGCCGCGTGCGTCTCCAGGGCCGCGTTCTGCACCCGCTGCGTGCGGTAGGTGGCCTCGTGCACGACGGCGGCCTCCGCGAGCCCGGCCTCGACGTCGCCCAGCTCGCTGTGCAGCTCGGCGACGAGGTTCGTCCCCGGGTTCGCCACGCGCGCCTGCACCGCGTCCAGCTCGGGGTGCACCAGCGGCGCACCGGGCGCCATCGCCTGCTCGGGGTCGACCACGGCGGGCAGCACCTCGTACTCGACGCGCAGCCGGCGCACGCCCTCCTCCGCGGCCGCGACGGAGTCGGCGACGACGGCCGCCACGCGCTGCCCGACGAAGCGGACCACGTCGTCGAGGATGCGCGTGTCGTCCGGGTCGTCCGTCCACAGCTCGTGCTGGGCCGTGCTGAACCGGGCGGCGGGCGCGTCCTCGTGCGTGAGCACGGCCTGCACCCCGGGCACGGCGAGCGCGTCGGCGGCGTCGATCGCGACGATCCGCGCGTGGGCGTGGGGCGAGCGCGCCAGCGTGAGGTGCAGCAGCCCGGGGTAGGCGTCCGGGTCGACGTCGAGGGTGTATCGCACCTGGCCGGTGACCACGCCCCTGCTCGCGGGCGCCGGCTCGCTCGTGCCGAAGGCGGTGCCGGCGTCTCCCCCTGCCTCGCCGCGCGCCCGCGCGGCGGTCCAGCCGTCGTGCGGGGCGTCGCAGGCCGCAGAGCCGGCGGGGTGCTCGCGGCCGCAGCCGGCGTCGCCCAGCACGGCGTCCGCGACCGCCCGGTAGCCCGTGCAGCGGCAGAGGTTGCCCTTGAGGCTGCGGGGCAGGTCCGCGCGCTGCTCGTCGTCGAGCGTGGCCGCCGTCATGATCATGCCGGCGGTGCAGAAGCCGCACTGGAAGCCCTGCGCGTCGTGGAACCGCTGCTGCACGGGGTGCAGCCCGTCCGCGGTGGGTTCGGCCGCGGTGGCCGCGAGCCCGGCGATCGTCGTCACCTCGCGGCCCGCCGCGCGCCGCGCCGGGTACACGCAGCTGTGCACCGGCACGCCGTCCACGTGCACCGTGCAGGCGCCGCAGTCGCCGCCGTCGCAGCCCTTCTTCACGCCCGGCGACCCCTGCTCGCGCAGGAACGTGCGCAGGCACTGGCCCGCGCGCGGGACGGCGTCGACCGTGCGGCCGTCCACGCGCAGCGCGGGCGCCTCCGTCGGACCCGAGGGCCCGCCCGCGGGCGTGGTGCCGGGGCGGGTGGTCGCGTCGGTCATCGCCGGCCTCCGTCGGTGCTGTCGTCCGGCGCGCCGGTCGGCGCACCGGTCAGCTCGCGGCGGATCTCCTCCGCGAGCCGGTAGGTCATGTCGCGGCGCCACGCGGGCAGGCCGTGGATGTCGTCGTGGTACAGGTCGGGCGGGATCGCGGCGTCGATCGCCGCCGCCAGGCCCGCGGCGTCCGGGTGGGTGCCGGCGCCGAAGCGCAGCTGCACCGGGCGGCGGGTCGACGCGGTCACGGTGATCACCAGCTCGCCGCCGTCGTCCGGGGCGTCGAGGCGGCCGACCAGCAGGACGCCGGAGCGGCCCAGGTTCGACAGCGACAGCCGGCGGAACGCCGTGCGGGCGCGCAGCGCGGCCGCGGGGACGCGGATCGCCCGGAGCAGCTCGCCGGGGGCGAGGGTGTTGCGCATCTCGCCGGTGACCAGCTCGGCCACGGGCTGCGTCCGCCGGCCGCCGCCCGGCCCCCAGACCTCGGCGACGCCGTCGAGCGCCGCGGTCAGCGACGTCATCGGGCCCGCGGGCAGCGACGTCGCGACGTTGCCGCCGACGGTCGACGTGTTCCAGATCTTGAACGACGCGACGAACGCGTCGCAGCACGGGCGCACGAGGTCCAGCGCGCGCCAGGCACCGCGCACGCCCGCCGACGCCGGGGCGTCGGGGAAGGCGTACAGCTCGGCGACGGTGCAGGTCGCCGCGATCTCGAGGCCCTCGTCGGTCACGGTCAGCGCCGGCCAGCCGGCGGTCGTGACGTCGAGCAGGCGACGCAGCGTCCGGCTGCCGTACGAGAACAGGACGGTGCCGCCGGCCAGCCACGCGTCGCCCTCGCGCCAGTCGGCGGGGTCGGCCGTGGGGACCAGGTCGGTGACGGTGTTCATGTCCACCGGGAACGCTCCTTGCTTCGGGTCGTGCTGAGGTTCGTACAGGGGTCGCGCGGGGGGGCGTGCGGTCACCGGGGGGCGGCGTGCAGCGGCCCGTCGGTGCGGCTCAGGGGGACGGCGGCGGTGCGGCCGTGGCGGACGGCGACGAGCTCGGCCACGACGGACACGGCGACCTCCTCCGGCGTCACCGCGCCGAGGTCGAGCCCGATCGGCGAGCGGAGCCGGGCGAGCTCGTCGGCGGCCACACCCTCGTCGTGCAGCGCCTGGAGCCGCTGGGCGTGGGAGCGGCGGGAGCCCATCGCCCCGACGTACGCCAGGGGCAGCCCGAGCGCGAGGCGCAGCGTCGGGACGTCGAACTTCACGTCGTGGGTGAGGACGGCGACGGCGGTGCGCCCGTCGAGGCGGCCCGCGGCGGCCTCGGCCGCCAGGTAGCGGTCGGGCCAGTCGACGACCACCTCGTCGGCCTGCGGGAAGCGGCGCGGGGCGGCGAACACCTCGCGCGCGTCGACGAGGGTCACGCGGTAGCCCAGCAGCCGCACGGCCCGGATCAGCGCGCCGGCGAAGTCGTTGGCGCCGACCACCACGAACCGGGGCGGCGGCAGCCGGGTCTCCACCAGCAGCGCGACGGGCTCCTCGGCGCACGCGCCGTCGGCCACGCCCGGCGCGGCGTGCACGGTCGCGGCGCCGCCCGCGCGCCGCACGGCCGCGACCTGCGCGGACACCGCCGGCAGGGCGGCGTCGTCCACCAGCCCCCGCAGCGCGGCGTCGTCGAGCCGGGCCGGGCCGTCGGGGAGGAGCACGGCGGTGGGCCGCGCGACGTCGAGGCGGCGCACGAGCGCGGCGGGGGCGCCGCCGTCGGCGGCGAGGCGCGCGAGCGCGCCCGCGGCGGGGTCGTCCGGGTCGCCGGGGCGCACGGGCTGCACGTGCACCTCGAGGCTGCCGCCGCAGGTGAGCCCGACGGCGAACGCGTCGTCGTCGGAGTAGCCGAAGGTCTCGCGGTGGCACGCGCCGACGGCGATCGCGTCGAGCGCGGCCGCGTGCACGGCACCCTCCACGCAGCCGCCGGACAGGCTGCCGATCACGGCGCCGTCGGCGCGCACGGCCATCGCCGTGCCGA
Organism: Isoptericola sp. NPDC057653; assembly: GCF_042799955.1. Lineage (NCBI taxonomy): Bacteria > Bacillati > Actinomycetota > Actinomycetes > Micrococcales > Promicromonosporaceae > Isoptericola > Isoptericola sp. NPDC057653. The sequence goes on along the minus strand of NZ_JBHVHP010000001.1, from coordinate 1,900,025 downwards.
CGGGGCGCGGCACCGAGCCCGAGGCGCCGACCACGGTCGCGACGGCGAACGGCTCGGCACCGGGCCGGAGCCACTCGGTCAGCTGGTCAGCAAGGGTGAGCATCGAAGTTCCCTCCCCGAGGGCTGGGCCTGCCGGGTCGCGGCAGGCCCGACCGACGACGTCAGGCGCCGAGCGCCGCCGAGAGCGGGCCGCGCACGAAGTAGACGAGGAAGCCCGCGGCGACCACCCACAGCAGCGGGTGCACCTCGCGCGCCCGGCCGCAGGCGAACCGCAGCAGCACCCACGTGATGAAGCCGATCCCGATGCCGTTGGCGATGGAGTACGTCAGCGGCATGGTCACGACCGTGAGGAACACCGGCAGGGCGACGGAGAAGTCGCCCAGGTCGATCTCCTTGATCTCTCGCATCATCATCGCGCCGACCACGACGAGGGCGCCGCTGGCGACCTCGATCGGCACGACGGCGGTGAGCGGCGTGAGGAACATGGCGGCCAGGAACAGGCCGCCCGTCACGACCGAGGCCAGGCCGGTGCGTGCCCCCTCGCCGACCCCCGCCGCCGAGTCCACGAACACCGTGTTCGACGACGACGACGTCGCGCCGCCCACGACGGCGCCCACGCCCTCGACGACCAGCGCCGACTTGATCCGGGGGAAGTTCCCGTCGGCGTCGGCGAGCCCGCCCTGCTTGGCGAGCCCCGTCATCGTGCCCATCGCGTCGAAGAAGTTCGTGAAGAACAGCGTGAACACGAGCATCGTGGCCGCGAGCGCCCCGATCCGGTCGAAGGCGCCGAAGCTGAACTGCCCCAGCAGGGACAGGTCGGGCACGGACACCAGCGAGTCGGGCAGCGCCGGCACGGACAGGTGCCAGCCGCCGGGGTTGTCCGCGCTCGCCGGGCCGAGCTCGACCACGGCCTCGACGACGATCGCGACGATCGTCGTGGCGACCAGCCCGATGAGCAGGCCGCCCTTGACCTTGCGCGCCACGAGGATGCCCATGAGCAGCAGCCCGAAGACGAAGATCATCGTCGGGACGGTGGTGATCGACCCGCCGTCGCCGAGCTGCACCGGCGGGCCACCGTCCGTGGGGGTGACGAAGCCGGCGTCGACGAAGCCGATGAAGGCGATGAACAGGCCGATCCCGACCGTGATGGCGGCCTTGAGCTGGCGCGGGACGGCGTTGAAGATCGCCGACCGTGCGCCGGTCACCGCCAGGAGCACGATGAGCAGGCCGTTGATGAGCACGAGGCCCATCGCCTCGGGCCAGGTCACGTCGCCGACGACGGCCACGGCGAGGAACGAGTTGATCCCCAGGCCGGCCGCGAGCGCGAACGGCAGGTTCGCGACGAGGCCGAACAGGATGGTCAGCACGCCCGCGGCGAGGCCGGTGACGGCGCCGACCTGGGCCGTCGCGAGCCAGCCGCCCGCGACGTCGGTGGGCGCGTTCTCGGCGCTCGTGCCGCCGAGGATCAGGGGGTTGAGGATGACGATGTACGCCATCGCGAAGAAGGTCACCAGCCCGCCACGGATCTCGCGTCCCGTGGTGGAGCCTCGTTCGGTGATCCTGAACAGCCGCTCCAGCACGCCGCGGCGGGCGCCGGTGGAGGGCGTCTTGTCGTTCTCGGCGGTGTCCCGCCGGGTACCCAGGATGGTCACGTCCTTGTGTCCTTTCCGGCCCGCGCGCGTCAGTAGTCGACGCGGGTCTCGAGGACGCGCCACGCGTCGAAGGGCGCGACGGCGCTGTCGGTGCGCTCGTGGCGCACGGTCATGACTCCGCCCGCGGCCCGGGTCTCGGGCGTGGTGGCGAGGAAGTCGTAGAACACGGCGTCGTCGAAGCCTGCGGCGGCCGCGTCGTGGCGGTCGGCGGCGAAGTAGACGGCGTCCACGCGCGCCCACAGGGCGGAGGCGAGGCACATCGGGCACGGCTCGCAGCTCGAGTAGAGGACGGCCCCCGACAGGTCGAAGGTGCCCAGCTCGGCGCAGGCCCGCCGGATGGCGGTGACCTCCGCGTGCGCGGTGGGGTCGTTGTCCTGGGTCACGCGGTTGTTGCCCTCGACGACGCGGCCGTCACGGGTGACGATCACGGCTCCGAAGGGGCCTCCCGCGTTCGCGACGCTGTCGACGGCCAGGGTGACGGCCTTCTCGAGGTGTGCTGCGTCCACGGGAACGGCCGTGCGGACTGGCTGGGTGCTGATCACGGCATTGCGGTCCATGGTGAGTCTCCACGGTTCGGGCAGCGACCCCCGGGCGCACCACGGGTCCGTCGGCACCTCACCGGGTCCGGTACGGGACCGGGTGCTCGGCGGGCCGCTGCAGGCGAGTTGTCCTTCATGCCGCCTGGTAGATAGCTGCCGGTGTCGGATCGATCTCGTCGATCACCGCACGGGAGTCGACGTCGACGTCCGTGCGGCCCGGGCCCGCCTTTGGCATTCGCGACGCTACACCTGCGGCGAGGGCGACTTCAAGGATTTCGGAATCACATTTCCGTATCGCGGGCGTTTCGCGCAGATGACGACCGTCTCGCATCGTGGTCCCACATGATGGACACGGGCTGTCGCCCCAGGTGGCGCAGTTCCTAGAGTGGGGACGACCACCGCCCCCGCCGGCGCCCGGACGCCGCACAGATGGAGGAACCATGCCCGCACCCACCGACCCGACGCCGCGCCTCGCCGAGTACGCGCACCCCGAGCGCCTCGTCACGACCTCGTGGCTCGCGGAGAACCTCGACACCCCGGGCCTCGTGGTCGTGGAGTCCGACGAGGACGTGCTGCTGTACGAGACGGGCCACATCCCCGGCGCGGTGAAGATCGACTGGCACACCGACCTGCTGCAGCCGGTCGAGCGCGACTACCTCGACGGCGCCGGCTTCGCCGACCTGCTGGCCGGCCGCGGCATCTCGCGCGACACGACCATCGTGCTGTACGGCGACAAGAACAACTGGTGGGCCGCGTACACGGCGTGGGTCTTCACCCTGTTCGGGCACGAGGACGTCCGCCTGCTCGACGGCGGCCGCAACCTCTGGGTCGCCGAGGGCCGCGACCTCACCACCGACGTCCCCTCCCCCGCGCCCGGCACGTACCCCGTCGTCGAGCGCGACGACACCACGTTCCGCGCCTTCAAGGAGGACGTGCTCGCCCACCTCGGCAACGGCCCGCTGGTCGACATCCGCTCCCCGCAGGAGTTCTCCGGCGAGCGCCTGCACATCCCGGACTACCCGGAGGAGGGCGTGCTGCGCGGCGGCCACATCCCGTCCGCGCGCAACGTCCCCTGGGCCACCGCGGTCGCCGAGGACGGCACCTACAAGCCGCGCGCCGAGCTCGAGGCCATCTACCAGGAGGGCGGCCTCGGCCTCACCGGGGGCGACTCCGTCATCACGTACTGCCGCATCGGCGAGCGCTCCAGCCACACCTGGTTCGCGCTGCGCTACCTGCTCGGCATCGACGACGTGCGCAACTACGACGGGTCGTGGACCGAGTGGGGCAACGCCGTGCGCGTGCCGATCGTCGCGGGCTCCGAGCCCGGCGAGGTCCCCGCGGGCCTCAAGGAGCGCCAGGCCGCCTGACCGCACCCCGTCGTCGAGCCTGCCGGGACGCGCTCCCGGCAGGCTCGACCGCCGTCGACCCCTGCGAGACTGGAGCCATGACCGACGCCGCCACCCTGCCCGAGACGCTGTCCGAGATCCGGGAGGACTTCCTCGCCCTGCCCGAGCGCGATCGGCTGCAGCTCCTGCTGGAGTTCTCCCGCGAGCTGCCCGGCCTGCCCGCCCGCTACGAGAGCGCGCCGGGCCTGCTGGAGCGCGTCGAGGAGTGCCAGTCCCCCGTGCGCGCGTTCGCGGAGGTCGACGGCGACGTCGTGCACTTCTACGCCACCGCGCCCGAGGAGGCGCCGACCACCCGCGGGTTCGCGTCGATCCTGGCCCAGGGCCTGTCCGGTCTCACGCCGCAGCAGGTGCTGGACGTGCCGGACGACTTCCCGCTCATGATCGGCCTCACCCGCGCCGTGAGCCCGCTGCGCCTCAACGGCATGGCCGGCATGCTCACCCGTGCCAAGCGGCAGGTGCGCGAGCAGCTCGCCGCCTGACCCTCGCGGTCGGCCGTCCGACGCCGGACGGCCGACCGCACCGCGTCAGAAGTCGAACAGGTCCTCGAGCCAGGACTCCTTCTTCTTGCGCTTGCGGTAGCGCGGGTCGTACCCGCGGTCGTCGTGCCGCTTCTCGTCGTAGCGACGGTCGTCCCGACGGTCGTCGTACCGGCGGTCGTCGTAGACGCGGGGGTCCGGGGCACGGTCGTCGTACCGGGGCGGGTAGGCGGGCGCGGCCGGGCCGCCGTACGCCGGCTCCGCCGCGGCGACGGGGCTGCCGGCCTCGGCGGCGATCTCGGCCTCCATCGAGCGGTCGATGATCTTGTCGAGCTCGCCCCGGTCGAGCCACACTCCGCGGCATGTCGGGCAGTAGTCGATCTCGACGCCCTTGCGCTCGGTCATCACGAGGACGGACTGGTCGTGGGGACACTGCATGGCGTGCTGCTCCTTCGTCGGGTGGTGGGGACAACGGCCCGGACCGGCGCAGGGTTCCCCCGATGTGCGAGAGTGTGCGCATGACGGTGCTCGTGGCCTACAACCCCTCGCCGCACGGTGAGGCGGCCGTCCGGACGGCGATCGCGGAGGCGGCCCGCAGGGGCCTCGCCCTGCACGTCGTGCACCTGGCCCGGTCGGACGACCCGATCGACGGCGACCCGCTCGAGAGCCTCCTCGCCGAGGCGCCGCGGGGCGTGGACGTCCAGCCCGTCACCCGCCGGTCCGCCGGCACCGAGCCCGCCGACGCGATCCTCGACGCCGCCGACCAGGCCGGCGCGACGCTCGTCGTCCTCGGCTCGCGCAAGCGCTCCAGCGCCGGCACGTTCCTCATCGGCACGACGACGCAGCGGGTGCTGCTCGACGCCTCCGTGCCCGTGCTCGTCGTCAAGGACGCCTACGACGCCTGACCGGGCCGTCAGCGCCCCACGGGCAGGGCACGCGGCTCCCGCTCGGGAGCGATGACGTCGCCGCCGGGAACGACCAGCGGCCGTAGGTCGCCGCGCGCGGCGTCCACGCGCTCCACGGGGAGCCGCTCCACGCCGCCGGCCTCCGCCATCCACCAGCCCAGGTTGGGCGCGAGGGCGGCGTAGCCGTCGCGCAGCACGTGCCGCAGCACCGTGTCCGCGAGCCGCACGCCGTCGCGCCACGCCGACGCGACGCCGCCGGCCGGACCGGCGATCTCCGGCATCGACGTCACCGTCGCGGGCAGTGCCAGGACCCGCAGGCCGCGGCGGAACACGACGCGCCCGTCGACCGTCCCGTAGCGGGGCCAGGTGCGCTTGGCCACGTTGACGACCCGGAACGGCCACGGCGGAGACTGCGCCAGGATCAGCTCGGCGCGCGGCGTCAGCTGGCGCGCGAGGCGGCGCTCGTCGAACTGCACGCCCGCGGCGCGCATCTCCTCCGCCATCCACTGCAGCGCCATGTCGGACAGGCCGCAGCGCGCTCCCCCGCCGCCGACGTCGCCGTGCGTGCCGGGGAACCACACCTGCTGCACGCGCTCGGGCGGGTCCCCGTCGGGAACGGTCCACAGGCAGGGGGCGAACGTCAGGCGCCGCTCGTCGATCGCCAACGCCTGCCGGGCGGTGACGACGGCGGGCGACAGCGACACGTCGTGGAAGCGGTTCTTGCGCCGCGACGGCCCGGGCACCCCGAGCGCGCCGACCGTGTCGAAGACGCCGAGGAACCGCACCGGCACCTCGATGCCGTGGGCGGCGCGGAACCGCCTCTTCTCGGCCGCGACCTCGGCGCCACGGCTCAGCACCGCCTGCGCCCTGCGGTACCGCCACGAGCCGGGCCTCGTGCCCGCCGCCGTGCGCTCCGCCCGCGCGACGCGGCGGGGCGACGGCGGCTTGAGCCGGTAGACCCGCTCGGCCTCGTGGAGCAGCCCGTCGTCGGTCGCCTCCGGAGTGAGCAGCCCCACCTGGGACAGCATCCCGACGACGCTGCGCGCCGTGTAGGCCCCGCGCGAGTACCCGAGCACCACGATCTCGTCGCCCTGCTCGTAGTTCATGGCCAGGAAGCGGTACCCGTCCACGACGTTGCGCGTGAACCCGTACCCGAACGCCCCGCCCAGGAGCTGGTCCGCCAGGTAGCCGCGGGCACCGACGCCCGCCACGTACCCGACGACCTGCTCGACGTCCGGCTGCCGGCTCCCTCCGGAGCGCAGCACCGACCGCGCGAGCTTCTCGATGTTGGAGACCTGCGGGTTCACCGCGTGGCTCCACGTCCCGTCGCAGCACAGCACCAGTCGCTTCATCGTCGTCCTCCCCACGTATCTCGGAGGGCCGCGGGACCGCGGTGATACGGCGAGCGCGCGCGGCGGGGCGCCGGGGTCAGACGACGACGCGGATGACGGCACTGTGGTCGAGCTCCGCGTCGCCGCGGTCGACCATCCGCTGGTAGCGGTCGCGCGCCACCTGCGTCAGCGCGGTGTCCACCCCCAGGGCCTCGCCGGCCGCGATGCCGAACTCGAGGTCCTTGAGCTGCGTGCGGCAGGCGCCGCCGTGCTCGTAGTCGCCCGTGAGGTATCGGCGGCTCTTGTCGGCGAGGAGCCGCGAGCCGGCCAGGCCGCCGCCCAGCACCTCGAGGACGGTCGCGAGGTCGAGCCCGCCCGCGCGCGCGATCGCGACCGCCTCGGCGAGCGCGTTGAGCGTGCCGCCCACGATGATCTGGTTGCACGTCTTGGTGAGGGAGCCGGCGCCCACGGGGCCCAGGTGGCGCACCGTGGTCCCCATCGCGTCGAGCAGCGGCCGGACGGCGGCCACGTCGGCGTCCGCCCCGCCCGCCATGATGCTCAGGCTGCCGGCGACGGCGCCCTCGACGCCGCCGCTCACGGGCGCGTCGACCAGCCGGACCCCGTCCGCCGCGAGCTCCTGCGCCCACGCGGTGACCGCCACCGGGCTCACCGTGCTCATGACCACCAGCACCGGGTCGACGACCCCGGCCGCCGCCCACCCCGCGCGCAGCCCGTCCGGCCGCTCGACGACGTCGCGCACCTGCGGCAGGTCCGGCAGCATCACGACCACCACGGGCCGCGCGGCGTCCGCCGGTGTCGCCGCGACCGTCGCGAGCGGCTGGTCCCGGGCGGCCGCCTCCGCCTTCGCGGCGGTGCGGTTCCACAGCGCGACGTCGAACCCCGCCGCCAGCAGGTTCCGCGCCATCGGCGCCCCCATCGGACCCGTGCCGACGAACCCGATCGACGTGCTCAGCATCACTGACCTCCACTGACCTCGGCGCCGAGGAATCGGCGACGTCGGCTCGCCCAGGCTAGCGAGGCAGGGCGGCGGCGACCGGGCCTTCCGGAGTCCGGATGCCGCGGGCCCGGACCGCGAATTCCGCGGCCCGGGCCCGGGCAACCGTCAGCAGGACCCCTGTTGTGACTCCTCAGGATCCCTTGCCTCACTTCTCGGTGGTGAAGAACACGGGGTCGTTGAAGAGTCCAGCGGTCAACGTCCACGTTCCTTCAGCCCCCTTCGGGACCTCGACGCAGACGTTCCCCTTGGCCTTCCCCCCTGCGTAGAGCTCGTTGACCTCGGTAAGGGCGTCCGGGGCGACGCAGGTACCGCTGTAGGTCCTCGCGTCGTCGCCCACGAACTCCACGCTGATGTCCATCATCGGCAACCCTGTCTCGTCGCCCGTGTAGGTCGCGGTCACGGGGACGATCCAGTACTCCATCCCCTGACCGGGCTGCTCGTTGAACATGTTCGCCGCGAGGACCTCGTCGGTCGCCTCGTGCGCCTTGCCGAGCTTGACGGTCCAGTCAGCATTGCTGACCTCCTGACCGAACGCGTAAGGGTTCTCGCGCGAGCCCGCGTCGGCATCGGTCGACACGTCGTCCGCCTCCTCCGCCTCCGACGCGACTTCGTCGGACTTCGTCGGACCGTCCTGATCGGACGAGGTCGTGGCTTCGAGGTCGTCCGAGAGGGAGTCGAGGGCGTTGGAGTAGATCGACTGGGAGACGAGGACACCCCCGCCCGACAGGACAGCAAGGATCACGGCGGCGATGGCGAGACCCTTGTGGTTCGCGCCCTTCCTGGTCCTGACCAGCCCGATGATGCCGAAGACGAGGCCAACCAGCGCCAAGAAGAACGCGAAGTTGTTGATGATCGGGACGAAACACAGGACGAGAGCCACCAGGGCGACGACGAACCCGGTGATCGCCATGGCGTTGCCACGCTGCGGTGCCGGCGCGAACGGCGCGGGCGGGACGGGGACGCCCGGGGTGGGCGGGAGGGTCTGGGACACGGGACTGCTCCTCGAAGCGGTGAACGGTACGGGTCCGTTGCCGCGTCGGGCACCGGATGATCTTCCGCCACCACGGTCCCCGCCCGGCGGTGCGCGCCACATCGCCCGATCGGGCACTCCCGGGTGCCCCATCGGGCAGTCCCGTGGGCATCGCGACCACCTGATCGGCGGACGCGAGGCCACAGCCACCGCCGTACTGTCGAGACATGTTCGCTCGAGCGACGGCCGCCCCGAGGCGAATGCCGAGGGCGGTGTCCGGCCGCGCTGCCGTGCTGCGTTGGGCACCTGCCGCGGGCACCGTGGTCGCCGTCGCGGTGTCCGCGGCGAGCTCTCTCGTCGCAGTCGGCTTCGCGTCGCAGGCCGCCGGCCCGCCGGGCGCTGCCCCGGGCCCCCTGTACGTGGTGAGCGCAGTCGTCGGCGTGACCCTCGCCGGCCTGCTCGTGCTCCGCCGCCGCTTCCCCGTCGCGCTGTGCCTCACCGCCTCGGCGTGCTCGGTCCTGTTCCCCCTCGACGCGTCGGCGGCGCTGCTCGCGCTGCCCTGGGTGCTCGCCCGTGCCGCGACGCGTACCTGCCTCGCCGCGCTCGGGGCGACGGGGGCGGCGACCGCAGCGGCCCTGACCCGGGACGCCCTGCGCGACCACGCGGCCCGCGTGCTGGTGACGATCGACGAGCAGACCCGGGTGCTCGCCTCGGAGCCCACCGCGGCCGCCTTCGTCGCCGTGGGGATGGCGCTCCTCGCGCTGTCGGTCGCGGCGGGGCTCGTGCGGCGCGCCCAGGTCGCAGCCGTCAGGGCGCGCGAGGAGCAACACGCCCAGGCCGCGGCGTACGCCGTGCTCCGCGACCAGGTGCGTCGCCAGGACGAGCGCCGGCTCGTCGCCCGCGAGGTGCACGACACCGTGGCGCACCACGTCGCGGCGATCTCGCTGCAGGCGTCGGCGCTCGAGGTCACGAGCGCCGACGACCCCGACGCGGTGCGGGCAGCCCGCGAGGTGCGCGCGTCGGCGCAGAGTGCGATCGCGGAGCTGCGGTCCCTGGTGACGACGCTGCGGTCGGGCGAGACGGTGACCGGGTTCCCCGGTGCGACGCTCGACGACGTGGCCACACTGCTCGACCGGATGGCCCGCGACGTCCCTGGCATGACGACGACCGTGGCCGTCTCCGACGGTGACGGAGCGGCGCCGACCCTGGTACGCGCGACGTTCCGCGTGGTGCAGGAGGCGGTGACGAACGCCCGCAAGCACGCGCCGGCCGTCCCCGTCGACGTCCGGGTCGAGGCCTCTCCCGACCGCGGCGTCGACGTCCGCGTGGTCAACCTGCTGGACCGGCACGCGGACGACGCCAGGCATGCGCCGCCCGGCACCGGGAGCGGCCTGCTCGGCATGCACGAACGGGCGGACGCCGTCGGCGGCACGCTCTTCGCAGGGCCCGAGGGCGGGTCGTTCGTCGTCCGCGCCCACTTCCCCTGGGCCGCGCGAGATACCTGACCTGGGTCTTCCACCGGCGAGCGCGCGAGCCCCGGGCTACCATCCGGCAGGTGACGCGCGTCCTCGTCGTCGACGACGACCCGATGGTGCGGCGGCTCCTCACGACGGTGCTGACCGCCCAGGGCATCGACGTCGTCGGCGAGGCCACGGACGGCGACGAGGTGGTGCCGGCGGTCGCGGAGCACAGACCAGACGTCGTGCTGATGGACCTGACGATGCGCCGCATGGGCGGGCTCGATGCCATCCGGGAGGTGCGCCGCCGGCCGCGACCGCCAGCGGTCATCGCCCTGACCTCGTTCGGCACGGACGAGACGGTGGTGGCGGCGCTGGCCGCGGGCGCCCAGGGCTTCTTGAGCAAGGACGACGACCCCGAGCACATCGCCAACCACGTCCGCGAGGTCGCCGCAGGGGCCGGCGCGCTCGACCACGCCTCCGCCGGCGCGGTGATCCGGCACCTGAGCGGCAGCCAGCGCCTCGACTCCCGCCGTGCCGAGGCGAGGGGCGCGCTCGACGCTCTCACCGCGCGCGAGCAGGAGATCTCGTCGTTCCTCCCCCACGGCCTGTCGAACCGGGAGATCGGCGAGCGGCTCTACCTCTCCGAGTCGACCGTCAAGGCGCACCTCGGGCGCGCGATGGCCAAGCTGGGCATCACCGCGCGCGAGCAGCTCGCCGTCCTGGTCGACCGGGCCGGCGCCACCGCGCCGCCGCTGGGCGGCTGAGGTCAGCGCAGCCGGCGCAGGAACTCGCGCGTGCGCTCCTGCTGCGGGTCGCCGAGCACCTGGGCGGGCGTGCCCTGCTCGTGGACCCGCCCCTCGTGCAGGAAGACGACCTGGTCGGCGACCTCGCGCGCGAAGCCCATCTCGTGGGTGGCCACGAGCATCGTCGTGGGACGACCGGCGACGCCCTCGGTGCGCAGGGACAGCAGCAGGTCGAGCACCTCGCCCACCAGCTCGGGGTCGAGGGCGGAGGTCACCTCGTCGAGCAGCAGCAGCTCGGGCCCGCTGACGAGGGCGCGCGCGATGGCCGCGCGCTGCTGCTGGCCGCCGGACAGCTGGTCCGGGTAGGCGTGCGCCTTGTCGGACAGGCCGACGCGCTCGAGCATCTCCAGCGCGGCCGCCTCGGCCGCGCGGCGCGGCACGCGGTGCACGACGCGCGGCGCCAGGGTCACGTTCTCGAGCACGCGCAGGTGCGGGAACAGGTTGTACTGCTGGAACACCATCCCCAGCCGGGCGCGCACGGAGTCCGCCGCCACCCACGGGTCGGCGACGTCGAGGCCGTCGAGCAGCACCTGCCCGTCGTCGACCTCCTCCAGCAGGTCGACCACCCGCAGCAACGTGGACTTGCCGGACCCCGACGAGCCCACGACGACGACGCACGACCCCGCGGCGACGTCCAGGTCGACGCCGTCGAGGACCACCTTGCGCGCGTCCCCCGTGCCGAAGGACTTGCGGACGCCGCGCAGCGACAGCAGCGGCGCGCCCGGCACGGCGCCGGCGCTCATCGCACCACCCCCGCGCCGGCGACCCCGCGCAGCTCGCCGCGCCAGCCCTGGCGCGCCGACCAGGCGTCGACGAGGCGCGTGAGCGGGATCGAGATCGCGAGGAACAGCAGGCCCGCGACGACGTAGGGCGTGAAGTTGTAGTCCCCGGTGGTCGCGATCTGCGCGGCGCGGATCGCGTCCACGGCCCCGAGGATCGAGATGAGCCCGGAGTCCTTCTGCAGCGACACCAGCATGCTCGCCACGGGCGCCGTGACGTTGCGGACCGCCTGCGGCAGCACGACGCGGCGGGCGGCCTGGCCGCGGGACAGCCCGAGCGACCGGGCGGCGGCGACCTGGGACGGGTGCACCGACTCGATGCCCGCGCGGAAGATCTCCGCGAGGTACGCGGTGTAGCAGACCACGATCGACAGCCCGCCGAGGAAGGCGGCGCTCACCGGCAGCCACGGCAGCCGCAGCGCGGGAAGCCCGAAGCCGACCAGCAGCAGCACGAGCAGCAGCGGCACCCCGCGGAACACGTCCACGTACCCGACGGCGAGGATGCGCAGCGGGAACAGCGCAGGCAGGCGCGACGTCCGCACGACCGCCAGCAGCAGCCCGACGACGAGCGCGACGACGCTCGCCACGACCCACACCCGCAGGTTGAGCCACAGCCCCGCCGCGACCTCGGGCAGCACCTCCCACGCCCGCTCGGGCGAGAAGAACGCCTCGCGCGCCCGCTCCCAGCCGGGCGCCGTCGTCACGACCCACACGACCGCGGCCAGGACGATCGCGGTGGCCACCCCGGCCACGAGCAGCGCCCGGCGGTGCTGGGCGCGCCGGTAGGCCGCGCGGGCGCGCGCCCGCTCCGACGGCCGCCAGCCGTCGGTCGTCGCGGTCGTGGGGTCGCTCACGCGGGGGTCAGGAGAGCTCGGGGACGTCGTCCGACTTGAGCCACGTGGTCCGCAGCTCGTCGAGGGTGCCGTTCTCCTCGAGCGTGTCGACGGCGGCCGAGACGCACGCGGTGAGCGACGACCCCTTGTCGAGCACCAGCCCGAGCTGCTCCGGCTCGCCGACGGGCGGGAGCGTGCCGACGACGTGCGTGTCCGGGAAGTAGACCGTCGACGCGGCGACGCCCTGGTCGACGTCCATCACCATGGCGTCGATGGTGCCGGAGCTCAGCGCGGTCATCCCGTCGCCCGCCGCGTTGAACGGCGTGACCTCGACGTCGTCGCCCCACGCCGCGTCGGCGGCCGCGAGCGACGTCTGGGAGGCGGTGACGCCCACCTTGGCGCCCTTGAGGTCCGCGAGGCTCGCGGCGTCCGCGAACTCGCCCTCGTCCGCCACGATGACGCCCTGGCGGCTGGTGAGGTACGGGCTGGAGAAGTCGACGGCGCCCTTGCGCTCGTCCGTGATCGTGGTCTGGTAGGCCGCGACGTCGAACGTCTTCACGGCCGGGCTGATGATCTGCTCGAAGGTGACGGACGTCCACTCGACGTCGTCCTTCGCGAAGCCCAGCTCGTCGGCGACGGCGTACACGAGGGCGGACTCGAAGCCCTTCCCGCTGCTCGGCTCGCCCACGTACCAGGGCTCGAAGGGGTCGCTCGCGCCGACGGTCAGGGTGCCGTCGGTGAGCGTCTTCATGCCCTCGGGCGTGCAGTCGGTCGCGCTGCCGGAGGCCGTCGAGGCGACGTCGTCGCTGCCGTCGGACGACGAGCACCCCGCGATCGCGAGCGAGGCGGCCGAGGCGAGGGCGACCGCGAGGAGCGGGCGGGAGGTGCGCACGGGTGGGGCCTTTCCGAAGGAGGAGGGACGCGGCGGGTCGCGCCGTCGACGACCCTATGCCGCCGGCGGGTCCTGGCGGCATGGCGGTCGTCACAGGACAACCCTCGCCCGGTTGTCGATCTTCCCGGGTTGTCGATCCGCCGCGCCCTCGCGCGTCATCCAGGTGGACGATCCACCACGAGGAAGGACGATGGGACCATGACCACCTACGTCGTGCTGCTGCCGGGAGTCGAGGACGTCTTCGAGCAGGCCAGCGCCGAGGAACGGGCCGCGATCTACGCGCGGCACGAGGAGTTCGCCCGGACGCTCGCCGAGCGCGGGCACACCGTGGCCGGAGGCGCCGAGCTGACCCACTCCCGCACCACCAAGCAGGTCCGCCGCGGCGGCGGGGGCCGGGTCGTCGTCACCGACGGCCCGTACGCCGAGACGGCGGAGCAGCTCACCGGGTTCTACCTGGTCGAGTCCGACGACCTCGACGACCTGCTCCAGGTGTGCGCCCTCCTCGCCGGCGACCCCGGCGACGCCACCGCCGACGGCGTCGTGGAGGTGCGCGCCGCCGCCGACCACGGGGGGCCGGACGCGTGAGGCGCACGGTCGGGCCGCTCGTCGACCCCTCGTGACGGCGCCGGAGCTCTCGGCGCGGCTGGCCGACCTGATGCGCGACGAGTGGGGCCGTCTGCTGGCCCTGCTCGTCGCGCGGTTCCGCCGGCTGGACCTCGCGGAGGACGGCCTCGCGGAGGCGTTCGAGGCGGCCGCCCGCACCTGGCCGCGCGACGGCGCGCCCGCGAACGGCGCCGCCTGGCTGCTCACCGCGGCCCGGCGCCGCGTGCTCGACCGGCTCCGCTCCGAGCAAGGTGCTGGCCCGGGCGATGCCGCTGCTGGAGGTGGAGGCGGACCTCGCCGCGCGGGCCCGCCGTGTGATGGCGGACGCCGGCGAGCCGCTCACCGACGAGCGGCTGCGCCTGGTGCTGCTGTGCGCGCACCCCCGGCTGTCGCGGGAGGCGGCGTCCGCGCTGAGCCTGCGCCTCGTCCTCGGCGTGCCGACCGCCGACGTCGCCCGCCTGTTCCTGCAGTCGACGCCGACGATGGCCGCCCGGCTCACCCGGGCCCGCAAGAAGCTCGCCGGGGAGCGGTTCGCCCTGCCGCAGGGCGCGGAGCTCGCGGACCGGCTCGCCGTCGCGGCGGACGTCGCCTACCTCGCCTTCACCGCCGGGTACGCCCCGGCCACCGGGGACGCGGTCGTGCGCGCCGAGCTCGCGGGCGAGGCGGTCCGGCTGGTCCGGGTCCTGCGCGACGTCCGGCCCCCGGACGGCGACCCCGACCGCGCGACGGAGCTCGACGCGCTGCTCGCCCTGGTGCTCCTGCAGCACTCACGCCGCGACGCCCGGGTCCGGGACGGCGCGCCCGTCCTCCTGCCCGACCAGGACCGCACCGCGTGGCACCAGGACGAGATCGGCGAGGCCCTGGACCTCCTGGCGCCGCTCGCCTCCGCGCCTCCGGCCCCGTACCTGCTGCAGGCGCTGGTCGCCGCGGAGCACGCCATCGCCCCCACGGCCGCCGCCACCGCCTGGGACCGCGTCCTCGCCCGCTACGACGAGCTGCTCGCGCTCACGGACACCCCCGTGGTGCGGCTCAACCGCGCCGTCGCCGTCGCGGAGGTCGCCGGACCGCGGGCGGGCATCGACGCCCTCTCCGGCGTGGCGCTGCGCGGGCACCGGCTCCCGTCGCTGCGCGCGGAGCTGCTGCGGCGCGCCGGGGACCTCGACGGCGCGCGCCACGCCTACGACGCGGCCGTCGCCCTCTGCGACAACGCCGCGGAGCGCGACCACCTGCGCGGCCGGCGGGCCGAGCTCGCCTGACGGGCACCGGTCAGGGGTGCACGTGCGCCCGGTGGCCCGTCTGCGCCGAGATGTCCTGCTCCGCCTGCTCGAGCAGCACGTCCGCGAGCCGGCGCAGCGCGCGAGCGGCCGCCACCTCGTCCCCGATCACCGGGATCTCCGTGTCGCCCGGGTCCTTGCGCGCGTGCCCGACGGCGCGCAGCGAGCCCACGTCCGGACCCGGGGTCAGCATCGCCTCCGCCGTCGTGCTGCCCGCCGCCTCCACGAGGGTCACCCGCACGTCCCAGGTGAGCGCCCGCGCCGGCTCCCGCCGCGGAGGCCGCGCCGGCTCGGGCCCCCCGCCGTCGTGCTGCACCAGCGTGTCGGCCCCGGGGAAGACCAGCGTCTCCTCCCCCGTGTCCGACCAGCGCACCTGGAACGGCGGGGAGCCGTCCCCGTGGGGGCACGCGATCACGATCCCGTCGCGGACCGCACCGCCGACCACCCCCGACGCCACCACGATCCGGTCGCCCACCGTCGCCCTCATCGCCGCCTCCTCGCGCCGTCGTCCGCCCGCCGCCCGAGCCCGGTCCTCCCATCATGCGCTGACGCGCGGGGCCAGGCAGCGCGGCGGCCGGCACCGGGTCAGTGGGAGCGCAGCGCGGCGATCAGCTCGCCCTTCCGCATCGACGACCGGCCCTCGACGCCGATCTCGGCGGCGCGCCTGCGCAGGTCGGCCACCGTCCAGTCGTCGTAGGAGCCGGACCGGCCGCCCTTGGCGCCGACCTCCCCTCGGCCCCGCGCCGCGGCGGCGTTCGCGATCCGCGCGGACTTCTCCTTGCTGTTGCCCTCGTCGCGGAGCTCCTCGTACAGCTCCTTGTCCTTGACGCTGGGTCCTGCGTCCCGTCGAGGCATGGTCAGCTCCCTCCGTCCTGCCGCGGCCGCCCGCGCGTCGGCTCCACGCGGAGGTCGCCCTCGTGCGAGGTCCGAGCTCCTTCCGACCCTAGGTCGGGCACCCGGTCCTCGCCCGGTCGCGCGAGGCGCGCGCCGGCCAGCACCACGCCGGCCAGCACCATGACGCCTGCGGCCAGCGCGAAGAACGCCCCGACGCCCCAGGACCCGGCGACGACGCCGACGGCGCCGTAGGTGAGCGGGCTCAGCCCGAGCGTCGCCAGCGAGAGCAGGGCGGTGACGCGCCCCAGCAGGGCGGGAGGGGTGGACTGCTGGATCCGCCCGTGGCAGATCACCATCACGGTGCCCGTGGTCACCCCGAGGAGGGCGCCCGCGACGATCGCGTGCGCCGTGTCCGGGGTGCTCCCGAGCAGCAGCAGGAGCGGGGCGGTCGCCCCGAGCGCGACGAGCGTCGTGAGGCGCCCCGGCGCGGCGACCGGGAGCGTCGCCAGCAGCACGCTCACCACGATCCCCCCGACGCTGAAGGCGGCGAGCACGGCGCCGGCGGCGGCGACGGGCCAGCCCCGTTCCTGGGCCAGCAGGACGACGCCGATCGCGACCGGCCCGGAGAACGGCAGCTCCGACAGGGCCGTGCCCACCACGAGCGGGACCAGCCCCTGCCGTCGCAGCTGGGACAGCCGCAGGGGCGGCTCCGGCGGGGCGTCCGCACCGTCCCGCGCCGTGCGGTCGCGGCTGCGCACGGTGAGCAGCAGGACGACCGACAGGGCGAACAGCACCGCGACCGAGGCGAGCGCCGCGGGGATGCCGAGCACCACGAGCCCCGCGCCGAGCGCCGGGCCGACCGCGTTGCCGGCGCGCAGCCCGGTCAGCCGCCACGCCTGCAGCCGCGGGAGCGCCTCGGGGGGCACGAGCCGCACCGGCATCGCACCGACCGCCGGGATGAAGCACGCGTCGACCACGCCGAACGCGACGGCGAGCACCGCGAGCCACCAGGGCACCAGCCCGAACCAGGACGCCGCGCCGGTGGCCAGCAGGAGCAGCAGGGTCCGGGCGCCGTCCGTGGCGATCGCGATGCGGCGCGGATCGACCCGGTCCGCGAGCACGCCCCCGAGCAGCATCAGCAGCGCGCGCGGCACGGCACCGAGCGCCAGGACGACGCCCGAGGTGCGCGGCCCGCCGGCCTCGGCGGCAGCCCAGGTGAGGACCAGGAAGTAGCTGACGTCGCCCACGACCGCCGCGGTGTACGCCACCACCCAGCGCGCCGCGCTCCCCCGCCAGCCCGCGTCGCCGCTCACGGTCGCCGGTACAGCTGCACCTGGACGATCGTCGGCGCGACCTGCGCCGCGCCCTCGTCGGCCTCACCGGGGGCCACCGACCTGGCGCGGTAGCGCGCCAGGAGGGCGAGCAGCTCCGACCGCAGCTCGTCGGCGGTCGCCTCGTCGATGCGCAGGCGGCCGTCCACGAACGCCGCACGCTCGAGCCACTCGGCCGACGCCGCCGGGACGGTGGCCGCGAGGTCGCGGAGGTCGTCGGCCAGCGCGACGAGCGACGACCCGACGTACTCGCGCGACAGGTCGTCCTCGTGCGCCGCGGGGTCGAACTGCACCGAGTCCGCGACGGCGCGCCACCACCGCTCGCGCCGCGTGCCGCGGCCCGGCTCCTCCACGATCAGGCCGCCCTCGGCCAGGCGGCGCAGGTGGTAGCTCGCGGCGCCCGAGTCCAGCCCGAGCTCGCGCCCGAGCGCGCGGGCGGTGCTCGGCCCGTCGGTCCGGAGCCGCCGCAGGAAGGCGAGGCGCATCGGATGGGCCAGCACGCGGAGCTGGGCGGTGCCGACCTCGGCCGGCTGCCCGGGGACCTCGTCGTCGTGATCCATACGGGCACCGTAGGGATGCGAAGAGTTCTTCGCAATAGATGCGAACAACTCTTCGCACCGCGACCTGGGCCGCCTGCCCCGATCAGCCGCCCGGACTGTCGCCGGCCGGACATGACGAAGGCCCCGACCGGAATCCGGTCGGGGCCTTCTGGATGTCGACGACATCCCGTGGTAGCGGGGGCAGGATTTGAACCTGCGACCTCTGGGTTATGAGCCCAGCGAGCTACCGAGCTGCTCCACCCCGCGTCGACTCCCTGAACATTACGGCGTCATCGGGCCCGAATCAAATCGCATCGGGCGAATGGGACGGAGGTCACACCGACGACGCCCTCCGACCAGCGCCGACACCCGTCCCGGCGACGGCGGGGCCGCCGGTCCCACGGACCGACGACCCCGCGTCGCGTGCCTCGACCGACCGGTCAGCCGGCCGACTCGATCTCCTTCTCCGCCGACACGGCGTCCTCGATCGCCTTCTGCAGGCGGTCCTGCGCCTTGCCGTAGGCGGTGAAGTCGCCGTCCTTCAGCGCCTTGTCGCTGTCGGACAGCGCGTCGTTCGCCTCCTGGAGGGCGGAGTTGAGCCGCGTCTGCGCGTCGCCCGACGGCGTGGTCGTCGGGGTCGGCTCGGTGGACGGCGTGGTCGAGGGCTCCGTGGAGGGCTGGGTCGAACCGTCGCCCTCGCCCTCGACCGGCGCCGTCGGCACCTCGTTCTGTGCCTCGCCCGACGCGTCGCCGGCGTTCGCGCCGGAGTCGCCGCCGAACACCTGGTCGAGCGCCTCGTCCAGCGTCTCCGCGTATCCGGTCTGGTCACCGAACGCCACCAGCACCCGGCGCAGCAGCGGGAACTGCGTGCCGCCGGCCGACTGGATGTACACGGGCTGCACGTAGAGCAGGCCGCCACCCACCGGCAGGGTGAGCTGGTTGCCTCGCACGACGTTCGACGAGCCGCGCTCCAGGATGTTGAGCTGCTCCGAGATCGTCGGGTTCGAGTCGAAGTTGTTCTGCACCTGGCCGGGGCCGGGCACGGTCGAGTCGCGGGGCAGCTCCAGCAGCCTCAGCTCGCCGTAACCGTCCGCCACCTTGCCCGCCGTCGAGCCGGCGTCGCCGTCGGCCGCCAGATACCCGGTGAGGATCTCGCGGTCGGTGTTGCCGCCGGGGATGAAGGTGCTCGTCAACGAGAACGCCGACTCCTCCTGCCCGGGCATCTGCAGCGACATGTAGTACGGCGGCTGCTTGGCCGCGGGCGCGTTCTTGTTCGCGACCGGGTCCTCCGGGTTCGCCCAGAAGTCCTGGCCGGAGAAGAACTGGCCGGCGTCGTTCACGTGGTACTGCGTGAGGAGCGTCCGCTGCACCTTGAACATGTCCTCGGGGTAGCGGATGTGGCTCATCAGGTCGCCCGAGATCTCCGACATCGGCTTCACCGAGGTCGGGAAGACGCCCGACCAGGCCTTGAGGACCGGGTCGTCGGTGTCCCAGGCGTAGAGGGTCACCGAGCCGTCGTAGGCGTCGACCGTGGCCTTCACCGAGTTGCGGATGTAGTTGACCTCCTGCGGCATCTCCACCGGGACGCCCTGGGCCGCGAGGGTCAGGGAGTCCGCGGTCGCCTCCTGCATCGGCCGGCTGGTCGAGTACGGGTAGGCGTCCGACGTCGTGTACGCGTCGACGATCCACTTGACGCGCCCGTCGACGACGGCCGGGTACATGCCCTGGTCGAGCGTCAGCCAGGGGGCGACCTTCTGGATCCGCGTCATCGGGTCACGGTCGTAGAGGATCTGCGAGTCGTTCGTCACGCGGTCGGAGAACAGGATCTCCTGCGACCCGAACTTCAGCGCGTACAGCAGCTTGCTGCCGAAGGAGCCGATCGACGGGCCCGCGGCCACGTCCTGCGTGGGGAACGTGGTGTTGACCTGCTGGCCGCCCTGCTCGTCGTCCGCCTGGTAGTCGAGCTCCCAGGGCTTGGTGTCCTCCGGCGCGCCCACGACCGAGTACTCCGTGGTGGACGGGCTGAAGTAGATGCGGGGCTCGTAGCCCTTGTCGGTGAGCGCCCCCTGCGTGGGGATGCCGCCCTCGTAGAAGGCGGGCTGCCCGTCCGGCCCGGGCTGGTTGCCGTACGCGGCCACGACGCCGTACCCGTGCGTGAACACGGTGTGGTCGTTGACCCAGTTGCGCTGGCCGTCGCCGAGGCCGTCGAGGTTGAGCTCGCGGACGGCGATCACCGTGTCGCGCGACTTGCCGTCGATGTCGTAGCGGTCGACCGCGAGGGTGTCGGCGAAGTTGTAGTACTGCTTGTTCTGCTGCAGCTGCCGGAACGACGGGCTGACGATCTGCGGGTCGAGGAGGCGCACCGACGCCGTGGTCTCGGCGTCCGCGCGCAGGGCGCCCGCCTCCGCCTCGGTCGTCGCGTCGTACGGCTGCGTCTCGATGCTGTCCAGCCCGTACGCCGAGTGCGTCGCGTCGATGTTGCGCTGGATGTAGTCGGCCTCGAGCTCCTGGGCGTTCGGGTTCACCTGGAAGCGCTGCACGACGGCCGGGTAGATGCCGCCGATCGCGATGGCGGACACGACCATGAGGCCGACGCCGATCGCGGGCAGGCGCCACGTGCCCCGCACCGCGGCCACGACGAACAGGAGCGCCACGAGCACCGCGACGCCCGTGAGGATCTCCTTCGACGGGATGACGGCGTGCACGTCCGAGTACGACGCGCCGTTGTACCGGGCGTTCGTCGTGCTCCCGTTGGTGGCCGTCAGCAGCGAGTACCGGTCGAGCCAGTAGTTCGCCGCGATGACGATCATGAGGACCGCGCCGAGCACCGCGAGGTGCACGCGCGACGCGCGCGTGGTGCGCGGCGTCCCCGGCGGCACCGGCCCGAGACGCAGCCCGCCGTAGAGGTAGTGCGTGACCAGCGCGGCGATGCCCGCGATGATGACGACCGCCATGAGGAAGCTCACGACGAACCGCAGCGCGGGCAGCGTGAACACGAAGAACCCGAGGTCGATGCCGAACTGCGGGTCCTTCTTGTCGAACGACGACGGGTGGAGCGCCAGGAGCACGCTGCGCCACTGCGCGGACGCGGCCACGCCGGCGAAGAACCCGACGACCACCGGCCCGGCGATCGTCACGACGCGCCGCAGCGGCTCGATCGCCTCGCGGTACTGGTCGAGGGTCGCCTGCTCAGGGGTCGACGGCGCGTAGACGGGGCGGACCCGGTACGCCACGGCGAACGACGAGAAGACCGCGCCGCCCATCACGAGGAAGCCCAGGACGAACAAGATGCCGCGGGTGATCCACTCCGTCCAGATCACGTTGCTGAAGCCGAGCGCGTCGAACCACATCACCTCGGTCCAGAACTGCGCGAGCAGCAGCAGCGCGACGACGACCACGGCGATGACGACCAGCGTGATCGCCAGGGGGCTTCGTCGACGCTTGGCGGGCGGGCCGCCAGGACGTCGACGGGGTGGGGCAGCGAAGGACACGGTGCGGGCACCTCACTCGTGCTCGGGACGGACGGACGTCTGATGTGAACGTCCCTGTCATCCCTCAGGTTCCCACGCTTCGTCCCCCCGTGGGCGACAGCCCCTTCACGGGCCCGTCACGAGCAGGTCGGCAGGTCCGCGCCCTTCCCCGCGCCGATCGCCTCGATCGCCGCACGCGCATCGTCGAGGGTCGCCATCCGCACCACGCGCAGCCCGTCCGGCACGTGGCCCACGACCTCGTCGCAGTTGCCCGCGGGGGCCAGGAACCAGTCCGCCCCGGCGTCGCGCGCGCCGAACAGCTTCTGCTGGATGCCGCCGATGGGCCCGACCTCGCCGTCGACGCTCATCGTCCCCGTGCCGGCGACGTGCGCGCCCTTCAGCTCGTCCTCGGGCGTCATCTTCGTGATGATCGCCAGCGCGAACATCGTCCCGGCGCTCGGGCCGCCGATGTCGCCCGGCCGGATCGTGACGTCGACCGGGTAGTCGTAGGACGGGTCGAGGTACACGCCCAGAGCCGCCCGGCCGTCGCCCTCCGCCGTCGTGACGGTGAGGTCCGTCGGCTTCCCGTCCCGCTCGACGCCGAGGACGACGTCGTCGCCCGGCTCGACGTCGTCGAGGTCCGCGAGCAGGTCCTGGTGGGTGACCACCTCGTGCCCGTCGACGCTGCGCACGACGTCGCCCGCCTCGACGACGCCGTCCGCCCCGGACCCGGGAGCGACGCCCGCGATCGTCAGGGTCGCCGGCACCTCGTACCCCAGCTCGGTCAGCGCCGCCACGGTGGCCGAGGACTCGGACCCGGCCATCTGCGCCTGCCCGACCTCCTGCTGCTGCTCCTGGGTGGTCTGCTCCGGGAAGATCGACTCGACCGGCTGGACCGACCGCTCCGGCGAGCCCCAGCCCCACAGCACGTCGCCGAGCAGCACGTCGCCGCCCGGGCCGCCGTACACGGACACGGTGGTGAGGCGCAGCTCCCCGGTGACGTCGTAGGTCTTGGCGCCCTCGATCTCGACGACCGGCTGAGCCGTCGCGCTCTTGCCGCCGCTCGAGGCCTCCCCCGAGCCCTGGACGTCGACGCCCTGCAGGCCCAGCGTGTCCTCGGTGGGGCCCGGGGCCCGGATGGCGTACGGCGTCGGCAGCACGAGCAGGACCGCGGCGAGCAGCGCCGTGACGAGGAGGGACACGCCCAGGGTCACGCTGCGTCGCGACGCGCGCGGCGCGGGGACGGCGTCGCCCTCGGACGCCGAGGAGTCGTCGGGCGCGAGGATGTCGCGGTCGAAGGTCACGGGCACATCATCGCCGACGTTCCTGGACTCCGCGTCAGGTCCCGGACCTCGGACGTCAGGGGGCTCCGGGGGATCTGCGCCGAGAGCGAACCACCGGAACCTCGGCCACCGGTCGGACGTCGTGGGTGGTTACGGTGAAGCGGTCGGCCACGGCCGCCACCCGCCCGCAACCGATTCGCAGCCCTGGCGAGGAGCCCTCATGAGCAACCTTCCCGACGACCCCGAGGGTGCCGAGGAGCGCGAGCGCATGCTTCGCTCGATGCTGGAGGGCTTCTTCGGCGAGCGCACCGACGAGGTCCTCGAGCAGATGCGCGCGCAGGGCATCGACCCCGCCGCGCTGGCCGGCATCCCCGGGGCCGGCGCGCCCGACCCCGCGACCATGCAGCACGTGCTCGCGCAGGTGCAGCGGCTGCTGTCGGCGTCCGGCGACGGCCCCGTGAACACGGACGTCGCGCACGACATCGCGCGGCAGGTCGCCGTCGCGGAGGGAGACCCGTCGCTCACGGGCGGCCAGGCCAAGGCGGCGACGGACGCGCTGGGCGTCGCGGAGCTGTGGCTCGACGCCGTCACCGACCTCCCGCCCGCGGGCGGCCGCACGCACGCCTGGAGCCGCTCGGAGTGGGTGGAGGCCACCCTGCCCGCATGGAACCGGCTGGTCGCCCCCGTCGCGACGTCCGTCGCCGACGCGCTCGCGACGGTGCTGCGCGACCAGCTCCCCGACGACCTCGGCGACGCGGGCGCGCTCGGCATGCCCGGGCTCGGGGGCCTGCCCCCGGGCGCGCTGGGCGGCGGCCTCGACCCCGCCCAGATGATGCGCCGCCTCGGCTCGGCCGTCTTCGGGATGCAGGTGGGCCAGGCCGCGGGGACGCTCTCGCGCGAGGTCTTCGGGTCCACGGACGTCGGCGTCCCCCTGCTGTCCGAGCCGGCCACGGTGCTGCTGCCCACCAACGTCGCGTCGTTCGCCGACGGCCTGGACGCCCCGCTGGAGGAGGTGCGACTGTTCCTCGCGCTGCGCGAGGCCGCGCACGCCCGGCTGTTCACGCACGTGCCGTGGCTCGCCGCGCACCTGCACGGGCTGGTCGAGCAGTACGCCCGCGGCATCACGATCGACCTCGACGTGCTCGAGCAGCAGGTGCGCGACATCGACCCGAGCGACCCCGAGGCACTGCGCGGCGCGCTCACCGGCGGTGTCTTCGGCCTGCAGCACACCCCGGAGCAGGAGGCCACCCTGCTGCGGCTCGAGACGGCGCTCGCGCTCGTCGAGGGCTGGGTGACCGAGGTCGCCGCGACCGCCGCCCTCCCCCACCTGCCGCACACGTACCCGCTGCGCGAAATGATCCGCCGCCGCCGCGCGGCCGGCGGCCCCGCCGAGCACACCTTCGCCACGCTGGTCGGCCTCGAGCTGCGCCCCCGCCGCTCGCGCGACGCGACCGCACTCTTCGCGCACGTCCTCGCCGAGGGCGGCCCCCAGGCGCGCGACGCCGTCTGGGACCACCCGGACCTGCTGCCGGGCACCGCGGACCTCGACGACCCCTCCGGCTACTTCTCGCGCCGCGCCGCCCAGGCGGACGAGCAGTCCGACCTCGACGCCGCGCTCGCGCAGATCTTCGACGCCGCGGAGAGCGGGACGGACGACGCCGGGTCCTCCGGGGACACGTCTCCGGAGGACGCGGCGGAGCCCGGCGACACGTCGGAGCGAGGAGACGAGAAGAAGCCGGGCGACGACGCCCGCTGACGCGACGGGACCCGCCGGGCTCAGCCCGCCGGGCTCTCCGGCTCGTCGCCCGCCGGCGCGGGCGACGAGCCGCCGTCGTCCTGGACGAACGACACACCCTCGAGGAAGCCGCGCGCCCGCTCGGTGCGCGGGTAGCCCTCCAGCAGCTGCCAGAAGGCGGGGCCGTGCCCCGCGTGCAGCAGGTGGGCGAGCTCGTGCAGCAGCACGTAGTCGAGCACCCACTCGGGCATCCCCTGGACGCGCGTCGAGATCCGGATCGAGCCGTCGACCAGCGTGCAGGAGCCCCATCGGCGGCCCTGGTGGGGCGACCACGACACGCTCGTCGGGTGCGCGCGTCCGCCGAGGTACCGTTCGGACAGCTCGTGCGCCCGCTCCACGAGCTGGGCGTCGGACGGGCGGCGGCGCCGCTCCTTGTCCTCCAGCCGGGCGAGCATCTTCGCGACCCACTCGCGCTCCTGGGCCCGGGAGAAGCGCGCGGGAATGGCCACGACGGTGCGTTCGCCGTCGCGGTAGGCGCTCACCGTGGCGGTCCGCCGGCGGCTGCGCCGGACCTCCACCGACGTCATCGTGTCGTGGGCCACGGAACCGACGGTACCGGGGATTCGCGCGGTTTGTGCGGCAGAACACACCAGACCTGGGCCGCGGGCACCTGTGGACGACCCGCCGAGGGCGCCCGCGGCGCGTGCCAGGGTGACCGCATGGCAGACGCCGAGCGCCCGGGAACCGGGACGAGCGACCCCCGCACGCTGCGGCCCGCGACGCCCGTGCTCGACCACGGCGACGGCGAGGTCCTGCTCGGCACCGACCCGCGCTGGAGCCTGGTGCTGTCCGGGCTGGCCGACCACGAGTCGCGCTGGCTGCGCGACCTCGGGAACCGCCGGCACCACTCCCTGGACCGCAGCGCCCGCCACTGGGGCGTGACGACGGAGCGCCAGGCGCAGATCGTGCGCGCGCTCGACGGCGGCGGGTTCCTCGTGCGCCGCCCCGCCGCCGGCGCCCGACCCGCCTCGGCGGGGTGGTCCCCCGACGTCGCGGTCCTGGGGGCGCTGCGCCCCGACGGGTCCGGTACGGCCACGCTCGCGCGCCGGGAGGGGTGCACCGTCGGGCTGCACGGCCTCGGCCGGCTCGGTGTGGTGCTGGCCGGGCTGCTCGCCTCCGCCGGCGTCGGCTCGCTGGTGCTCGACGACCGTGACCCCGTGCACGTCGGCGACCTCGGGCTCGGCGCCTACGGCCCCGCCGACGTGGGCCGTCCTCGTGAGGAGGCGGCGGCGGACCTCCTGCGCCGGCGGCATCCCGCCCTGCGGGTGGGGAGCATGCTGCCGGCCGGGGTCTCGCCCGACGTCGTCGTGATGGTCGAGGCGCACGCCCCGCGCCCCGCGCGCTACGAGCGGCTGCTGGGTGCGGCCGTGCCGCACCTGCCCGTCGTGGTCCGCGAGGCGGACGTCCTGGTCGGCCCGCTCGTGCTGCCCGGCCGGTCCGCGTGCGTCGGCTGCGTCGACCGGCACGCCGCGGACGCCGACGCCCGCTGGCCCGCGACGGTCGCCGACCTGGACCGGCGACCGGCGTCGGACGTCGCCCACGAGACGACCCTCGCCGCGACCGCGGCGGCCCTCGGCGCCGGGCAGGTGCTCGCGCTGCTCGACGGGTCGACCCCCGCCACGGTCGGTCGCGTCCTGGAGGTGGCCCTGCCCGAGGCCGTGCCCCGGGCGCGGGACGTCGCGCCGCACCCCGGCTGCGGCTGCGTCCGCCTGCCCGTCCGCCCCCGGGCATGACGACGGGCCCCCGGCGAGATCGAGGAAGTGCGGCCGCACGAGGTGCGGGCACACTCCCCCGGGTCTCGCCGGAGGCCCGTGCGTTCAGCGGCGCACCGGGTGTCCCGGCAGCGCTGCGCGGTCATGCCGCGACGGTCTCCGACTTCCGGGGCCGGCCGCGACCGCGCTTGCGGGCGACGACCTTGCCGTCGACGAAGACCTCACCACCCCACACGCCCCAGGGCTCCTGGCGCTCGAGAGCGCCGGCGAGGCAGCCGGCCTGCAGCGGGCAGGTGCGGCACATCGCCTTGGCCTCTTCGACCTGGGCGCTGTGCTCGGCGAACCAGAGCTCGGGGTCTCCCGTGCGGCACGGCAGAAGCGCCGCGAACTGGCGGTCGAGCTCGGCCACCTCGGCCGGGCTCTGGGTGAGGGGTTGATGCGGGGTCCAGGGGCCGGATCCGCCCTGGGGGATCGTGTCGAGCAGCCGCTCGTCCAACAGCTGTGCGAGGCGCACGCGTTCCTCCGTCAGGTCCTGTGTGATTCGAACGTCGGTGTTCAGGACCTGCGGGTGGCCCCCTGGTGTCAGGGGGCCGGCTTCTGCGACCTGGTGAGGTCTTCTTCCCTGGGCGGAAAGACGAAAGCCGCGGGTCCCGGGTGGACTCCGCGGCCTGGACCGGTTGCTAGACCGGATGGCTCCAGGGGGCGGATTCGGGTGCGATGTGGAGATCGGCGACGCCTGCTCCGTGCTTCCGCGCACGGAACGGGCGGACAGCGCTGAGCTCGCCGAAGGCAGACGTGTACCCCGGCGCGCCAACAGACGCGTTCGCCATCACGATCTGATTCATCGTGTCCATCTTGTGCACCCACCTCCTCACTCTTCTCGGACGATCCGCCTCTCGGCAGACGCCACTTCCGTCTGGGACTCTCCGAGCATAGACGGCGCCGCCGGGACCGCCACATCTTTTTTAGAAGTTTTTTCGGAGCAATTTTCTCCGCCCCCTGACGGGGCCCTCCGGCTATGACGCGGAGGCCCCCTCGGCACCGAGCGGGCCGACGATCCGCAGGTCGCCCAGGCACACCTCCACCGCCGCGGCCACACCGTCCTCGTCGAGCCCGTCGGGAACGGCACGGATCTGGAGGCCGCCCTCGTCCCGTCCGGCGTCGAAGCCCGCTGCGAGGAGGCAGTCGACCTGGACCTGGCGCAGGTCCTCGACCTCCGCGGCGGTGACCAGGCCGTCGGACAGGATCGCCCTGCCCCGCTCGGTCTTGACCTGCCCGTACGCCTCGTGGACCTCCGGGGACATCTCGTCGTGGATCGTGCCGTCGTGCTCTCCGCCGTGGTCGCCGTGCCCGCTCTCGCTCACGGCGCGGGGGCCGCTCCCGTCCCCCGGCGTCGCGCCCGCCGGCCCGCAGGCGGCGAGGAACGAGACCAGCAGGACGGACCCGGCGACCGCCGGCCATCGCGGCGTGCCGGGGCGGGTCGGCACGGCACCGTGCTCGGTCGGAAACATCCTCGTCACCCCTCGTCGCGGTACGTCCCGGGACAATCTGGCACCGCGCCGAGGACCACGACAAGGGTTCCGGTCGGACCCGCCCACAAATACGGGAACTCCCGTACGTGCTCAGTCGATCGAGTCGGAGACGATCGCGAGGATCGTCTGCCCGTACCGGTCGATCTTCGCGGGGCCGACGCCGTTGACGCGCGCGAGCTGGGCCACCGACGTCGGCTTGAGCTCCGCGATCGCCGCGAGCGTCGCGTCGCCGAGGACGGTGAACGCCGGCTTGTCGGTCTCCCGCGCCACCGACAGGCGCCACTCGCGCAGCGCGTCGAACAGGGCCACGTCGTGCTCCCCGGTGAGCTGCTGCCGGGCCTGCCCGCGCGCCCCGCGGCCACGGCCGCGGCGGTCCGCGGGGTCGTCCGGCCAGAGCCCGTCGAGGAAGCGCGTGCGCTTCCTCGTCGCCCGTCCGCCCGGGTTGCGGGAGCGCGCGAACGACAGCTCCAGGTGCTCGCGCGCCCGGGTGACGCCGACGTAGAGCAGCCGGCGCTCCTCGGCCACGGCCTCGTCCGTCTCGGCGAAGGAGATGGGCATGAGACCCTCGCTCACGCCCGCGAGGAAGACGGCGTCCCACTCCAGGCCCTTCGCCGCGTGCAGCGACGCCAGCGTGACGCCCTCCACGGTCGGCGCGTGCTGCGCCGAGGCGCGCTCCTCCAGCTCGCCGACCAGCGTGGCGACCGTGGCCGGGGAGTCCGCGGGCGCGGCGGCCGCGACGTCGTCCGCCAGCCCGACGAGCGCCTGCATCGCCTCCCACCGCTCCCGGGTCGCGCCGCGGGCGGCGGGCGGCTGCTCCGACCAGCCGGCCGTGGTCAGCACGTCGCGCACCTGCTCCGGCATCGGCTGGTCCGGGTCCGCCGAGCGGGCGGCGCCGCGCAGCAGCACGATCGCGTCACGCACCTCCTTGCGCTGGAAGAACCGCTCGCCGCCGCGCACGAGGTAGCTGACGCCCGCGTCCGCGAGCGCCGACTCGAACGCCGCCGACTGCGCGTTGGTGCGGTACAGCACCGCGATCTCGCTGGGCCGCACGCCCGACGCGACGAGGCGGCCCGCGCGGGCGGCGATCCCGGCGGCCTCCGCGTCGTCGTCGTCGTACGTCGTGAAGCTGATGGGGGGCCCCGACGGGCGCTGCGCCACCAGCTCGAGCGCGCCGGGCACGCGCCCGCGGCGCAGGACCTGGTTGGCGAGGTGCACGACCTGCGGCGTGGAGCGGTAGTCGCGCACCAGGCGGACGACCTGGGCGTCGGTGTACGTCCGCGTGAAGTCGAGCAGGTAGTGCGGCGTCGCGCCCGTGAAGGAGTAGATGGTCTGCGACGGGTCGCCCACGACGCAGAGCTCCCTGCGCCCGCCCAGCCACTGGTCGAGCAGGAACTGCTGCAGCGGCGAGACGTCCTGGTACTCGTCGACGAGGAAGTGCCGGTACTGGGAGCGCACCTCGTCGGCGACCTGCTTGTGCGAGTTCAGCATGTCCGCGAGCATCAGCAGGACGTCCTCGAAGTCGATGACACCCCGCTCCGTCTTGACGTCCTCGTAGGCCGTGATGAGCCGCGCCACCGTCTGGTGGTCGTAGCCCGACGGCGCGGGCCGGTCGTCCGCGGCCGCGGCCTTCACGTAGTCCTCCGCGGTGACCAGGGAGACCTTGGCCCACTCGACCTCGGAGGACAGGTCGCGGACCGCGACCCGGTCGACGCTCACGCCGATGCGGCGCGCGGCCTCGGCGACCGCCGGGGCCTTGTGCTCGAGGATGCGCGGCGGCGCCCCGCCCACGACGCGCGGCCAGAAGTAGCCGAGCTGGCGCAGCGCGGCGGCGTGGAACGTGCGCGCCTGGACGCCGGCCACCCCGAGGTCGCGCAGCCGGGTGCGCATCTCCCCCGCGGCGCGCGCGGTGAACGTCACCGCCAGCACGGACGTCGGCTTGTACGCGCCCGAGCGCACCCCGTAGGCGATGCGGTGCGTGATCGCGCGCGTCTTGCCGGTGCCCGCGCCCGCCAGGACGCACACCGGCCCGGCGAGGGCGAGCGCCACGTCCCGCTGCTCGGGGTCGAGCGCGTCGAGGATCGCGTCGGGATGAACGAGGGCGTTCGGGGAGTTGGTGGCTGTCGACATCGTCTGCGATTCTCGCAGCCGTCGCCCACATCCCGCGCCCGCCGTCCCCAGGCGCGGCCGGACCAGCACAGGAGGACCCCGATGACCGACGCCGCGCCGCAGCTCCCCGAGCCGGGCACCGTCACGATGTACTCGACCGCGTGGTGCGGCTACTGCCGCCGCCTGCGCACCCAGCTGGACTCCGAGGGCATCGGCTACACGGTGGTCGACATCGAGGACCAGCCGGAGACCGCGGCGTTCGTGGAGCAGGTCAACGGGGGCAACCGCACCGTGCCCACCGTCGTCTTCCCGGACGGCACCGCCGCGACCAACCCGTCGCTGCTCGACGTCAGGTCCCGGCTGGCCGCCTGACCGGGCGGCGCGGCACGGACGGCCCCGCCGCGGGCCGTCCCGACGCCGCGAACCGCGCCGGCGTGGTGCCCAGCACCCGCCGGAAGTGCCGCGTGAGGTGCGCCTGGTCGGCGAACCCCGCGGCCGCGGCCGCCTCCGCCGGCGGCCGGCCGTCGAGCAGCAGCCGGCGCGCCCGGTCGACGCGGCGCGTCACCAGGTACTGGTGGGGCGGGATGCCGAAGCGCCGCGAGAACGCACGGACCAGGTGGGTCGGGTGCGCACCGAGCAGCGCGCCCGCGTCCCCGAGCGCGACCCCCTCGACGAGGCGCTCGTCGAGCAGGTCGCGCAGGTCGGCCGCCAGCCCCCGCGGCGGCGGCGCCGCGGCGCTCTCGCCCGCGCCGCCCGGGCGCAGCCGGGCGTGCAGCCGCTCGGCCACGAGGGCCAGCCGGCTCTCCGCCTCGAGCTCGTCCCCGGGGCGCGCCAGCGCGTCGTGCAGGAGGCCCACGCGCCGCCGCAGCGGGGCGTCGACCAGGTCGGGGGCGTCGACGGCCGCCCCGACGAGGCCGGGGGCGAGCCAGGTCCCGTCCAGGTAGACCACACGCTTGCGGAAGCCCTCCCGCGAGGCCGGGGCACCGTTGTGCGGCACCTGGGGCGGCAGCAGCGTCACCGTGTCCCGCGGGGTGCCGTGCTCACGCCGGCCGAGCTCGTAGCGCACGGCGCCGTCGTCGACCACCAGCAGCGTCCACGCGTCGTGCACGTGCATCGGGTACGCGTGCTGCGCGAAGCGCGCGTGCAGCACCTCGGCGACCCCCGGGACCCGGGGCCGCCAGGCACGCACCGAGCTCGTCGGGCCGCCACCGGGCCGGCTGGGGGTCATGCCAAGAACGTACAAGACCGCGCCCCGCGCCCGGCGCGAGCATCGGGGCATGACCACGCTCACCGCACCCGGCACCGCCCCCTCGACCGACGACCCGACCGCCGCCGTCCGCTTCGACACCAAGATCGCCGTCGTGCTGCGCGACGACCTCGCGACCTGGCAGCGCCTGAACGTCACGGCCTTCCTCGTCAGCGGGCTCGGCACCCGCGCGCCCGAGGTCGTCGGCGAGCCGTACGCGGACGCCGACGGCACCGCGTACCTGCCGATGTTCCGGCAGCCCGTCCTCGTCTTCGAGGGCTCCGCGGGGCTGCTCGCCTCCGCGCACGCCCGCGCGGTGTCGAGGTCCCTCGTGCGGGCGGTCTTCACCGCGGCCCTGTTCGCCACCGGCCACGACGCCGCGAACCGCGCGGCCGTGCGGGCGGTGCCGGCCGACCGCCTGGACCTGGTCGGGCTCGCGGTCTACGGCCCGCGGAACGCCGTCGACAAGACGGTCAAGGGCGCGCGCATGCACGCCTGAGCACCTCCCTCGCCGACCCGGCCGGCCGTCACGGGACGGGCAGCTCGCCCCCGTACCACTCCTCGACGAGGGCGCGGGCGATCGACGGGCGCCCGGGGAGGCCCACCTCCCCGGCGCGCACGCCCGCGGCCAGCTCCTCGCGCGTGAACCACCGCGCGTCGGTCACCTCGGCCCCGTCCACGCGCACGTCGGTCGTGACGGCCCGTGCGCGGAAGCCCAGCATGAGCGACGCCGGGAAGGGCCACGGCTGGCTCCCGCGGTACAGCACGTCGCCCGGGCCGTCGCCGATCACGACCGACGTCTCCTCCGCCACCTCGCGGCGCACCGCCTGCTCGAGGCCCTCCCCCGGCTCCACGTAGCCCGCGAGCGTCGAGAACCGGCCCGCCGGCCAGTGCGCGGCGTGCCCCAGCAGCAGGCGGTCGGCGTCGTCCACCACCGTCATGATCACGGCAGGGTCGGTGCGCGGGTAGACCTCGACGTCCTGCGCCGGGCACCGGCGCACCCAGCCCGCCTGCTCGACGACGGTCGGCTCCCCGCAGCGCGGGCACCGCTCGTGCGACGCGTGCCAGGCGGCCAGCGCGACAGCCTCGGACGCGAGCCCGTCCCGGCCCCGTCCGCCGACCTCGCGCAGCCCCGCCCACGTGTGCTCGCGCGCCAGCCGCGTGGCGGGCGACGCCGGGGACACGCCCTCGATCCCGACCGCGTCCGCGTCCGCCTCGTCCGGCAGCACGAGGGCGAGCAGCCCGGCGCCGTCCTCCACGCCCAGGAACAGCCACCGGTGGCCCGGCACGTGCCCGTCGGGGCGGTCGCCCCGGTCCGCCTCGGCGGGCAGCCCCGCCACCGCCGCCGGGTCGACCAGCAGGACGTCGCCCGCGTCGTCGACGGCCACGCGGCCGCGCAGCACGAGCAGCACCCGCGAGGCCGGGTCGGCGAGCAGCCCGGGCACCAGCCCCGGCTCGCCGCGACGCTCGGAGGCGCGGTCGTGGGTGGCGCGGGTGTAGCTGAGGTCCGGGAGCGGGAAGGGAGCCGTCACGCCCCGACCGTACCCGCCGGGCGCCCGCGCGGGACGTCGGCGGACACGCGCGCCGCGGTGCTCCCGGGCGGGCCCCGCCAGCGTCTACGGTGGGCTGGTGCCACGCAGCCCGCTCGCCCTCGCCGCCCTCGCGACGGCCGCCGTCCCGGGCCTGGACGCCCGCTCGGTCCGCCCCGAGGAGCTGCCCGGCGACTACGACGTCGCCGTCGTCACCGCCGACGACGGCGTCGACTGGCTCGTGCGCGCGCCCCGCACCACGATGGCCGGCGCCGCCCTGGAGGCGGAGACCGAGCTGCTGGAGGCGCTGCACCTCTACGTCGACGCGGGCGTGCTGCCCTTCACGGTGCCGCAGGTGGCCGGCTTCGCCCTGCTGCCCGAGGGCGGGCGGGCCGTCGTCCACCGGCACGTGACCGGGACCGCCCTCGACCTCGAGTCGCTGCGCCCCGGCCCCGGCCTCGCCGCCGACCTCGGCCGTACGCTCGCCGCGGTGCACGAGCTGCCGGCGTCCGTCGTCGAGTCGTGCGGGCTCCCGTCGTACACCGCGGCCGAGTACCGCGAGCGCCGGCTCGTGGAGCTCGACGAGGCCGCCGCGACCGGCCTCGTGCCGCCCACGCTGCTGCGCCGCTGGGAGGCGGCGCTCGAGGACGTGGCGCTGTGGCGCTTCCAGCCCGTCGTCGTGCACGGCGACCTCGCCACCGACCAGATGCTCGTCACCGGCGGGCGGGTCACCGCGATCAGCGGCTGGTCCGACGCCCGCGTGGCGGACCCCGCCGACGACCTCGCCTGGCTGCTCGTCGCCGCCCCGCCGGACGCCGTCGACTCGATCATGGAGGCGTACCAGCTACGCCGCACCGAGCTGCACGACGCGCGGCTCGTCGACCGCGCCCTGCTCGTGGGCGAGCTGGCCCTCGCCCGGTGGCTGCTGCACGGCGTCCGCCGCGACCTGCCCGACGTCGTCGCCGACGCCGAGGCGATGCTGGCCGACCTCGACGAGGCGACGCGCGAGGACGCCCCCGCCTGACCGCTGCCCCGGCCGCCTCACGCGCCGGCCGGCCGCGCTGCGAGGTGGGCGAAACCTCGGCATGACGCACCCCCGCCAGGCGAAACACGACCTCAACGCGCCCGCGACCTCGCGACAACCTGCGGCGGACAGACTCGGCGGCACGCAAGCGCCACCACTCTGGCCGAAGGGTCCGCCATGTCGTACGTCATGCCCCAGGACTTCGTCTCGCAGATGATCGCCACGGGCGAGAAGAAGCTGTTCATGTCCACCCGGGACACCCTCATCCGCTCCTTCATGGGCGGGGCGATCCTCGCGCTCGCCGCCGCGATGGCGGTGACCATCTCGACGAACACCGGCAACCCGCTGCTCGGGGCGGTGTTCTTCCCGATCGGCTTCATCATGCTGTACCTCATGGGCTTCGACCTGCTCACGGGCGTGTTCACGCTGGTGCCGTTCGCGGTCATCGCCCACCGGCCCGGCGCCACCTGGGGCGGCATGTGGCGCAACTGGGGCCTCGTGTTCTGCGGCAACTTCGCCGGCGCGTTCACCGTCGCCGTGCTCATGGCGATCACGTTCACCTACGGGTTCTCGGTGGCCCCCAACGAGGTGGGCCAGGCGATCGGCCACATCGGCGAGGGCCGCACCGTCGGGTACGCCGACCACGGCGCCGCCGGCATGCTCACGCTGTTCGTGCGCGGCGTCCTGTGCAACTGGATGGTCTCCACCGGCGTCGTCGCCTTCCTCATGTCGAAGGACACGATCAGCAAGGCCGTCGTGATGTGGATGCCCGTGTTCCTGTTCTTCTACCTGGGCTTCGAGCACTCCGTGGTGAACATGTTCCTGTTCCCCTCCGGCCTCCTGCTCGGCGGCGACTTCACGGTCATGGACTACCTCGTCTGGAACGAGATCCCCACCGTGCTCGGGAACCTCGTCGGCGGCCTGACCTTCGTCGGCCTGCCCCTGTACCTCACGCACTACCGCACCCGGCCCGAGCGCCGCCGGCCCGTGCCCGTCGAGGCCGGCACCGAGGACCGCGTGGCCACGCCGGTCGGCTGACCGGCCCGCTCCCCGCCGACCCGTCATCCCGAACGAAGGACACCCGTGGACCCGATCATGACGAAGGCCGCCGCCGCCGAGCAGGTCGTCACCGCCCGCATCCGCTCCGGACTGGCCTGGCAGGAGATCGCCGACGCCCTCGGCACCCCGCTCGTCTGGACGACGGCCGCGCTGCTGGGCAACCACCCGATGAGCGCCGACCAGGCGTCCGCCGCCTGCGCGCTGCTCGGCCTCGGCGAGGACGTCGCCGAGGCGCTGCGGCTGCAGCCGTACCGCCTGCGCGACGAGGCCGTGCTCACCGACCCGACGATCTACCGGTTCACCGAGGCGCTGGCCGTGTACGGGCCCGCGCTCAAGGAGCTCATCCACGAGGAGTTCGGCGACGGCATCATGTCCGCCATCAACTTCCAGGTGGACATCGCGCGTCGCCCGCACCCGGACGGCGACCGGGTGGTCGTGACCCTCGACGGGAAGTTCCTCGACTACCGCTGGTGATCCCCGCGCACCAGTGCCTCCAGCTCCGCCTCGTCGAGCAGCCGGCGCGGGCGCACGGTGGTGCCGCTCGCGACGTAGACGAACGCGGCGGACACCCGGTCCACCGGCAGCCCGGTGTACCGCGACCAGGCCAGTCGGTAGACCGCGAGCTGCACCTCGCGGGCCGAACGGGCCTCCGCGTCGCGCGGCTCGTGGCCGGTCTTCCAGTCCACGACGACGACCGCGGGCGCCGCGCCGTCGGCCGGCGGCGCGGCCTCGGGGTCCGCGAACACGGCGTCGATCCGGCTGCGCAGCATCACCCCCGCGACCGGCGTCTCCACGTCGACCTCGACGGCGAGGGGGGCGCGTGCCGCCCACGGCGAGTCCAGGAACCGCTGCCGCAGCGTCTCGAGGTCGACGTCGGGCGCGATCTCGCCGTCCTCCGCTCCGGGCAGGTCGTCGACGTCGACCAGCGACGACGACGTGAAGAACCGCTCCACCCACTCGTGGAAGTTGGTGCCGCGGCGCGCGTGCACCGTGGGCTCCTGCGGCACCGGGCGGCGCAGCTGGAGCGCGAACCCGTCCCGGTCGCCCGCGAGGCGGACCAGGCCCGACGCCGAGACGTGCGCCGGCATCTCCACCTCGCGCGACGCCCGCTCCCCCCGCTCCGTGAGCAGCGTGCGGGCCAGGACCACGAGGTCCCGGCCGGACGCGTCGCGCAGCACACCCGTCGCCGCGCCCCCGCCCGCCGCGCGGGCCGCCTCCACCCGGGCGGCCGTCAGCCGCAGCAGGTCGCGCGGCGTCGGGCCGGGAGCCTCGTCCGCCGTACCGTCCGCCGAGGGCTCCGCGCCGTCCTCCGGCGCGGGCCACGGGGCGGCGTGCTCCACCGCGTCGCGCGGGTTGCCGGCCGCCGGGTCGGGCTGGTCCGCCCAGCCGCTCGCGTCCACGACCCCCGAGACGACCAGCTCCTCGAGGAAGGGCGAGACGCGCCGCGGCGAGCTGCCCGTGCCCCACCAGTGCGCGGTGAGGAAGAGCTCCCGGCGCGCGCGGGTGAACGCGACGTACGCCAGCCGGCGCTCCTCGGCCAGGCGGTGCGCGCCGCAGTCCGCGCGGAACTGGTCGCGGCGGGCGGCGAGGTCCTTGGTGTCCGAGGCCTCCGCCCACGTGAACTCCGGCAGGTCCGGGGCGTCGCCCCGCAGGTGGTAGGGCAGGGACGACACATCGGTGAGCCAGCCGCCGTCGAGCCGGCCCTGCGACGACTCCGCCTGGCTCGGGAACACGCCGTCCACCAGCCCGGGCACCGCGACGACGTCCCACTCCAGGCCCTTGGCCGCGTGCGCGGTGATGACCTGCACCGCGTCCGGGTCGGGCTCGCGGACCGGCATGTCGAGCCCACGCTCCTGGTCGCCCGCGACCCCGAGCCACGCGAGGAACGCGCCCAGCGTCGCCACGTCCGCCGACTGCGCGAAGCTCGCCGCCACGTCGCGGAACGCGTCGAGGTGCTCGCGGCCGCGCAGGCTGACGCCCGCCGCGGCGGCCCCGAGGACCCCGGGGGCGCCGGGCCCGGCCTGCGCCCCCGGCGCGAGCGTGTCCGCCAGGACCTGCGCGGTCGCGACCTCGACGTCGAGCCCCAGGGCCCGCTCCGCCGCGACCACGAGCTCGGGCAGCGACAGGTAGGTCAGGCCGCGCAGCTCGCGCAGCAGGCGCGCCAGCGCCGTCAGCCGGCCGTGCCCGGCCGCCGACAGCACCCGGCCGTCGCGCGCGGGCCGCCCGGGGGCGGGCAGGTCGTCGAGCGCGTCGACGATCGACCGGTGGTCGACCACGTCGCCCTCGATCACGACCGGGGCGTCGCCGTCCGTGCCGTCGGGCTCCCCGCGGGCGGCACCCGGCCGGGCGCCGTCGGCCCGCGCCAGGTCGGACGCCCACGAGCCGAGCGCGTGCAGGTCCGCCGCGCCGAGGCTCACGCGCGGGCCGGTGAGCAGCCGCAGCAGGGAGTCGCCGCGCGACGGGTCGTGCACGGCCTCCAGCAGCGCGACGACGTCCACCACCTCCGGCGTGGTCAGCAGGCCGCCGAGGCCCACGACCTCCACCGGCAGCCCGCGGCGCCGCAGCGCCACCTCGACCGCGGCGAACTGCGACCGCGCCCGGCACAGCACGGCGGCCGTCACGCGGTCGGACCCGTCGCGGCGGGTGGCGCGACGCCAGCGCGCCGCGACGAACTCGGCCGCCGCCTCGGCCTCCTCCTCGCTCGTGGCCGCGACGTGCGCCCGCACCGTGCCGGTGCCCGCGGCGGGGCGCAGGTCCAGCGGTGGCACGTCCACGCCCGTGCCCGTGTGCCGCGCCCGCTCGCGCAGGGGCCCGGCCGCGACGTTCGCGGCGGCGAGCACCGCCGCGTCGTTGCGCCACGACGTGCTGAGGTACCGCACCACCGCGGGCGCCCCGCCCCGAGTGCGGAACCGGTCGGGGAAGCGCGCCAGGCCCGAGGCGGACGCCCCGCGCCAGCCGTAGATCGACTGGTGCGGGTCGCCGACGGCGGTGACGGCGTGGCCGCCGCCGAACAGCCCCGCCAGCAGCTCGACCTGGGCGTACGACGTGTCCTGGTACTCGTCCAGCAGCACCACCGGGTAGCGCGCGCGCTCCGTGGCCCCGACCGCCGGCACGGACCGCGCGAGCTCGGCGGCGAACGCGATCTGGTCGCCGAAGTCGAGGGCGTCCGCGACGCGCTTGCGGCGGCGGTACTCCGCCACGAGGTCGAGCAGCCGGCCGCGCTCCGCCACCGAGTCGACGAGGCCCTGGATCTCCTTGGTGCGCTTCCTCTGCCGTGGCCCGAGCGGCAGCGCGTCCAGCCGGGCGACGACGTCCGCGAGGGCGTCGCGCGCGACGTCCACGAGCACCAGGTGCTCCCCCAGCTCGCCGGACAGCGACAGCACGGCCCCCACGACGGTGCTCACCGCGCGGTCGGTGCCGAGGTCGTCCGCCCACGACTCCACGACCTGTGCCGCGAGCTGCCACTGGTTGGCCTCGCCCAGCAGCCGCGACCCGGGCTCGATGCCGAGCCGCAGCCCGTGGTCCGCGACCAGCGACGCGGCGTACGCGTTGTAGGTCGCGACGGTGGGCCGCGCGAGCAGGTCGAGCCCCGAGGTGGCCCGTCCCTGCGCCCGGGCGAGCTGCGCGAGGCGGGACTGCACGCGCTGGGTCAGCTCGGCCGCCGCCTTGCGGGTGAAGGTGAGGCCGAGCACCTCCTCGGGCGCGACGAGGTCGTTGGCGATGAGCCACACCACGCGGGCCGCCATCGTCTCCGTCTTGCCCGAGCCGGCCCCGGCGACGACCAGCACCGGGTCGAGCGGCGCCTCGATCACCGCCACCTGCTCGTCCGTGGGCGCGGGGCGGCCGAGCAGCTCGGCGATCTCCCGGGCCGAGAGGCGGGGCGTCGTCGGGGCGTCGTCGCGCGACGCCGCCCCCGCGGGCGCGCCGCCGACCAGCGCCGCGTCGTCGAACAGCACCGCGTCGGGCGAGGCCGCGCTCGCGGCGCCGGACGCCAGCTCCGGGAAGCCCAGCTCCGTCTCGCGGGCGGGCTCGCCCAGGGCGACCCACGCGTCGTCGAACAGCCCGTCGTCGAACAGGCCCTCGCCGGGGAGGTCGTCGGGGTCCGGGGCGGCCGGCCCGGTGCTGCGGTCGGTCATCCGACGACGTTCCTTCCCTCGGGCTGCACGGGGCACGACCGGCGCACCGGGCACATGGGGCACAGGTCGTTCTCGTGCGCGGTGAAGCGCGCCGACGCCATCGTGTCGGCGGCGCTCTCGACCAGCGCGCGGGCCCAGCTCGACCCGTCGGCCTCGACCGTCAGGGCGGGCTGGTCGCGCAGCGTGGGGGCCACGGTCGGCGTCCCGACGTACACCAGGCGGGCGCCGGCGCTGGGCGTGCCCGGCGGCAGGTCGAGCGCGCCCTCGGACACCGCCAGCTGGTAGGCGCCGAGCTGCGGGTGCTCCGTGGCCTTGGCGCGCGCGGGCGCGGTCCGGCCGGTCTTGAGGTCCGCGACCGTCACGCCGTCCTCGCCCGCGTCCTCGACGCGGTCGATCTTGCCCCGCAGGCGGGCCCGGCCCACGGTGAGGTCGAAGTCGGGCTCCACCAGCAGCGGGTCGCCCGCCCCGGCGTAGTACGCCGCGAGGCGCTCGATCATCTGCTCGGCCCGCCGGCGCAGCTGACGGGAGGGCCAGCCCTCGGGCAGCGCGAGCTCCGGCCAGCGGCGGTCCAGCTCGGCGCGCAGCGCCGTGAGCGAGGCCTTCGGGAGGTCCTCCGCGATCGCGTGGACCAGGGTGCCGAGGGTCTGGTGGGTGGCGTCGGGCGCGGTCGCGCCCGCCGACTCGAACGCCCACTTCAGCGCGCACGTGCTCACCGTCTCGACCTTCGACGGCGAGACGGTCACCTCGTCCCGCGGCCCCCACAGGGGCGCGTCGCTCGACGTCGCGGCGACGCCGTACCAGGTGCGCGGGTCGGCCTCCGCGATCCCCGTGCCCGCGAGGTCGGCGAGCAGCGCGGCCGCCACGCCCGCCGGCCCGTCGGGAGCGGGGCCCTCGGAGCTCTCGGAGACGTCGACGGGCCGGTCGGCGTCGGCCCCGGCCGCGCGGACCAGCGTCGCGCGCGCCTCCGCCACCACGCCGCGCAGGTCGAGCGGCGGGCCCACGGTGACGCGCCGCGGGTCGGGGCCGTCGGCACGGGCATCGTCGTCGGGCGGCGCGACGAGGTCGAGGAACACCGACGGCGCGTCCTCGGCGTCCTCCACGGCCGTCACGACGAGCCGGCGCCGCGCGCGGGAGGTCGCCACGGCGAACGCGCGCAGCTCGTCGGCGAGCACCTGGCGGCGGGCCTCGGGGCCCATCCCGTGCGCGTCGTCGGACCGCCCCGCGAGCAGCTCGACCAGGGCCTGCGACCCGAGCAGCGAGTCGCGCAGCCGCAGGTCCGGCCACACGCCGTCCTGGACGCCCACCACGACGACGACGTCCCACTCGCGGCCCGCCGCGCCCGCCGGGGTGAGCGCCTCGACGGCGCGGGCGCCGGTGGCCGACGCCGCGAGCGAGTCGGCCGGGAGGTCCTGCGAGGCGAGGTAGTCGACGAAGGCCGCCACCGGGGCGCCCGGCATGCGGTCCACGTAGGTCTCGGCCGCACGGAACAGCGCGAGGACGGCGTCGAGGTCGCGGTCGGCGCGCGCGCCGGCGGACCCGCCCGCGAGGGCCGTGTCGCGCCACCGGTCCGCGAGGCCCGTGGCCGCCCACACCGCCCACAGCACGGTCTGCGCCGTCGCCCCCGGTTCCGCGGCCGCCGCGCGCCCCGCGGCGAGCACCCGGGCGACCGCCACGGGGCCGCGGCGGACGACGGACGGGAGGGTCTCGGCGCGGGCCTGGTCGTCGAGCAGCTCGACGACCAGCGCGTCCGACGACCGACCGCCGCCGCCCGACAGCTCCTCCGCCCGCAGCGCGCGCCGCAGCCGGCGCAGGGCCACGGCGTCGAGCCCGCCGACGGGCGACGTGAGCAGGAGCGCCGCCGTCTCGGGATCCAGCGCGGAGCCGACGCCCGGCTCCCCCAGCTCGTCCGCGATCAGCCGCTCGACCCCGCCCCCGGCCGCGCACACGCGCAGCGCGGCCAGCAGGGGCGACGCGGCGGGCTCGTCGCGGAGCGGCAGGTCCGAGCCGAGCAGCGCGACGGGCACCGACGCCGCGACGAGGTCACGACGGAGCGAGGCCAGCCGGTCGCCGCTGCGCGCCACGACCGCCATCCGCTCCCACGGCGTCCCGTGCAGCAGGTGCTCGGCCCGCAGCTCGCGCGCCACGTACGCGGCCTCCTGCGCCGGGCCGGCCAGCACGGCGACCTGCACGCCCGGCGGTTCCGCCTCCCGGGCTCCCGCCTGCTCGGCGGCCGCGGGCCCGTCGGCGGGACGCTCCTCGGCCTCCTCGTCGTCCGGGCGCGCGGTCGCGCCGCGGTGCAGGGCGCCGGAGACGGTGGCGATGCGCGCCGTGACGGCGCGGGTCACCGCGCGCAGCTCGTCGGGCTGGCGCCACGCCGTGCCGAGGACGACGGTGCGCGCGTCGAACGCCCCGACCACGCCCGCCCGAGCGGGGGCGGCCGCGCGGCCGACCAGGCCGGGCGACGCGCCGCGGAAGCCCTGCACCGCGGAGTCCGGGTCGGCGAGCAGGACGAGACGGGCCCCCGCCCCGTGCAGCACGTGCAGCAGGCGCGCGGTGGCGACCGTCGCCTCCTGGTAGTCGTCGACCACCACGAGGTCCCAGGTGGGGCGCGGCACGTCCGGCAGCTCGTCGTCCCAGCCCGCGAGCGCGTGCGCCGCCTCGTCGATCACCCCGGCCGGGTCGTACCGCGCACCCGCGTCCGGCGTGCCCAGCCGCAGCGTCGTGACGTCCAGGTACTCCTCGTACAGCTGCGCGGCGAGCACCCACTCGGGGCGGTCGTGCCGGCGCCCCAGCTCGTCGAGGTCCACGGGCCCGAGGCCCCGCTCGGCGGCACGCATCAGCAGGTCGCGCAGCTCCTGCCGCAGCCCGCGCAGGCCCAGGGAGTCCTCGGGCAGCCCGGCGGGCAGGTCGAGGTCCGTGCCCTCGCCCGAGAGGTGGCCCTCGAGCAGCTCGGCGAGCACGAGGTCCTGCTCCGGCCCGGAGACCAGCGTGGGGGCCGGCTCCCCGTGCGCCGCGGCGCGCGTCCGCAGCACCGCGAACGCGGCGGACGCGGCCGTGCGCACCATCGGCGCCCCGACCGTGCGGCCCGCGCGCGCCGTGACGCGGTCGCGCAGCCGGGCGGCCGACCGGCGGGACGCCGCCAGCACCAGGACGCGCGACGGGTCGAGGGGCGCGGCGTCACCGTCGGGCTCGTCGCCGGACCCGAGCGCCCGCACCGCGACCGCCGTGGCCACCGTGGTCCGGCCCGTGCCGGGCGCGCCGACGACGAGCGTCACGGGATTCTCGAGGGCGGCGCCGACGGCGGCCTCCTGCGTGGCGTCGAGCACGACGTCGGCCTCGGGGACGTCGGCGGGCGCCGGCGGCACGAGCCGCGGGGCGAGGAGGGGCGCTGACGTCACGGCACCGATTCGACCACGCCCCACCGACACCCCGGCGCGCGCCCGGCGGTGCCGCCGGTTTCACCCTCCGCTGACAAAGGCCCGGCTGGGCCTTCCCGCGGCGCCGCCGTGACTAGGATCGATCCGGACGTCCGGGAGACCGGGCAGACATACGGCCGACAGACGCGCGCCGGCACGGCCGGCGCGGCTCGCGAAGGAGACAACGTGGAGATCACGATCGGTGTGCAGAACCTGGCCCGCGAGCTGGTCATCGAGACCGACGGGACGGCGGACGACGTGACCGCCGCGGTGCGCTCGGCGATCGCCGACGACGGCGTCCTCGAGCTCACCGACTCGCGCGGCCGCACCATCCTGGTGCCCACCGCGACCATCGGGTACGTGGAGCTCGGCGCCGAGGAGCAGCGCAAGGTCGGGTTCGGCGCCCTCTGACGCCCCGGGCGGGCCCCTCGGGGCCCCGCCCGCGGGAGCGGTCAGGCCGCGAGGCCCATCCGGTCCATGCGCCGGGTGTGCTCCGCGGTGAGCCGCGACACCAGCCACGCCTGCGCGGACGCCCCGCCGTCGGACGACGCCTCCCGGGCCCCGGCCGCGAGCGCGGCCAGCGGCGGGTGCGCCGCCAGCAGCACGGGCACGAGGCCGAGCGCCTCGCCCACCACGCGACGGCCCCAGAGCGCGAGGCGCGCCGCCAGCACGCCGTCCGCCGACGCCGCCCCCGCGAGCACCGCGGTGGCGGCGTCGTCGGGCCGCGGCTCGCCGACCGCCCGCACGAAGTCGCCACGCCCGCCCGGCAGGCCGCCCGCGAGCTCGCGGCACAGGTCCTGGGCGACGCCGAGACCGACGACGCCCTTGAGCAGCCCCTCCGCCCAGGAGGACGGCGCGGTGCGGGCGTCGAAGTCGGCGAGCGCGCCGTCGAAGGGCGCCATGGCCGCGGCGGGCTCGCCGTCGGCCAGGGCGAGCAGCCGCGCCTGCCGGCCGAGCGCCTCGCCGGCCGCCGCCGCCAGGGTCTGGCGGGTGGCGAGGTCGGGCGCGTCCACCGAGCGGCTCGCCAGCAGCCCGAACGCCGCCAGCTCCGTGTAGCCGGCCAGCCCCACCAGCGTCGTGAGGGTCGGGTCGGGGGCGCTCCGCTGCTCGTTCACCGGCCCAGGATAGGTGCGCGGGCGCGAGGCGCCACGGCGTGTCCCGCGCCACGCCACGCCGCAGGAGGCCGCCGTCGCGTACCATGGGGGGCGTACTTCGGTTGCCCGGTCGTCACGCATTGACTCGACCGCAGCGGCCCACGGACCCCCGTGAGGCCTGAGCGACGTTCTTCCACGATCGGCTGCCGACCACCTCGGCGCTCCTTGCGACCCGAACAGTGCGGCCCGTCGGCGGCCCTCCGGCCCGTCCGGGAGCCCGGTTCGCGCGCGCCGACGAGCAGACGAAGGTACCCGTGACCACGACCGAACCCGCCGCCACCGCGGCCGCCACGGCTCCCGCCGCCGGCGAGCCCGACTACTCCACCCCCGCCGCCATCCAGGCGCAGGACGTCTCGTTCGCCGACTTCGGGGTGCGCCCCGAGATCGTCGAGGCGCTGCGCGAGGCCGGCATCACCCACCCCTTCCCCATCCAGGCGATGACGCTGCCGGTGGCGCTGCAGGGGCACGACATCATCGGCCAGGCCAAGACCGGTACGGGCAAGACCCTCGGCTTCGGCGTGCCGCTGCTGCACCGCGTCGTCGCGCCGGGCGAGCCCGGCTACGACGAGCTGCCGGCCCCCGGCAAGCCGCAGGCGCTCGTCGTCGCGCCGACGCGCGAGCTCGCGGTCCAGGTCGCGAACGACCTCGCCACCGCGTCGAAGAAGCGGTCCGTGCGGATCGCGCAGATCTACGGCGGCCGCGCGTACGAGCCGCAGATCGAGATGCTCAACCAGGGCGTCGAGGTCGTCGTCGGCACGCCCGGCCGCATGGTCGACCTGCTGAACCAGGGCCACCTCAACCTCACCCGTGCGGCCACCGTCGTGCTGGACGAGGCCGACGAGATGCTCGACCTCGGCTTCCTGCCCGACGTCGAGAAGATCCTGTCCCGCACGCCCGCCGTGCGGCACACCATGCTGTTCAGCGCGAC
Organism: Isoptericola sp. NPDC057653; assembly: GCF_042799955.1. Classification (NCBI taxonomy): domain Bacteria; kingdom Bacillati; phylum Actinomycetota; class Actinomycetes; order Micrococcales; family Promicromonosporaceae; genus Isoptericola; species Isoptericola sp. NPDC057653. The sequence continues at coordinate 1,855,990 of NZ_JBHVHP010000001.1, read as the reverse complement.
GATGCCCGGCCCGGTCGTCTCGATGGCCCGCCGCTACATGTCGCAGCCGACGCACATCCGTGCCGCCGAGCCGGACGACGACGGCGCGACCGTGAAGAACACCCGCCAGGTGGTCTACCGCGCCCACGCGCTGGACAAGGTCGAGGTGCTCGCCCGCCTGCTGCAGGCGGAGGGCCGCGGCCGCACCATCGTGTTCGCGCGCACCAAGCGCACGGCCGCGAAGGTCTCGGACGAGCTGCGCGACCGCGGGTTCGCCGCCGGCGCCATCCACGGCGACCTCGGCCAGGGTGCCCGCGAGCAGGCGCTGCGCGCGTTCCGTCACGGCCACATCGACGTCCTCGTCGCGACCGACGTCGCCGCGCGCGGCATCGACGTCGACGACGTGACGCACGTCGTCAACTACCAGTGCCCCGAGGACGAGCGCACCTACCTGCACCGCATCGGCCGCACCGGCCGCGCGGGCAAGCAGGGCACCGCGGTGACGTTCGTCGACTGGGACGACGTCCCCCGCTGGCAGCTCATCGACCGCACGCTCGACCTCGGCTTCCCGGAGCCCGTCGAGACGTACTCGAGCTCGCCGCACCTGTTCTCCGACCTCGGCATCCCCGAGGGCACGAAGGGCCGCCTGCCGAAGGACAAGCAGCAGCTCGCCGGCCTGGACGCCGAGGAGCTCGAGGACCTCGGCGAGACGGGCAAGCGCACCGGCTCGGGCGCGTCGCACGGTCGTGACGGGGGCCGCGACGGCGGTCGCCGCGACGGAGGCTCGCGCGGCGGGCACGGCGGTTCCCGGTCCGGCTCGCGGTCCGGCCAGCGCTCGGACGCCGCGTCGTCCGACGCCACCGAGGGCTCCGCCGGGCGGGGCGAGCAGCGCGAGGGCGGCCAGGGCCGCAGCCGCAGCCGCAACCGGCGCCGCACCCGCGGCGGCCGCCCGGTCGAGGGCGGCGGCTCCGCCGCCCCGCAGGCCCCCACCGAGGGCTGACCAGCAGGGACGCATCGAGCGTGCTGACCTGATCCTCACACCGCGGGTTTGAGGATCAGGTCAGCACGCTCGATGCGTGTCCGGGGTGCGCCGTACGGTGCAGGCATGCGCCTGACGTTCTCGGCACCGCTGTGGCAGTGGCAGGTGCGGACCGACTCGTGGTGGTTCGTCACCGTGCCGCCCGACGAGTCCGACACGCTCGCCGAGCTGCCCCTGCCGCCGCGCGGCTTCGGGTCGATCAAGGTGACCGTGACCGTCGGCGCCACCACGTGGTCGACGTCGGTGTTCCCCAGCGACGAGCAGAAGGGCTACGTGCTGCCGATGAAGAAGGCGGTGCGCGTGGCCGAGGGGCTCGAGCCGGGCTCCACCGTGCGGGTCACGCTGGAGCCGGTCGGGCTCTGAGCACGCGGGCTCAGCGGACGATCTCGTCCCGCCCCGCGAACCAGGCCGCGACGCCCTGCACGAGCGACGCCACGACGAGCAGCACCAGCGGCAGGGTCCAGGAGCCCGTGGCGTCGTGGGCGACGCCCAGGCCGAGCGGGCCGCAGGCCGCGAGGACGTAGCCGGCGCTCTGCGCCATGCCCGAGAGCTCCGAGGTGCGCGTCGCGTTCTCGGTGCGCAGCGCCATGAGGGTGAGCGCCAGCGCGATGCCGCCGCCCTGCCCCAGGCCCAGCAGCACCACCCACAGCACCGCGACCTCCGGCGCCAGGATCAGGCCCAGCAGGCCCGTGGTGATGAGCGCGACGATGACGACGCCGATCGCCCGCTGCCGGCGCATCCGCCCGGCGAGCACCGGCGCGACGAACGACCCGACGATGCCCAGCAGGTTGGTCAGCGCGAGCAGCCAGCCGCCCACCGCGACGCTCCGGCCGGACGCGACGAAGATCTCCGGGAGCCAGGCGTTCACCGCGTAGAACGACAGCGACTGCGTGCCCATGAGGACCGTGACCGCCCAGGCCAGCGGGCTGCGCCAGACGGACCGCACGGCGTCGGCGGCGGTCGCGCCGACGGGGCGCAGCGGCGCGGCCGAACGGCTCCCGGCGCGCAGCGCCCGCGGTGCCCAGACCGCCGCGCCGACGACGGCGAGCAGCCCCCAGGAGGCCAGCGTCGCGCGCCAGTCCATCCCGGTGGCGGTGGCCAGCGGCACGGTGAGGCCGGCGGCGAGCGCGGCCCCGCCCGACAGCGCCATCGAGTAGAGCCCGGTCATGAGCCCCACGCGGTCGGCGAAGTCGCGCTTGATCAGCGCCGGGAGCAGCACGTTCCCGAGCCCGATCGCGCACCCGACGGCGAGCGTGCCGACCAGCAGGGCGCCGAGGCCGGGCACGAGGCGCACCGCGAAGCCGGCGCAGAGCAGCAGGAGGCTGCCGAACAGCGCGCGCTCCAGGCCGACGCGGCGGGCCAGCAGCGGCGCCACCGGGGCGAGGAGGCCGAAGCACAGCACGGGGAGCGTCGTGAGGACGCCGCCGGCGGTGGCGCTGAGGCCCTCCTCCGCGAGGATCTCGCCCAGCAGCGGGGAGACGGCGACGACGCCCGGCCGCAGGTTGAGCGCGGCGAGGACGATGGCGAGGACGGCCCCCGCGCCGAGCGGACGACGGAGGCTCATGCGTCCTCACCCGCCGACCGGTCGACCAGGTGCGTGCGGACCGCGGCCATCGTGGTCTCGACGGCCCGCTCGGCGGCGTCGACGTCCCCGGCGGCGACGGCCTCGACCACCTCGCGATGACCGGGCACGTCCCGGTGGTGGCGCCCGTGCGCGTCCGTGGCGAGGGTGCGGACCAGCACGTGGTCGATCCCCTCGTAGAGCTCGGCGAGCAGGTCGTTCCCGGCGGACCGGACCAGCTCGGAGTGGAACGCGACGTCCGCGGCGCGGAACGCCTGCTCGTCGCCGCCGCGTGCCGCCGCCTCCTGGGCGGCGAGAGCGCCCCGCAGCGTGGCCAGGACGCCGTCGTCGCGACGCGACGCCGCGATCCGGGCGGCCCCGCGCTCGAGGACGGAGCGCACGTCGAGCACCTGCAGCGCGTCCGAGGTGCGGGCCCGGCGCCCGATGGCGGCGTCGAGCCCGCTGGCGGCGCGCACGTAGGTGCCGTCGCCGCGGCGCGGCTCGAGGATGCCCGCGTGCTCGAGGGCGCGCACGGCCTCGCGCACGGTGTTGCGCCCGACGCCGAGCCGGCGAACGAGCTCCGGCTCGGCGGGGATCCGTGAGCCGACCGGCCACTCGCCGCGCTCGACGAGGTCGGTCAGGTGCTCGACGACGAGCTCGGACACCTTGCGGGGCGGGGAGATCGGGGTGGCGTCGGGTTCAGGCACCGAAAGAGCCTAACATCCCATGTTTGCCCACCTCGGCCCCGGCCGGGACGGGGCCGCCGGGGCTACGCCTGCGCCATGCGGACGAACTCGGTGACCGCCGTCGCGATCTGCTGCACGGCGATCGCCGCCAGGAGCAGGCCCGCGATCCGCGTCACCAGCGTGACGCCGGAGTCCTTGAGCACCCGGTGGATGACGTTCGCGAACCGCATCGACAGGTACAGGCAGACGTGCACCAGCACGATCGCCACCGCGATGGCGACGAGCTGGGGCACGCCGCCGGAGTCCGACATCCGCGTCTGCTGGACGAAGACCATCGTCGCGACGATCGCCCCCGGCCCCGCCAGCAGCGGCGTGCCGAGAGGCACCATCGCCACGTTGACGCCCTTGTTGCCCGACGGGGTGGGCTCCTCCATCTTGCCGGTCAGCAGCTCCATCGCGACGAACAGGAGCAGCAGGCCGCCGGACGCCTGCAGCGCCGGCAGCGAGATGCCCATGTAGTGCAGCACCTGCTGACCGAACAGGGCGAAGACGACGATGACGCCGAACGCGACGAGGATCGCCTGGCGGGCGGCGCGGTTGCGCTGCTTCGCGCCCATCGCGGACGTCAGGCCCAGGAAGACCGGCACCGTGCCGGGCGGATCCATGATGACGAACAGGGTGACGAACACCTCGGTGAACAGCGCGGTGTCCAGCACGTGGCTCACGGGCGGATCACGTCCAGCCGACCTCTTTCCTCGATCTGTGCGAGCGCCTCGGGAGCGGTGGTGTTCTCCCCGATGCGGTTGAGCTTTCCGGTGCCGTGGTAGTCGCTGGAGCCCGTGGCCAGCAGCCCCAGCTCCGCCGTCAGGCCGCGCAGCCGGTCGCGGGTCTCGGCGTCGTGGTCCCGGTGGTCCACCTCGAGCCCCGCCAGGCCGGCGGCGGCGAGGTCGGCGATCGTCGCCTCGCTCACCGTCCGGCCGCGCGCCCCCGCGCCCGGGTGGGCCATCACGGGCACGCCGCCGGCGCCCAGCACCGCCCGCACCGCGTCCACCGTGTCGGGGGCGTAGTGCGGCACGTAGTAGCGGGCGCCCGGGTGCAGGACGGTCGCGAACGCCTCGTCGCGCGACCCGACCACACCCGCCGCGACGAGCGCGTCCGCGAGGTGCGGACGGCCCACGGTGGCGCCGTCGCCCGTCTGCGCGACGACGTCGTCCCACGTCACCGGGAAGTCCTCGGCGAGCAGGTCCGTCATCCGGCGGGCGCGCGAGAGCCGGTCGGTGCGGGTGCGGTCGCACTCGGCGCGGAGCACCTCGTCGTCCGGGGCGTGCAGGTAGGAGAGCAGGTGAACGCTGATGCTCCCGCCCTCCGTCCGCACGCGCGTGGAGATCTCGGTGCCGCGCACCAGCGCCACGCGTGTCACGGCGACGGCCTCCGCGGCCTCGGCCCAGCCCGCGGTGGTGTCGTGGTCGGTCAGCGCGACGACGTCCAGCCCCGCCGCGGCCGCCGCCTCGAGCACCCCCCGCGGGGAGTCCGTGCCGTCGGAGGCCCGCGAGTGCGTGTGGAGGTCGATCCGGGGCGGCGTCACGATCACCGATTCTAAGGAGCGCGACGGGCCGGCACCCCCGATCCGGGGCCCGCCGGGGTGCGACGTCGGCCACTCCCGCGCCGCCCGGACGCGTGAAGGCGACGACACAACCTCTCCACCGCGCCCGCCGCAGCCGCCCCCGGCTCGCCCGAACGGGCAGGGCACGATCGTCGCGATGGATCTTCCCAGCGCCGACGTCGCGACTCCCCCCGCCCTGACCGCCCGCACCCCCGGCCCCACCGGGATCGTCTTCGTGCACGGCATGCGCACGTCGTCGTCGATCTGGGAGCGCCAGCTGGAGCACGTGCGCGACGCCGGGCACGACGCCGTCGCCGTCGACCTGCCGGCCCACGGCGTGCGGCACCACGAGCGGTTCTCCATGCCGCGCGCGTTCGAGGTGCTGGACGAGGCCGCCGGGTCCTTCGACGCGGGGACCCCGGTCGTCGTCGTGGGGCTCTCGCTCGGCGGGTACACGTCGCTCGCCTGGGCGGCGCACCAGGCCACCGTCGCCAGCGCCCCGCAGCTGGCAGGCGTCGTCGCCGCGGGCTGCACCTCGGACCCGAAGGGCAAGCCCGTCGCCCTCTTCCGCGACGTCGCGCGCCTCGCCGTCACCGGCACCACGGCCGTGCGCCGCGGCCTGCGCGACGCCTCGCTGGCATGGCGCTCCGCGATGACCGGGGGCGCCTCGCGCGCCGGCGGCACGGAGGTCGCGGACCTGCTGGGCGACGCCGGCGGCGTGCCGCGCCCCGGCTGGGACATCGTCACCGACGCCCTCACCCACCTCGCCGGCCGGTCGTCCCTGGCGAGCACGCGGGCCCTGAGCGTCCCCGTGTGGTTCGTCAACGGCGCCCGCGACCGGATGCGGCTCGAGGAGTCGCGGCACGTCGCCGCCGCCGACCGCGGCGCCCTCGTCGTCGTGCCCGACGCCGGTCACGACGTGAACTCGGACGCCCCCGAGGCGTTCAACCGCGTCCTCACCCGCGCCCTGCACGACTTCGCGCGCGCCTGACCAGGGCCGTCCCGGACGGCGTCGCGACGGACGGCGGACCCGCGCCGCGCGGCCCGCCGCGGGTGGGACACTGGATCCATGACCGACACCACCCCCGTCGACGAGTCCGCGCCCGGCGCCCAGCCCGGCACCGAGGACCGCGGAAGCAACCGTTCACAGCGCCCCGCCTCGGAGGCGTTCAAGTCGTTCATCACCTCGCAGTGGGGCGAGCGCGCCGACCTCGGCATCGAGCCCGGCGAGGCCGTGCCGTACACGGCGGAGCGCCGCGCCAAGCTGTCCGCGAGCTTCCCCGGCGCGCGGCTCGTGGTCCCCGCCGGCCCGCTCAAGGTGCGCTCCAACGACACCGACTACCGGTTCCGGCCGCACTCCGCGTTCGCGCACCTCACCGGCCTCGGCACCGACCAGGAGCCCGACGCCGTGCTCGTGCTGCACCCGGTGGCCGACGGCGAGGGCGACCCCGACGGCAACGGCAACGGCACCCACCACCACGCCGTGCTGTACGTCCGCCCGCTCGCCGCGCGCGACACCGAGGAGTTCTACGCCGACTCCCGGTACGGCGAGTTCTGGGTGGGCGCCCGGCCGTCGCTGGACGACGTCACGACGCTCACCGGCGTCGAGGCCCGCCACGTCGACGAGCTGCGCGACGCGCTCGCCAAGGACGTCGGCGCCGACGGCGTGCGCGTGCTCGTCGTGACCGGCTCCGACGAGGGCATCGAGGCGCTCGTCGAGGCCATCCGCGAGGAGGCCGGCGTCGAGGCGGAGGCCGAGGACGAGCAGCTCGTCGAGGCCACCTCCGCGCTGCGCCTCGTCAAGGACGACCTCGAGCTGGAGCACCTGCGCGAGGCCGTGGCCCGCACCATCGAGGGCTTCGAGCAGGTCGTGCCGGCGCTGCCGAAGGCCGTCGCGCACCGCCGCGGCGAGCGCGTCATCGAGACGACGTTCGACGCGCACGCCCGCCTCGAGGGCAACACCGTCGGCTACGAGACCATCGCCGCCGCCGGCGAGCACGCCACCACCCTGCACTGGATCACCAACGACGGCGTCGTCCGCTCCGGCGAGCTCGTGCTGCTGGACGCCGGCGTCGAGGTCGACTCCCTCTACACCGCCGACGTCACGCGCACCCTGCCCGTGGACGGCGAGTTCACCGACGTGCAGCGCCGCATCTACACCGCCGTGCTGGACGCCGCCGACGCCGCGTTCGCCGTCGCGCGGCCGGGGACGAAGTTCCGCGACATCCACGCCGCCGCGATGGAGGTCATCGCCGCCCGCCTCGAGGAGTGGGGCCTGCTGCCCGACGGCGTCACCGCCGAGGTGTCCCTCTCCCCCGAGGGCCAGCAGCACCGCCGCTGGATGGTGCACGGCACCAGCCACCACCTCGGCCTGGACGTGCACGACTGCGCCCAGGCGCGTCGTGAGCTCTACCTGGACGGCGTGCTCGAGCCGGGCATGGTCTTCACCATCGAGCCCGGCCTGTACTTCAAGGCCGACGACCTCGCCGTGCCCGAGGAGTACCGCGGCATCGGCGTGCGCATCGAGGACGACGTCCTCGTCACCGAGGACGGCAACGAGAACCTGTCCGCCGCCCTCCCCCGCCGCCCCGAGGACGTCGAGGCCTGGATGGCGCGCCTGCGCGGCTGACCCTGTCAGGTCGGCACTTCGTACTCGGATCGGTACACATGTGTGCCGATCCGAGTACGGATGACCGACCTGACGGCATGGGCCCGTTCGCTCACGGCGGCGGCAGCATGGGGTTGACCCGAAAGGTGCGCCGCACGTCGGGAGGGAACCGCGCCGCGAGCCGCTGCACGACCTGGTCGACGCCCGCCCCGCCGACGGCCAGGACCCGGACCGGGTCGTGGCCCGCCTCTCGGATCGCCTCGTACCGCCGCTTCTCCCGCAGCAGCTCGGTCGTGCCGTCGTGTGCCGCACCCAGGGCTCCGTCGCGGTACTTGCTCCGCCCGTCGAACTCCGCCAACAGGCCCCACTCGGGCCATCCGATGTCGCAGTGCATCTCTCCGAGTCGCGTCGGCACCGGGACCTGCGTCGCGGGCCTGGGCATCCCGGCCCGGAGGCAGACGTAGCGGAGCCAGGTCTCCCACGGGGACTGCGCACCTGCGTCGGCGTGCTCCAGCACCCACGTCGCGCGACGCCGGCCGTTGCGCGCCCGGCTCCCGGCGAGGATCGCGCGCGCCTCCCCGAGGTCGAGCCCGTGGCGCAGGGCCGAGTCCGCGACGACCAGCGCGTCCAGGGGCGGCATGGTCAGCGCGCAGTCGACGACGGTGCGCTCCAGGCTGGTGACCGGCATCCCGTCGATCTCGGCGTGCTGGTCGGCGGGCACCGGGGTCCTGTGCCTGGCCACGTCGGCGGCGGCGCGACCGGAGGCCCGGTAGCCCTGGACGACGTGCGTGCGGGCGGGGGCCCGCCACAGCGCGCACCCCCAGAGCAGAGCTGCGGACTCGTGGCTGAAGACGTGCGGTGCGACCAGCTGCCGGTGGACCGCCCGCACATGGTCGACGGCCAGCCTCCGCTCGGCGGCGTGCGGGTCGCTGCCCTGGTCCGCGCCCCCGCCGACCGTGCGATACCCACCGTGCCGCACGCGTTCCACGGTGCCGGCCGCGAGCGCCCTTCCCAGTCCGGGCCTGTTCACCTCACGTGCCAGGACGATCCTGCTGCTCCCGTTCGCCATGCCGGCAGTGTCTCGGGAGCCCGGAGAGCCGTGCGGCGGCCCGTGTCGACCTGTGGACGGGCCCGTCGTGGGGGCAGGCTCGACAGTTCGGCAGTCCGTACTCGGGTCGGCACACATATGTACCGACCCGAGTACGGACTGCCGACCTGAGACCGATCAGGGCTGGGGCGGACGGTAGGGGTCGTCCGTCGCCTTCGGCTCCGTGCCCTCCGGCTGCTCGGGAGCCTGCGGCTCCGTCGGCTCCGCCGGCTGCGCCGGGGCCGGGGGTGCCTGCGGGGCCGGGGGCTGCTCCTCCGTGGGGCGCATGGCGCCGTACCGCGGGGCGCCGCTCGGCGTGGTCCAGCGGGGGTCCGGGGGCCGGGGCGCGGCGGGGGCTGCGGGGGCGGTCGCGACGGGTGCGCCGGGCGCCGGGACCACCGGGGCGGCCGCCGTCGAGCCACGGCGCGCCTTGCCCAGCCCGCCCGGGGACTCGAGCAGCATGGACCGGGCGTCACCGGCGTGCTCGGTGGCGCAGAGGATGGCGTAGGTGGACGCGACGATCTGCGACGACGACGTGAAGTCACGACGCCCGCCGGTCAGCGCGTACGACAGCACCGAGAACAACAGGCCGAACCCGGCGCCGAGGCCGATGGCGACCAGCAGGACGCCGCCCGCCGTCGTGCCGCCGAACAGGCTGAGGAGCAGGCCGACGAAGAAGCCGAACCACGCGCCGGAGAGCGCGCCCGCGAGCGCCACGCGGCCGTACGTGAGCCGCCCGGTGACCCGCTCGACCATGCGCAGGTCGGTGCCGACGATGGTGACGTGCTCGACGGCGAACTTGTGGTCCGACAGGTAGTCGACCGCCTGCTGGGCCTCGAGGTAGGTGTCGTACGCGGCGACCTCGTCCCCGGCGGGCGGGGTCGGGACGCGGGGCACGGCGTTCGGGCGGCTGAAGCTCATTCGCCCAGTCTGGCCCAGTCCAGCCCCCGGCACCACACCGCGTGCCCCCTACCAGGACCGACGGGGCCGCCCCGCGTAGGCTGACCGACGTGAGCGCGGCAACGAGGGTCTTCGTGGCACGGCTCGCCGGCACCCAGGTCTTCGACCCGATCGGTGACGAGGTGGGGCGCGTGCGCGACGCCGTCGTGCTGATCCGCGCCAAGGGCGCGCCCCGCGCCGTCGGGCTGGTCGTCGAGGTCCCGGGTCGCCGGCGCGTCTTCCTCCCGCTGACGCGGGTGACGGCGATCGACGCGGGCCAGGTGATCTCGACCGGTCTGCTCAACATGCGCCGCTTCGAGCAACGGGCGATGGAGTCGCTGGTGCTGGGCGAGCTGCTGGACCGCACGGTGCGGTTCACGGACGGCTCGGGCGAGGCGACGGTCGAGGACCTGTCGATCACGCGCCAGCGCACGGGCGACTGGCTGGTGGACCAGCTCTTCGTGCGGCGCGGGCAGCCCGCGCGGGGGCTGTCGCTGCGGCGGCGCGGCGAGACGCTGGTCGTGCCGGTCACCGCGGTCACCGGCCTCGCGGGGTCCACGGCCGAGCAGGGCGCCACGAAGCTGCTGGAGGCGTACGAGGACCTGCGCCCGGCCGACCTGGCCGACGTGCTGCACGAGCTGGGCGACACGCGCCGCCTGGAGGTGGCGAGCGCCCTCGACGACGAGCGGCTGGCCGACGTCCTCGAGGAGCTGCCGGAGGACGACCAGGTCTCGATCGTGTCCCGCCTGGACTCGGGCCGCGCCGCCGACGTGCTCGAGGCGATGCAGCCCGACGACGCGGCCGACCTGCTGAACGAGCTGCCCGACGAGCAGGCCACCCGCCTCCTGGAGCTGATGGAGCCGGAGGAGGCGAAGGACGTGCGCCGCCTGCTGTCCTACGACGAGGACACGGCGGGCGGCCTCATGACCACGGAGCCGGTGATCCTCGGCCCGGAGACGTCGATCGCGACCGCCCTGGCGCAGATCCGCAAGCAGGACCTGCCGCCGGCGCTGGCGTCGATGGTGTTCGTGGCCCGGCCGCCGCTGGAGACGCCCACGGGCCGGTTCCTCGGGGTCGCGCACTTCCAGCGCCTGCTGCGGGAGCCCCCGCACGCGTCGGTGGGGTCGGTGCTGGACACGGACACGGAGTGGCTCACCCCGGACGCCCCCGTCGGCCGGGTGACGCGCCTGCTGGCAGCCTACGACCTGCTCGCGCTGCCGGTGCTCGACACCGAGAAGCGGCTGCTGGGCGCGGTGTCCGTGGACGACGTGCTGGACCACATCCTCCCCGACGACTGGCGCGAGCACGTGGACGAGGACATGGAGGAGGTGCCGCGTGGCTGACCGCCTCGACCAGCCGAAGGAGGCGCGGCGCACCCTCATCCCGCGGCCGCAGATGGACCAGGACGCGGTGGGCCGCGCCACGGAGGGGATCGCCCGCTTCCTCGGCACGCCGCGGTTCCTCATCTACCTCACCGTGTTCTGCGCGGTGTGGCTGGCCTGGAACTCGTGGGGGCCGGAGGCGCTGCGGTTCGACAGCGCGTCGAACGGCTTCACGGCGCTGACGCTCATGCTCTCGCTGCAGGCGAGCTACGCGGCGCCGCTCATCCTGCTCGCGCAGAACCGGCAGGACGACCGCGACCGGGTCACCGCCGAGCAGGACCGTCAGCGCGCCGAGCGCAACCTCGCGGACACGGAGTACCTGGCGCGCGAGATGGCGGCGCTGCGGATCGCGCTGGGCGAGGTCGCGACGCGCGACTTCGTCCGCTCGGAGATCCGCAACCTGCTCGAGGAGCTGGACGAGAAGGAGTCGGAGCGCAGCCGGGACGCCTCGCCGTCCTGACCCCTCCCCGCCCGGACGCCCACCGGCCGGCGTGGCCGGGACGCGCCGGGCGGCGCGCCGCGGCACGGCCCGCCCGAACCGCTAACCTCCCGGGGCAGGGATCGCACGGGACGGCCGGAACGGACGCAGGAGGACGCGTGGCTCGGCAGGTGGTGCTGGTGAACGGGCTCCCCGGCTCCGGCAAGACGACGCTCGCCGCCCCGCTCGCGGCCCGGCTCGGCACTCCGCTCCTGGCCAAGGACGCCCTCAAGGAGGCGCTGGCGGACGCCGTCGAACCGGCCGCCTACCCCGGCGTCGGCATCGCCGCCGCGGAGGCACTCTGGCGGCTGGCGGCGGCGCCCCTGCCGCGCGTCGTGATCGAGTCCTGGTGGTTCCGGCCCCGGGACCTGGACCACGCGCTGCGCGGCCTGGCCACGGCGGGTGCGGACGCCGTCGTCGAGGTCTGGTGCGACGTGCCGCCCGACGTCGCGCGCGAGCGGTTCGAGGCCCGCGCCGCCGCTCGGCACCCGGTGCACGCGGACGGCCGCGACCTCGCCGCCGACTGGGCCCGGTGGGCGGAGCACGGCGCGCCGCTCGCGCTCGGACCCGTCCTGCGGGTGGACACCGGCGGTCCGGTGGACGTCACGCTCCTGGCGCACCGCGTCGCGGCGGTCCTCTCCGGCCGTGACCCACGACGCACCGGCACCGCCACCCGCCGCGCCTAGGATCGAGGCATGACCACCGGCTCCCCCGACGGCCCCCGACCGCTGAGCGACCGCGTCCGCACCGCCCTCACGTCGGTGGTCGACCCGGAGATCCGCCGCCCCATCACCGACCTCGGCATGGTCCGCTCCGTCGACGTGCGCGACGGCGGCCACGTGACGGTGGGCGTCGACCTCACGGTGGCCGGCTGCCCCATGAAGTCCACCCTGGTGCGCGACGTCACCGCCGCCGTCGAGGCGGTCGACGACGTGACGGGCGTGGACGTGCAGCTGGGCGTCATGACGCCCGAGCAGCGGCAGTCGCTGCGCTCCACGCTCCGCGGGGGCACGGGCGACCCGGTGATCCCGTTCGCGCAGCCCGGCTCGCTGACCAAGGTGTACGCGATCGCCTCCGGCAAGGGCGGCGTCGGCAAGTCGAGCGTGACGGCGAACCTCGCGGCGGCGATGGCGGCCGACGGGCTCAGCGTGGGCGTCGTCGACGCCGACATCTACGGCTTCTCCATCCCTCGCATGCTCGGCGTGGACCGCCAGCCGACGCGCGTGGACTCCATGCTGCTGCCCCCCATCGAGCACGGCGTGAAGGTCGTGTCGATCGGCATGTTCGTGCCCGCGGGGCAGCCGGTCGTGTGGCGCGGGCCGATGCTGCACCGCGCGCTGGAGCAGTTCCTCGCGGACGTGTTCTGGGGCGACCTCGACGTGCTGCTGCTCGACCTGCCGCCCGGCACCGGCGACATCGCGATCTCCGTGGCGCAGCTGCTGCCGGGGAGCGAGATCGTCGTGGTCACGACGCCGCAGGCCGCGGCGGCCGAGGTCGCGGAGCGCGCCGGGTCGATCGCCACGCAGACGTCGCAGGGCGTGGTGGGCGTCGTGGAGAACATGTCCTGGCTGGAGCAGCCGGACGGGACGCGCCTCGAGGTGTTCGGCTCGGGCGGCGGGCAGCGCGTCGCGGACCGGCTGGGCGCCACCCTCGGGACGGCGGTGCCGCTGCTCGGCCAGGTGCCGCTCGACGTGGCGGTCCGCGCCGCGGGCGACGACGGTACCCCCGTGGTGCTCAGCGACCCCGACTCCGCCGGGGCGCGCGTGCTGCGCGACGTGGCCCGCGCGCTGGCCGGCCGGTCGCGCGGGCTCGCCGGCCTGCGGCTGAACCTCAGCCCCGTCACCGGCTGACGCGCGATACCCTCCCCCGGGCGCCCTGCCGGCGCGCCACCGCCGTCCCCTGCGAAGGAGCTGTCCCGCCATGAGCACGCCCGAGTGGCTCGAGTCCTGGTCCGACGACGAGGGGGCGAAGCGCGTGCGCGACCTGTTCGCGCGGGTCTTCGCGGACGACGGCGGTGAGCCCGACGGCGTCTGGTCGGCCCCGGGCCGCGTCAACCTCATCGGCGAGCACACCGACTACAACGGCGGCCTGGCGCTGCCGACGGCGCTGCCGCACCGCACCTACGTCGCCCTGCGGCACCGGGACGACGACGTCGTCCGCCTCGGCTCCGCGCAGGCCCCGGGCCGGCTCTGGACGGCCCGGCTGGCCGACGTCGCCCCCGGCGCCGTCTCCGGCTGGGGCGCGTACGTCGCCGGCGTCGCGTGGGCGCTCGGCGAGGCCGGCCACGGCGTCCGCGGCTTCGACGCCGTCGTCGACTCGTGCGTGCCGTTCGGCGCCGGGCTGTCCTCCTCGGCGGCCCTCGAGTGCGCGGTGGCCGTCGCGCTCGACGAGACCGGCGGGCTGGGCCTCGCGGGCGACGACGCCGGCCGGGCGACGCTCGTGGAGGCGTGCGTGCGCGCGGAGAACGAGATCGCCGGTGCGCCGACGGGTGGGATGGACCAGGCCGCCTCGCTGCGCTGCACCGCCGGGCACGCCCTGCTCGTGGACTCCCGCCCGGGGCTGTCCGCGCTGGAGTCCGGCACGCCGGTGCCGTTCGACCTGGAGTCCGCGGGCCTCACGCTGCTCGTGGTCGACACGCGGGCCGAGCACGCACTCGTCGACGGCCAGTACGCCGAGCGGCGCGCCACCTGCGAGCGCGCCGCGGCGCTGCTCGGGGTCCCGACCCTGCGCGACGTGGACCCGGAGCAGCTCGCCGAGACCCTCGCCGCGCTCGCACCGCACGACCCCGACGGCGTGCTGCGCCGGCGCGTGCAGCACGTGGTCACCGAGATCGAGCGCACCGCCCGCTTCCGCGACCTCGTCACCGCCGGCCGCGTCGCCGAGGTCGGGCCGCTGATGATCGCCTCCCACACCTCGCTGCGGGACGACTACGAGGTCTCGGCCCGCGAGCTCGACCTCGTCGTCGACGCCGCGCTCGGCGGGGGCGCGCTGGGCGCCCGCATGACCGGCGGCGGGTTCGGCGGCTCCGCGATCGCGCTCGTGCGCGCGGGCGACGTCGACGCGGTCGTCGCGGCCGTCCAGGCCGCGTTCGACGACGCCGGGCTGCGCGCGCCGGGCTTCCTCCTCGCGCCGCCGTCGGCCCCCGCGGGCCGCACCGCCTGACCGATCACCGCCTGCGTGATCGCCGACGACGCGCTCCGGCAGGCGATGTGTCCGTGCGGCCACCGCCGAGGCTCGGCGGTGGCCGCACGGACGACTACAGGTCGTAGGTGGCGACGACGGGCGCGTGGTCGCTCCACCGCTCGTCGTAGGTGGGGGCGCGGTCGACCTCGACCTTGACGGCGCGGGCCGCGAGCGCCGGGTTGGCGAGCTGGTAGTCGATGCGCCAGCCGCGGTCGTTGACGTACGACTGCCCGCGCCACGACCACCACGTGAACGGGCCGGGGCCCTCGCCGCCGTGCTCCCGACCGAGGTCGGCCCAGCCGAGCTCGCCGGTCCACCGGTCGACGTAGGCGCGCTCCTCCGGCAGGAAGCCGGCGTTCTTGAGGTTGCCCTTCCAGTTCGCGATGTCCGCGTTGCGGTGCGCGATGTTGAGGTCGCCGGCCACCACGGCCGGGCGGTCGGCGGCGGCGAGCTCGGCCAGGCGGGCGGTGACCTTGTCGAGGTGCGCGTACTTGGCGACCATCGTGTGCTCCTGCCCCGCGCCGGTGGACCCGGAGTGCAGGTACGCCGACACGGCGGTGAGCAGGCCGCCCCCGGGCAGCTCCACGTCGGCCTCGACCCAGCGGCCGGTGTCGACGGGCGGCTCGGGCTCGCCGTCCGGACCGTGGGCGGCCAGGCCCGTGCGCACGGCCTGGAGCGGCAGCCGCGACGCGACCGCCACGCCGGCGCGGCCCTTGATCTCGCTGGGCAGGTGCGCCACGTGCCAGCCGTCGAGGTACTCGTGGACCAGCTCGTCGGGGGCGCGCACCTCCTGCAGCAGCAGGATGTCGGGGGTGCGGGCGGCGATCCAGGTGTCCATGCGGCGGCGGAAGGCGGCACGGATGCCGTTGACGTTGGCGGTGGCGACGGTCAGCACGCCCGACATCCCATCACAGGACGCCGACACCTCCGCAGCCGCGCGACGTCGGGTGCGTCACTCCCCGCGGTAGGCGGCCTCCAGCGCGGCGACGTCGATCTTGCCCATCGTCAGCATCGCGTTCATGGTGCGCAGGTTCGCCTCGGTCGTGTAGTCGCCGGACAGCTCCTCGAGCTGCTTCGGGATCACCTGCCAGGAGATGCCGAACCTGTCCTTGCACCAGCCGCACGGCCCGGGCTCGCCGCCGTCGGACGTGAGGACGTCCCAGTAGCGGTCCACCTCCTCCTGGGAGTCGACGCGCAGGTAGAAGCTGAAGGCCTCGTTCAGCTGGAACTCGGGGCCGGCGTTCAGGCCGGTCACAGGAAGCCCGGCTACGGTGAACTCGACGACGAACGGTTCGCCGGCCTCGGCTCCCGGCACCCCCTCGGGCGACGTGAGCACGGAGTCCACCGACGACCCAGGGATGTGCTCGGCATAGAAGGCCGCCGCCTCGTGCGCGCGGTTGTTCCCGAACCACAGGTGCGTGCGTGCGGTCACCATGACCGCTCCCTCCTGACGGGCACCGTCCCTCGCGGCCGGCGCGGCACACGTCCCGACCGCGCGACGAACCGGAAATCATCGGTGTCGGTGCATCCCATCGGCCGAACGTCCGACGAAGGTAGAGACATGCCGCTTCCCGTCAGCCCCGAGATCCTGGTCGTCCTGGGCACCCGCCCGGAGGCCATCAAGCTGTTCCCCCTGATCCAGCGCCTGCAGGAGCATCCGCGGCTGCGCCCGGTCGTCGTCACGACCGGCCAGCACAAGGAGCTCGTCGACCACGTGCTGCAGGAGGCCGGCTGCGCGGTGGCCGGCGACCTCGGCGTCGGCCGCCCGGGCCTGACGCTGAACCAGCTGTCCTCGTCGGTGATCGCCGGGCTCGACGAGTTCGTCACCGGGCGGTACGGACCTCCCCCCGAGCGGATCAGCGGTCGCGTCCGCGAGGACCACTACCCCGCCGCCTGCATCGTGCACGGCGACACGTCCAGCGCCGCCGCGGCCGCGGTCGCCGCGTTCCACCTGCGCATCCCCGTGCTCCACGTCGAGGCCGGCCTGCGCACGGGGACCACGCTCTCGCCCTTCCCCGAGGAGCTCAACCGCCAGCTCGTCGCGCGCATCGCCTCCTTCCACGCGGCGCCCACCCGCAGCAACGTGCAGAACCTGGTGCGCGAGGGCGTCGACATCGGGCGCACGTTCGTCACCGGCAACACCGGCATCGACGCGCTGCGCTGGGCGGCCGCCCGCCAGGTGCCGTACGGCCGGCCCGAGCTGGCGTGGCTGGAGGACGACACGGCGTCGCGCGTCGTCACCGTCACCGCCCACCGCCGGGAGAACTGGAACGGGGGCATCGCGAGCATCGCTCGGGCCGTGCACGAGCTGGCCGACGCGCACCCGGACGTCCGCTTCGTCGTCCCGGTGCACCCGAACCCCCGCGCGGCGCAGACGGTGCGCGACGAGCTCGGTGCCGTCGCCGCCGTGACCCTCACGGCGCCCATGGAGTACCACACGTTCGCCCGCCTGCTGGCGCGGTCGACCCTGGTGATCACGGACTCCGGCGGCATCCAGGAGGAGGCCCCGGCGCTCCGCGTGCCCGTGCTCGTCGCGCGCACCACCACGGAACGCACGGAGGGCGTCGAGGCGGGCACCCTCGAGCTGGTCGGCACCGACACCGGCACGATCGTCGCCGCCGCCACCCGCGTGCTGACCGACCCCGCCGCCCACGCCGCCTTCTCGCGCCAGCCCAACCCCTACGGCGACGGGCACGCCGCGGAGCGCATCGTGGACGCGGTGGAGCACCTCGTCTTCGACTCGCCCGTGCCGCACACCTCCGGCCCCGGCTTCGTCCGCGCCCAGGTGCTGGAGTGGGCGGGGTTCCGCCGCACCGACGCCGTCGACGGGCCCGGGTTCGTGCGCGAGCCCGCCCCCGTGGACCACGTCGCCCCGGACCTCGAGGACGTCGTCATCGCCCCGAGGTCCACGGCCGACCCGTACGACGCCCCGACCGTCGGGGCGTCCGCGTGAGCGGCCTCGCGACCGCCGCGACGGTGGCCGCGACGGCTCCGTGGTGGGACCCGTACCGCGGGATGCCGGTGGGCGTGCAGGTGCTCATGTGGTTCCTGCTCGCGCTCACGCTCGTCACGGTCGGGGTGATCGTGTGGCTCGTGGTGCGGGCGTGGTTCGAACGTCGCCGGCAGCGCCGCGCCGCCGAGACCGCGCACGAGGACGAGTACCTGTGGGTCTTCGTCGTCCCGGCGCTGAACGAGGAGGTGACGATCGCCGACAGCGTCAGCCGCCTCGTCGCCGTCCAGGCCACGCACAAGGCGATCGTCGTCGTCGACGACGGGTCCGACGACGGGACGCCCGAGGTCCTCGCGCGGCTGCGCGCCGAGGTGCCCGAGCTGAAGGTGCTGCGCCGCGAGCTGCCGAACGCCCGCGTGGGCAAGTCCGCGGGTCTCGACGACGCGTGGGAGTTCGTCCACGACGAGGTCCTCGCCGGCCGGTACGCCGGCTGGCCGACGACGCGGGTCGTCGTCGGCGTCGTCGACGCCGACGGGCGCATCCCCGCCGACGCGCCGCGCGCCCTGGCCGGGGCCTTCACGGACGAGCGCGTGGGCGGTGTGCAGGCGCTCGTGCGCATCTACAACCGCCGGCACTACCTGACCTGGGGGCAGGACGTCGAGTTCGGCGTCATGGCGTACGTCTACCAGCTGGGGCGGTCGGCCTGGGGCACGGCCAACATGGGGGGCAACGGCCAGTACGTGCGGCTCGCCGCGCTGGACGACGTCGTCGTCACGGAGGGGCTGCCGCCGGGCGTCGAGCGCGGCCCGTGGCGCGACCGCCTCACCGAGGACCAGGACATCGGCGTCCGCCTCGTCCGCGCCGGCTGGCGCGGGCGCCAGACGGTGCTGACCAGCGTGGACCAGCAGGGCGTGACCCGGCTGCGCCGCCTGTTCAAGCAGCGCGTGCGGTGGGCGCAGGGCAACTGGCAGGCGTTCTCCCTCCTGCGCGGCGCGCTCAGGACCCCGGTCTCCGTCGGCGCACGGCTGGACCACGTCGCCTACCTGCTCATGCCGCTGCTCCAGCTGCTCATGGGGCTCGGGCTGGTGCTGTCGCTCGCGTTCTGGCTGTTCGGCGACGTGCCGTTCGTCTCCGGCTGGTGGCCGTCGCTGGTCTTCTTCGCGACGCTCACCCTGGTGCCGAGCTTCCTCACCCTGCTCATGACGACGGAGCCCGGCCGGCACCCGTTCCTGCGCGCCGTCTTCGGGCTGATCCCGTACATGCTCTACACGTGGCTGCTGTGGCCCGTGGTGACCGTGGCGCTGGTCCGCGAGCTGCTCGGCCACCGCGGGTGGACCAAGACCGACCGCGAGCCGCTCGACGCCAACCTGCCCGACGACGTCGCGCAGGAGGCCGTGCCCGCCGTCGCCGGCTGAGCGTCACGAGGCGGCGAGGCGCGACTTCTCGTGCTCGACGTCGAACGTGGCCGCGGGCCACTGCGGGTCGATGTCCTCCAGGGCGTCCAGCAGCAGGGCCTGCACCGCGAGACGCGCGTACCACTTGGCGTTCGCCGGCACGACGTACCAGGGCGCGTGCTCGGTGGAGGTGCGCTCGAAGACGGTCTGGAACGCGTCCATGTAGCGGGGCCACAGCAGCCGCTCGTCGACGTCGCCCGGGTTGTACTTCCAGTGCTTGTCGGGGCGCTCGAGCCGCTCACCGAGCCGCGCCTTCTGCTCCTCGGGCGAGATGTGCAGCATCACCTTGACGATGCGGGTGCCCCGCGCGGCCAGCTCGGCCTCGAACGCGTTGATCGCGCCGTAGCGCCGCTCGATCTCCTCGGGCGGCGCCAGCTCGCGCACCCTCCCGATGAGGACGTCCTCGTAGTGCGAGCGGTCGAAGACGCCGATGTAGCCCGCGGCCGGCACCTCCCGCTCGACCCGCCACAGGAAGTCGTGGGCCAGCTCGTCGGGCGTCGGCTTCTTGAACGCCACCAGATGGACGCCCTGCGGGTCGGTCGCGCCGATGACGTGGCGCACGATGCCGCCCTTGCCCGCCGAGTCCATCGCCTGCAGCACGAGCAGCACCGCCGGCGCGGACGGGTCCTCGCGGCTCTGGGCGTAGAGGCGCTCCTGCAGCTCGTCGAGCTCCTCCTCGCCGGCACGGAGGTCGGCGGCGCCGTCCTTCTTCTTCCCGCCGTACCCGGGCTTCGAGCCCGGGTCGACGTCCGCGAGGCGGAACCCCTCGCCCACCCGCAGCAGCTCGCCCGGCTCGCCCGACCACCCACGCTGGCTCTTCGCGATCATGGGCACATCATGGCGGACGCGACCGGGCCCGTCGCCCCCAACGGGGTCGACGGGCCCAGGTGTCGTCGCGGGTCGCGCCGCGTACCGCTCCGCCGGTCAGGCGATCGATCGCTCGGCGGCCTCGACCGCGTTGCGGAACAGCATGGCGATCGTGGTCGGCCCCACGCCGCCGACGCGCGGCGTGATCGCCCCGGCGACCTCCGCGCACGACTCGTCCACGTCCGGCAGCAGCCTGCGGCCCTCGTACCGCACACCGCCACCGACCACCGTGACGCCCGGCGTCAGGTGCTCGGGCTGCAGGATGCCCGGGACACCGGCGGCCGCGATCACGATGTCGGCACGCCTGGTGTACTCCGGCCAGTCCGGCACGCCGGTGTGGACCACGGTGACGGCCGCGTTCGCCGTCGGGCGCTTCTGCGACAGCAGCAGGGCCAGGGGCCGCCCGAGCGTCGTGCCACGGCCGAGGATGCAGACCTCGCGACCGGCGACCGGGATCTCGTGGTGCGCCAGCAGCGTCTCGATCCCCGCCGGGGTCGCCGGCACCGGGCCGGGCATCCCGAGCGCGAGGCGCCCCATGTTCACGGGGTGCAGGCCGTCGACGTCCTTGTCCGGGTCCAGCGCGAGCATGGCCGCGTCGAAGTCGATCTGCGGCGGCGTCGGGTTCTGGATGAGGACGGAGTCGACGTCCTCGGCGTCGTTCATCTCCCGCACCGCCGCCAGCACGTCCGCCTGGGTGGCGTCCTGCGGCAGGTGGATGTGCGGCGAGGTGAACCCGAGCTCGGTCGCCTTGTCCATCTTCATCCGGATGTAGCCGGCGCTCGCGGAGTCGTCCCCGACGAGGATCGTGCCGAGCCCGGGGCGGTGCCCCGCGGCGACGAGCGCGTCGATCCGCGGGGCAAGGTCCGCGAAGACCGCGTCCGCGACCGGCTTGCCCGGCAGCAACCGGGCCGTCACTGCTGCAGCCCGGGGTAGAGCGGGAAGTCGGCGGTGAGCTTCGCGACGCGGGCCGAGAGGGCGTCGACGTCGGCCGCCGCGCCGTCGCGCAGGGCGACCGCGATGATGTCGGCGACCTCGGTGAACTCGGCGTCGCCGAACCCGCGGGTGGCGAGCGCCGGCGTGCCGATCCGCAGGCCGGAGGTGACGCGCGGCGGGCGAGGGTCGAACGGCACGGCGTTGCGGTTCACGGTGATGCCCGCGTCGTGCAGGAGGTCCTCGGCCTGCTGGCCGTCGAGCGCCGAGTGGCGCAGGTCCACGAGCACCAGGTGCACGTCGGTGCCGCCGGTGAGGACGGACACCCCCTGCTCCGCCACGTCGGCCTGGGACAGGCGCTCCGCGATGATCTGCGCGCCGCGCAGCGTGCGCTCCTGGCGGTCCTTGAACTCGTCGGTGCCCGCGACCTTGAAGGCCACGGCCTTGGCCGCGATCACGTGCATGAGCGGGCCGCCCTGCTGGCCCGGGAACACGGCCGAGTTGATCTTCTTGGCGTACTCCTCCTTGCTCAGGATGAAGCCGGAGCGCGGGCCGCCGATCGTCTTGTGCACGGTGGAGCTCACGACGTCCGCGTGCGGCACGGGGCTCGGGTGCAGGCCCGCGGCCACGAGGCCCGCGAAGTGGGCCATGTCCACCCACAGCTTGGCGCCGACCTCGTCCGCGACCTCGCGGAACGCGGCGAAGTCCAGGTGGCGCGGGTACGCCGACCAGCCCGCGATGATGACGTCGGGACGGTGCTCCAGGGCGCGCTTGCGCACCTCGTCCATCTCGATCCGGTACGACTGCGGGTCCACGCCGTAGGCGCCGACGTCGTAGAGCTTGCCGGAGAAGTTGATCTTCATGCCGTGCGTGAGGTGGCCGCCGTGGGCCAGCTCGAGGCCGAGGATCTTGTCGCCGGCGTTGATGAGGGCGTGCAGCACGGCCGCGTTGGCCTGCGCGCCGGAGTGCGGCTGCACGTTGGCGGCCTCGGCCCCGAACAGGTCCTTCGCGCGGGCGATCGCGAGGTTCTCCGCGATGTCGACCTGCTCGCAGCCGCCGTAGTAGCGGCGGCCGGGGTAGCCCTCGGCGTACTTGTTGGTGAGCACGCTGCCCTGCGCCTGCAGGACGGCACGCGGGACGAAGTTCTCGCTCGCGATCATCTCGAGGGTGTCGCGCTGGCGGGCCAGCTCCCCGTCGAGGACGGCGGCGATCTCGGGGTCGAGCTCCGCCAGGGGCGCGTTGAACGTGGGGTCGGGAGTGCTCATCAGGCGTTCTCCTGCTGTGTGTCGGACGGCGGTCGGACGATGTCGGACATGGTGCCGGACCATCGTGTCAATCGGGCGACCGGGCCCAGGCGAACGACCCGTCGTCTGCACAGCGCGTCGCTCCCCGGTGGTGATCCACCTGTACGCCAGTCGCGACTCTCGCGATCCTAGCCGATCCCCTCGGCCCGCCGCCGTGGCTCCCGCGGGACGGTTCGCCTCCCGACCACCTCGCCACGGGCCGGGCGTCGTCGTGCCAGGCCGACCGCCGCCGTCGCGGCGCGCCTCACGCGGCGGGCGCCGGGCGGTCGGCGCCGTCGAGGCGCAGCAGGCGCACGCCGTGCGCGGGGACCTCGAGGTCGAGCACGCCGTCGCCGCCCGTCGCGGGCCCCGGGGCGCCGAGCGCCACCCGCTCGCCGGTCCACCCGTCGACGACGGCGGCGGGGCGCCCGGGCAGGCCGGCGGCGGCCGCGAGCACGCGCACGCGCCGCGGCTCGTCCGCGGTGCTGAACAGCCCGACCCAGCGCGTGGCGTCCTCGCCGTCGCCCGTGGCGGCGCCCCAGACGACCGTCTCGGCGCCCGCGGCGCCCTCCCGCAGCAGCTCCCGCCCGCCGGTGGACCGGTGGGCGACCTCGAGGACGCCGGGGTGGACGAGGTCCGCGACCGTCGCGGCGTCGGAGGTGGGCAGGTCGCCGCCCACGAACAGGGGCGAGCGGGCCAGGCACCACAGGGTGAGCATCGTGCGCCGCTCGTCCGTCGTGAGCAGCGACTGGCGCGGCGCACCCCGCTCGGCGCGCACGCCGATCCGTCCCAGCGGCAGCATGTCCGCGTCGGCCCAGCCGGCAGGCCCCGAGTGCGGCGCCCAGCGGGCCATGCGGCCGAGCTGCGCCTCGACGTCGGGCCAGCGGTCCCACAGGTCGTCGGAGACGCGCCACATGTCGGCGTGCTCGCGCAGGTGCTCGAGGTGCGCGAGGGAGAGCTCGGTGCCGGGCGACAGGGACACCACCACGCGCCTCCCGTGCCGCAGCTCGGCCCGGCGGACGGCGAGCGACAGCGCCTCGACGGCGCCCGCGTGGTACGGCGCCAGCATGTCGTCGACCTTGAGGAAGTCGACGCCCCAGCCGACGACGTGGTCGATCATCGCGTCCAGCCACGCCTGGGCGCCGGGGTGGTCGGTCCGCAGCCCGTAGCAGTCGGAGTTCCACGGACAGGTGCTGGCCGGGTCCGCGATCTCGCCGGTGCGGTACGGCGTGCCGGGCACGGGCAGGTCGGCCTCGACGGCCCGGCGGGCGATGCCGCGCATGAGGTGGACGCCGAACCGCAGGCCGAGGTCGTGCACGGCGGCGGCGAGGGGCGCGAAGCCCCGGCCCTCGGCGGCCGACGGGAAGCGCGCCACCACCGGCTGCAGGAACCCGCGCTCGTCGAAGAGCACGGGGGCGGCGTCGTTGTAGCCGCCGGGCCGCGCGGTGGGCTCGTACCACTGGATGTCGACGACGACGGTGTCCCAGCCCGCGCGGGCCATCGCCCCGCCGTCGTGCCCGGCCAGGAACCGCGCGTTGGCCAGCACCTCGTCCTCGGTCACGGTGGTGCCGTAGCTGTCCCACGAGTTCCAGCCCATGGGCGGGCGGGCCGTCGCGGCACGCGCGCTGGCGGCCCGGGTGGCGGCCGGGTCGGTCGGGTCGTGCGGCATCGCTCCCCCTCGCGGCACCCTCCGGCACCGAGTACATCGTTGTAGACGCGCCCATCCTGCCCCGCTCCGCCCGGCCCGGTCAATCGCCCCGCGGCACCCGGAGCCGCGTCGGCGCGGACCCGGCGCCCGGCTGTTCATCGTTGCAGAGCCGTGACCTGGGCCACTTGACCGCGGCGCGCGGCCCGTGTCAGATTGGGCGCCGTCGATGGCTCTTCATCGATGTAAACCGCCCGGAGCGACGCCGCCCCGGCCGCGGACCGGATCTCCGAGAGGACCCCGTGATGAGGAAGTCACGCCTGATCGCCGGCATCGTCACAGCCGTGGTGGCCGCCGGCACCGTCACCGCCTGCAGCTCCGGCGGCGGGAGCGGCTCCGACGACGGCACGCTCACGTTCATGTTCCGTGGCGGCGACGACGAGAAGAAGGCCTACCAGGAGGCCATCGACCGCTTCACCGAGGACACCGGCGTGAAGGTGAAGATGATCGTCACCTCGGCCGACCAGTACGCCCAGAAGCTCCAGGCCGCGGTCGCGGGGAACAAGGTCCCGGACGTCTTCTACATCGAGCAGGCCAGCCTCCAGTCCTACGTCAGCTCCGGCGTGCTCATGGACATCACGGACCAGGTCGCCGAGCAGGGCGTCGACCTCGACAACGTCTGGCCCTACGGCGTCGACTCCTACCGCTTCGACGGCACCACCCAGGGCACGCCCGACGGCAAGCTCTACGGCCTGCCGAAGGACATCGGCCCGTTCGCGTTCGGCTACAACGCCGACCTGCTGAAGGAGGCCGGCGTCGACCGGCCGGACCCCGACGAGCCCCTCACCTGGGACGAGTGGCTCGAGATCTGCAAGAAGCTCACGCAGGACACCGACGGCGACGGCGAGACCGACCAGTGGGGCACCGGCCTCAACGTGCAGTGGAACTCGCAGGCCTTCGTGTGGAGCAACGGCGGCGACTGGACCAACGAGGACCACACGCAGGTCACCGTGGACACGCCCGAGTTCGCCGAGGCGATCCAGTTCATCGCCGACCTCACGAACGAGGACGGCGTCACGCCGAACCCCGAGCAGGCGCAGACGCTCGACACCTACCAGCGCTTCATGGCCGGCGAGATCGGGTTCTTCCCGGTCGGGCCATGGGACATGAGCGTCTACAACGACCTCGACTTCGAGTACGACCTCATGCCCTGGCCGGTCGGCAGGACCGGTGAGCCCGCCACCTGGGTCGGCTCTCTCGGCATCGGCGTCTCGAACACCACGAAGCTGCCCGAGGACGCCGTGAAGCTCGCGACGTACCTCTCCACGGACGAGTCCGCGCAGCAGACCCTCGTCGACGCCAGCGTGCAGATCCCGAACCGGATCGACACCGCCGAGGAGTGGGCGGCCGAGGTCGACGAGGACGACGCCCTCGAGCCGAAGAACCGCCAGGAGTTCCTCGACATCGCCCTGGACTACGGGCGGGAGATGCCGGCGTCGTTCACGTACGGGGCCGAGTGGTACGACGAGCTGTGGGTGGGGATCCAGCCCGTCCTCGACGGCAAGACCAAGGCCGCGGACTACCTCGCCGAGGTGCAGCCGCGCATGCAGGAGCTGCTGGACCAGTCGAACGAGCAGGCCGAGCAGGCCGCCGTGGCCGGCACCGCCCCCTGACGCCCGTCACCCACACCCCTCGCGGTGGGGGCGCCCCCCCCCCCCGCCGCCCCCCCGCCCCCCCCCCCCCCCGCCCCCGGGGGGGGGGGGGGGGGGGTGGGGCCCACCCCCCCCCCGCCCCGCGGGCCCCCCCCCCCCCCGCCCCGTGCGGCCGCCCCCGTCCCGGGCGGCCGCACGGCCCTCCCCCCGCACGTCCCTGGACGAAGGAGTCTGCGATGACGTCCACCGCCCCGCCGGCCGCGGCCGGCACCCGCCCCACGGCGCCGGTCCCGGCGACCGCGCCGCCCCGACGCGACGGGACCTCGCGGCTCCACCGCGCCGAGAAGAGGTGGGCGCTGCTGTTCGTCGCGGCGCCCGTGCTCGGCTACCTGCTCTTCATCCTCTACCCCACCGGGTTCGCGCTGTACGCGTCGCTGACCCGGTGGAACGGGCTCGGCCCCATGACGTTCATCGGGCTGGACAACTACGTCGCGCTGCTCGGCGACGAACGGTTCCACCAGACGCTGTTCAACACGTTCTTCTACATGATCGGCATCCCGGTCGGGCTGGCGCTCTCGCTCGCGCTGGCCGTGATGATGAACCGCAAGATCATCGGCCGCACGGCGTTCCGCACCATCTACTACGTGCCCGTGATCTCGTCGATCGCGGCCATCGCGATCCTGTGGCAGTGGGCCTACAACGGCGACTTCGGCCTGGTGAACCAGTTCCTGGAGCTCTTCGGCATCCAGGGCCCGAACTGGCTGGCCGACCCGCTCTGGGCCAAGCCCGCGATCATCATGATGGCCGTCTGGAAGGGCCTCGGGTACTCGATGCTGCTGTACCTGGCGGCGATCCAGTCCGTGCCCCGGTCGCTGTACGAGGCGGCCGAGCTGGACGGCGCGGGCGGCTGGCAGCGGTTCCGCGCGATCACGCTGCCGATGGTGCAGCCGGTGACCTTCTTCCTCGTGGTCACGCAGATCATCGGCGGCGCCATGATCTTCATCGAGATCCAGATCATGACCCCGACCGGCGGGCCGGAGTACTCGACGGCGTCCGTCGTCTACCACATCTGGCTGCAGGCGTTCCGGTACCAGCAGATGGGCTACGCCACGGCGATGTCGGTGGTGCTGGGGCTCCTCATCCTCGTCATCACGCTCATCCAGTTCCGGCTGAACAAGCGCAACGCCGGCTTCGTCGTCGACTGAGGCCAGGGAGACACCATGACCACCACGACCCCCGCCACGACCCCCGTCGTGCCACCCGTCGCCACCCGGCCTTCCGGCCCGCGGCTGGGCCGCCGCACGCGCTCCCGACTCACCGACACGGTCGTGTGGATCGTCCTCGCCGCGGGCGCGGTCTTCATGATCGCCCCGCTGGTGTGGATGCTCTCCACGTCCCTGAAGACCAAGCTCGAGGTCTTCGCGCTGCCGCCGGTGTGGATCCCGGAGGTGCCCCAGTGGGACACCTACGTCCGCATGTGGACCGACTCGTACGTGCTCGACGGCATCCGGAACAGCCTCGTCGTGTCGCTCAGCGTCACGGTGATCGGCACGTTCACCTGCTCCCTGGCGGCGTTCGCCCTCGCCAAGATGCGCATGCCGTTCAAGAACGCGATCTTCGTGGGCCTGCTCACCGGCATCATGATCCCGTTCCCGACGATCATGATCCCGCAGTTCGTGATGTTCTCGAAGATCGGCTGGGTGGACACGCTGTGGCCGCTGATCGTCCCCGCGATCTTCGGCAACATCGTGATGATCTTCTTCCTCCGCCAGTACCTGGCGAGCGTGCCGGACTCCCTCGTCGAGGCCGCGAAGATCGACGGCGCCTCCTACTGGCAGATCTTCTGGCGCATGATCATGCCGATCATCCGGCCGGCCGTCGCCGCCCAGTTCATCCTCTGGTTCATGGCGGTCTGGAACGACTACCTGGCGCCGATCCTGTACCTGAACACCCCGGAGCGGCAGACGCTGCAGGTGGTCATCGCGAACATGAACGTGGAGTACGCGACGCAGCGCGACTACCCGCTGATCATGGCGGCGTCCGTGGTGGCGGTGCTGCCCATCCTCGTGGTCTTCCTGATCTTCCAGCGGCAGATCATCGAGTCCGTCGCCCTGACCGGCACGAAGGGCTGACATGACCGGCACCGACACCACGACACCGGCGGACCCCGTGGCCCGCGAGGCCCCCGAGGCCCCCGAGGCCCCCGAGGCCCCCGAGGCCCCCGAGGCCCCGACCACCGCCGAGCCGGACACCTCGGCCTGGGGCGGGCGGCACGTGCACGACCCCACCGCCGTGCGCGACGACGACGGCACCTACTGGCTGTTCTCCACCGACGCGCGGTCCGACGGCCCGGTCCGCGGCGGCGTGCAGGTGCGGCGCTCGGCGGACCTCGTGACCTGGGACCTGCACGGCTGGGCCCTGCCCGGCGTGCCCGGCCCGGCCGCCGACTGGTCCGGCGCGGCCGGGCTGTGGGCCCCCGAGGTGGTGCGCGTCGAGACGGCGGCCGGTCCCCTGTGGCGCATGTACTACTCGGCGTCCACGTTCGGCTCCCGACGCTCGGCGATCGGCCTGGCCGACGCGCCCCACCCGGCCGGTCCGTGGACCGACCGCGGGATCGTCGTGGCGAGCGAGCACGTGGAGCCGCCCGCCGGCCTCGGGCACCCCAACGCGATCGACGCGAACGTGGTGACCGAGGCCGACGGGGAGCAGTGGCTCGTGTACGGCTCCTTCTTCGGCGGGATCCACGCGCTGCCGCTCGACGCCGCCACGGGCCTCGTCGCCGACGGCCTCGCGCCCGCGCCGGGCGCGCTGCACGCCGCCCCGGGCCGCCTGCTGGCCCGCCGGGCGAAGGCGGCCGACGGCGCGGTCGAGGGGGCGTTCGTGCTCCCCCGCCCGGGCGGCGGCTGGGCGCTGCTCGTCTCCTACGACTCCCTCGCGGACAGCTACCACCTGCGGGCCGCCGTCGGCGACGCCGTCGCGGGGCCCTTCCGGGACCGCGCCGGGCGCCTCATGACCGACGTCGACGCCGAGCCGTGGTCGGTCGGGGTGCCGGTGCTCGCCGGGCACCGGCACGCCGGCGGGCCGGGCATCCTCGCCCCGGGGCACGCGTCCGTGCTCACCGAGCGCGTGCCCGCCCCCGGCGACGGCTCGCTCGGGCGCCAGCTGCTGGTGCACCACGTGCGCGACGCCGACGCGCCCACCGAGCACCGGCTGCAGCTGCGGCGGCTCGTGTGGACGCACGACGGCTGGCCGCTGGTGTCGCCGCAGCCGTGGGCCGGCGTCCGCCGCGAGGTGGACGACCCCGCGCTGTGGCCGGTGCACGCCGCCGTCCTCGACGGCACGTGGGAGCAGCTCTCCCCCGGCGCCGACCCGACGCGCGTGCAGGACGCCGTCGCCGGCCCGCTCGCCTGGCCGCACGACGTGCGCGCCGGCGTCCGCGCCCTCGGCGGCGGCCGGTTCGCGTGGACCGCCGCCGACGGCGCGGCCGTGTCCGCCGTCGTGCACCCCGGGTGGGACGCCGTGCGCGACCGCGCGACCCTGTGCCTCGAGGCCCTCGACGACGCCGGCCGCGTCACGCTCGCCACGAGGCTCCCGTGAGCGCCCCCGCGACCCCGCCCGGGCGGCGCGGCGAGCCCGCCCGCGCGACCACCGTGGCCGGCGTCGTGGCGGACGCCGAGGTGCCCGGCTGGGCGGGCGGCGTCATGCTCGCGCTGCGCTGGGCGACCCTGCTCGTCGAGGTCAGCGCCATGGTGGCGCTGGGGACGCTCGCCGGCGGGGTGCTGCTCGGGCTCGGGCCGGCCCTGCGCGCGGGCGGCGTCGTGACCCGGCGGATGACGGCCGGGCCGACGCCGTGGCGCACCTTCTGGCGCACGTGGCGCGACGGCTTCCGCCGTACCAACGCGCTCTTCGCGCCCTTCTGGGTGGTCGCCGCGCTGCTGTGGTGCGACGCCGCCGCCCTGGGGCTGCTGGACGGTCCCGGCCGCGCCGTGCTCCAGGCCGGGCTGCTCGTCGTCGGGGCGTGGGCGACCGTCGTGCTCGCCTGCTGGCCGGTGGTCGTCGCGCGCTACGCGCGGGGCGCGGCGGAGACCTGGCGGCTCCTGCTGCTCCTCCCCCTGCTCGGCCCCGCGACGTCGCTCGCGGTGCTGGTCGTGGCGGTGGTGACGCTCGTCGTCTCGTGGGCCCTGCCGCTGCTCGCCGTGCTCGCCGCCCCCGGCTTCTGGCTGTGGGCGACGGGTCGCCTCGCGGCCGACCGGCTCGACCGGATCGACGCCCAGGTCACCGGGGGTGCGTCGACCGCGAGGTGACCGCCGGCCCCGACGCTGGGTCACAAGAACTCTTGTACAACAGTTCTTGTTGGTCTACGTTGGCGGGATGACGCAGCCACCGACCTCGCCCGAGGACCCCCGCCGCGACGACGCGACGGAGCCGCCGGCCCCGGCCCGCACCGTCACCGAGGCCAAGGCGCTCGCCGCCCTCGCCAACCCCTACCGGGCGCGCCTCATGGACGCGCTCAAGGTCGACGGGCCCTCCACCGCGTCCGCCCTCGCCCGCCGCACCGGCCAGGCCGTCGGCAGCGCCAGCCATCACCTCAAGGTGCTGCACGAGGCGGGCCTCGTGGCCGAGGCGCCCGAGCTCGCCCGGAACCGGCGGGAGCGCTGGTGGCGCCTCGTCGCGCCGCGCCTGCGCTGGTCGCGCCAGGACTTCGCCGAGGACACCGCCGCCGTCACCGCAGCGCAGGCCGCCGAGGCGCTCAACCTCCAGCGCCAGGTCGACCGCGTGCGGGGCTGGGTCGCGAACGCCGAGTCCGCCCCCGAGTGGGACCGGGCCGCCTTCTCCACCGAGACGTGGCTGCACCTGTCCCCCGCCGAGCTCGCCGAGCTCGGCGACGAGATCACGGCCGTGCTCGTGCGCTGGGCGGACCGCCCGCGCCCGGACGACGGCGTCGAGCGCGAGCCCGTGCTCGTCTTCGGCCGCGGGTTCCCCGCCCAGCCATGACCGCCGCCACGGGGCGGGTGGCCGCGCCGCCCGCCGTCCCGCTCACCCGCAACCCGGGCTTCCGCCGGCTCTGGGTCGGCGAGGGCGTCAGCGTGCTGGGCAACGCCACGACGTCGGTGCTGCTCCCCCTCGTCGCGGTGCTCGAGCTCGACGCCGGGGCCGCGACCGTCGGCCTGCTCACGGCGGCCGCGTGGCTGCCCTGGCTCGTCGTGGGGCTGCCCGCGGGCGCCTGGGTCGACCGGCTCCCGGCCCGCGCCGTGATGATCGTGGCCGACCTCGTCGCCGCCGTCGCGATCGGCAGCGTCCCCGCGGCGGCCGCGCTCGACGCGCTGACCCTGCCGCACCTGGTCGGCGCCGCGCTCGCCGCGGGCGTGAGCACGGTGTTCTTCCGCACCGCCTACACCGTCTTCCTCCCCCAGGTCGTGCCCGACGAGCAGCTCGAGGCCGCGAACGCCCGCCTGTTCGGCACCGAGTCGGGCATGCAGGTCGCGGGCCCCGGAGTCGGGGGCGCGATGGCCCAGGCGTTCGGCGCCGCCGCGGGCCTCGCCCTGGACGCCGCGAGCTTCGTCGTCTCGGCGCTCTGCCTCTGGCGCACACGACCGGTGCGGCAGCCCGAGCGGCTTCCCTCGGCGCCGCTGCGGGTCCGCATCCGCGAGGGCGTCGCGTTCGTGGCGTCCGACCGCTACCTGCGCTGGTTCGTCGTCGTGGGCGGGGTCTCCAACTTCGGGCTCACGGGGTACACGGCGCTGCTCGTCCTGTTCCTGGTGCAGACCGTCGGCCTCGGCCCCTCCGCCCTGGGCGCCGTCATGACCGTCGGCGCGTGCGGCGGCCTGCTCGGCGCCGCCGTGGCGACACGCCTCAGCCGGCGCCTCGGCAGCGCCCGCGCCACGGTGCTGCTGCTGGTCGCCGGCGGCCCGCCCGCGCTCCTCGTCGGCCTCGGCGGCGAGGGCGCACGGGTGGCCTGGACCGTGGCCGGGCTGTTCCTGGTCGGCCTCGCCGTCGTGGCGGGCAACGTGGTGCGCGGCGCGTGGCGGCAGCGCTACGTGCCGCAGCCGCTCATGGGCCGCGTCGTGACGACGAGCCAGTTCGTCAACTACGGCACGATGCCGCTCGCCGGCCTCGCCGCGGGCGCCCTGGGCGAGCTGCTCGGCGTGCGGGAGACCGTGCTGCTCATGGCGGCCGTGCACTGCGCGGCGTGCCTGTGCGCGCTCCGCAGCCCGCTGCGCGGCCTGCGGGAGATGCCAGGGCCGCGCGAGCTGCCCGGGCCGCGGGACCTCACGCCGTCGCGCTGACCGCCACGACGATCTCCTCGTTGCCGCCGGGCTGCACCGCGACCACCTTCTCCTCGCCCTCGCGGGCGTCGCCGGTGGACTCGCGGCCCACCACGCGGGAGTCGGGGATGACGCGCCGGAACGGCCGGTCGCCGCCGCCGGCGATCCGCTCCACCAGGAGGTCCACCGCCGTGCGGGCGATCTGCTCCCGGCCCGGGTCCACCGAGCTGATCGTCGGCACCGAGTAGCGCACGTCGTCGACGTCGTCGAAGCCCACCAGGGCGACGTCGCCCGGCACGTCGACGTCGCGGGCGTGCAGCGCGTGCAGGGCGCCCAGCGCCATCGCGTCGTTGAGCGCGAAGACCGCGTCGATCTCCACGCCGGAGTCGAGCAGGCGGCCCATCGACTCCGAGCCGGTGGAGCGGTGCCACAGCCCCGCCTCGCTCACGAGCGCCGGGTCGTACGGCAGGCCCGCGGCCGCGAGCCCCTGACGGTAGCCCTCGGTGCGCAGTGCGGCCGAGCCGACGAGCTCGCCCTCGTGCGCGCCCACGACGGCGATCCGGCGCCGCCCGAGCGACGCGAGGTGCAGGGTGGCGGCCCGGGCCGCGGCCACGTTGTTCATCGTCACGTGGTCCGCGGCCGCGTCGAACACGCGCTCGCCGAGCACCACGAGCGGGAAGTCCACGGAGAACAGGTCGACGTCGTCCTGGCCGAGCGCCAGCGGGGAGAAGATCACCCCGTCCGTGAGGTGCCGGCGACGGCCGTCGAGCAGCTCGACCTCGCGCTCGCGCACGGAGCCGGTCTGCTCGATGAGGACCGTGAGGCCCTGCTCCTCCGCGGCGCGGATCACCGAGTCCGCGAGCTCCGCGAAGTACGGCAGCCGCAGCTCCGGCACCGCGAGGGTGATCATGTCCGTGCGCTGCGTGCGCAGGTTCCGGGCGGTGGTGTTGAGGCGGTAGCCGAGGGCCTCGATGGCCTCCTCGACCCGCTCGCGCGTCTCGGGCCGGATGTGCGGGTAGCCGTTGACGACGTTCGACACCGTCTTGATCGACACGCCCGCGCGCTGTGCCACGTCGTGCATGGTCACGCGCATGCCGCTCACCTCCCCGACCGTCGTCGGTCACCGGGCCGCGGGGGCGCCGCGACCGGGATCCAGACGCGCATCGGACCCTCTCCTCGATTGCCCCACACAGCGTAGGGCACCGCCCGCACGGCCACGGCCACCCCCTCGTCGGGCGCGGCGCCGCCCGGCTCCGCCGCGTACAGCGGGAGGCCCGCGGTCGGGCGCGCGCGGCCGGCGGCGAGGAGCGTCGCGCCCACGCCGAACGCGTCGTCGGCCGGGCCGACGCGGACGCCGCCGGCGAGGTCGAGCTCGACGTCGTCGAGGACGACGCCGGGGTGGTCCACCTGCTCCAGGCAGTGCACCACCGGGCCGCGGGCGAGCGCGACGCAGCCGCGCACCGCGTCCACGCGCGGGTGCGCGCGCAGCACGCGGGGCGCCATCGGCAGCACGAGCCGCACGCGGGTGGCACCCGCCGGCACCCGCAGGTAACCGCGCTCGTCGCGGGCCGCCGCGACGTCGACCGTGACGCCGTCCACCTCCAGGCGGGCGCCCGCCACGCCGGCCCAGCCCGGCAGGCGCAGCGCCAGCGGCACCGGCGACCGGGCGTCGGCCGTCAGGAGCACGTCGCCGTCCCACGGGTACCCGGTCCGCAGCGCGAACCGCACGTCCGCCCCTCCGGGGCCCGGCACCGCGAGGTCCGCGTCCGCGAACAGGTGCACGGCCAGGGAGCCGTCGTCGCCGGCGGTGGCGACCATCGTGTGCAGCGTCGCGACCAGGCGGGCCAGGTTGGGCGGGCAGCAGGCGCACGCGAACCAGCCGCGGCGGCCGGAGGCCTGGTACTCGTCGGCGCCGTCGTGCCCGTCGCGCACCTGCAGCGGGTTCGAGTAGAAGAACGCCGTGCCGTCGGTGGCCGCCGCGGCTGCGACCACGTTGTACAGCGCGTGCTCCAGGGCGTCCGCGTACCGCGACTCCCCCGTCGCCAGCAGCATCCGCCAGTCCCACAGGACGCTCGCGACGCCCGCGCACGACTCGGCGTACGCGCGGTCCGGCGGCAGCTCGTACGGGTCGCCGAACGACTCGTCCTTGTGCCGCGACCCCATGCCGCCGGTGACGTAGGTGCGCCGCCCGTGCGCGTCGTCCCAGAGGCGGACGGCGGCGTCGAGCAGGCCGCGCTCGCCGGTCTCCAGGTACAGGTCCGTCACGCCGGCCAGCAGGTAGAGCTGGCGCACCGCGTGCCCGGCCACCTCGGCGGCGTCGAGCACGGGCGTGGCGTCCTGGTGGTACGCCGGCTCGAACGGGCCGGAGCCCAGGCGACCGCGGCCGCGCAGGTCGACCATCCGGCGCGCGGCGTCGCGGTAGGCCGGGTCGCCGGTCTCGCGGTACAGCTCCACCAGTGCCGACTCCACCTCGGGGTGGCCGCAGACCAGGTCCTCCCCCGCCGCCAGGCGCGCGACGACGTCGTCCGCCCAGCCCATCGCGACGTCGAGCAGGTCGTCCTCGCCGGTCGCGCGGGCCCGGGCCACGCCCGCCTGCACCAGGTGCCCCAGCACGTACAGCTCGTGGCCCCAGCGCAGGTCGGCGTACGGCTCGGTGGAGGGGGCCGCCCCGCCGAGCACGTGCGAGTCGAGGTAGCCCGACGGCGCCTGCGCCCGGCGCAGCAGGTCGACGACGCGCCGCACGGCGTCCTCGTGCCGCGGCTCGCCGGCCCGGGCGGACTCCCACGCGACCGCCTCGAGCGTCTTGTGCACGTCCGAGTCGGCGAAGTTGAAGCCGCGGTACGGCCCGTCGTGGTGCTCCGGGTCGGCCGGGTCGAGCAGGCGGCGCAGGTTGTCCAGCGCGCCGGAGGTCTCCAGGGCGTCGAGGCAGTGCGGGACCGTCGCCGCGGCGTTGCGCTCCTGCCACGCGCCGAGGTGCCCGGTGGGCGCCAGCCGCACCGCTCCCGCGGGCAGCGGCCGCGTGCGCGCGGCAGGCAGAGGGCCGCCCACCGGCCCGACGCCGCGGGGCCCTCCCGCCGTCGCCGCGCTCACTTGATCGCCCCGAGCGAGAGGCCGCCCTGCCAGTACCGCTGCAGGCCGACGAACGCGGCGACCAGCGGCACGATCGACACGAGCGCGCCCGTGACCACGAGGTTCCACACCTGCTCGCCGCCGGCGCCCGCGTTCGAGAGCGCCTGCCACTGGTTGATCCCGACGGTCACCGGCAGCAGCTGCGGGTCACGCAGCACCGCGAGCGGCAGGAAGAAGTTGTTCCACGTGGCCACGGTGGTGAGCAGCAGCACCGTCACGACGGCCGGCCGCAGCAGCGGCAGCGCGACGCGGAAGAAGAGCCGCAGCTCCCCCGCCCCGTCCACCCGGCCGGCGTCGAGCATCTCGTCCGGGATCGCGTCCACGGCGTACACCCGCACGAGGTAGACGCCGATGGGGCTCAGCAGCGACGGCAGGATGACCGCCCACATCGTGTTGATCATGCCGAGCTTGCTGAGGAGCACGAACGTGGGGATCGTCAGCGCCGTGAGCGGCACCATGACCGAGCCCAGCAGCATCGAGAAGTACAGGTTGCGGCCGCGGAAGCGGTACTTGGCGAGCGCGTACCCGGCGAGGACCGCGAGCACCGTCGATCCGATGCCGCCCGAGAACGCGTACACGAACGAGTTGCGCAGCCACGTCCAGTAGATGCCGCCGGAGTAGCTGAAGAGCTGGCGCAGGTTGTCGCCGAGGGCGAACTCGTCGTTGAACCACAGCGCGCCGCCGGAGCCCACGAACAGGCCGCTGTTGGACTTGGTGGAGCCCACCACGAGCCACCACAGGGGCACCACGAAGTAGAGGGCCGCCAGCAGCAGGAACACGTGGGAGCCGATGCGGCGCGGCGGCCGCCCGGTCGTCGTCGGCACGGTCGTCGACCTCGTCATCACTTCAGTCCGCTCTGCTTGCGGGTGGCGTACAGGAAGACGTACGACCCGATGAACACGAGGATCCCCAGCGCGAACGCGATCGTGGACGCGTAGTTGAACTGGCTGTAGGAGAACGCCATCGAGTACGCGTACATGTTCGGGGTGTACGTGGTGGGGATCGCGCCCTGCGCGACCGAGCGCAGCACCGTGGGCTCGGTGAAGAACTGCAGCGTGCCGATGAGGGCGAAGACCACGATCATCACGACCGACGAGCTGATCATGGGCACCTTGATCCGCAGCGCGATCTGGCGCGCGCTCGCGCCGTCGAGCCGGGCGGCCTCGTACACGGTCGGGTCCACGGCCCGCAGCGCCGCGTAGATGATGATCATGTAGTAGCCCACCCACTGCCAGGTCACGATGTTGACCAGCGAGGCGAACACGAGGTCGCGGCTGAGGAAGTCCGGCGCCGACAGGCCGAACAGGCCGAAGAGGTCGGTGGCGGGCCCGAACCGCGGGCTGTAGAGGAAGCCCCACATGAGCGCGCCGATGACCGCGGGGATCGCGTACGGCACGAAGACGAGCAGGCGGGACGCCTTCGACAGCCGCGTCGCCAGGGTGTCGAGCACGAGGGCGATCAGCAGGGCCAGCAGGATCTGGACCGGCACCATGACGAGCACGAACTTCCCGACCCGCGCCATGCCCGACAGGAAGTCGGCGTCCGTGAACACGCGCACGTAGTTCGCCACGCCCGTGAAGACGCTCTCGCCGCCGGTGGCGATGCCCTTGGTGTGCAGGCTGAGCCAGAACGCGTACGCCAGCGGCACCAGCAGGAACAGCACGAAGACCACCGTGAACGGGGCGAGGAACAGCCACCCCCACCACTGCCGCCTCGTGTCGAGGCCGGCGGAGGTCGACGCCGCGGCGCGGGTCCTGCGGGGGGTGACCGGGGGCGTGTCGGTGCGCGTCATCGGACCGTGAATCCCTGCTGCTCGGCGTAGCGGACGAGGCTGTCCTGGATGGTGGCCAGCGCCTGCGCGGCGTCCCCGTCGCCCTCGACCATGTCGTAGAGGGCCTGGGTCTGGCGGTCGTAGGCGTAGACCTGGAACGGGCTGAACGTGAAGCCCGGGTACCCGGCGGCCGCGTCGAGGAAGACGTCGCGGTTGACCTGCTGGCCGCCGAAGAACGGGTACCGCCGGTCCACGAACCAGTCGGCCTCCAGGGCCAGGCGCCACAGCGGGAACAGGCCCGCGTCCTCGACGCCGATCGTCCAGGTCGCCTCGTCGTCGAACATCTCCATCGCGACCTGCGCGGCGGCCGCGGGGTCGGTGGCCTGGGAGGTGACCGCGAGCGCGGACCCGCCCTGGTTCACCTGCACCGGGTGCGCCGGGTCCCACTGCGGCAGCGGCGCGGCCCGCCACTCGGCGCCCGAGTCGGCGTCCGACAGGCCCTCGAGATAGCCGGGTCCCCACGCGGCGGCGATGTACACGGCGTAGGTGCCGTCGACGAGGCTGGTGTTGTAGTCGCTGGTGAACGCGTCGTCGGAGGAGACGAGGCCGCGACCGATCAGGTCCTCCCAGTAGGACAGGACCTTGCGCGCCTCGGGGGTGTCGACGTCGATGCCGATCTGCGCGGGCCGTGCGCTGTCGTACTCGAACGGCGCCCAGCCGGCCTGGGCGAACAGCGCGTAGTTGAACGCGCCGCCGTTGGTCGCGTAGTTCGTGATGTAGCCGTCGTAGCCCGCGTCGCGCAGGTCCTGCGCCGCCCGGGCGAACTCGTCCCAGGTGGTGGGCGGCTCCACGCCGTACCTCTCGAAGATGTCGGCGCGGTAGAGCATGCCCACCGGGCCGCCGTCGACCGGGATCGCGTGCACGGCGTCGCCGTCGGACACGTCGGCCCAGGCGCCCGCCGGGAACTCGTCCCGGAGGTCGCCGGCGCCGTAAGGCGCCAGGTCCGTGAGCCCGTCGAGGATCGTGTAGGTCGGCAGGATCTCGGACTCGAGCTGGATGACGTCGGGCGCGCCCGTGCCCGCCTCGAGGGCGGTGGAGAACTTGCCGTACTCGTCGGCGCCCTGGCCGGCGTTGGTCCAGCAGACCTGGACGTCGTCGTGCTCGGCGTTGAACTTGTCGACCAGCTGCTCCACGGCCGGGTACCAGGCCCACAGGGTGACGCGGGTGGCGTCGGGCCGGGTGATCTCGTTGGTGCAGCTCGTGCCGGCGGACGTGCCCCCGCCTCCCGGCGCGCACGCCGCGAGCGTCAGGCCGACCAGCCCGACGGCGGCGGCCCCCGCCGCACGTCGCAGGCTCCTGCGCATGCCGATTCCTCCTCGAGTCGTCGGGCCAGAACCTCCTGGCCCACTGGTGCCGTCCCTGGCGACCGTGGTTGACTCTACATCGTTGTACATGCGTCATCGACACTTCGACGAGGAACGTGAGACCCATGCCCGATCCCCGCACCGACCTGAGCACCTCCCCCCACGCCCGGGTCACCCTGCACCCCGACTTCCGCCGCGGCACCGTGGACCGCCGCCTCTTCGGCTCGTTTGTCGAGCACCTCGGCCGCGCGGTCTACACCGGCATCTACGAGCCCGGTCACCCCGCCGCCGACCCCCACGGCTTCCGCCGCGACGTCGCCGACCTGGTCCACGAGCTGGGCGTGCCGATGGTGCGCTACCCCGGCGGCAACTTCGTGTCCAACTACGTGTGGGAGGACGCCGTCGGCCCCGTGGAGCAGCGCAAGCCGTTCCTCGACCTCGCGTGGCGCACCGTCGAGCCCAACCTGGTCGGCACCGACGAGTTCCTGCAGTGGGCCGAGCGCGAGGGGGTCGAGCCGATGATGGCCGTCAACCTCGGCACCCGCGGCGTCGACGCCGCGGCCGCCCTGGTCGAGTACTGCAACGGCGAGGCCGGCACCCGCTGGGCCGACCTGCGCATCGCCAACGGCCGCGCCGAGCCCTACGGCGTGAAGCTCTGGTGCCTCGGCAACGAGATGGACGGCCCCTGGCAGATCGGCCACAAGGACGCCCACGAGTACGGCAAGCTCGCCGCCGAGGCCGGCAAGGCCATGAAGCTCGTCGACCCCGCGATCTCGCTGGTCGTGTGCGGCTCGTCCTCGATGCAGATGCCCACGTTCGGCGAGTGGGAGCGCACCGTCCTGTCGTACACCTACGACCTGGTCGACCACGTCTCCATGCACGCCTACTACGAGGAGGTCGGCGGCGACCGCGCGTCGTTCCTCGCGTCGGGCACCGCGATGGACCGCTTCATCGACCGCGTCGTCGCCTCCGCCGACGCCGTCGGCGCCGAGCGTCGCAGCGACAAGAAGATCACCATCAGCTTCGACGAGTGGAACGTCTGGTACCTCGAGACCCGCTTCCCGGGCGAGGCCAACCTGCCGATCCAGCGCGACGCCCCGCGCATCATCGAGGACGTCTACTCCGGGCTCGACGCCGTCGTCGTCGGCGACCTCCTGGTCACCCTGCTCAACCACGCCGACCGGGTGCCGGTGGCCTGCCTCGCGCAGCTCGTCAACGTCATCGCGCCGATCATGACCGCGCCCGGCGGCGACGCGTGGCGCCAGCCCACGTTCCACCCGTTCGCGACGACGTCGCGCCTGGCGCGCGGCACCGCGCTCGACGTCCGCGTGGACGCCCCGTCCTACGACACGGCCCGCCACGGCGCCGCGCCGCAGGTCACCGCCGCCGCGACCGTGGACGACGACGGCGCGCTCGGGCTGTTCCTCACCAACCGGTCGGACCGCGTGGTCGAGGTCGAGCTGGCGCACGTCGGCGCGGCGCTCGGGATCGCCGAGGGCTGGCAGATGGTCGCGGACCACGAGCCCGCCGTCGAGGGCCCGGAGCACGCCGCCAAGGTCACCGAGGCGTGCTGGTCCGCCGTCGACGTCGCCGCCGTGGCCGCGCCGTCCGGCACCGGCACCACGCGCGTGCGCCTGGCGCCCGAGTCGTGGACCGCCTTCGCGGGGACGTTCGCCCGCGCCTGACCCGCCCGACCGCCGAACAGGCGGTTGCTCCCGCATTCCGGCCGTTCAGGCCCGGAATACGGGAGCAACCGCCTGTTCGGCGTCGCGGGGAGCGTCAGGCCGGGGCGTACCGCTTCATGACGCGGCCCACGGTCGCGCGCGACACGTCGACCTGCTCGGCGATCTCGCGGTGCGTCAGCCCGTCACCGGCCAGCTCGACGATGCGGCGGTCGCGGTCCGTCGCGGGCGCGTCGTCGGCCTCGGACCCCGGCTGCGTCTCGCGCTCGGCCGTCAGCAGCGCGCCGTCGGCGCCGTCCTCGGACGTCCCGTGCGACGTGAGGAACGCGGACCGCTGGGCGAGCGCGCCCCCCAGCGCCGGGTCGGACTCACGCAGCAGGTCGAACACCTCGACCCGGCGGGTGTGCCCCGTCTCCGGCAGCGGCTCGCGCGTGCCCGGCAGCCCGGCCTCCGCGTCGATGTCGACGCCCGCAGGCTCCGCGGCGTCGTCGCCGGTGTCCCCGGCGTCCGCCGGGACATCGGCCGGGCCGTCCGCCAGGTCGCCCGCGGCGTCGTCCGCGGGGTCGTCCGCGGGGTCGTCCGCGGGGTCGTGACCCAGGTCCTCGCGCGGGTCGTCGAACCAGGCCTCGACGGCGACCTCGTCCGCGCCCGCGGCGCGGGGCCCGCCGCCCTCGACGGTCGGGATCGCGCCCGTGAGCGCCGCCTGGAACTCGTCGGCGAAGGTCGCGTCCGCGGCGGCCTCGTCCACCGAGGTCGCGTCCACCGAGGTCGCGTCCGCCGAGCCCCGGGTCACGACCGGCACCTGGCCGGGCTGCTGCGGCGACGCGGTCACCGCGGTCCCCTGCGCCGCGGCGGCGAGGGTGGCCAGCGACGGGACCGCGGGGGCGGCCGCGAGCGCCGCCCCCGACCCGCCGGCGGACCCGCGGCTGATGCCGCGCTCGACGGAGCTGGCGCCGATGAGGTCGAGCCGGTTCCCGTGCCGCTCGGCGGCCTCGAGCCGCTCCACCCAGACCTGCATGCGCCGCTCGAAGTCCTCGACGGTGAGCAGCTTCAGGGCGGCGTCGCGGGCCGCGCGCTGGTGGCGGTGCGCGACACGCACCTTGCGCATGCCCGCATGGTTGCCGGTGCTGTCGAGCCGCGCGTCGCGCCACACCTCGAGCGCGGTGACGTACTGGTGCACCCGGTGCTCGCGACGCCGCTCGTCGAGGGTGTGCCCGGTGACCAGGTGCCGCTCGCCCACCAGGGCGAGGTGCCACATGAGGGCGGCGACCAGCGGCGGCACGAACCGGAACGCGACCATGTACGGCGTGCTCGCGTCGGGCACGGCGATCTCGTGCAGGGCCGCGAACATGCCGGACGTGCCCGACAGGATCCAGGTCAGGGTGAGGAGCACGCCGTACGGGCGGCCCTCGAGGGCGGCGTTGCGCGCCATGAGGGCGACGGCCACGAGGGAGACCTCGAGGAAGCCGGCCAGGGCGTAGGCCTCGGCCGCCGACATGCCGGCCACCTCGAGGCCGAAGAGCACCATGCCGCTGTAGGCCAGGGCGGTGGCGATGGTCGCGGCGACGACGACCGCGACCATCGGCAGGTGCCGACCGCGGTAGCGCACCGTGGTCCGGGCGGGGCCCGGGGTGTCGGTCGTCTGGTCGTGCTGGGTCACGTCGTTTCCTCCGGGCTGTCGCTGATCTGCGCATATATCAGATCTACGCATATATCAGCATTCGGACGATCCTGGCGTCAACGACGGACGGCGGATGAATCCGCCGCCCGCCGTCCGTCCGAGGCCCGGGGCTACCCCTTGACCGCTCCCCCGAGCCCGGCGCCGCGCAGGAACAGCCGCTGGAAGCCGAGGAACATCGCCACCGGCAGCACGGTCGCGATGGCGAGCGACGCGAGGAAGACGCCCAGGTCGGTCGACGCCTCGATGGCGGGCAGGCGCACGGACAGCGGCTGGATCGCCGGGTCCTTGAGCACGAGCAGCGGCCAGAGGAAGTCCTTCCACGACGCGATCACCGCGAACACGGAGACGACGCCGAGGATGGGCTTGGACATGGGCAGCACCACGGACCAGAACAGCCGGTACGGGCCGGCGCCGTCGACGCGCGCCGCCTCGAAGACCTCCCGCGGCAGCGAGTCGAAGAAGCGCTGCACCAGCAGCACGTTGAACGCGCTGGCGCCGGCCGGGAGCCACACGGCCCAGAAGCTGTCGACGAGCGAGCGGCCCAGCAGCGGCGGGTCGAGGATCGTCAGGTACAGCGGCACGAGGAGCACGACGGCGGGCACGAACATCGTGGACAGCACGAGCGCCTGCACGACGCGGCCGTAGCGCGGGCGCAGCACCGACAGCGCGTACCCGCCCGTCGTGGCGACCACGATCTGCACGAACCACGACCCGACGGCCAGCCACACGGTGTTCATGAAGTAGCGGCTGATCTGCACGTCGTTCCACGCGCGCTCGAGGTTCTCCCACGCGATGCCGTGCGGGAAGACCGCCATCGGCGTGCGGAG
Source organism: Isoptericola sp. NPDC057653 (assembly GCF_042799955.1). Lineage (NCBI taxonomy): Bacteria > Bacillati > Actinomycetota > Actinomycetes > Micrococcales > Promicromonosporaceae > Isoptericola > Isoptericola sp. NPDC057653. The sequence continues at coordinate 1,813,944 of NZ_JBHVHP010000001.1, read as the reverse complement.
GATGTCCTGTGTGGGCGTGACCGCGAACTTCGCCAGGAGCAGCATCGGGCCGAGGCCCACGACGACGAGCAGCACGAGCAGCAGCACGTGCGTGCCGCCCATCCCCCACCGGACCGACGGGCGGCGCCAGTCGGGCCCGGACAGCGCGCCGCGGTCGCCGTCGTCGGACGAGGTGGCGGCGCGACGGCGCGCGGCGCGCGCCGGGCGGGGCCGCTCGGTGGTGGTGAGGGTCATGACGTGCTCCAGGACCGCGTGAGCCGGAAGTAGAGGACCGAGAAGACGGCGAGGACGCCGGCGAGCATGAGCGACAGCGCCGTCGCGGCGCCGTAGTCGCCGCCCAGGCTGTTCTGGAACGCGTACCGGTAGATGAGCAGGAGCACGGTGACGGTGGCGTTGTTCGGCCCGCCGCCGGTGAACAGGTAGGGCTCGAGGAACACCTGCGCGGTGCCGATGACCTGCAGGATCAGCGTGATGAACAGGACCCCGCGCAGCTGCGGCAGCGTGACGTGCCAGATCTTGCGCCACAGGCCGGCGCCGTCCACCTCGGACGCGTCGTACAGCTCGGCGGGCACGCTCGTGAGGGCTGCGAGGTAGATGATCACGGTGCCGCCCGCGCCCGCCCAGGTGGCCGCGAGCACGAGCGACGGCATCGCCCACGACGCGTCCTGCAGCCACGGGTACGGGCCGAGGCCCACCCAGCCGAGGACCGTGTTGAACACGCCGGTGGGCCCGCCCTTGTAGAAGAACTTCCACAGCAGGACGGCGACGACGGGCGGCACCACGACCGGCAGGTACGCGAGCGCGGAGTACAGCCCCCGCCCGCGCCGCACCTCGCGCATGAGCACGGCGGCGATCAGGGGCACGGGGTACCCGAACAGCAGCGCGAGGAACGCGAAGTACAGCGTGTTCTTGACGGCCTTCCACAGCAGCGGGTCGGCCAGGACGTGCCGGAAGTTGTCGAGCCCCACGAACGTCGGGTCGGTGACGAGGTTCGTCTCCTGGACGCTCATGATCACGGCCCGCACGATCGGGAACCAGGAGAAGACCCCGAAGATCAGCAGCAGCGGCAGCAGGAAGACGAGGCTGTGCAGCCCGCCGCCGCGGAGCCAGCTCGCGGGGCCCCGGCGCGGGCGGCCGGTACCGGCCGCCCGCGCGGGTGCGGCGAGGTCGCCGCGAGGAGAGGAGGTGGTGACGGTCACGGTCAGCCCTGGTCGAGCAGCGCCTGGGCCTGCGTGTCCGCGTCGGCGAGCAGGGCGTCGATGTCGGCGTCCTTGTCGGTGAGGACGGCCTGCACGATCGGGTCGAGCAGCGCGTAGACCTCCTGCGTCTTCTGCGAGGGCTCGCCCGCCAGCGGCAGGTCGAACATCGCGTCGGTGAACGCCGTCATCTGGTCGAGCGGCACGTTGACGTAGTCCGCGATCCACTTCTGGTTCTGCTCGTACTGCTCCTGGGAGAACATCGGCAGGACGGGCGTGCCCACGGGCTGGTCGTTCTTGGCAAGGGTCTCGGCGTCGGCGACGGCGCGGTCCTCGTCCACCAGCTTGTTGAGGTAGAAGAAGTCGATCCACTTGATCGCGGCGTCCTTGACGGCGTCGTCGACGCCTGCCGGCACGCCCGCGAGGGTGCCGCCGGTGAGCGTGGCGGCCTCCGGCGCGTCGGACAGCGGGATCGGCGCGAGGCCGTAGGTGTCCGGGTCGACGGCGTTGGTCTGCACCAGGGAGGTGTAGATGTCGGAGCCCGAGGTGAACATGCCCACCTGGCCGGCGGCGAACTCCTGGTTGATGCTCCCCCAGTCGAGCAGGAAGTTGCCGCCCATGGAGTTGTCCTCCCACCGCAGGTCGTGGAGGAACTGGAGCGTCTCCTTGGTGCCCGCGTTGTCGAGGGTCGCGGTCGCCTTCTGGTCGCCGTCGACCTCGACGGTGCGGCCGCCGCGCGCCACGGTCTGGGCGGTGAGCTGCCACCCGCCCGTGTTGTTCTGCGTCATGGTGGCGTAGCCGGCGACGCCGGGGTTGGCGTCCGCGATCTTCTTCGCGTCGGCACGCACCTCGTCCCACGTGGTCGGCGGGCTGTCGGGGTCCAGCCCCGCGGACTCGAACAGCTCCCGGTTGTAGTGCAGCGCGACCGGGTAGGCGTTCTTCGCGGGGATCGCGTAGACGTGCCCGTCCTCGCCGGTCCCCGCCTCGAGGATCGTCGGGTTGAACTGGTCCGCGTACGGCAGCGCCCGGAACTGGGTGTCCATGTCGGCGAGCTGGCCGTTCTCCACCAGACCCTGCGCGTCGGTGAACGGGATCTCGAAGACGTCGGGCAGCGTGCCGCCGGCGAGCTGGGCGGCGAACGTCGTCGCCTTCCACTCGTACTCCTCGGGCTGGACGTCGATGTCGGGGTTCGCCTTCTCGAACTCCGCGACCTGGTCCTCGAAGGCGGCGACCGCCTCCTCCGTGGACCCGGGCAGCAGGGAGACCACCGAGAGGGTGACCTGCCCCGCCGAGTTGGTGCTCTCGTCCTTCGGGTCGCCCCCGCCGGAGCACGCGGCGAGCGCCCCCGTCGTGAGCGCGCCGACCAGGATGAGGGCGGCCGGCTTTCGTGTGGACTTCATCGTCACTCCTTGTCGGTGGAACCGCGGGTGGTGCTGCTGGCTGGGGTCGGGACGGACTGGTCGGGCGCCGGGCTCACGGTCGGAACCAGACGGCGACGTCGGTGGGGACCTGGTCGAGGGCCTCGCGGGGGTCGCCGCTGTGCAGCAGGACCCGGGCGCCGCCGGGCAGCGCGACCGGCTCGGGGCCGAGGTTCACGACGCACACCAGCGCGTCGTCCCTCGCGGCGCCGTCACCCCGGGCGAACGCGAGGACGTCGTCGCCGACGGCGGCCTCGCCCACGGCGTCGAGCCAACGGAACGCGCCGCCGTGCAGGGCCGGCTCGGCGCGGCGGGCCGCGAGCGTGCGGCGGTACAGGGAGAGCGTCGACGCCGGGTCGCCGTCCTGGGCCTCGACGGACAGGTCGCCCCACGACGCCGGCTGCGGCAGCCAGGGCGCGGACCCGCCGTCGGGCCCGAAGCCGAACGCGCTGCCCGCGCGCGTCCACGGCAGCGGCACGCGGCAGCCGTCGCGGCCGGGGTCGACCCCGCCGGACCGGTCGTGCATCGGGTCCTGGATGACGTCGAGCGGCAGGTCCTCGACCTCGGGCAGCCCCAGCTCGTCGCCCTGGTAGACGTACAGCGCCCCGGGCAGGGCCGCGACGAGCAGGGCCGCGGCGCGCGCCCGGCGCAGGCCCGTGACGAGGTCGGTCGGGGTGCCGAACCGCTTCGCCGTGAACGCGAACGACGAGTCCTGACGCCCGTACCGCGTCACCGGGCGGGTGACGTCGTGGTTGGACAGCACCCACGTGGCCGGGGCGCCGACCGGGGCGTGCGCGTCGAGGGTCGTCGTGACCGACTCGCGCAGGGCCTTCGCGTCCCACGGGCGGGCCATGAAGTCGAAGTTGAACGCCGTGTGCATCTCGTCCGGGCGCAGGAACCGGGTGAACCGGGCCGTGTCCGGCAGCCACACCTCCCCCACGAGGACGCGCGGCTCGTCGTACGAGTCCGCGACGGCCCGCCAGGAGCGATAGACGTCGTGCAGCGCGTCGCGGTCCACGTGCGGGTGCTCCCCCGGGCCCGGGTGCTCCGGCACCTCGGGCAGCTCCGGGTCCTTGACCAGCAGGGCGGCGGAGTCGATGCGGATGCCGGCGGCGCCCCGGTCGAACCAGAACCGCAGGATCTCCTCGTGCTCGCGCCGCACGTCCGGGTGGTCCCAGTTGAGGTCCGGCTGGGAGGGGGCGAAGAGGTGCAGGTACCACTCGCCGGGGGTGCCGTCCGGGTTCGTCGTGCGGGTCCAGGTGGTGCCCTGGAAGTCCGAGACCCAGCGCGTGGGCAGCTCGGCGCCGCCCTCCCCGCGCCCGGGCCGGAACCAGAACCGCTCGCGCTCGGGCGAGCCGGGCCCGGCGGCGAGCGCCGCGCGGAACCACGGGTGCTCGTCCGAGACGTGGTTGGGCACGACGTCGACGATCGTGCGGATGCCGAGCTCGCGGGCCTCCGCGATGAGCGCCTCCGCCTCGGCGAGGGTGCCGAACTGCGGGTCGATCGCGCGGTAGTCGGCCACGTCGTACCCGCCGTCCGCGAGCGGCGACACGTACCAGGGGGTGAACCAGATCGCGTCGACGCCCAGGTCCCGCAGGTACCCGAGGCGGCTGCGCACCCCCGCCAGGTCCCCCGTGCCGTCGCCGTTCCCGTCGGCGAACGAGCGCGGGTAGACCTGATAGATCACCGCGCTGCGCCACCACTCGGCCTCGTACCCCGTGCTCACCGATGAGCCCCTTCCACGTCGTCGTCGATGAGCAGGACAGTAACCAGGCGACGTAGACCACGCAAGAACTCGACAGGGCTGTTATCAAACCGCGACCATCGGCGCGCAGAAACTCCCGCGCACGCGAACGGCCGGCCGGGCGGCGAAGGCGGCCCGACCGGCCGTGGCGCGGTGGTGGTGAGGGAGGAGGGGGGTCGGTCAGCCCCCGGCGCGCGGGGCGGCCGCCGTCGAGCGCCGCACGACGAGCTCCGGCTCGAACAGCAGCTCGTCGCGCGACACCGAGGCGCCGGCGATCATGCTCGCGAGGATGTCCACGGCGGCGCGCCCCATCGCGTCGATCGGCTGCCGGACCGTGGTCAGGGCCGGGTCGGTGGAGTTCATCAGGGCGGAGTCGTCGTAGCCGACCACCGAGACGTCGCGCGGCACCTCGAGCCCGGCGCGGCGCACGGCACGCACCGCGCCGAGCGCGAGCGGGTCGGACGCGCACAGGATCGCCGTCGCGCCGGCGTCGAGCAGGCGGCCCGTGGAGGCCTGGCCGCTCTCCAGCGAGTACTGGCTGTGCACCACCAGCTCGTCGGGGAGCTCGACGCCGTGCCGCTGCGCGAAGGCGCGGGCGGCGGCGAGCTTGCGCTCGGAGGGCACGTGGTCGCTCGGGCCCAGCAGCAGGCCGATCCGGGTGTGCCCCATGGACACCAGGTGCTCGAGCGCCTGGTGCGTCGCGACCAGGTCGTCGCACGACACGTGCGGGAAGTCGAGGCTCTCGATGGAGGCGTTGATGAGCACGACGGGCAGGCTCAGCGCCTGCAGCCGCTCGTAGTGGGCGTGGTCCGCGTCGCGCTCGGCGTAGAAGCCCCCGGCGAAGATGACGCCCGAGACCTGCTGGCCCAGCAGGAGGTCGATGTACTCGGCCTCGGAGATGCCGCCCGCGGTGCGGGTGCACAGCACGGGCGTGAAGCCCTGCTGGGCGAGCGCGCCGCCCACCACCTCCGCGAACGCGGGGAAGATCGGGTTGGCCAGCTCGGGCAGCACCAGCCCGACCAGCCGGGGCCGGTCGCCGCGCAGCTTGGTGGGCCGCTCGTAGCCCAGCACGTCCAGCGCGGTGAGCACGGCGTCCCGCGTCGCCTGCGACACCCCGGGCTTGCCGTTGAGCACCCGGCTGACCGTCGCCTCGCTGACCCCCACCTTCGCGGCCACGTCGGCCAGTCGTCTCGACATGCCTCGACTGTACACGCGACCACGCAAGCCGCTTGCGTGACTTGCGCTCCTTGCGGGACGTGCCGGGCGCTAGGAGCGCCGCAGGGCGAGGAGCCGCTGCAGGACCACGAAGACCAGCAGCAGCGCGCCGATGACGATCTTGGTCCACCAGGAGCTGAGGGTGCCCTCGAAGGTGATGATCGTCTGGATGAGGCCGAGCACGAGGACGCCGAGCACCGAGCCGAGCACGAACCCGGTGCCGCCGGTCAGCAGCGTGCCGCCGATCACGACGGCCGCGATGGCGTCGAGCTCCATCCCGACGCCGGTCAGGGAGTAGCCCGACCGGGAGAACATCGCGAACAGCAGGCCGCCGAGGCCGGCGCAGGTGCCGCTCACGACGTAGACGAGCACCTTGGTGCGCGCCACGGGCAGGCCCATGAGCCGCGCGGACTGCTCGCCGCCGCCGATGGCGTAGACGGTGCGGCCGAACTGCGTGTAGTGCAGCAGGTAGAACGCCACCGCCACGACGACCAGCGCGATCACGACGCTGGACGTGACGCGCCACTGGCCGCCCGCCCACGTGTCCCACGAGGCGAGCGCCACGAACGTCTCGTCGTCGATGGGGATCGACTCGGGCGCGATGAGGAAGCACAGCCCGCGCGCGAAGAACATCGCGGCGAGGGTGGCGATGAACGGCTGCACCTCGAACACGTGCACCATGGCGCCGACGAGCAGGCCGATCAGGGAGCCGATCAGCACGACCAGCGGGATCACGACCCCCGCCGGGACCCCCGCCCGCAGCAGGTAGGCCGCGGTGACGCCGGACAGCGCGAGCACGGAGCCCACCGAGAGGTCGATGCCGCCCGTGAGGATGACGAACGTCATCCCGACCGCCAGCACGATGAGGAACGCGTTGTTGATGAACAGGTTCGCGAGGACGCCGACGGACAGGAAGTTGTCGTACCGGGCGCCGCCCACCACCAGCAGCAGCACGAACACCACGAGGGTGCCGACCACGGGCAGGTAGCGCCGGTCGAGGCGCAGGCGGCGGCCGACGGCCGGCACACGGTCCGGGGATGGCGCCCCGCGGCGCGAGGATGCGAGGGTCGTCATCAGGCCACCACCTTGTCCGTGGAGACGTCCGCGGGCTTGTCGGACGGCGCGACGGGCGCCGTCCTGCCGCGCCGTCGGGTGCGTTCGGAGAGCTTGCGCCGCATCACCGGCGACTGCAGCAGCGTGACCGCGGCGACCACGAGCGCCTTGAACAGCGGCGTCACCAGCGGGGAGATGCCGACGTTCGTCACCGTGAGCGACAGCGTCGCGATGATGAGCACGCCGACGAACGTGCCGGAGAGGGAGAACTTGCCACCGGCCAGCGAGGTGCCGCCGATCACGACGGCGAGGATCGCGTCCAGCTCGATGAACAGGCCGGCGTTGTTGGCGTCCGCCGCCATGACGTTCGAGGCCAGGATGAGGCCGGCCAGGGCGGAGAAGAGGCCCGACAGCGCGAAGACGGTCCAGACGATGGTCCGCGCCCGCACGCCCGCGAGCCGGCTCGCGGCCGGGTTGATGCCCACCGACTCGACGAGCATGCCCAGGGCGGTGCGCCGCACGAGCAGCGCGACGAGCGCGAAGACGCCGAACGCCACCAGGGTGGCGACCGGCAGCCCGAGCCAGAACCCGGCGCCCAGCGTCTTGAACGGCGCGCTGGTGACCGTGGTGATCTGCCCCTGGGTGATGAGCATCGCGACGCCGCGGCCGGCGGTCATGAGGATGAGCGTGGCGATGATCGGCTGGATGCCGAGCACCGACACGAGGAACCCGTTCCACACGCCGAGCACCAGGCCGAGGGCGAGGGCGAGCCCGATCGCGAGCAGCACGGTGGCCGTCGAGGTGGGGTCGTCCGCGCCGGAGATGAAGGTCAGGGCCACGGCCCCCGAGATCGCGACCACCGCCCCGACGGACAGGTCGATGCCACGGGTGGCGATCACCAGCGACATGCCGAGGGCCACCAGCATGAGCGGCGCGCAGTTGCGCAGGATGTCGATCGGCGAGCCGAAGAGGTGGCCGTCGAGGATCGACACGGACAGGAAGCCGGGCCGGACGGCGGTGTTCACCGCGAGCAGGACAACCAGGGCGAGCACCGGCCAGAACAGGCGGTGGCGCACGACGGCGCCGATCCTGTCGGCGGCCTGGGACGTGGGCATCAGCGGTCTCCTCCGCTCGCGATGAGCTCGACGACGTCGTCGACGCCGACGTCGCCCGTGTTGGTCAGCTCGGCGACCTTCTGCCGGTCGCGCATGACGGCGATGCGGTGGCTGAGCCGCACCACCTCCTCGAGCTCGGCGGAGATGAAGAGCACCGCCATGCCGCGCCCGGCGAGGTCGGACACCAGGCGCTGGATCTCCGCCTTGGCGCCGACGTCGATCCCCCGGGTCGGCTCGTCGAGGACGAACAGCTCGGGCGCGGTGGCCAGCCACCGGGCCAGCAGCACCTTCTGCTGGTTGCCGCCCGAGAGGTTGCGCAGGAGGGCGTCCGGGTTGGCGGGCCGGATGTTCAGCGCGTCGATGTACCGGTGCACGATCTCGTCGACCTGCTTGCCGGGCAGCGGCCGCAGCCAGCCGCGGTCCGCCTGGAGGCCGAGCACGATGTTCTCCCGCAAGGTGAGGTCGCCGACGACGCCCTCGGCCTTGCGGTCCTCGGACGAGAACGCGATCCGGCGCGAGATCGCGGCGCGCGGCGTGCGCAGGCGCGCGAGCGCCCCCTTGATCCGCAGCGTGCCGGTGTCGGCGCGGTCGGCGCCGGCCAGCAGGCGGGCCACCTCCGTGCGCCCGGAGCCGAGCAGGCCCGCCAGGCCCACGACCTCGCCCTCGTGCACGTCCAGGTCGAACGCCTGCACGGAGCCCCGGCGGCCGAGACCCACGGCCTGGACGAAGGGCGCGCCCCGCGTGGTGTCGACGGCGTGCTCGGTCCGCACCTCCAGGTCCTCGAGCACCTCCATCGAGCGGCCGATCATGCGGGAGACGAGCTCGGTGCGGCTGAGATCGGCCGTGCGGTACTCCCCCACCTTCGCGCCGTTGCGCAGCACGGTCATGCGGTCGGACAGCTCGAAGACCTGCTCGAGGAAGTGCGACACGAACAGGATGGCGACGCCCTGGTCCCGCAGCCGCCGCACCACGGCGAAGAGGCGCGCCACCTCGCCCGCGTCGAGGCTGGAGGTCGGCTCGTCGAGGATGAGCACCTTGGCCTCGACCACCATCGCGCGGCTGATCGCGACGAGCTGCTGCACGGCGATCGAGTGCGCGCCCAGCGACGAGGAAGGGTCGACGTCGAGCCCCATCGTGGCGAGGTGCTCGGCGGCGCGGCGGCGGGTGGCCGGCCAGTCGATCGCGCCGAGCCGCCGCGGCTCGTTGCCCAGCATGATGTTCTCGGCCACCGTGAGGTTCTCGCAGAGGTTGACCTCCTGGTACACGGTGGCGATGCCCGCGGCCTGGGCCTCGCCCGGGCCGGCGAACCGGTGCGGCGCGCCGTCGACGAGGATCTCGCCCGCGTCGATGCCGTAGACACCGGTGAGTGCCTTGATCAGCGTGGACTTCCCGGCGCCGTTCTCCCCCATGAGGGCGTGCACCTCGCCGGGCAGGAGTCGCAGGTCGACCCCGTCGAGCGCCTTGACGCCCGGGAACTCGATGGAGATCCCGGTCATCTCGACGACGGGGCGCGCCTCCTCGGGGACGTCGCCCCGAGCGCTGCCGGCGGGGCCGGCGTCCGATTGCGTCATCGTTGACCTTCCGTGGAGCGCGGTGGGTGCGGTGCGGGACCCGCACCGCACCCACCGCGGGACGCGGTGGAGCGGTTCCGTCCGCCAGTATCGGTGGTCGGTGCCGGGGTCAGTACTGCCGGTCCGGCAGGGCGGCCTTGGCGGCCTCCTGGTCGAACGCCTCGTCCTGGGTGACGATGCGCTTGTCGACGGCCTCGCCCGCCACGACCTTCTTCGCGATCTCGGCGAGGTCCGGGCCGAGCAGCGGGTTGCACTCGACGATGTAGTTGATCTTGCCGTCGGCGAGGGCCTGCATGCCGTCCTTGACGCCGTCGACGGTGATGATCTTGATGTCCTTGCCGGGCACCTTGCCCGCGGCCTCGATCGCCTCGATCGCGCCCAGGCCCATGTCGTCGTTGTGGGCGAAGACGAGGTCGATGTCGTCGTACTTCTGCAGGAAGCCCTCCATCACCTGCTTGCCCTCGGTGCGGGTGAAGTTGCCGGTCTGCGAGTCGATCATCTCGATGTCGCTGCCCTTGATCGCGTCGGCGAAGCCCTGCTGCCGGTCGATCATCGGCGCGGCGCCGGTGGTGCCCTGCAGCTCGACGGCCTTGAAGCCCTGCCCGTCGTACTGCTCCTTGGCCCACTCGCCGGCGCGCTTGCCCTCCTCGACGAAGTCGGAACCGATGAACGACTCGTACAGGGAGTCGTCCTCGCTGTCGACGGCCCGGTCGGTGAGGATCACCGGGATGCCGGCGGACTTGGCCTCCTCGAGCACGGCGTCCCAGCCGGTCTCGACCACGGGCGAGAACGCGATGACGTCCACGCCCTGCTGGATGTAGGACCGGATCGCCTGGATCTGGTTCTCCTGCTTCTGCTGCGCGTCGGAGAACTTGAGGTCGAAGCCGTTGTCCTTCGTCAGGGTCTCCTGGATGGACTTGGTGTTGGCCGCGCGCCAGCCGGACTCCGCCCCGACCTGGGAGAAGCCGAGGGTGATGGTGTCGCTGCCCGACCCCGCGTCCGTGCTGGCGTCGCCGCCGCCCTGGGGCGCCTGCTCGCTGCTGCACGCGACCAGCGAGGCCGCCGTGAGGGCTGCGAGCAGCGCCGCGCTCGCGCGCCGGAAGTTCTTGCTCATGGTCTCCTCCTCGAGACGCCGGCCGACCGGTGCTTCCGGTCCGTGGGTCCGCTCCGACCCACCCGGCTGGGCTTGTGTGACCGCTAACATAGCGAAGGATGTGACCGGTCACATAGAGGGTGTCCAGGATTCGACGTCACGATCTCGTAACGCCGTCGCGGGCCGGTGGGAGGGGCGGTCAGCCCTCCGGGTCGAGCTCGTCCAGGTCGGCGGCGATCATCTCGACGATGGTGTCCACCGTGACGCCCGGCCCGTTGCTCAGCTCGCCGATCTTCTCGCGGTCCTTGAGCACCACGATGCGGTCGGCGAGGCGCACCACCTCCTCCAGCTGGGAGGAGATGAAGACGACGGCCACCCCCTCGCCCGCCAGGCGCGCCACCCGGCGCTGGATGTCGAGCTTCGCGGAGATGTCGATGCCGCGCGTCGGCTCGTCGAGGATCAGGACGTGCGGCCGCGTGGCGAGCAGCCGGGCGAGCTGGATCTTCTGCTGGGTCCCTCCCGACATCTCGCCGGCGGGGCGGTCCAGGTCGTCCGCCGACAGGTGCAGGGCGTCGAGGTAGGTGTCCACGACCGCGTCCTGCTCGCCCCGGGACAGGGGGCGCGACCAGCCCCTCAGGGCCTGCAGCGCGAGCACGATGTTCTCCCGCACCGTGAGCCCGGCGACGATCCCGTCGCCCCGCAGGTCCTCGCTCGACATGGCGATGCGGTGCCGCAGGGCCACCGCCGGGTTCCGCAGCTGCACGCGCCGGCCGTCCAGCCACAGCTCGCCGCGGTCCGCGCGCTCCGCCCCGCTCATCAGGCGGGCCAGCTCCGTGCGCCCGGAGCCGCGCAGGCCGGCGAGCCCGACGACCTCGCCCCGCGAGAGCTCGACGTCCGTGGGCTCGAGGGTGCCGCGGCGGCCGATCGCCGCCGCGCGCAGCGTGACCTCCCCGGGCCGCGCGTAGTGGTGCGCGAGCCGCTCGGACCGCAGCGCCTGCAGGGCGTCGATGTCCTCGCCGAGCAGCTTCGAGATCACCTCGGCGCGCTCCACCTCGGCCGTGCGGTACTCCGCCACCACCCGGCCGGCGCGCAGCACCGTCATCCGGTCGCTCACCTCGAAGACCTGCTCGAGGAAGTGCGAGACGAACAGCACCGCGACGCCCTGGTCCCGCAGGCGGCGGACCACGCCCAGCAGCCGGGCCGCCTCGTCCTCGTCCAGGCTCGACGTGGGCTCGTCGAGCACCAGCACCCGCGGCTCGAGGACGATGGCGCGCGCCACCGCGACGAGCTGCTTGGTCGCGGGCGACAGCGACGACAGCGGCGCGCGCGGGTCGATGTCCTCGATCCCGAGCGCGGCGAGCGCCGCCGACGCCCGCCGCCGGGTCCGCCCCCAGTCGATGCCGGACCAGCGGCGCACCTCGTGGCCGATCATCACGTTCTCGGCGACGGTCAGGTGCGGGCTGAGGTGGGTCTCCTGGAACACGGTCGCGATGCCGTCCGCACGGCTCCGGGCGACGCCCGTCGGCGTGGTCGGGGCGCCGTCGACCAGCACCGACCCGGCGAGGAACGGCACCGTCCCCGTCAGCGCCCCGATGAGGACCGACTTGCCCGCGCCGTTCTCGCCCATGAGGGCGTGCACCTCGCCGGGGCGCAGCACCAGGTCCACGTCGTCGAGGACCCGCACGCCCGAGAGCTCCACCGTGATCCCGTACATCTCGACCACCGGGGCCGCCGGGACCTGCGCGCGCATCAGCCGTTCTTCCGCGGCGGCGCGCTCGACGCCCGCGCGACGAGCTCCGGGGGGATGCGCGTCACCGCGGGGATCTCCCGCTCCTCGATCGCGGCCCGCAGCACGTCGACGACCGAGACGCCCAGGGCGTGGAAGTTCTGCCGCACGGTGGTCAGCGGGGGGATGACGTGCCGCGCCAGGGGGATGTCGTCGAAGCCGACGACGCTGAGGTCGTCCGGCACGGAGAAGCCGCGGTCGTGCAGGCCGTGGACGAGCCCCACCGCCATGTCGTCGTTCGCGACGAAGATCGCGGTGTACTCCGGCAGCTCGCGGATGCCCCGCGCGAAGTCGTAGGCGAAGTCCGCCGTCCAGTCGCCGACGACGATGGGGCGCTCGCGCAGCCCCCACGACTTCGCCCGGGCGTGGAACGCCCGCTCCCGGGTCCGGGCGTCGAGCCAGTCGAGCGGGCCGGCCAGGTGCAGGACGTCCCGGTGCCCGAGCGACACGAGGTGGTCGACCGCGAGCGCCGTCCCCGCCTTCTGGTCCACGGTCACCGTGAGGAAGGTCGGGTCCTTGTCCGGCTTGACGACGAGCACGGGGACGCCGACGGCGATGCGGCGCAGCGCCGCGATGGACGACGACCGGGGTGCCACGACGCAGAGCGCGTCGACGCCCTGCGCGATCAGGTGGTCGACGCCCTCCTGGGGGGTGATCTCCTCCCCCGCCCGCAGCAGCACCGAGCTGACCGCGTAGCCGGAGGCGCGGGCGGCGGACTCGACGGCGCGCACCGTGCTGGTCGGCCCGAACTCCACGGCGCTCTCCACGAGCACGCCGATGCGGCGGCTGCGCTGGGTGGCCAGGGCCCGGGCCGTCATGCTCGGGCGGTAGTCCAGCTCGTCGATGGCGTCCTGGACGCGGCGGCGGGTGGCCTCCCGGATGTACGGGTGGTCGTTGAGCACCCGCGACACGGTCATGTGCGAGACGCCGGCGAGCTGCGCGACCTGCCGGATGTTCGGCTTGTCGGCACCGGGACTCGCCATGCGGGGCCTCCATCGGGTACGTCCGCCGACCGGCGGCACGGCGGCGTCAGCCTACCGAACCGCCGGTCGTGAGGTCAGAGCCCCTGGGCGAGGCGGTAATACACCTGGTTCCAGCGCACCTGGTCGGCGAAGCCGCGGCGGGTGGTGGACTCGTCGATGACGAGCAGCTCGGTGCGGGCGATGTTCGCGAACACCTCGAAGGCCTCGACGCCGGCCGCGGTGGACATCACCGTGTGGTGCGCGCCGCCGGCGGTCAGCCACGCCTCGGCCGAGGTGGTGAAGTCGGGGCGGGGCGCCCAGACCGCGCGGGCCACGGGGAGGTTCGGCAGGTCGTGGGTGGGCGGCACGACGTCGACCACGTTCGCGGTGAGGCGGAACCGGTCGCGCATGTCGGCCAACGACACGACGACGGCACCCTCGGTGGCGTCCGCGTCGAAGACCATGCGGACCGGGTCCTCCTTGCCGCCGATGCCGAGCGGGTGGACCTCCACGCGGGGCTTGGACGTCGTGAGGGACGGGCATACCTCGAGCATGTGGGCGCCGAGGATGAGCTCGGAGCCGGGAGTGAGGTCGTAGGTGTAGTCCTCCATGAGGGAGGCGCCGCCGGGCAGCCCCTCGCCCATGACCTTGGCCGCGCGCACCAGGACGGCGGTCTTCCAGTCGCCCTCGGCGCCGAAGCCGTACCCCTGGGCCATGAGCCGCTGGACGGCGATGCCGGGCAGCTGGCGCAGGGCGCCCAGGTCCTCGAAGTTCGTGGTGAACGCCCTGGCGCCGCGCTCGACGAGGAACGCCTCCATCGCGATCTCCTGGCGGGCCGCGTACCGCAGCGACTCGTACCGCTCGCCGCCGCGGCGCAGCTCCTCGACCACGTCGTAGAGCTCCTCGTACTCCGCGACGAGCGCGTCGACCGCGGCGTCGTCGACGGCGTCCACGGCGGCGACGAGGTCGTTGACGCCCCACGTGTTCACGGAGACGCCGAAGCGCAGCTCGGCCTCCGTCTTGTCGCCCTCGGTGACGGCGACGTTGCGCATGTTGTCGCCGAAGCGGACGAGCTTCAGCTCGTGCGTGGCGGCCCAGCCGGCGGCGCCGCGCACCCAGGTGCCGACGCGGCGGGTCACGGCCGGGTTCGACACGTGCCCGACGACGGTGGTGCGCGCGACGCCCAGGCGGGTGGCGAGGTAGGCGTACTCGCGGTCGCCGTGCGCGGCCTGGTTGAGGTTCATGAAGTCGAAGTCGATGTCGGCCCACGGCAGCTCGACGTTCGCCTGCGTGTGCAGGTGCAGCAGCGGCTTGCGCAGCGCGTCCAGCCCGGAGATCCACATCTTCGCGGGGCTGAAGGTGTGCATCCAGGTGATGACGCCCAGCACCTTGTCGTCCGCGTTGGCGTCGAGCATCGCGCGGCGGATCGAGGCCGCGTCCTTGAGCACCGGCTTCCACACGACGGTGGCGGGCACGTCGGACGACGCGTCGAGCGCGCGGGCGACCTCCTGCGACTGCTGGGCGACCTGCTCCAGCGTCTCGGGGCCGTACAGGTCCTGGCTGCCGGTGAAGAACCAGACCTCGCGGTCGGCGTACGGCTTGCTCATGGGTGTCCCTCTCTGGGTCAGGTCTGGGTCAGGTCTGGATCAGGTCTGGTTCGGCGGGCGGCCGGCTCAGCGCTGGCCGTAGACGTTCTGGTAGCGGGCGTACAGGGAGTCGACGTGCTCCTGCGCGATGGGCTGCGGCTCGCCGAGCTGGCGCGACACGTGCACGGTGCGGGCCACCTCCTCGACCATCACGGCGGCCTTGACCGCGGCGCGGGCGTCCTTGCCGATGGTGAACGGGCCGTGGTTGCGCATCAGGACGGCCGGGCTGCGGTGACCGCTCAGGGTCTCGACGATGCCGCGGCCGATCGAGTCGTCGCCGATGATCGCGAAGGGGCCCACGGGGATCGGGCCGCCGAACTCGTCGGCCATCATCGTGAGCACGCAGGGGATCTCCTCGGCGCGCGCGGCCCAGGCCGTCGCGTACGTGGAGTGCGTGTGCACGACGCCGCCCACCTCGGGCATGTGCCGGTACACGTAGGCGTGCGCGGCGGTGTCCGACGACGGCGACCGGTCGCCCTCGACGAGGGTCCCGTCCAGGTCGCACACGACCATCGCGGCGGGCGTGATGTCGTCGTAGGCGACGCCGGACGGCTTGATGACCAGCAGGTCGGCCGAGCCGTCGGGGGTCCGCTCGTCGCGGACGCGCTCGGACACGTTGCCGGCGGTCCACACGACCAGCTCCCAGCGGGGCAGCTCGGCGTGCAGCGCGGCGACCTTCTCCTTCGCGGCGTCGACGGCGGCGCGCAGGTGCGTCGGGACCTCGGTGCGGGTGCTCATGGGGTTCTCCAGTGCGGTGGTCGGGGCGCCGGCGGCGGTGCGGCCGTTCAGAGCGCTTCGGTGGCGGTGCGCTCGACCGCGAGGCCGGCGGCGTACCGCTCGAGGTACGCCGCGAAGCCGGCGACGTCGGCGGGGTCGGGCGTGGCGACGTCGAGCCGGGCGCCGGCGAAGACCCGGTCGGTGAGGTAGGCGTCGAGGGCGGGCGCGGCCTCCCCGTCGTCGCGCGCCGCGGCGTCCGCGGCGTCGGAGACCGCGCGGGCGTAGGCCGCGAGGACCGCGATGCCCCAGGCGCCGCCCTCGCCCGCGGTCTGCCCGACGGCGACGGGGGCGTCGATCGCGCCGGCCAGCAGGCGCTGGGCCACGCCGGCGGTTCGGAACAGGCCGCCGTGCGCGAACATCGTGTCGATCGCGACGCCCTCGCCGTGCAGCACGCGCATGCCGAGCGCGAGCGTGCCGAACACGCCGTAGAGCTGCGTGCGGGCGAAGTTCGCCAGCGTGAGCCGGCTGTCGGGGGTGCGGACCACGAGCGGGCGCCCGGCGTCGAGGCCGGTGATCGGCTCCCCGGCGAGGTAGTTGTAGGCGAGCAGCCCGCCGCCGTCGGGCGCGCCGTCCAGCGCGGCCCGGAAGAGCGCGCCGAAGACGGCGTCCGGCTCGGCCGGCTGCCCGAGCGCGGCCGCGAACTGGCCGAAGACGCCCGCCCACGCGTCGAGCTCGCTGGCGCCGTTGTTGCAGTGCACCATCGCGACGAGGTCGCCGGCCGGCGTCGTCACGAGGTCGAGCTCGTGGTGCACGCTCGCCAGCGGCTGCTCCAGCACGACCATCGCGAAGATCGAGGTGCCCGCGCTGATGTTGCCCGTGCGCGGCGCCACGGAGCCGGTGGCGACCATGCCGGTGCCCGCGTCTCCCTCGGGCGGGCACAGCAGCACGCCCGGCCGCAGCACGCCCGTGGGGTCGAGCAGGGCCGCCCCCTCGGCGGTGAGCCGGCCGGCGTCCTGGCCCGCGGTGAGGACCTGCGGCAGCAGGCCCTCCACGTGCAGCCCGGGGCGCTTGGCCGCGGCCAGGTGCCGGAACTGCTCGAGCATCCGCGCGTCGTAGTCGCCCGTGGCGGGGTCGATCGGGAACATGCCCGAGGCGTCGCCGACGCCGAGCACGTGCCGGCCGGTCAGCGCGCGGTGCACGTATCCGGCCAGGGTGGTGAACGACGCGACCTGCGGAACGTGCGGCTCGTCGTCGAGGATCGCCTGGTAGAGGTGGGCGATCGACCAGCGCAGCGGGATGTTGTACCCGAACAGCGCGGACAGCTCGGCGGCCGCCGGCCCGGTGCTGGTGTTGCGCCAGGTGCGGAACGGGACGAGGAGCGCGCCGTCGGCGTCGAACGGCAGGTAGCCGTGCATCATCGCCGAGACGCCCAGCGCCGCGTAGGTGGTGGGGCGCACACCGTAGCGGCGCTCGACGTCGGCGACCAGCGCCGCGTACGCGCCCTGCAGCCCGGCGTGGACCGCGTCGAGCGAGTAGGTCCACACGCCGTCCGACAGCTCGTTCTCCCACGCGTGCGAGCCGCTCGCGACGGGCTCGTGGTCGGGGCCCACCAGGCACGCCTTGATGTTGGTGGACCCGAGCTCGATGCCGAGCGACGTGCGACCCGCGGCGATCGCCTCCCGGATCGCGGACGTGCCGTCCGGCTGCGCCGCCTGCGTCATCCCTGCTCCGTCCCTGCCCGCTGCCGGGCGTCCTCGAGGTGTGCTCCGCCCGTCGGGGCGTCACTCGATGTTAGCGCTCACATGGACCAGCCCCAACCCGCGAGGGCAGCGAGCGTGCTGGCTTGATCCTCATCCGTGCGGAATGAGGATCGAGCCAGCACGCTCGATCGCCGGGCCCGCGCTACCGGCCCGGCGCGACGACGGCCAGGGCCGCCGGATCGCTGCGCACGGTGCCGTGCGCGTTGGCGACGACGGCACGCACGAGCGCCCCGTCCTGCGCGGCGTCGGGGTGCTTGATCGTCCAGCGCGCGACCCCACCGGAGGCACGGGCAGCGGCGCCCGGGGCGGCGACCCAGGTCGCGCCGTCGTCGGCGGACGTCTCCCAGGTGACCACGGGGACGGGCACGCCCGTCACCTCGACGCGGAACGTCGCCGGCTGCCTGGCGCGCACGCGCTGGTCCCGCGGGCCGGCGTTCACGACCGGCGCCGCGACGGCCTGGTCCACCACGGGCCAGCCGTCCTGCCAGCCGAGGCGCTGCAGCCCGAGCGTCGGGAAGCCGGGGACCGCCTCGTTCGCCGCGTCGTAGTAGTGGAACGCGAGCACGCCGTCGGACACGGACTGGCCGCCCGGGCCCACGGCGGCGCCGTGCGACTCCAGCAGCACGGTGCCCCCGCCGCCGAGCATGTCCTTGCCGTCCTTGTCGAGGTAGGGGCCGGTGACGTCGCGCGACCGGCCCACCGCGATCTTGTAGGTGCTGTCGAGACCGCGGCAGCACGCGTCGTAGGAGACGAAGAGGTAGTACCAGCCGTCGTGGGCGTAGACGTACGGCGCCTCGACGGGGTTGCCCGGCACGAACCGGTCGACGAGGTGGGTGGCGTTCTCGAGCGCGCCGGGGGCGAGCGTGCCGCCGGGCCACTCGAGCTCCACGAGGAAGACGCCGTACCAGTACGAGCCGATCGCCATGTACGGCGTGCCGTCGGCACCCTCGACGATGCCCGCGTCGATCGCGTTGAACGTCTTGCCGCCCGCGATGTCCGCCGGGGAGCTGATCACGGGCCCCTGGTCGACCCAGTCGTAGTCGGGGTCGTCCGGGTCGAGCGTGGTGTTGGTGGCCAGCGCCGTCACGGACGTGTTGGTGCCGAACCGTGACGCCGAGTAGTAGAGGTAGTAGGTGCCGTCGTGCTCGTAGACCTCCGGCGCCCACAGGTTGTCGGGGAGCACGCCCTGCCCGTCGGGGCCCGCGAAGCGCTCGTCGATCCAGGCGGGGATCTCGTCCCACACCGTGCCGTCGTAGGCCCAGGTGACGCCGTCGTCGTGGCTCGACCACATCTGGACGGTGCCGCCGTTCTCGCGGTGCACCAGGCCGGTCGAGTACACGCGCCACGTGCCGTCGTCGTCGACGACCAGCGCCGGGTCGTGGACGGGCGCCGTCTCCCCCGCCACCGAGAGGCCCGCGGCCGGCAGCTCGCGCGCGGGCCTGCCGGGGGTCCCCTTCCCGGCGAGCACGGCCTGGGCGACGGCGGGCCCGCTCACGGTGGCCCCGGTCGGTACGGGTCCGGCCTCGGCCGCGCCGGCGGCGGCGGCCACGAGCGACGTCCCGACCAGCGCGGCGACCAGCGCCCCCGCGGCGGCGACCCGGGACCATCGAGTCGGTGTGCTGCGCATCCTCACTCCTCTACAACGATGTAGAACTTGACGCGGAGAATCTACCGACCCGCCAGGACGGCGGTCAACGGTCAGGTTCCGCGGCGCCGGTCAGCGCGCGGGCGGTGGTGCCGTGGTCGAGCGGACCACGAGCGTCGGCTCGATCCGTTCCGTCGGCACCGGGCCGGCGCCGAGCGCCGCGACCACCATGGCCACGCTGCGCTCCCCCAGCTCGGCGAACGGCTGGCGCACCGTGGTCAGCGGCGGCACGAAGTACGCGGCCCCGGCCACGTCGTCGAAGCCCACCACCGACACGTCGTCGGGCACCGAGACGCCGCGCTCCCAGAAGGCGCGCAGGACGCCGAGGGCGAGCTGGTCGTTCCCGGCGAACACCGCGGTGGGCCCCTCCTGCGCGGCGATCGCCTCCGCCAGGTCGCGGCCCGCCGCGTACCCGTCCTCCGCCGACCACGAGCAGAGCCGCGGCCGGCTCAGAACGATCCCCCGGGCGGTGAGCGCCTCGCGCCACCCGGCTGCCCGCTCGCGCGCGTCGAACCAGTCCTGCGGCCCGGCCACGTGCAGGACGTCGCGGTGGCCGAGGTCGAGCAGGTGGTCCGTCGCCGCCCGCGCGCCCGCGCGCTGGTCCACCGCGAGCGAGAGGGTCGTCGGCCCCGCGCCCGTGGTGCCCGCGTCGCGCGGCGGCCGCTCGAGCGCCGCCACGACCAGCACCGGCACGGGCGCGCGGAACGACTCCACCGCCGCGGCGACGTCGTCCTGCGGCGCGATCACGACGATCGCCTCGACGCCCTGGTCCATGAAGTGCTCCAGCGCCTCGTGCATCGCGTCGGCGTCGTACCGGCGCAGCGACGCGAGGGACACGAAGTACCCCTGCTCGCGCGCCGCGCCCTCGATCGCGATGAGCGTGCTGGTGGGCCCGAACAGCGCCGAGCCCGTCGTGACGACGCCGAGCGTCGTCGAGCGCGCGGTCGCCAGGGCGCGGGCGGCGCTGTTGCGCCGGTAGCCGAGGGTCGCGATGGCGTCCAGCACCCGCTGGCGCGTCTCGCCGCGCACGCTCGGGTGGTCGTTCAGGACGCGGGAGACGGTCTGGTGCGAGACCCCCGCGACGGCCGCGACGTCGGCCATGGACGGGCCGCGCGACCGAGGTCGCGCGGCCCGTCCGTCGCCGTCGGTCATCGCTCCTCGGCCGCGTTCCTCGCGTCGACCTCGTCGAGCACCCGGCGCAGGTAGGTGAGCGTGAGCTTGCCGGCCGCGCGCTCGTACTGCTCCTCGTAGCCGTGCTTGGTGTACATGGCGAGGTTCTTCTTGGAGTCCTTGCCGGTGAAGGCCCAGACCTCGGTCACCTCGGACGGCAGGAACTGCAGGATCGCGAACATCAGCGAGGTGCCGATGCCCTTGGCCTGCTGGTCCGGCGCCACGGCCAGGCGCCCGAGCGTGGCCCGGGCCCCCTCGATCTCCAGGCGGAGCGAGCCCACCAGGCGGTGGCCCTCCCACGCGCCGACCGTCACGACGTCGTCGCGCGCCATGTCGTCGCGCAGCTCGTGCAGCGTCTGCGTCAGCGGGGGGATGTGCGGGTCGTCGTAGAGCTGCGCCTCGCTGACGAACGCCGCCCGGCGCAGGGTCAGCAGCTCGCCCGCGTGGGCGTCGTCGACGAGCGCGATCCGCAGCGTGTCCGCCGCCTCCTCGTGCTCGACTTCCTGGGCGTCGGTGCCTGGTGCCTCGCTCATGGACACATCGTCGCAGACGGACGGCGGACGTGTCGTCGCGCGGCGGGAGCCGTCGGCCACAATGGTCCGGTGACCACCGAATGGGTTCTGACGCTCTCCTGCCCCGACCGCCCGGGCATCGTGCACGCGGTGGCGGGCGTGCTGGCCGAGCACGGCGGGAACATCACCGAGTCGCAGCAGTTCGGCGACCCCGCGTCGGGGCTGTTCTTCATGCGCGTGCAGGTGGCGGCGGACGCGGGCCGCGACGCCCTCGCGGCGGCGCTCGCCCCCGTCGCGGAGCGGTTCGGCATGACGTGGGAGCTGGACGCCGTCGGTCGGCGCCTGCGCACGCTGGTGCTGGTCAGCAAGGCACCGCATTGCCTGGTCGACCTGCTCTACCGCGAGCGCTACCAGGACATGCCGGTCGAGGTCGTGGGCGTGGTCGGCAACCACCCCGACCTGGCCGACATGGCCGCCTTCTACGGGAAGCCGTTCCACCACGTGCCGGTCACGAAGGACACCAAGGCGCAGGCGGAGGGCCGGCTGCGCGAGCTGGTCGCCGAGCTCGACGTCGAGCTGGTCGTCCTCGCGCGGTACATGCAGATCCTGTCCGACGAGCTGTGCCGGGACCTCCAGGGCAAGGTCATCAACATCCACCACTCGTTCCTGCCGAGCTTCAAGGGCGCGCGCCCCTACGCCCAGGCCCACGACCGCGGCGTGAAGCTCATCGGCGCGACGTCGCACTACGTCACGGGCGACCTCGACGAGGGCCCGATCATCGAGCAGGACGTCGAGCGCGTGGACCACTCGCGGGCCGTCGCCGACCTCGTCGCCCTCGGCGAGGACGTGGAGCGCCGCACCCTGGCCCGCGCCGTCCGGTGGCACGCCGAGCACCGCGTGCTGCTCGACGGCCACCGCACGGTCGTCTTCCGCTGAGGGACGACGGCGGGCCGCACCCCCCGCAGGGGGTACGGCCCGCCGTCGTCGTCAGGCCGCGCGGCCCGGCGAGGGCTTACTTGAAGACGTCCTCGAGGGTCGGGTCGCCCGCGTAGGTCTCCTCGGCGTTGTCCTTGGTCACGATGACCGGCTCGAGCAGGTTGGCCGGGACCACCTTGACGCCGTTGTCGTAGGACTTGGTGTCGTTGACCTCGGCGTCCTCACCGGCCTGGTACGAGTCGACGGCGTCGATCGTCGCGGCGACGAGCTTGCGGGTGTCCTTGTAGATGGTGGAGTACTGCACGCCCGCCATGATCGACTTCACCGACTCGACCTCGGAGTCCTGGCCCGTGACGACCGGGACGTCCTTGCCGGCCTGCTTGGCCGAGGTGAGCGCGGCACGCGCCAGCGTGTCGTTCGGGGACAGGATGCCGTCGATGTCCTCGTCCTTGTAGCTGCCCGACAGGATCGTGTCCATGCGGTTCTGGGCGTTCTCCGCCTTCCAGCCCTGGGTCGCCGTCTGCTGCTGCGTGGTCTGGCCCGACTTCACCACGAGGGTGCCGTCGTCGATCTTCGGCTTCAGCACGCTCATCGCGCCCTCGAAGAACGGCTTCGAGTTGGCGTCGTCCGGCGAGCCGGAGATGAGCTCGACGTTGTACGGGCCCTCGCCCTTGCGGTCCTTGAGGCCCTCGAGCAGCGACTGGCCCTGGAGCTCGCCGACGTGGAAGTTGTCGAACGCCTCGTAGACGTCGACCGCGTCGGTGTTCTGCAGCAGGCGGTCGTACGCGACGACCTTGATGCCCTGGTCGTGCGCGGCCTTCAGCTGCGAGCCGAGCTGCGAGCCGTCGATGGCGCCGACGACGATGACCTTGGCGCCCTGCTCGATCATGGCCTGGATCTGGTTCTGCTGCTCCGAGACGCCACCGTTCGCGAACTGCACGATCGGCTTGTAGCCGGCCTCGGTCAGGCCGTCGTTGAACAGGTTCTCGGCGAGGACCCAGTTCTCCGAGGTCTTCTGCGGGAGGGCGACGCCGATGGTCGCGCCCTCCTCGAAGCCGGCGGCCGCGCTCTCGCCGCCGCCGGCGGTGTCGCCACCGCGGTCCGAGGAGCCGCAGCCGGAGAGCGTGAGCGCTCCCACGGCAGCGAAGGCGACGATCGCCGAAGTGAGCTTGATCTTCATGCTGTCCAACTTTCTGTGCAGGCGCCCATCGTCGGGCGCCGGTCTGGACGGAGCTGTCCTGGGGTGGAGCAGAGGTGGAGCCGGGGTGGTGCGGGGTGAGACCGCCGGGGCCTGACCGGCCCCGGCGGCCGCGTCGTGGGTTGGTCAGGGGGTCGAGGTGGCACCCTCGGCGACCGGGGCGCTCGGCTGCGACGCCTCGGCGCCCGGACCGGAGCCCGCGCCCTTGTCGCGTCGGCCCGGGAACAAGAGGCCGATGATGGAGGGGCGCCCGTTGACCTTGCTGTGCACGTCGAACGCGACGGCGACGAGGAGCACGAGGCCCTTGATGATCTGGGTCATGTCCGAGCCGACGCCCATGAGCTGCAGGCCGTTGTTGAGGACGGCCATGACCAGACCACCGATGACGGAGCCGACGACCGTGCCGACACCGCCGGAGACCGCGGCGCCGCCGATGAAGACGGCGGCGATGGCGTCGAGCTCCCACATGTTGCCGTCCGAGGGGCCGGACGCCGTGGCGCGCCCCACGAAGACCATGCCCGCGAGCGCCGCGAGGATGGACATGTTCATCATCACGAAGAAGTTGGTGCGGCGGATGTTCACGCCCGACAGCGCGGCGGCGGCACGGTTGCCGCCGACGGCGTAGACGTGGCGGCCGCCGACGGTCCGCGACGCGATGAAGTTGTAGAGGATGACCAGCACGGCGAGCACGACGCCCGGGATCGGGAACGAGGTGCCGTACCGGCCCGAGCCGAACAGGAACGTGACGTACGCGATCACCGCGGCCACGACCACCAGGCGCACCACGGAGACGGTCACGGGGACCGGCTCGATGCCGAGGCGCAGGGCGCGTGCCCGGCGGCGCAGCTCGGACCAGACGACGGCCACGATCGCGAGGACGCCGAGCAGCAGCGTCGAGTTGTTGAGGCCGGTGTTCGGGCCCCACTCGGGCAGGTAGCCGGCGCCGAGCTGCTGGAGCTGGGTCGGGACCGGGACGGTGTTCGACTGGCCGATGTACTGGTTGAGCCCGCGGAACAGCATCATGCCGGCCAGGGTGGTGATGAAGCCGGGGATGCCGACGTACGCCACCCAGAAGCCTTGCCAGGCGCCGATCACCGCGCCCACGGCGAGCCCGAGGAGGATGCCCGCCCACCACGGGATGCCCCAGTCGCGCAGCGCGATGGCCACGATGATGCCCGTGACCGCGGCCACCGATCCGACCGACAGGTCGATGTGCCCGGCGATGATCACGAGCACCATCCCGATCGCGAGGATCAGAATGTACGAGTTGCCGATGATGATGTTCTGCGCGTTCGACGCCGTGAGGACCTTGCCGCCGGTGGCGATCTGGAAGAACACGATGAGCGCCAGCAGCGCGATCACCATGCCGTACTGCCGGAGGCCTCCGCCGAACAGCTGCTTGAGTGACGACATCGTCGTAGGTTCCTTCGTTTCCGTGGGTTCGGGTCGGTGGGTCAGCGGGCCGCGGTCGCGGGGGCGCCGGTCATGAGTCGCATGAGCTCTTCCTGCGTGGCGTCCTCGCGGGACACCTCGCCGGTCACACGCCCCTCGAAGACCGTGTAGATCCGGTCGCACAGGCCGAGCAGCTCGGGGAGCTCCGAGGAGATCACGACCACGCCCTTGCCCTCGTCGGCGAGGCGCTGGATGAGGCCGTAGATCTCGTACTTGGCGCCGACGTCGATGCCGCGGGTGGGCTCGTCGAGGATGAGCAGCTCGGGCTCCGTGAACATCCACTTCGCGAGCAGCACCTTCTGCTGGTTGCCGCCGGACAGGGTGGACACGCCGCGCCGGACGTCGGGGGCCTTGATCGACAGCGACTTGCGGTACTCCTCGGCCGCGAGGAACGCCTTGTCGTCGTCGATGACCGGCCCGGACGACACCCGCGCCAGGTTCGCCGCGATCACCGTCTCCTTGATCGAGTCGAGGAGGTTCAGGCCGAGGGTCTTGCGGTCCTCGGAGACGTAGGCGATGCGGTGCCGGATCGCGGACAGGACGTCGGGGACGGAGATCTCCTTGCCGTCCATCCGGAGCGTCCCGCCCAGGAACCGGCCGTAGCTGCGGCCGAAGATCGAGCGCGCCAGCTCGGTGCGGCCGGCGCCCATGATGCCGGCGAAGCCGACGATCTCGCCGCGCCGGACCGAGAACGCCGACTCCTTGCAGACGAGGCGGCCGGGCACCTCGGGGTGCTCCACGGTCCAGCCCTCGACCTCGAAGAACGTCTGACCGATCTTCGGCGTGTGCTCGGGGAAGCGGGACTCGAGGGACCGGCCCACCATCCCGCGGATGATGCGGTCCTCGTTGATCTCGCCCGCGCGGACGTCGAGCGTCTCGACCGACCGGCCGTCGCGGATGATCGTGATCGAGTCGGCGATCTCCTCGATCTCGTTGAGCTTGTGGGAGATCATGATGCTGGTCAGGCCCTTGGAGCGCAGGCCGCGCAGCAGGTCCAGCAGGTGCTCGGAGTCGTCCTCGTTCAGGGCCGCGGTGGGCTCGTCGAGGATGAGGAGCTTGACGTCCTTGGCCAGGGCCCGGGCGATCTCGACGAGCTGCTGCTGGCCGACGCCGATGTTCTTGATGAGCGTGTCGGGCGACGTCCGCAGGCCGACCCGTGCGAGGAGCTCCGTGGCCTGGCGACGCGCCTGGTCCCAGTCGATGCCGAGCCGCCCGCGGACCTCGTTGCCGAGGAAGATGTTCTCCGTGACCGAGAGCTCCGGGATCAGCGCGAGCTCCTGGTGGATGATCACGATGCCGGCCTGCTCGCTGGAGCGGATGTCCTTGAACGCGACCTCGGCGCCCTGGTACCAGATCTCGCCGTCGTAGGTGCCGTGCGGGTAGACGCCCGACAGGACCTTCATGAGCGTCGACTTGCCGGCGCCGTTCTCGCCGCAGATGGCGTGGATCTCCCCCGCCTTGACCACGAGCGAGACCTCGTCCAGCGCGCGGACACCCGGGAACTCCTTGGTGATCGACCGCATCTCGAGCAGTGCGTGGCGATCGGGCATCGCGTCTCCTTCGAAGCACGAGCGAGCCCTCGGTGGCCGCTCTGGTACCCGACTTCTCCGTTCGGGCACCGGAGACGCTAGACCTGGACCAATCTTGTCGTCAACTAATGAAGACAAGGATCAGGTTGCAACCCGGTAACGGCTCAGACGGCGCCCGTGATCGCCGCGATCAGCCGCTCGTGGCTGGTCGTCGCGGGGAACGAGCCGTTGTTCCGGCCCAGCCGCAGCACCTCGACGCGGTCCGCGACGGCGCGCACGTCGTTGAGGTTGTGGCTGATGAGGATGACGCCGAGCCCCAGGTCACGCAGGCTTTCGATGTACGTCAGCACCTCGGCCGTCTGCGCCACCGAGAGCGCGGCCGTGGGCTCGTCGAGGACGACGATCCGGGGCGAGCCGACCAGCGTCCGCGCGATCGCCACGGCCTGCCGCTGGCCCGCCGAGAGGTGCCGCAGCGGCGTGTCGACGGCAGGGATGCGCACGGTGAGGTTCCGCAGCAGCTCGCGGGTCCGCTCCACCATCTCGTCCTCGCGGAGCACGCCCGAGCGGGCCATCTCCTGGCCCAGGAACACGTTGGCGGTGACGTCCAGGTTCTCCAGGAGCGCGGGCTCCTGGAACACGCTGGCGATGCCCAGCTTGTTGGCGGCGGAGGGCGACGGGATCGTCACCTGCTCGCCGTCGATCTCGACCTGCCCGGAGTCGGGGGACAGGACTCCCGCGACCACCTTGGCGAGGGTCGACTTCCCCGCCCCGTTGTCGCCCACGAGGGCGACCACCTCGTGGGCGTGCAGGGTCAGGTCGACGTCGACCAGCGCCTCGACGGCGCCGAAGAACTTGCTCACCTTCCGGAGCGCGAGGACGGGCGGACGGCCGCTCACAGCAGTTCCTCCTGGGGCTGCGGGGGGAGGGCCATGCCCTCCCGGGTCTCGAAGACGTCGATGTGCTGCAGGACGAGGGACAACGCGCCCTCGAGCTCCGCGCGGGTGCCGAGCTGGGCGGCGACGACGTCCACCGGCGGCTCGGCCTGCTGGAGCACCGACTGGCGCTGGACCATCTCGCGGAACGGCTCGAGGAACAAGTCCCCGGTCTCCGCGAGCTCACCGCCCACGACGATCCGCTCCGGGTTGAACGCGGTCGCGACGTTCGCGACGACGCGGCCGACGGTGGCGCCCGCGTCGCGCACGAGCGAGCGGCACCCCGGGTCGTCGTCGTTCGCGAGCCGGACGACGTCGCGCAGGGTGAGCGACCCGTGGCTGGTGCGCAGGGCCTCCAGCAGGGCCTCCTCGCCGACCACGGTGTTGAGGCACCCGCGGCTGCCGCAGCTGCAGATCCGGCCCGCCGGATCCACCTGGACGTGGCCGATCTCCCCCGCCGTCCCGGCGACGCCGCGGTGCACGCGGCCGCCGATCACGATCCCCGCGCCGACGCCGTGGCCGACGCGCACGTAGATCGCGTCGCGGGCCTCGCGGGCCGCGCCGAGCGTGCTCTCCGCCAGCGCGCCGAGGTTGGCGTCGTTGTCCACGAACACGGGCCTGGCGAGCCGTTTCGTCAGCACCTGGGCGACCGGGACGTTGTCCCAGCCCCGCAGCACGCCACGCACGGAGACCTGCCCCGTGGCGGCGTCGACGGGCGCCGGCAGCGCCACCCCGATGCCCTGGAGCTCGTCCATCGCGGTGCCCAGGCGGTCCAGGAGCTCCACGATCAGGAGCGCCACCCGGTCGAGGCTGGTGTCCGCGCGGTGCGCGTCCGCGAGCGGCATGACCTGCTCGGCGAGCACCTCGTGCGAGACGTCGGCGACGGCGACCTTGAGCTGCCGCCGGCCGACGACGACGCCCGACACGAGGCCGGTCTGGTGCGCGAGCGTGACGAGCTGGGCGCGCCGCCCCGAGCGGACGGTGTTGCGGACGTCGAACAGCTCGGCGGCGACGAGCTCCTTGACGATCGTCGAGATCGACGCCTGCGACAGCCCCGTGGCCCCCGCGAGCTCGACCTGCGTCAGCCCGCCGTGCCGCTTGACCGCCTCGACCACCCGGGCGCGGTTGGCCTCGCGCAACGAGGACTGCGATCCCGCCATCGGCACCCGTCCTCTCACGACCCGCAGTCTAGGGCTGGGCGCGAGGCGCACCGCGCTCCGGTCCGGCCTGCCCCTGCTTTTCTTCACCCTCTGAAGGCAATGTACCCGCGCGCTCGGCGAACGCGCCCAGCACGAGCCGCCACCCGGAGCCGTACGAGACCCGCGCCCGGTCGCCGTCCGTCCGGCGCGCCCACCCCGAGTGGGCGAGCTCGACGACCGTCCCGGACCCGTCCGGCCGGAACGTCACCTCGACCTGGGTCGCCTCGGCCTCCGGCGTGCCCGGGTGCCACGTGAACGCGACCCGCCGGGGCGGGTCCCATGCGGTGACGGTGCCCCAGACGGCGGCGCCGCCGTCCGGGAGCGTCTCCACGAGCCGGCCGCCCACGCCGGGCTCGAGCACCACGCCACGGGAGCCCTCGCGGCCCACGGAGTGGGTGGCGAGCGGCCACCACTCCCCCAGGCCCGCGGTGAACAGCCGGAACGCGTCCTCCGGGCCCGGCGTGACGGTGACGGACCTGCGCAGCACGTCGTCGGTGGACATCATGCCCCTCCCTCCCTGCCGGCACCGCTGCCGGCAGCCTCGTCGGCGTGGGCGGCGAAGGCGCCCAGCACGTCCGACCAGAAGCCGTCGAGCCACGCGCGCAGGGCGTCGAACCCGGCCGCGTCGAGGCGGTACAGGTGACGGGTGCCCACGGTCTCGAAGGCGACGAGCCCGGCCGCGCGCAGCACCCGCAGGTGCTGCGACACGGCCGGGCGGCTCACGGGCAGCGCGGCGGCCACCTCCGCGACGGAGGCGGGGCCGGCGGCCAGGTGCTCCACGACGGCCCGGCGGGTCGGGTCGCCGAGCGCGTCGAGAGCCTCTTGGTAAGCAGCCACGAACGGTAAGTTACTCCTTACCCTTCGCGCTCGCCACCGTCATCGCCCGTGCGGGTCCTCCAGCACCGCGACGGTCCGCGCGGGCACGGTGACCGTGCCCGTCCGGGCGTCCCACCGTGTCTGCTTCACGACCGGGTCGGCGCCCGACCGCTGCACCGCCGACAGCCGGAAGCCGCGCCCCGCGAGCTCGGACAGGTCGAGCGTCACGGCCTTCGGCGAGGCGTTGAAGACCGTCAGCAGCCCGTCCAGCCGGCGGTCGACGTCGCGGCCCACCGTGTCGTCCACCGCCATGGCGACCACGCCCGGGGTCGCGTCCGGGCCGGAGCCCGGGAACGACACCTTCTGCTCGATCAGCCGGGCGCTGCCCAGCCGGAACAGGTCCGTCGACGAGCGCAGCTCGAGCAGCTCGCGCGACGCCGTCGAGGCCGTCGCGATGTCCGAAGGCGCCGGCTTGAGCGCCGGGTCCGCGAGGAGCGGGGCCATGACCGGCCAGGCGTCGGAGTTGTCCGCCGCCGGCGGCAGGCCGCGGCCGAAGCCGTTGTCCCGCCCCGACCAGTCGATCGCGTTGAACCAGTCGCCCGAGTCGTAGGAGTTGCGGTCCAGCGACTTCGAGCGGAGCAGGTCCGTGCCCGCGTGCCAGAACGACGGGGTCTGGGCCAGGGCCGTCGTCGCCAGCGACACCGTGTTCATCCGCACGCGGTCGCGCATCGACGTCTCCCGCGGCAGCTTCAGCGTCAGCAGGTCGAAGAGCGTCTCGTTGTCGTGCGCGTCGACGTACGTGACCACCTCCTCCGGCGAGTCCGCGTACCCCGCGGGGGCGCCGCGGTAGTCGAGGTCCTCGCCCCGCGTCGTCTCGCCGGCCCCGTCGTCCGACGCCCGGAACGCGAGGTCGCGCAGGTTGCCCGCCAGGCCCAGGCGCACCAGGTCCGTCTGGTGGCCGAGGTCGGCGCGCTCGTCGTCGGAACCGTCGTTGACGCTGCCGCCGTTCCCCGCGCTGGCCTCGCGGCCGTTCGGGTCCGTGAACAGGCCCGTGCCGAAGCCCTGCGCGAACCGCGAGCCGCCGGCGACCGGCGACCCGCCGTGCACCGCGTCCCGCAGCCGGTCGCTGAACGTCCCGATCCCGGTGCCGCCCAGCTGCCCCTGCGTGGCCTGCGTGAACAGGGCGTCGTCAGCGACCTCGCCGAAGTTCCAGCCCTCGCCGTAGAGGTAGACCGCCGAGCCGTCGACGCCGTCCCTGCGCACCGTCAGGGCGTCGAGGGCCCGCCGCACGGCGAGCATGTTCTCCCGCGAGTGGTGGCCCATGAGGTCGAAGCGGAAGCCGTCCACCTTGTAGTCGCGGGCCCACGTGACCACCGAGTCGACCATGAGCTGCTCGGCCATCGCGTGCTCCGTGGCCACGTTCTGGCAGCACGTGCTGGTCTCGACCGCCCCGGTCGTGGGGTTCAGCCGCTGGTAGTAGCCCGGCACGACCCGGTCCAGCACGCTCTTCGCGTCCTGCCCGCTCGCCGCCGTGTGGTTGAACACCTGGTCCAGCACCACCTGCAGGCCCGCGTCGTGCAGCGAGCCCACCATCGTGCGGAACTCGGCCACGCGCGCGCCACCGTCCGCCGCCACGGCGTACGAGCCCTCGGGCACGCTGTAGTGCAGGGGGTCGTAGCCCCAGTTGAAGCCGTCGCCCGCCGCGACCTCGGCGACCGCCGCCTGCTGCTCCTCGCCGTCGGGCGCGAACCCGGACAGGTCGCCCGTGGTCGCCTGGTCCGCGCGGTCCTCGGGGATCGTCGCGATGTCGAACGTGGGCAGCAGGTGCACCGTCGTCATGCCGGCGTCCGCCAGCTCGCGCAGGTGCCGCATGCCGTCCGAGCGCTTCTGCGCGAACGCCAGATAGGTGCCGCGCTCCTTCGCCGGCACCGTCGCGTCGGAGATCGAGAAGTCGCGCACGTGCAGCTCGTAGATCGTCTGGTCCACGGCCCGCTCGACCACCGGCTGCGGGGTGGTGCGCCAGACCTTCGGCTGCCACGCCCTGTCGTCGAGGTCCACGACCACCGAGTGCGTCGAGTCGAGCGTGAGGGCGTGCGAGTACGGGTCCGTGACGACGTTCGTCTCGACCTTCCCCGTGCTCGGCACGTACACGCGCACCGCGTACCGGTACCGGGCGCCGCTCCAGGCCAGCCGCTTCGCGGCCTTCTTCCCGTCGAGCGTCCACGAGCCGTCCCGCTCCCGGACCGCGTCGAACCGCTCGGGGTCGGCACCCGGGTCGCGGCCGGCGGGCCAGACCAGCACGTCGACGTCCTTCGCCGTCGGCGCCCACAGCGCGAACGACGCCCACCTGCCGCTGGGGTGCACCTCCACGCCGAACGTACGCTTCGACGCCGCCTTGCTGTACAGGTCGTCGAGGACCCCCGGGACCTGCACGCCGGTGGCGGCCGTGAGCCCGTCGCCCGACTCCCGCGTCACGAGAAGCTGGCCGGTGAGGAGCTTCTCGGCCGCGGCGCGGCCCAGCGGCTCCCCGTCGTCGTCCACCGGCGCGAGCGCCGTATGGCCCGCGAGCGCCGGGAAGTCGCGCGCGACGTCGTCGGGCACGTCCCCGGCCGCCGTCAGGTCGTAGGACGCGGCCCCGTCGGGGAGGTCGCCGCCGTCCGTCCCGCGGACCTGGCCGTCGACGACCGCCAGGCCGCCCTCCGGCGCCGTCCACAGCGTCCAGCCGTCGCCGGACCCGAGGTTCCCGGGCGCGAGCACGAGGCCCTGGCGGACCCAGTGCGCGGCCTGCTGCCCGGCGCCGGGCAGCGGCGGGTTCTCGACGCCGATCTCCAGCACGTGGGTGGCGAGGTCGTAGGAGAACGCCACCGTCTCGCCGTCGCCCACGCTGAAGGAGTAGTTGGCGCCGTCGCGCGCGCCGCCGACGCCGTAGTTCTCGGCCCAGCTGAGACCGTGCGCCACCTTCGCCTCGTACGCGCCCGCGGCCAGCTTGTCCGTGGACCACGTGTACGTGCCGTCGCCGTCCGGGTCCTTGAGCCACGACGCGAGGCAGTCGGGCGCCCACGACGCCGGTTCCCCCGTACCGCTCCGGCAGCCGACCTGGTCCTGGAACGACCCGGCCAGCGTCACGACCGGGCCCTGCGCGGTGGACGAGAAGTCGTGGCTCACCGGGTCCCAGTAGAAGGTGACCTTGCCGCCGTCGTGGGAGTACGCGGCGTTGCCGCCGTCGCGCACCCCCCCGACGCCGTAGTTGACGGCCCAGGACCCGTTCACCGCGACCTTGTACTCGTAGTCGCCGGCGGGCAGGTCGAAGGTGCCGGCCCACACGCCGTCGGGGCGCTTCGTCAGGCGCGCGCCCTCGCAGTCCGGGGTCCAGTCGCCGGCGCAGCCCATCTCGCTGTTGTGGCTGCCCGCCACGACGACCATGTCGACGTCGGGCTCGGGCTCGGCGTCCCCGGCGGTCCCGGAGACGTCCACGCCCACCGAGGCGAAGGTCGAGGAGGCGGTGCGGTCGCCGTCGGCGTCCTGCGTCACGGCGCGGTACTCCACCAGCGTGCCCTCGGCCAGGCCCTTCGTGTCGTGGAAGACCCGGGGCGTGGTGTCCTCGGCGGTGCCGAGGGCGTGCCACGCGTCGGTGCCGACGGCGCGCCACGCGAAGGACGTCTCCGCCCACGCGTCGTCGTCGACGTCGGCCGCGACGGCGGCGGTGCCCGTCACGGCCGCGCCCGCCGCGGGGACGGCGACCTCGAGCGTGCCGTCGGAGCCCGCGCCGACCTCGCGGTCCGCGCGCAGCACGACGGCCGACGTCGCGGGCACGCGCAGGGAGATCTCGCCGGCGTCGTCCGCTGTGACGGTCGCCTGGTCCCCGCCGAGCGCCCCGTACAGCACCTCGTAGGTGGCGCCCGGCGTGAGGGTGGCGAACGTGGCGTCCTTGGCCTGTGCCGCGTTGTTCACGGCCACCAGGTGCTCGACCTTCTCGTCGCGGTCCACCCGGCTGAAGGCGTAGATCCCCGCGCCGTTCTCCGCGTACCGCTCGACCTGCGCGCCGGTCGCGAGCGCCGGGTGCGCCTCGCGCAGCGCCGCGAGCTCGGCGATGTGCGCGTACAGCGGGGCGTCGGTGGCGTACCGGTCCACGCTGCCCGCCTGCTCGCCCGTGACCAGCGGCTGGTCGGCGTACGCGTCCACCCGGGTGGCGAACAGCGTCTGCCGCGCGTCCTTGTCGCCGCCGGTGCCGGCGAAGCCCTGCTCGTCGCCGTAGTAGACCACCGGCTGGCCGCGCGTGAGGTACATGAGGTCGTGGGCGAGCTCGTCGCGCGCCAGCGGCTCGTCCGTGCCGGCGAGCATGTACCCGACGCGGCCCATGTCGTGGTTGCCGAGGAACGTCGGCAGCGCGGACGCCGACTTCGTCGGCGTCGTGTACCGGTCGTCGCTCGCGTACAGGCTCGCCAGGCCGCGGGCGCTGTTGCCGCTCGCGTAGCTGGTCGCCGCCGCCTGGAAGGAGAAGTCGAGCACGGAGCTCATGTCCGTGTCGCGCACGTACGGCGACGTCTTCGCGGAGTCGGCGTCGTACACCTCGCCGAACATGAAGAAGTCGTCCTTGCCGCGGGAGTGGGCGTAGTCCATGACCTCGGCCGACCACGTCTCCCAGAACTCCGGGTTCACGTGCTTGACCGTGTCGATGCGGAAGCCGTCGATGCCCAGGTCGATCCAGTCGTCGTACACGTCGACGAAGCCCTGCACGACGCGCGGGTCCTCCGTCATGAGGTCGTCCAGGCCGTCGAAGTCGCCGTAGGTCACCGACTCCCCCGTCCACGTCGAGTTGCCGCGGTTGTGGTAGAGCGTCGGGTCGTTGAGCCACGCGGGGACCTTGACGTCCGCGTCCTCGGGGGCGACCACCGGCGTGTAGGGGAACGACGTCGCGGCGTCCAGCTCCGGGAAGTCGTCGCTGCCCGCCACGTCGGCCGGGTCGAACGCCGTCCCGGCGGCGTCGGTGTACGGCGAGGTGGCCTGGTCGACGTAGCCGTACTCGCCCTCGGCGTAGTCGATGACGTCGGCCGTGTGGTTGGTGATGATGTCGAAGTAGACCTTGATGCCCTGGGCGTGGGCCTCGTCGATCAGCGCGCGCAGCTCGTCGTTGGTGCCCAGGTGCGGGTCGATCCGCGTGAAGTCGGTGATCCAGTAGCCGTGGTACCCCGCGCTCGCGTCGGCACCCGCGCCCTGCACGGGCCGGTTGAGGAACGACGGCGTGAGCCAGATCGCGGTGGTGCCCAGGCCCGCGACGTAGTCGAGCCTCTGGCGCAGCCCGGCGATGTCGCCGCCCTGGTAGAAGCCCTTGTCCGTCGGGTCGAAGCCGTGGTCCAGCCGGTCGCCCTCGATGCCGCCCGTGTCGTTGCCGGTGTCGCCGTTGGCGAACCGGTCCGTCATGACGAAGTAGAACCGCTCGTCGGAGCCCGCCTGCCGCACCGGCGGCACCACCAGGTCGGCGTCCGCGGCGTCGTCGTACCCGGCCGCCAGCGTCAGCGGGGTCAGCGCGATGCGGTGGGTCGCGTCGTCGTAGGTGACGCGCACGCGCGCGTCGCCGCCCAGCACCAGCGGGGCGTTCTCGTCCGTGCCCTCGCGACCGTAGGACTCGTCCCACGCCCCGTCGAGCGCGACCTTGTACTCGTACGTGCCCGCGGGCAGGTCGACGTCGGCGCTGAACGTGCCGTCGCCGGCGGGCGCCAGCGCCGACGCGGCGCAGGTCGGGTCCCAGTCCTGGGCGCAGCCCAGCTCGGTCTGCAGGCTCCCGACCAGCGTCGCGGTACGGTCCGCGGCGCCGGCCGCCGGGGCCGTCGACACGGCCAGGCCGGCCAGGCCCGCCGACAGCGCGGGGACGGTCAGTGCGACGGCGGTCAGCGACGCCGCGGTGCGGGTCGCGGGCCGTCTGGAGGCAGGTGCCGGTCCAGCACGATGCATGGGAGGACTCCTTCGTCGTCCGGGCGCGCGAGGCCGCGACCCGACGCGACTGTACCGTTGCTGCAAGGTTGCAGCAACGGTTCGGGGCATCGGCCCCGGGCGCGCGAAAGAGGCCCGCCCGGTGGTCCGGACGGGCCTCTCTCGCCTGGTCGGCGGGCTGCTCGGCAGCCGATCAGCCGGCCAGGTGCCCCCAGCGCGGGGCGAGCTCGTGCCACGGCCCGACCTCCGCGACCTCGCCGTCGGCGAGGACGACGACCCGGTCGGCGCGCGACAGGGCCGCGCGCTTGGACGTCGCGCCGACCACCGTGGTGCCCCGCTCGCGCAGCGACGCCCACAGCTCGATCTCGGTGGTGGCGTCCAGGGCGCTGGAGACGTCGTCGGCGAGCAGCAGCTCGGCGTCGGTCGCCAGCGCGCGGGCGAGCGCCAGGCGCTGCACCTGCCCGCCGGACAGCCGCACCCCGCGGTGCCCGACCAGCGCGTCCGGGCCGCCGGCCTCCGCGACGTCCTGGCCCAGCCGCGCGGCCGCGACCGGGCCGTCGACGTCCCGCTCGTGGTCCAGGCGGACGTTCTCCGTGAACGTGCCCGACAGCACGCGCGGCACCTGCGCGACGTGCGCCACCTGCCCGGGCCGCAGGAAGGCCTGGGCGTCGGCGACGTCCTGCCCGTTCCAGCGGATGGACCCGGTGTGCTCCATCAGGCCGCTGAGCGCGGACAACAGGCTCGACTTGCCCGACCCCACCTGCCCGAGCAGCAGCACGAGCTCGCCGCGCCGCACCTCCAGGTCGACGCCGGAGACGCCGATGGTGCCGTCGTCGTGCACGGCCGTGACGCCCTCGAGGCGCAGCCGCTCCAGCGCCTGGCGCGGGCCGGCCGCCGGCAGCGGGGCGTCCCCCGTGAGAAGGTCGACGCCCGCCGGGAGGTCCATGAGGTCGGCGCCCGCGGCGAAGCGGCCCGTGGCGCGCTGCCACGACCGGGTGCCCGGCGCCTCCGTCACGACCGCGCCCGCGACCACGCCGAACCACCCGAACCCGTTCACGGCGTTCGCGACCAGCAGCGCCGTCGCGAGCCCCCACGTGCCCGTGAGCAGGCCCGCCCACGCGGCGACGACACCGAGCTGCACCATGATCATCGGGACGCCGTCCAGCGCCGCCTGCACGCGGTGCTCGAAGATCGCGGCGCGCACGCGGCCGCCGTCCACCTGCCGCAGGTGCGCGTGCACCTCGGGGGTGCGCGCGGCGAGCTTCACCGTGCGCGCGGAGTCGAGCGTCGAGACCAGGGCGCGGCCGAAGCGGGCGCGCGCCGCCGACGAGCGGGTGGCCGAACGACCCGCGATGGGGCGGCCGATCGCCGACGCCGCGGCCGACACGACCATGACGGCGAGCAGCACGCCGCCCGCCAGCAGCGACCCGCTGAGCAGCGCGGTGACGCCCGCGATGACGAGTCCGTTGACGAAGTCCACCCAGCGGTCCGCGTACCGCACGAACCGGTCCGCGTCCATCGACCGGGCCACGACCTCGCCGGGCGGGGTGGCGCGCAGCCGCTCCTGGCGCGTCTGGCCGGCCATGACCGCCATCCGCACGCGCAGCAGCACCTCCACCCACCAGCGCGGGTACACGAACAGCGCCCACGCGAGGGCCAGCGGCGCGACGACGAGCAGCACCGCGAAGGACACCATGAGCGCGGTCGGGAAGCCCTCGTCGAGGCCCTCGACCGCCTGCCCCCAGAGGAACCCGGTCAGCGCGCCCTGCGCGGAGACGAGGCTGGCCACGAGGAACAGCAGCGCGCCGACCACGCCCCACGCGGGCCGCACGAACAGCGCGTGCAGCACGCCGCGCGCCAGGCTCGGCCCCTCGCCCGGGTCGGCGAGGTCCGGCGCCGCGCCCCGGCGGCGCTTCCCGCCCACGTCGTGCGCGGTCGACGGCGCCGCCTCGTGCGCGGTCAGCGCCGACGCCACCTCCTCGGCGGCACCGGCGCTCGCGACGGGCGCCTCGGCCGCGTCGCTCGCCAGGAGCAGGTCGCGGTACGGGCCGTCCTCGCGCGCGAGCCGGGCCCGGGGGCCCTGCTGCACGACGCGCCCGTGGTCGAGCGCCGCGAGCAGGTCCGCGCGCTCGATGGTCGTGAGGCGGTGCGCGACGAGCACGCCCGTGCGGCCGGCGAGCAGCCGCTCGGACGCGGCGACGACGCGCGCCTCGGTCAGGGGGTCCATGCGCGCGGTGGCCTCGTCGAGCACGACGACCTGCACGTCGCGCACCAGCAGGCGCGCGAAGGCGACGAGCTGCTCCTCCCCCGCCGACAGCGAGGTGCCGCCCGGCCCGAGCAAGGTGTCCAGCCCGTCGGGCAGGCCCGACACCCAGGCGTCCAGGCGCAGCTCGCGCACGGCCGCCTCGACGTCCTCCCGCGGGACGTCGGCGAACAGGGCGATGTTCTCGGCCAGGGTGCCGGCGAGGATCTCGGTGCGCTGCGTCACGACGCCCACCGCGGCGCGCAGCTTCTGCAGGTCGAGGTCGCGGACGTCGACGCCGCCCAGGAGGACCGTGCCGGGCTCCGGCTCGACGGCGCGCGACAGCAGCGACGCGAGCGTCGACTTGCCCGAGCCGGTGCGCCCGACGAGCGCCACGGTCTGCCCCGCCGGGACGCGCAGGTTCACGCCCTGCAGCGCGAACGTGCCCTCGGCGTAGGAGAAGTGCAGGTCGCGCAGCTCGATGCCGACAGGGCCCTCGGGCAGGTCGCGCCCGCCCGTCGGCTCCGGCTCGACGCCGAGCATCTGCTTGATGCGCGTGATCGCGCCGAGGCCCTCCTGGATGTCCGGCAGGTGGTGGATGAGGTTGTCCACCTGGCCCACGAACATGGCGGTCACCAGGAACAGCGTGACGAGGTCCTGGACGGGCAGCTCCCCGCCCGCGGCCAGGGCGGCGCCCGCCACGGCCACGCCCGCGAGCAGCGAGGCCAGGACCAGCCCGGCGCGACGCAGCATCCTGGACTCGACCGTCACGACGGCGGCGAACTTGCGGTGCACGTCCGCCGAGCGCTGCGCCAGGCGGCGGATCGCGAACGGCTGGCCGAGGCTGGTGCGCAGGTCGTCCCGGGCGGCGACCGACTCCTCGAACGCCGCCGCGTGGTCGGTCCAGGCGGCCTCCTCGATCACCTTGCGGCGGGCGATCTCGCCCAGCATCGGCCGCACGAGGAGCCCGGCCAGCGCGCCGAGCACGGGGAACAGCAGCCACGCCGGCCACCACGTGATGCCGGCCACCACGTACATGGGCACGACGCCCACCACGGTGCGGCCCGCGCCCCAGAGCTGGCGGCGCACCAGCGTGCCGACGGCGTGCGTGTCGTCGTCGACGCGGTCGAGCACCTCACCCACCGCCTGCTCCGTCAGCGTGGCGAGCGGCTGGTGCAGCGCCGCCGTCAGCAGGTCCCCGCGCAGCCGGCCCTCGGCCCGGTCGACGACGCCCGCCCACACGACCTGCCCGGCCGCGTCGAACAGGGCGGCGCCGACCACGCAGGCCGTGAGCAGCAGGAGCAGACCCGTCGTCGGGTCCTGCGCGAGGCGGCCCGCGACGACCGTGCCGAGCGCGGCACCCACCGCCCCGAGCGCGAGCGCGACCAGCGCGACCGCGGCCACGGGGCCGCGCAGGCGCCGCCAGTCGAGACGACGGGACGGGTCGTCGGGGGCGGTGGAGGCAGTCGTCTGGTCGTGGTCCGCGCGCGCGGCAGAGGCGTCGATCATGGCCCGAGAAGCCTATGCGGGCCCACCGACGCCCCGCGCCTCTTTATCGCGGGGACGACGCGGGCCCGGTCCCGGCGCCGAGGTGCGCCGGACCCGGGCCCGCGTCGGGGGCCATGGCCGGGTCAGATCAGGCCCAGCGCCCGCACCGCGTCCCGCTCCTCGGCGAGCTCCGCCACGCTGGCGGTCATGCGCTCCCGGGAGAACCCGTCGAGCTCCAGGCCCTCGACGACCTCCCAGGCGCCGCCCGACGACGTCACCGGGAACGACGAGACGAGGCCCTCGGGCACGCCGTACTGGCCCGTCGACCACAGGCCGGCGCTGGTCCAGTCGCCCTCGGGCGTGCCGAGCACCCAGTCGCGCACGTGGTCGATCGCCGCGTTCGCGGCCGACGCGGCCGACGACGCGCCCCGCGCCTCGATGATCGCCGCGCCGCGCTTGGCGACGGTCGGGATGAAGTCGTCCGCGAGCCACAGCCTGTCCTCGTCCGCGTACCGGGCGCCCGGGGTGCCGGCGACGTCGGCGTGGAAGACGTCCGGGTACTGGCTGGCCGAGTGGTTGCCCCAGATGGTGACCCGGCGCACCTGCGAGACCGGCACGTCGGCCCGCCTCGCGAGCTGCGACAGGGCGCGGTTGTGGTCCAGGCGCGTCATCGCCGTGAACCGGTCCTTCGGCACGTCGGGCGCGTTCGACGCCGCGATCAGCGCGTTCGTGTTCGCCGGGTTGCCCACGACGAGCACGCGCACGTCGTCCGCCGCGCCCGCGTTGATGGCCTTGCCCTGCGGCCCGAAGATGCCGCCGTTCGCCTCGAGCAGGTCGGCCCGCTCCATGCCCGGGCCGCGCGGGCGCGCGCCCACCAGCAGCGCGATGTTGGTGCCCGCGAAGCCGGCCGTCGGGTCGTCGTGGATGTCGATCCCGTCGAGCAGCGGGAAGGCGCAGTCGTCGAGCTCCATGGCGGTGCCCTCGGCCGCCTTCACCGCCTGCGGGATCTCCAGCAGCCGCAGCCGCACGGGGGTGTCGGGGCCGAGCATCGCGCCCGACGCGATCCGGAAGAGCAGCGCGTACCCGATCTGGCCCGCCGCCCCGGTGACGGTGACGTTCACTGGTGTGGTCATGCCCCTACTCTGACGCAGCCGGGCGCCGGGGTCGACCGCCGTTCCGCACCGTGGCACGGCGGCGCCCGCCGAGAGCGTCCGAGCGGCCTCCGACCGGCGCGCCGACGGCCGTGGCGGAGCGCGACCTGGGACGACGCGCGGTACGGTGCGAGCAGCGCCACCGTCGGCCCGCGCTCAGCAACCGTTCAGACCACGGTGGAAGCATGCCCGCGCTGCCGGCCTGCGAGGCCGGTCACGCACGACCGGCCCTCCGAGCGGGGGCGAACCGAGACGCCCGTCTCCCGAACAGAGAAGGACCCTCATGTCCCAGGACATCGCCGCCGAGGGCGGTACGGCTTCGGTCGACGTCGAGCCCGCGGCCGACAGCATCGAGTACGGCCTGTTCGCGCGGCTCGCCGCCGAGGCCTTCGGCACGTTCGTGCTGGTGCTCGGCATCGTCGGCACCGCCACGTTCAACCTGTTCAACAACGGCCAGATCATCACGGTCGCGCTCGCGGGCGGCATCCTCGTCATGGGCGCCATCGCCGCGGTCGGCGGCGTCTCCGGCGGCCACTTCAACCCGGCGGTGACCCTCGGTGTCACGCTCGCGGGCCGCGCCTCCTGGCGCGACCTCGTGCCGTACTGGGTCGCCCAGCTCGTGGGCGGCACCGCGGCCGCGGCCGTGATGTTCTCGATCATCCCCGACACGCTGCTCCCGTTCGCCCAGGTGTCCACCAAGGCGGAGCTCTTCCAGGGCACGGCGAACGGCTTCGGCTCGCACGCCCCCGCCGGCGCCCTCACCGCGGCCGCCGCGCAGCAGGGCGGCTCGCCCGTCGAGTTCACCATGTGGGCCGCGATCCTCGTCGAGGTGATCGTCACGGCGGTCTTCGTCGGCATCATCCTCGCCGTGACGAGCAAGCGCTCGAAGTCCGCGTTCGCCCCGGTCGTCATCGGCCTGGCCCTCGGCGCGCTGATCATCGTCGCCTGGCCCGTCACCAACGCGTCGCTCAACCCGGCGCGGTCGTTCGCCTCCGCCGTCTTCGGCGGCGGGTGGACCTGGGGCCAGCTGTGGGTGTTCGTCCTCGCCCCGCTCGTGGGCGCGGCGCTCGCCGCCCTGTTCGTGCGCGCCTTCCAGCCGGTGCCCGCCATCGCGCTCACCGAGTTCGAGTACGCGGCCGTGACGGTCGAGGAGCGCACCACGCCGGTCGACGCCGAGCGGGTCGCCGCCGAGCACGACGTCGTCGACGACGGCGCCCTGCCCGCGGCCTCCGAGGCCGACGCCGAGGAGCGTGCCACGGACGCCGCGTCCGACGACGAGCCGAAGGGCGAGGCGCCCCGCGCCTGACCCCGGCTCCGGTCGGCACGGTCCGACGGACGACGACGAGGGCCGGCATCCCCGCGGGGGTGCCGGCCCTCGTGGCGTCCGGGGGACGCCGCTCAGCTCAGGCCGGGCGCCGTGAGTGCCAGCACCCCGATGACGACGGCGGCCGCCCAGCACAGGAAGACGTCGAAGCCGCGGCTGCGCACCACCAGGCCCACCGGGCCGGTCCGGGAGGTGGCTCGCCAGGTGCCCGCGACGGCGAGCGTGAGCGCGATGACGCCGGTGCCGAGGCGGGCGCCGACCAGCACGCCGAGCAGCACGGCCAGGACGATCCCGCTCAGCACCGTGACGATCGCGCGCTCCGGGCCGGGCACGGCGCGGGGGGTCTCCTCGTGCTCGGCCTCGACGGAGTGCCAGGTGGGCGCGGGCTTGCGCCCTCCGGGAGGGTCGGGCAGTGCACGGGGATCCACGGCAGACGAGCCTACCGTCGTCGGGAGGGCACCCGTCCCCGGTACCCGCGCACGGCCCGACCCGAGGGCGAGCGCCACCGGGTTACGGTGAGCAGCGTGCCCGAGCCCACGACCGCCGCCCCCTCCCAGCCCGTCTCCCGGCCGCGCACGGTCGTCGTGGTGGGCGCGGGCCTCGCGGGCGCGCAGACGGTCGCGGCGCTGCGCGCGCACGGCTTCGACGGCCGCGTCACGCTGCTCGGCGCGGAGGGGGTGCCGCCGTACGACCGCCCGCCCCTGTCCAAGGAGCTGTTGACGCGCCCCGGTCCCGTGTGGCTGAGCGAGGACCTCGGCGTCGACGTCGAGGCGCTCGCCGACGACGTCCGGCTGGCGGAGCCCGCGCGGGCGCTCGAGCTCGGACCGGACGGCGTGGCCGTCGTGACGTCCCGCGACCGCGTCGAGGCGGACGCCGTGGTCCTCGCGGTCGGGTCCGTGCCGGTGGTGCCGCCCGGCTTCGACGCGTCCGCCCTGCTGCACACGGCGGCCGACGCCGAGGCCCTGCGGTCCGCGCTGCGCCCGGGCCTGCGGCTCGTGATCGTGGGGGCGGGCTGGATCGGGGCCGAGCTCGCGGGCGTGGCCGCCGAGGCGGGCGCCGAGGTCACGGTGCTCGAGGCCGCCGACGCGCCCCTCTCCCGCCAGCTCGGCCGCGAGGTGGGCGCCCGCCTCGCGGGCTGGTACGCCGACGCGGGGGTCCGCCTGCGCACCGGGGCGGCCGTGGCCGCCGTCGACGACACCGGGGTGCGCCTGGCCGACGGCGAGCACGTGCCCGCCGACCTCGTGCTCACCGCCGTCGGGGCGCGCCCCGCCTCGGGGTGGCTCGCGGGCGCCCTGCCGCTGGACCCCCGGGGCGCGCTGGTCGTGGACGCCGACGGCCGCGTCCCGGGCCACCCGCGGGTGTGGGCGGTCGGGGACGTCGCCTCGCGCGCGCACCCCGTCTTCGGCACGGTGCCGGGCGGCCACTGGTCGGCCGCCCTGCACGACCCGGACCCGACCGTCCGCGCCCTGCTCGGCGTCGAGGGCGCCCACGGCGGGGGCCACGCGCCCTACGTCTTCTCCCAGCAGCTCGGCCACGACCTGGCCCTGCTCGGCCTGCCCGCCGCGGACTCCCCGGTCGTGCTGCGCGGCACCCCCGGCGAGGGGCCGTGGGCGGCCCTCTACCTCGACCCCGCCGACGGCGCGGCCACCGACGGCGTCGCGGGCGTCCGCGCCGTCCTGCTCGTCGACTCCCCGCGCGACGTCGGCGGCGTGCGCCGCCTGATGAGCCGCGGCGAGCCGCTGCGGCTCGACCTGGCACGCGCCCTCGACCCCGCCGTCCGGCTCAAGGCCGCCGTCGCCGACCCTGCCTGACGCATCGAGCGTGGGGGGGTGATACGCCAACCGGCCGGGAGTGGGTGAAGCCCCCACCCGCGGTGGTGGGGGGGGGAGGGGCCCGGGGGGGGGGCCGGGAGGGGGGGGACAGGG